>JBBIMW010000031.1:0-28816 GCA_037444185.1 Peptococcaceae bacterium | reverse complement strand
ATCTTACGGCTGGTTTTGATGCGCTCAACGTAAACCCGCCCCAGCCACACCGGCGGGGCCGGCGCATTGAATCTGTCTTTTTCGGCCTCCCGGCCCGTCACACGGCCCACGCGAAAACCTCCCTACATCCTGCCGGACAGGCGCACCCGCGGGTCAATAAAGCGATAGGAAACATCCACCGCCAGATTGACGGTCACAAAGATCACCGCCATGAACAGGGCATAGCCCTGTATTACCGGATAATCGCGGTTGAAAATGGCGTCCAGGCAAAACTTCCCCACCCCCGGCCAGGCGAAAATACTTTCCACGATCACCGTTCCGCCCAGGAGGTGGCCGAAGGATATTCCCAGCATGGTGACCACGGGCAGAAGGGCGTTTTTCAGGGCATGCCGGCCGATCACCCATTTTTCCGCCAGGCCCTTGGCCCTGGCCACCCTGATAAAGTCCTGCCCCAAAACCTCCAGCATGCTGGCCCTCAACAGCCGGGCGTAGGTTGCCGCCATGCCGGAGGCCAGGGTGACCGCCGGCAGGATCAGATGTTCCGCCTCCCCCCGGCCCATTACCGGCAGCAGGCGAAGCTTGACGGCGAATAAATAAATGAGCAAAAGGCCAATCCAGAAACCGGGCATGGAGGCCCCGGCCAGGGCGCCCAAACGGATCAAGTGATCAATCGGCCCATGGCGGTAAAGGGCCGCCAGCACACCGAGGGGCAGGGCGAACAGTACCACCAGGGCCAGGGCTGCGCAGGCCAGCTCCAGGGTGGCCGGGAAGCGGTGCAATATCTCTTCGGCCACCGGCCGGCCTGTGCGGAAAGAACTGCCCAGATCAAGATGCAGAGCGTCCCACAACCAACGTCCATAGCGAATGTAAACAGGATCATTAAGTCCCAACTCTTCCCGCAGGGCATCCAGGGCCTCCCGGGAAGGGTCCCCCCCGCCGGCCCGCAGTATTATTTCCGCCGGATCCCCCGGCGCCAGGTTGATCAGTCCAAAGGTGATGATGGAGACCCCCAGCATTACCGGAAAAAGATACAGCAGGCGGAAAAGCAAATAGCGTATTATGGACACCACTTCCCCAAAAAAGCTTTGATTGACGGACACTATACACAGCCGGCCATCCAGGACAGTTTCGCAAAAAAAGCCATGAAGGATCCCTGTCTTCCCTGAGGACCTTCATGGCCTTTTTGTTTTACACTTTTTTTGTTTTAAAAGCTTCCGTCAAACCGGCAATAAACGCCCTACCCGGCGCAATGCCTTCGTGGCACGTAATTAATTTATTTATTCTATATTTTTTTCGAAATTCCTTTATTAATTTCCATAAAAAGCGCAATACTTATTCTTCGTCGCGGTTGAAAAGCAATACGCCGTCACCGGCCGAATCACAGGGATATGGATACGGTCTTCATCTTTCTCCGGAAGCGATTTAAAATTTTGGCGAAACCGGCCCCAAAAAACAGGCAAAAAGCGGCGTTGCCCGCGGCGTGGAAGGTGTCCAGCCAAAAACTGGCGGCACAGGCGGCCAAAAAGGACTGCCAGTTGAGAGGCTGGACGAAGGCGGTCCAAAACCACAGATTCATAATCCAGCCGAAAAGATAGCCCCAAATAGAACAGAAAACCACCATGCCTCCGGAGCCAATGCCGGGACAGATTATTTTGAGCGAGCCGGCCGAAGCCCCGGCCATTCCCCAGGCGAACATCTGCCATGGCGTCCAGGGACCATGCCCCAGAAAAAAATTGGAGACCAGGGCCGCCGTGGACCCCACCATGAACCCGGCCCGGGGTCCGAAAACAAAACCGGAAACAATCACCATAAAAGTGGTGGGCTGCACATTGGGCAGGGCAGCGAAGGGAATGCGGCTCACTGCGGCGGCGGCGGCCAGCACGGCGATGAGGGCCACCTCCCGGGGTGAAACCCCGCCCCGCTCAAATCCCAAATAGAACAAGGCCAGGGCCGCCAGCAAAATCTCCGCCGACAGCAATCCCCAGCCCTGCCTGGCCACCATATTGTCCTGATTGACGCCGGCCAGCAGCAGTCCAAAAACAACAACTGTTAAAAGTATTGAAAGCATTCTGTTTGCACCGGAAATACCCTTGGACAAAACCCATCCCCCATTTCAGTGGCTGGACCCGGACAGCTTTTTTTTGAAAAACAGCGGTCCGATCCTTTCCACGGCTTCGCTGAAAGTCAGTATTCCGTCGCAAAAACCCCTGCACAGCTTGCCTATCTGGGTGGAGTAAAAAAAAGACCGCCCCAGAACTTCATGCGGGGATCCATCGCTGACCACCCGGCCGGCAAACATCATTATTACCCGGGTGGCGTACTCGGCGGCAAATTCCACATCGTGGGTGACCAGCACCACGCTGGTTCCCGATTCCGCCCGCCGAGACAAAAAACCTCCCAGCCCGGCCTTCAGACCATAGTCCAGTCCCCGGGTGGGCTCGTCCAGCAAAAGTAAATCCGGCCCGGTCACCAGCACCGAGGCCAGGGCCACCCTCTGTCTCTCGCCGCTGCTCAAATCCCGGGGGTTCGCCCACCGGTGGCGGCCCAATTGCAGGTCTTCAAGCAGCTCGCCGACAATGCCGCCATCCTCCATGCCGAAATTTTTCAGCGTGAACAGCAGTTCCTCTTCCACGGTGTCCTGAAATAGGTAGTCGTTGGGGTTCTGGGAAAGATAGGCCACCCGCCGGCCGGGATACCGCCCCCTTTTTTCAGTCAGACGGCCGCCATCCATCATCAACACCCTGCCCCGTCCCGGCCGTAAAAGTCCCGCCACAACCTTCAGCAGCGTGGACTTGCCGGCGCCGTTCTCCCCCAGTACGGCCACAAACTCTCCGGCGCCCACCATAATGTTTATATCCTGCAGCGCCTCCCCGCCGCCGGGATATGTGAACCACAGATCCTTCACCTCCAGCACCGGCGCCCGGGCCTTTGAAGAAGAGGCCGGAGGGCCCCCAGGTCCCGGCCCGCCCCAAAGGGCCCGCCCGCCGAGGGAACGCATCAGCAGCCGCCTGCCCCCCTTTACGGTCACCGGAGGAGAGGGAACTCCCAATGCTGAAAAAAACCTGGCCACGGGGGGAACCAAGGGCTTTCCGCTTCCGGCCGCCCAGCGGGCGGCCTGCTCCGGGGAGCCGTCCACGGCCACCCGGCCCTCCTCCATGATGATCACCCGGTCGGCCAGATGAAAACACCTTTCCAGCCTTTGCTCCGTCAATACCACGGTAAAGCCCGTCTCTTCGTTCAGCCGCTTGACCAAGTTAAAAAAATCCTCCGCCGCCACCGGGTCCAGCTGCGATGTGGGCTCGTCCAGAATCAGCGTCTGCGGCTGCATGGCCAGCACGGCGGCCAAAACCAGCTTTTGCTTCTGCCCGCCGGACAAGCCGGCGGTAAACCGGTGCCTCAGCTCCGTCAGTCCCAGAAAGCTCATCACCTCCGCCACCCGGCGGAACATCTCTTTTTGGGTAAGTCCCAGGTTCTCCAGCCCGAAGGCCATCTCGGCCTCCACACCGGTCATCACCAGCTGCTTTTCCGGATCCTGGAAAACCATGCCCACCTGCCGGGCCAGTTTGCGCCGGTCCATGGCCCGTATATCCCGTCCCTGAAAATACACCCCGCCGCCGAACCGTCCGCCGTAAAAATCCGGAATCAGCCCCGCCAGCACCCGGGCCAGGGAAGACTTGCCCGAACCGGAGGCGCCGGACACCAGCACAAACTCCCCCTCCCCTATTTCCAGGCTGATGCCGTCCAGGGCGGGCCTTTCGCTGCCGGGATAATAATATTTCAGATTTTCGATTTTAAACAATGCCAGCGCCTCCAACCCCAACCGGCAATCACCGGAACGGACAGGCTGGACATAACGGCCAGCAACACCGCCACCGTCCCGGAACCGTCGATTAAATAATCCAGCTGCGGATAGAAAGTGTAGCGCCCAAATCCGTGCAACAGGCCCCAAAGGGCCGCTGCCAGCGCAGCGGCGCAGCAGGAAACAACCAGCGTGTCCCTGGGCCGCCACAGGCTCCGGCTGTAGCAGGTACGGGGGCCGCTGCCGAAGGCCCTGGCCTGCATTGACTCGGCCGTCTCCATTGAGCTTTCCAGGGATGACAGCAGTAAAATATTCACTACGGATGAATATTTTTTGATTTTTTCTTTAAATGTCCCTTTGCCGAAGTCTACTCCGCGCACCTGCTGCACCGACCGTATTCTCTCCAGATCCCAGGCCATGGCGGGAAGTATTTTGGTGGCCAGGGATATTACCAACACTGACTTGCCGGCGAAGCGGGAAAACAGATTCAGTGCCCTGTCCGGATGAACGGTCAGATTGTACAGGCAAAACACGCTGATTATGTCCAGCAGCCTGACGCTCATGACTGCACCATAGCATAGAGCCTCCAGGGACACGGTCAGCCGCCCAAATACGGGAATCCCCGGCCCGTGCCAAATAACCGTATCTCCGGCCCGCACCACCAGCGGGTTGATGATCATGACCAGCAACATCATCAGCAGGGCGGCTTTCAAGCAGCCCTCCCAGGCTTCCAAACCTTCCGCCAGCCAAAGGGCCAGGATCAAAACAATAAGTATTCCCAATAAATACAAGGGGTGGGTAAAGGCCAGCGCCAGCGCCAGAAACGTACCCAAATATACCAGCGCCGCCAGAGGGTGAAGGGCCTGCAAAAACGACCCTTTTTCACTATAGAAAAGCTTATCCAGCAAAAAATCACACCCCTTCCTTAAAGAAATTCAGCAGCCGGAGTTCGACTCTCCGGACAAGCGACATCCGGCGTCCATTCCGGGCGGTTTTTCAGCGCTTGTTCAGTTCATTCCAGTCCGGAACGGGAGCCCCCATGCTTTTACTGTACCACCAGATTACCCTGTCCCCGTCCTTGACCGGCTTTTGACCGGCGGCCACCAGCGGGATTTCATCATTGACTTTATACATCCAGCCAGACTGGCCCTTGTTGTGCTGCCCGGCAACGGCCTCTACAAAACCGGGCCAGCGGGAGGATACGGTATAGGGGAGTCCGGTGGCGTGAAGGGCCCCCAGGGCCGTCGTGCCCCAGCCGTTTTTTCCGGTCAAGGCGACTTCCCTGGGACCGAATAGCAGTTTGTCATCCATGCCCATCACCGCAATGCTTACGGCGAAACCGCCGGCCTTCGCGCCGACGGGCGGCGATGAATCCGGTTTCTGTTCCGGCGGGGGTCCGCCGGCCTGTCCGGCGGAGCCGGCGGGGCTGTCCTCCCGGCCGGCTCCGGCGCCGCCCGGAGGGCCGTTGTCCTCCCGGAGGCCGGAGGGCCGGTCAGATACGGTTCCGCCCCCGGCCGCACTTTCCGGCGGCGTTTCCGCCTCAGTCCGGGATTTGTACGCTTCACCGGCTGCCGGGCCTTCACCCACCTGGCTGCGTTCCTTCAATTTGCCGGAATAAATCACCGGCCCCATAATTCCAGCCATTACCGCCAAAAAAAGAACAATATATATTAATCTACTTCTCAAAGGAAGCACTCCTTTAATCACAGCACGGCAAAACAGCCGCCGCCGCAACGCAGCAGATGGATCTTTTCAACAGCCTCCTAGTAGCTTGTCAACATCCGGTAAACCATCACCACGCACTGGGCCCGGCTGGTAACTGCCTCCGGCCGGAAGGCGCCGTCCGGAAAGCCACTGATCACTCCCCGGGCCTCCACGGCCGCCACACCGGACTTGGCCCAGGGGGCAATTTTACCGGCGTCGGTGAAGGTTGGATTCTGTTCCGGGGCCTTGAGTTTCATAGCCCCCGCCAGAATAACCACCGCCTCTTCCCTGGTGATGGTGCCGTCCGGGCGGAAAGTGCCGTCGCCATACCCCCTGACCAGCCCGGCGGAGTACGCCGCCGACACCGGTCCGGAATACCACTCCCCGGCCCGCACATCTCCAAAGGGATGGCCATTGGGGGATTCCCCCTGCAACCCCAATACCCTTACCAGCAGGGTGGCAAATTCCGCCCTGGTCACCGCCCGGGCAGGCTCAAACAGCCCTCCGTCCACACCGGTCACAACGCCGGCCCCGGCCAGCAGCTCTATGGGTCCCTTCGCCCAGCCGAAGGAACCATCGGTGACATCGGCAAAGCTTTTCACCGGTTCCCCGGCAAACACTGCGTAATGGCTGAAGTGCCACACCCTGGCCAGTATCAATCCCCTGTCCAGGTCCACCACCGCCGGGATGGCCGCCCACCGGCCGGCAGACTTGTCATACCGGGCCAGAACCAGACTTTCCGGCCTGACCAGGGGCGGTATGGCCATCTTTAGAAAAATGGTCACCGGCACAGCAAAGGTGCTCCCCTCCGGGCCGAATTCGTACACGGCGGAGACTGGCCGGAATCCGGCGGGGCCGGTTGACTGCACCCCGGCACCCTGACCGCTGCCGCCGGCCACCTTTTTAATGGTTATATCTACATCTCGGCTCAGCGCCCCCGCCGGAATGCCGAGGGCCACCTCCGCGCCCGCGTCCGCCAAAACGGCCCCTGTATCCGCCGCCACCTTTTGGGTCAGGTTTACTTCGTTCTGGGCCAACTCTTTTTTCTGGGCCGCAATTTTATTCAGATCCAAAGGCGGGAGCTTTCCCACCACAGCCACGGCCCTGACCTGTTCATCCAGTTTAATAAGTTCTGCTTTCTCTTCCTTCAGGCTGACCAATTGTTCCACTTTCTCCAGCGCCACCAAGGCGGTATCCCCGGACCGCAGGGCGGCGGGAAGCAGCCTGTTCTGTTCCTGAGGGGTGACCGGCGCCGGTGATTTCGGCCGGTCTTCGGAGGTTTGCCTGAAGAGGGCGCCCCAAACCGGGCCGGGGGAATTCATATCCGTGCTGTACCACCAGATCGCCCGGTCGCCGTCACTTACCGCCTTAGCCGACGCCGGCATCATGGGCACCGTATCATTGATCTTGTACATCCAGCCGTTCATGCCGACATTGGCCTGGCCGGCGATGCTTTTAATAAAACCGCCATCATCGGTATAGTTCAATCCGGTGGCGTGGAGCGCCCCCAAAGCCGTCAGCCCCCACCGGCCCGCCGCCCTCACGGATACGCTGTCCGGGCCGTAAAGCACTTCGCCTCCTTTGCCCACCACCGCAATATATACTCTGGACTGATCTGTTGACGTCCCCGACGCTGGCGGATTTTGACCGCCGCCGCCTGCACCGCCCTGGACAGGGGAATTCTTTTGCAGTATATAGGCGGTAAGGGCCACCGTGGCGCCGAAGATATTTTTGGAGGCGCCGAAGCTGCCGTCGGCGTTCATCGTATGATTCATCAGGTACGATACCGGGTTTACCTTTTTGCCGCCAACCGTTCTGGTCCACTCCGCACCCTCCGGATCCCCGCCGGTTTTTCGCAAAGATACCACCACTTCGGAGTTGTCCACGGCCGGATCGTCAAATTGGGCGTACACGCCGCCATCGTTTTGCTGCAATCCCTTCAGATATGCAAGTCCTTTATTTATGGCTGCCTGAATGTCCGCATCACTGACGGCTCCCGGCAGGTAAGTAAGCACCCTTATGGCCTGGGTGGTGGACAAAACATCCGGATAATAGACGCCTCCGAAACTTTCTCCCCAGGATCCATCCGCACCTTGTTTGGAAAGCAGATATTCCCTGGCGCCGGCTACGTCAAGACCGCCCATTTTTCCCGCCCCGCCCAGGGCCAGATAAGCCCACATATCGCTATACACGCTGTTTTCAAAGGACCCCCTGCCGGGATTGGCGGCTCGCTGCCTGCCCGCCAGGAGATCCGCCAGCCGGTCCCGGCGGACACTGTCATTCCACTGATTCAGCGCCAGCAAGCACAGTGCGGCGGTCTTCGTTTTCGACCTTTTGACCCAGTTCGATTGGACGCCGGCATAATCATCAAATGTTTTTCCCAGGGCCTTAAGAGCAATCAATGTTTCAGCCGTGGAAAAAGTGCTGTCGCCATCCGTGCGCACAACAGCCGCCGTATCGGCGTCCTGGACATCGTTCAGGCAGGCCAGGCCGTCCTGGATGGCTCTATAAACGTCGCTGCCCGGGTCACCGGAAGCATTAAAATAACTGAGGGCGGTAATCACCTGGGCGGTGGTGTCGGATTCCACAAAGCCCCTTGTCCAGTCGGAACCCCAAGCCACACCGGCATCCTGCCCCCAGCTGTTTTGATGGGCGCGCTTCAGACTGTTTATATAGTTGAAAGCCTTTGTCTGGTCAACACCTCCCATCCGGTTCGTTTTCCCCAGGGCGGTCAAAACCATGGCATGGTCATAAATGCTGCCGCCGAAGCCGCCGTTCCCGGCCTGTTTGGACACTATGGCGCCGGCCAGGGTGTCCAGGTCGTCCGAGGAGGGGTCCACGGCATAAAGAGCCGCAAGCTCTTTGGCCAAATACACCGCATCCTTGGCCCCAGGGTCGGCCGCAATGGCGGCGGCGGCGGATCTGGCGGAAGCCTTTACGGCATCCTTGAGGGACACGCCCTGATAGACCCAGGCCCCCGCTGAAAGATCCTCTCCGGATTTGGCCAAAGCCTCCACACAGCGGTAATCCAGCTTCATTCCATCCACGGCATAGGTCATACTGCCATTTTGGTACCCCGACCGGAAATAGTTGACGGCGCCGGCAATGGAATTCAGCACTCGGTCATAAACACCGCCGCCCGCCGCGATGTCGCCTTTAACCTCCGCCAAAGCCTGCAGCGGCGCTTTGGTGCCGTATTCATTGACATATGGGCCGAAACTGCCGTCGCTGTTCTGGGTGGAACATATATATGTAATCAAACCGTTGCCGTCCCCCAAAAGGTCGGACTGATTTTCGATTTCAGCCTTTAGCGTTTTACCGTTTCTGGTCCACTTTGCGGCCCCAAGGTCCTCACCCGCCATGGCCAGCGCCCAGGCGGTGTATCCGTCCACCTTTTCACCGGACTGGTATTTCTGGTGAATAAATAATACGGCCTTGCCAGCCAGTTCGTCAGCAGACGGCTGTCCTGTGGCCGCGGCCTCCTTTAACGGGCTGAAAGGTGCCACAGGGTTAATTACCAGGCAAAACACCATAAAAATAGCCAAATACCGTAAATATACAATTTTTCTCATTTTGAAGCACTTCCTTTCACTTGAACCCATCCTGAAAATGGCCCATTCTTTCTTCTGTCTTCTGACTCCCGACAGAATAAGGAATACAGAATTAGTTATAGCATAGTTTACTATGCATTTAAAAACCCCGGCCTGCGAAAAGACCGGGGGTACTGCCCCATAACGGGGCTCGGAAAACACAAAATATACCACCCCCCTATCAACCGTAGGTAATGGTTCCCATAGAACGGGCAGGTCTCCTGGCTTCGGATCATCAAGCATCCACGTCTTCCCGGAAAAATACCCAGTGACAAATTGTGGTGCTCTTACCCTTCACAGTGGCGGGACCGCGCCGGATTCTCACCGGCTTCCCTTTTCAGCCTGTTTTAAAAACAGGACACCCGTTTTATCTTTTGTTTTTTGGAAACAAAATGGTATCCCTTGTATAATTTGTCTCTCTACACATCCCCCTTATTAACCGGCAAAACAAATCATCTCTTTTATATACCGTTTACGAAATGGCGCAAAATCAAAATAAAAGTCCAGTGTTCCAACTTGGAAGTCCACACGGAAATCCCCGTCTCTCTCAAACAGTAGGATCCCTTCCTTGATTGCCCGGTATTGGAACGAGAGGGGGGCGTGATTCAGCACCCTCACGTCCACCGGATACTTCAGAGCATTTTCAAGCTTAATCTCCATTTCTATTTCATAGTCTGTGATCCTGTCTTTTAACATATCATCCCTTAAATACAAGGCAATGTCAATATCCCTGAATCCTTTCCCGCGGATGAATGATCCGTGAATGTACTCAAAAAGAACCTCAGCCGGGCCGCATAAAATATTTTTAATAACCTCCAGGGTTTTTTCTTTCTGGCAATCACCAAGATAAAACCTCTTATAAGGCAATGAAAGATCACCGCTTTTTCTTTTTTTTGCCTGTTTCCTCCGGCAGGCCCAGTTTTTCCAGCTCTATGACCACCTGCTTGAGAATAATCCGGTCCTCCTCCGTCAATTCCGCCCCGGCCAAAAGTTCCGGCCTGCGGGCCAGGGTGTGCAACAGGGACTGCCTTCTCCTCCACAGCCGTATCTGTTCATGATGCCCCCCCAGCAGCACCTCCGGCACCTCCAGTCCCTGAAAAACCCTGGGCCTGGTATAATGTGGATATTCCAGCAGTCCGTCGCTAAAGGAGTCCTCCCCGGCCGACGCCGTCTCCCCCAACACCCCCGGAATCATCCGGGCCACGGCGTCCACCAGCACCATAGCGGGCAGTTCACCGCCGGTGAGCACATAATCGCCAATGGATATCTCGTCGGTGACCAGCAGGTCCCTCACCCTTTGGTCCACTCCTTCATAATGGCCGCAGAGCAGCACCAGATGCCTTTCCCCGGCCAGCTCCCGGACGGTTCTCTGACTGAGCCTTTCCCCGGCGGGGCTTAAATAAATAAACCGGCCGGTTCCCCCCCGGCGTGAGTTTATCCACTCCGCAGCTCCTAATATGGGCCCCGCGCCCATCACCATGCCGGCCCCGCCACCATATGGAGTGTCGTCAACGGTGCGGTGCCGGCTGGGGGAAAAGTCCCGAATGTTTACCAGTTCCACCGATAGCAACGACTTTTCCCTGGCCCTGCTGATAATGCTAAAATCAAAAGGACCGGAAAACATCTCCGGAAAAAGGGTGAGAATGTCTATATGCAATGGCCGCCCCCCGGTATCAGTCTTCAGCCAAATGTAAACAGCCGCTTCTGACCACCATTCTGCCGCCCTCCACATCCACTTCCATGATCACATCCCTGAGGGCCGGCACCAGCACCGGGGCCTTTTTTCCGCTGTCTACCACGTACACGTCATTGGCTCCGGTCTTAATAACGTCCTCCACCACACCCAGCAATTCGCCACCGGTGGTGAACACCTTCAGGCCCACAATATCAAAAATGTAATAACTGCCGGCCGGGAGAGGGGTCAGTTCCTGGCGGCCGATTTTAATCAAAGCTCCCTTCAGCCCTTCTGCGGCCGACATGTCCGCCACCTCCCGGAGACTGATCAAAATGTGCTTGCGGTGGCGTTTCACTTCCCCCACACTGTACGCCCTCTGCTCCCCTCCCCGTTCCAGGGTGATACTGTCCATGCTGAAAAACCGGTCCGGAAAATCTGTCAGCGGCAGCACCTTTAACATCCCCAGGCGGCCGTGCGTGCCGACTATTTTTCCGATGGCAATTTCGTTAACCATATTAAGCGTTCAGGATATTCCTTTCTGACGGATTTCCACCACCAGGCCGTCCTGCACCACCACTTCGACGGACATCAGCCCCTCCCAATGATCTCCTATCTTTACGTTCACCAGGCTCTCCACCCGGCCGTGCAGAACCTCCTGGCCTTCGGCCAGACGCCCGATCTCCTTCAGCCTTTCGTTGATCCGGGTGCGGGCCTCGGCTATTTTCCGCCTCTCCGCCTCTATCTGTCCAAGCCCCCCGGTTTCCTGCCGGGGGGCTTTCTTTTCCGATTCCTCAACCTTTTTATACTGAAAATTCAGCTGTGCAAGCCTGGCGTCAAGTCTGGCCAGGGTATCCTGCAATTCTGCGGCCGCTGCCTTTTTATAGGCGTCGGTCACCCTCACCTTTACTGTCACCGGGCGGGTTATGGTGATTAAGTCCATCGCGATCCCACTTCCAGTTATTTTGAGGGGCTGTCGAAAAAATCCGCCTGCTTCACCCATGAACTACAGTATTTCCACGACTACCTTTTTATTGTACTTGGCGGCGGCGGCTTTAACCACCATGCGGATGGCCCTGGCAATGCGGCCCTGCTTGCCAATCACCTTTCCCATGTCGTCCGGGTCAACCCTCAATTCAATAATGCAGGACTTTTCCTTTTCGATCATATTCACCCTGACACTGTCCGGGTTGTCCACCAGGGCCTTGGCCAAAACTTCCACTAGTTCCTTCATAATACAGGACCTCCTGGGAGGCTGTTGAAAAAGTCCATCCGCTGCGTCGTGGCAACGGCTTTTTCGCCCCAACGCAGCACCGGAGATTTTTGAACAGCCCCCGGCTGTTTTCAGTTATACATGTTTGACATCGTCCAAAAAGAGGTTTTACAGCACTCTCCCGGGAGGATGCATTCGCTAGACAGTTTTTGCCAGCAAGCCGGCCTTGCTGAACAAAGCCCGGGCGGTATCGGTGAGCTGCGCTCCCTTCTTCAGCCAGTCCTCCGCCTTGGCCTGGTCAATCTTGATTTCAGCCGGGTTTTTAAGCGGGTCGTAGTAGCCCAGCTCCTCTATGAACCGGCCGTCCCGGGGCGAGCGGGAATCAGCCACCACAATGCGGTAAAAAGGCTTCTTTTTGGCACCCATCCTTTTCAGCCTGATTTTGACTGCCAACTCAGTTATCACCTCCTGAATACATGGATTGGGATTATTTAAAACATATCCTTTCTGCCCATGGACAGAAAGGAGTTGATTCCCTTCCTGCCGCCTTTTTTAATATTCTTCTCCATATCGCTGAATTGCTTCATCATTTTTTTAGTTTGCTCAAACTGCTTCAGCAGCCTGTTCACATCCTGCACCGTGGTGCCGCTTCCCCTGGCGATGCGCTTGCGGCGGCTGCCGTTGATTTCGTGCGGCCGGCCTCGCTCCCACGGCGTCATGGACTTGATGATGGCCTCCACGTAAACCAGTTCTTTATCGTCTATATCCCCTATCTGCTTTAACTTCTTCACGCCGCCCAGCCCCGGTATCATACCCAACACCTGCTGCAAAGGACCCAGTTTCTTAACCTCCTGTATCTGCTGCAGAAAATCTTCCAGGGTGAATTCCAGGCTGCGTATCTTTCTGTTCAGTTTTTCCACCTGGTCGGCGTCAAAATTGGCCTGGGCCCTTTCAATCAGTGACAGCACATCTCCCATGCCCAAAATTCTGTCCGACATCCTGTCCGGATGAAACTGCTCCAGTGCGTCCAGCTTTTCGCCGGTACCCACGAATTTCACCGGGCAGCCGGTGACGGCCCTGACCGAGAGGGCGGCGCCGCCCCTGGTGTCTCCGTCCAGCTTGGTAAGCACCACCCCGTCTAGCCCCAGCCTCTGGTTGAAGGACTGGGCCACCTCCACCGCCACCTGGCCGGTCATGGCGTCCACCACCAGTAGTATTTCATGGGGGCGGACGGCTTTTTTTATGGACTCCAGCTCGGACATCAATTCTTCGTCCACATGCAGGCGGCCGGCAGTATCAATCAGAACAATATCCCGGTCGGCCGAGAGGGCGTGCTCCCGGGCGGCCCTTACTATATCCACCGGACCGGCGCCGTCCCCCATGGCGAACACGGGTATGTCCAGCTGCCGGCCCAGCACCTGAAGCTGCTTTATGGCCGCCGGCCTGTACACATCCGCCGCCACCAGCAGCGGCCGCCGGCCCTGCTTCCTCAGCAGTGCGGCCAGTTTCGCCGTGGTGGTGGTTTTACCGGCCCCGTGGAGCCCCGTCATCATCACCACCGTGGGTGGCTTTGCGGCCATGTTTATTTTGCTCTGGGTGCCGCCCATAAGGGCGGTCAGCTCGTCGTGAACAATTTTTACCACCTGCTGACCCGGGGTGAGGCTTCCCAGCACATCCCGGCCCACGGCCCTTTCCTTGATCCTGCCCTGGAAGTCCTTTACCACCTTGAAATTAACGTCGGCATCCAGAAGTGCCCGCCTGACCTCTTTCAGTGCCTCGTCCACATCGGCCTCGGTGAGGCGGCCTTTGCCTTTCAGTTTCCGGAAGGTCTCCTGGAGCCTTTCGGCCAGCCCCGAAAAGACCATGTTCACACCTCCTGGTTTTCCTCCGCCTGTATCAGCCGGGACAAAATCATTCTGGCGTTCTGCACGTCAACATCCAGCCCCCTGTTCAGGCACTCCAGGGCCTCAACCAGGTGGCCCCGCTGGGCCAGGGCCTTGCCCACCAGTCCCAGTTTTTCCTCGAACCTGTAGAGAGTCTGCTCCGAACGCTTTAGAGTGTCGAAAACGGACTGCCTGCTGACGCCGTTCTGTTCGGATATTTCCCCCAGGGAAAGATCATGGCAGTAATACAGCTCGATAAACTGCCTCTGCCTTTCGGTAAGCAGCTGCCCGTAAAAATCGTAAAGCAGGTTTATTTGCGTCAGCTTATCCATGAAAAGCAACCCCCGGCGTTTCAAGGAAAAACACTTGACACAATGATTTTAAATAAAACCGGCCCTCCTGTCAAGGAGACAGGCGCATGTTTCACCGGCCGCAACCATAATTCTGATGAAAAGCGCAATCGTAAAAAAGCCGCCCCCTTTATGCAGCAAAGGGGGCGGACGGTCCTTTGGCCTGTTTATTTGATTATGGTCACCGGGCGCTCCGTAAGCTCAATAACCTTCTGACTGACGCTGCCGAGGAAAAGTCCCTTGGCCGCGCCAAGGCCCCTAGCCCCCATGACTATATGGTCGGCGCCCATGGCCCCGGCCGCCCCGGCTATTACCTCCCCGGGGTCGCCCTCTATCACTTCGGAATGCACATCTATCCCCGATTCTTGAAAAACCGCCGTAATATTCTTTATCACCTCGTCGGCCGACTCCGTAAACCAGGCCGCAGTCTCCTGCACGCTCAACACGGTTACCGACACCTTCTTGTGGCCGGCGGCTATTCTTTTCAGGTAATGGGCAGCCCTCAGGGAATTATCCGAACCATCCACGGCAAGCAGGTATTTGTACATAATCCACCTCCGTCAACCGGATATGCCGGTCGATTTAATGCCGGCAGCTGTTAGAAGTAGAACACCGCCAGGAGTGCGAAAATAAACAGAGCCACCATGGACACGGCGGAACTTATGGACCACATTCTGATATTATCGGCGGGGAAAGCCTCCTTCTCCCTTTCCAGATGCCTTCTGGCGTATTTCCCGCCGGAAGCGGCAAGCAGCACGGTCCCGTACGCTATGCGCAATGCGGCCAGGGGATTCTTTCCGAACCAGACCAAAAACGCAGGCAGCCGCTCCACCATGAATTGACTTGCGGCGTCACTTGCTGCGGCCAGAGGCCTCCCCGCCAGCGATACCAGCGCGGCGGCCCCCTTTCTATAAAACCAGTCGGTGTCCAGGGTGATGGTTTCAGTGCGCTTGAGATAGCCCAGCAGCAGGAAAAAGGCCAGGGCCGAGAACATCAAAAGCTGCATCTGGCTTAAAATGTGGTCCCCCGTATAAGGAACGTAATCCACCGGATACGGCAGAATGGCATAAAGATAGCCCGGGAACACTCCTATGAAAATGCACAGGAAGGCCACAAAGGCCATGGCGGCCAGCATGTTCGCGGGAGGCTCCTTGGGCCTCAGCCCGGAGTCCTTGGCAAAGAAAACGAAGTAGGGAAACTTTATGCCCGCATGCAGGAACACACCGGCCGAAGCGAGGGTCAGCAGCAGCCAGATGACCGTCATCTGCCCGTAGCCCGCCGCCGAGGAAATCATCGACTTGGTGACAAAACCGCCGGTCAGGGGAAAGGCCGAAATGGACGCGGCGCCAACGACACAGAAAATCAAGGTAAGGGGCATCGTTTTGTAAAGCCCTCCCAGCTCAGTGCACTTGCTCCGGCCGGTCATCAGGAGCACGGCCCCGGCCGACATCATCAACAGGGCCTTGTACAATATGTGGGCAAAGGCGTGCGAAGCGGCCCCGTTTATGGACATGGCGGTGCCGATGCCGATGCCGACCACCATGAATCCCACCTGGTTGATAATACTGTACGAAAGCACCCGCCTCATATCATTTTCCAGTATGGCGAACACAATGCCGTACAGAACCATGACGATACCGGCCCAGATCAGTATTTCAGCGCCGGGAAAACCCCGGGCCAGGGTATAGACGGCGGTTTTGGTGGTAAAGGCGCTTAAGAATACCGTGCCTATAACAGTACTTTCCGGGTAGGCGTCGGTCAGCCAGGCCGAGAGGGGCGGTATGGCGGCATTCAAGGCAAATCCCAGCAATATCAGAATCTCAGCTGTTCCGCCCAGGCCCAAAAACTTGAATTCAATGGAATTGGTGGCCGAAACATGCATGACGATTCCCGCCAGGAGCAACAGCCCCCCGAAAAGATGAACCAGAATGTACCGGAATGACGCTTTCCGGGCGGCATCCGTGTTCCTGGCGCACACCAGGCAGACGGATGCAAAGGCCATTATCTCCCAGAATATGAACAGCGTAAAGAAGTCTCCAGCGAAAACCACGCCCAGGGAGCTGCCGGCGTACAGGAAAGCCGCCACCAGCTGCATGGAATCCTTCTCGTGCAGCGAGTACACCGCTCCGGCGAAGGCCATGATCACGAAAATATAGCCAAAAACCATGCTTAATTTGTCCACCCGGGCAAAAACAAGCTGGTAATCCAGGAAGCCAAAAACCCAGGAAACACCCTCACCCATGTTGAGGAGATTGATAAAGGCCAGGCAGGGCAGAAGAACCAAAAACGCCTGGCGCAGCCTTCCCTTGAGAAAGGGTATCAGCGCGGCCCCGGCAATGAATATGGCGGCGGGCGGCACGAAGTTAATCATAGTAGTCCTCCCCCCTTTGCAGCCAAAACCTGCCAATGATTTTGGAAAAGGCTATAATCACGGCGCAGGCGAAAAAACCATAAACCGCATAAAAGGAATAGGTCCCGGCCCAGGGAAAATAAGGGTGTTTTTCCACGAAAATCTCCAGCACAAGCAAAAGTGCCAGGCTCAAGACAAATAACTGCTTTACCCTTTTCCCCACCTCCGGCCTTTCAAAAAACAGCACTATTTTATTCAGCATGCGTCACACACCCCCGGGGCAATCATATGACTTTTACAGAACTCGGAATAAGGAAGGACGGGATACTCATGTCACCAGGGAAACCACGGTCCTCGTCAGATCGAGGAGCAGCGCGGGCCAGAAAAACAGCGCCAGGGCCCCGGCCGCCGTGAGCATCAACGGCGCCACCACAAGGGCGGGGGCCTCCTGGAACCCGGGGCTTTCTCCCGGCAAAGGTTCTTTAAAGAAGGCGGCATAAACAATGGGGAGAAAATATGCCGCGTTTAAAAGGGTGCTGGCCGCAATCACGATGAGAACCGGCAGCATGTGCGCCTCCACCGCCCCCATGGCCAGATACCATTTGCTTACAAAGCCCCCCACCGGAGGCACGGCGATCATTGACAGGGCCCCCACCGTAAACCCAGACATGGTGAAAGGCATCTGCCTGCCTATGCCGTTCAGCTGGCTGATATATTTCTTGTGCGTGGCCACATAGATGGCCCCGGCCACAAAAAACAGAGTGATCTTGCCGAAGGCGTGAATGGTGATATGCATAATGCTGCTGGTTATTCCCGAAGGAGTAAGCAAGGCCACCGCCAGTACGACATAGGACAACTGACTGACCGTGGAATAAGCCAGCCTCAATTTAAGGTTGTCCTGCCTCAGCGCCATGATGGAGGCCACGATTATGGTTAAGCAGGCAAAGTAGGCCAGGTAAACACCTAGGCCGACTCCCGCCAGCAGGTCCACGCCGAAAACATACAGCACTATCCGCACAACCGAGAACACCCCTACCTTGACCACGGCCACCGCGTGCAAAAGGGCGCTGACCGGGGTGGGGGCCACCATGGCCGAAGGAAGCCACAAATGGAAAGGCATCATGCCCGCCTTGGCAATGCCGACAATATACAGCAAAAGAATTATCGCCACCATGACCGCCGGAGCCTTGCCGGCCAGTATGCCCTGGCTGTGGAAGTCCAGGGTGCCGGCGTATATGTAGGTAAGTACCATGGCCGGCAGGAAGAAAATAATCGAAGTGCCCAGAAGGTAAGTCAGATACCTTCTGGCCCCGCTGACGGCCTCCGGAGTCTCATCGTGGGCCACCAGGGCGTAAGTGCTGACGGTGATTATTTCGTAAAAAATAAACAGCGTGAAGACATTGGCCGAAAAGGCGGCCCCCATGGTGGCCGAGAGGGCAACGGCGAAACACATGTAAAATCTTGTTTGAGCGTGCTCCTCAAGGGACCGCATATAACCGATGGCGTACAGGGAAGTGATGATCCAGAGGAAGGACGCCGTCAGCGCCAGAATTATGCCCAAAGAGTCCACCCGGAAGGCTATGTTCAGTCCCGGCAGCACTGATACGGCATTGTACTGTATCACACCGCCCTTCATAACGGCGGGCAGCATCGACACCACAAGCCCGAACTTAACGAGGGCGGCGGAGATGGTCCAGGTTTCCCTGACATTGGGGTACCTGCCCGAAAGACCGATCAGTACGGTTGCCAAAAGGGACACCAGGACGGCATATAACGGCACCGCCGATTCAATTATTGACATGCAGACCACCCCACTCACCTAATAGAATCCCCGCCGCCTTTTCAGCCACATCCACCGGAAAGGAGGCATACACGCCGAATACCAGGCAAAGCAGCGCCACCGCCACCGTGGGCGCCAGCATCCAGGGGGGGGCGTCGGCCGCCTTAACCCCGGGGGCGCCTGGGGCGTCCCCGTAAACACCGTGGCCGCGCCCCCGCCCGGCCTCATCACCCTCCGCCGGCTTGAAATAAATATTGTCAATCACCCGCCAGAAATAGACGGCGGTAAGCAGGGAACTCACCAGAATAACCGGCACGAAGAACCACATGCCCGTTTCTATTGAAGCCACGGCCAAGTACCACTTGCTGACGAATCCCACCGTGAGGGGAACACCGATCATGGAAAGGGCGCCTATGGTGAAGGCGGCCATACTGACGGGCATTTTTTTGCCCATGCCCTTAAACCCCTCGATGCTGGTGATGCCCGTCCTGTAGACCACGGCGCCCACCACCAGGAACAGGCTTCCTTTCATCAGGGCGTGGTTCAGTATGTGCATCAGTGAGCCCACAATGCCCGTGAGGCTCATCAAAGAGACGCCGAGTACGATATAGCCCACCTGGCCGACGCTGGAATAGGCCAGCATCTTTTTAATATCCTTCTGGGCAATGGCCAGAATGGACCCGGCCAGGATGGCCACGCCGGAAAAAGCCAGCAGGATGTAGTTTATATTGTACGCGCCGGCGGTCAGGAACTCCGGGTTGTACACTGAGAACATAATGCGGATCAAGGCGTACGCCCCCACCTTGGTGGCGGTGGCCGCCATCACCGCGCTGATCACCGAGGGGGCGAAGGCGTAGGAATTGGGCAGCCATGCATGCATCGGAAAAAGGGCTATCTTGATGCCGAGACCGACGGTAATCAGCACGAAGGCCGTCGCCACTGCCCTGGTGTGGTAAATCCCCTCCAGCCTGAGGGCCAGGTCCGCTATATTCAGTGTTCCGGTAACCAGATAGAGGTAGCCGATGCCGAGGAGAAAAAGCGTGGCCCCTATGGTGCCCACGATTAGATAGTTGAAGCTGGCCACCAGGGCTTCTCTCCTCCTGCCCATGGCAATCAGGGCATAGCCGGCGATGGAGGTGATCTCCAGAAAAACATAAATATTGAAAATATCACCGGTCACCACAATTCCCATAAGCCCGGTTATAAATAAAAGATAAACAGCATAAAAGAATGGCGTCCTGTGCCCGTCTATCTCCTGTTCCACGCTGCTTCTAGCGTACACGGCGCCGATGAAGGCCATAAAGGCCACGATCACCAGCACAAAAGCGTTCAGATAATCAATAACATACTCAATGCCCAATGGCGGCCGCCAGCCCCCCAGCCAGTATGTGATTTTACCTTCCCGCAGTACATCCTGCAATATCAATACGGAAAAGACAAAACAGGCGGAGGTGGTCAGCAGCGCGGCCCACCAGCTCAGCTCCCTTCTAAGCTTGCCCAGGAGGGGGGTGAGCACGGCCGCCAGAAGTGGCACAACGATTATGAGAATGGGCAACTCTTTATTCATTGCGCTTATTCATCTCCAGTATCAGGTTTTCTTCAACGGTGCCGTAAGCCTTGTAGATCAGCATGATTATAGCCAGGGCCACGGCGGTGACGCTGACCCCCACCACAATGGCGGTAAGCATCAGCACCTGGGGCAAAGGATTGTCGTAAAGGGCCTGCTGGTTCAGCATCAGTATGGGGGCGGTGCCGCCCTCTATCTTGGACATGGAAATGAAAAACAGCAGCACGGCCGACTGGAATATATTAAGCCCTATGACCTTCTTGATCAGGTTGTCCTTCGCCATCATGGCGTACAGGCCAATCATCATCAGAACTATGCAAACCCAGTAATTGTACTTCGTAAGAAGCAGTTCAATCATCATCATCACGCCTTACAATCTCACAGAATAATGTAATCATCACCGCCGCCACGGTAATGCCTATGCCTATCTCCACTCCCATGATGCCCAAGTGGTTGCCCATCCTGGGGTCGTCCAGCAGCGCTCCGTACTGGAGATATTTGCCGCCCAGCGGCAGGCTCAGGAGTCCGATAACCCCGAAAATCAGAACGCCGGCGGAAACCAAAAGGTCCCTGGCATTGGTGGTGACGCGCCTGGAACCCTCCTTCAAGCCAAAGACAAGTATATAAAGCATCACGCTCACCCCCAGAATAACCCCGCCCTGGAAGCCGCCTCCCGGACCAAGCTCGCCGTGGGCTATAACATACAGTCCGAAGAGCTGTATAAAGGGTATGAGTATTTTGGTCACCGTTCTGCCTATAACGTGCCTGTGCCTGGGCAGTTCTTCATGGCCCGCCGCCAATGCCTCATGCCGGTGCTTTTCCGCAGCCTTTCCGTTCATTTCCGCAATCCCTCCCAGCCCGCCGGACCACTGTCCTTCGCATCCCCGGCCACTCTTCGCAAAAGCATGATGGCACACAGCCCCGCCGTGGAAACAACCGTGACCTCTCCCAATGTATCATAACCCCTGTAGGAGGCCAGCACGGCGGTGACCACGTTTGTCACACCGGTTTCTTTATACGCGTTGCTAATATACTCCGGCACCACATGCGCGCTGGGCGGTATGTTCGGATCCCTCAGCGCCGGCAGATCCGCCGTACCATATAAGAGTATGGCGCCCAGGCAGACGGTGATGATCATAGCCCCGGGGTTGAACCTTCCCTTGGGCGCTTCCCTGCTCCTGGTTTTGCCCAGCACCGCCAAAAACAGCACCGTGGATATGCCGGCCCCAACGGAGGCCTCGGTGATGGCCACGTCGACGGCGTTCAGGCGCACCCACTCTATGGCCATAACCAGGCTGTAGACCGAAAAAATCATAATGGACCCGAAAAGATCCCTGACAAATACCACGGCAATGCCGCATATCACCAGAAAAAGGGGGATGGCTATGTCAATCATAACTTCATCTCCAAAACAATAGTTAATTTTCAAGCAATCATCTTTTCAACCTGCCGGCCGGCTTCCGGGGCCTTGTCGGCTGCCCGCCGTCGCCGGCGGCTTCCACCTCAATATACGGCTCAAACCTGTCGCCTCTGACCCAGGGCTTCAGTCCCCTGACGTATGCCGCCTTGGTGAGGAAATGGGTGGCCGTGGGGTTGATAATATAAATAAACGCCATGATAATGACCAGCTTGATGCCCACCAAGGAGAAGCCCGAATAAAACAAAAGACCCAGTAGGATAAAGGTCTGCCCCATGGTATCCACTTTGCCGGCGGCATGCAGCCTGGTGTAAAAATCCGGGAACCTCATCACTCCTATGGAAGCGACAATGAACAAAAAACAACCTATGGCAAGGAAAACCGCCGTAACAACCGTTTTAATATCTATAACCATAATCTCCCATCCCGTCGCTTGTGTTGAGTTACTTATCCAGCCTGCCGGTCTCCACATATCGTAAAAAAGCCAGCACGGCGGTAAAATTAATCAGGGCATACACGATGGCTATGTCCAAAAAAATATCCGGCCTGCCGTATATATAGCCCACCAGGATCAGTATCACCACTGTTTTTGTGCCCAGCACATTCACGCCCATAATGCGGTTGAATATGTTGGGGCCGGCCACAACCCTGTACAGCACCGGGACGGCCGCAAGGACAATGACGAAGGCCGCCAGCTCAAAAATGGTGATGTCAGACATAAAGCTTCTTCAACTCCTTTTCGCCCCCCTCGATTCCCAGCACCCTTTCCTGCATCTCCCCCGAAAGCAAGTCTTCCGCCGTTTTTTTGGAAACGGCGTGCACTATGAACTCGTCATGGTCCCCTTCCACGGTGATGGTGCCCGGGGTCAAGGTGATGGAATTGGCTAAAATGACTATCCCCAAATCAGTTTTCAGGCTGTTTTTAAACCTTACCATCTGCGGTTCAATGGGCATCTTTGGATGCAGCACGAGATAAATCACATGGAAGTTGGCCAGCACGATCTGCCACAGAAGCCAGGGCAGGTACGCAATAATGCGGACCACCCTGCCCAGGTCGGGAAGCCCGTCCATTCTGCCGATCAGTAAATCCTTGGACCAGCGCGCCACCAGAATACTTGAAACCACGCCCAGAATAAGGAGAATGGGACTCGTCTGGCCGGACAGCAGGAACCAGAAGGCAAACATTATCAAAGCCGTCATCAAAAAACCCAGCATACTCTATCCCCAGCCCTCATAAAAAATAAAACGTAAACACTGCGTTACCACGACCCCCGCGACTCTGCAGCCCCACCCCCTTGCCAGGGCACTGAAAAAATACGCCCTAAAACGTAAATATTATATCACAACTCAACCATACAATCATTTATAAAAATTGACACGCTTAATCAAGCCCCGGAAAACAGCCGGGGCTTGAACGGATTATTTACACCAGCCCGACAACCTTCCACCAGGTCATAGCCACCAGTATGAGCGCCAGCACCCCCACGGGCAATGCCACCAGCCCGGCCTTGGCCATTTGGGACGGCTTGAAATAGCCGTAGCTGTATGACACCACATTGGGCGGACAGCCTATGACCAGTAAGTAGGCGAAGGACGTGTACATCCCCAGGGTCATGGCGATAATCATGGGATTTATGCCGCTCTTTTGGTCCAGCGGAATGGCGATGGGCAGAATCAATGCTGAGGCGGCCACATTGGCCATCAGATTGGTGAGAAGGGCGGCGAACACTCCCACGCCTACGAACAGCAAAAGCCAGCCTTTGCCTTTCACAAAGGGGAAGAAAACGCTGGCCAGGTACTCGGCGGCGCCGCTGTAACCCATGGCGGTCCCCAGGGCTATGCCTCCGCCGAAAACCAGGAAAGTAACCGCCCACTCGGTCTTTTCATGCAGTGAGCTCCAGTCGATAAGTCCCAGCAGGACCAGCAGCAACGCACCCCCCATCACCACTATGGAATAGTCAAGCCCGTGCGCGTTCTTGGTCAGAAAGCCCAGGAACACAATGGCGATGATGAACAGCGCCTTTTTCTCCGCCGGTGACAGGGGTTTCTTTACTTTTTGCTCTTCACTCAGCTCCGGAAAAGCAAGCTTTACATCCGGGCGGAAAACGAGAAACACCGCGAACCACACGGCCGGTATCGCTATAACTGCGGCCGGAAAGGCGTACAGGGTCCAGGTGAAGAAATCCAGCTCCATTCCCGTGATCTCTTTTAGAAAAGCTGCCGACACTATGTTCCTGCCGCCCCCCACCAGCGTGCCCATGCCTCCAGCAGAGCAGCTGAAGGGCAGGGCGATGAGCAGGAAGGCTCCGGTGCGGCTGCCGGGTTGGATGCCCGCCGCCCTCATCAAAGGAATCATGGCCATAATTCCAATGGTGGCCGCCGCCACGTCGTGCATGACGGAAGAGGCAAGGCCGAGGCCCATGCAGGATACAAACGAAAATTTCACTACATTGGTGCCGGTCAGCCTGAGGAGGAAATTGCCCAGACGGTCGGTCAGGCCCACATGCTCGGCAACGATGGCTATCATCAGGCACCCCAGGACAAAAAACACCACCGGGTTGGCGTAGCCGGTCCAAACGGTTTTGGCGTCTCCTATATTGAAGGTAATAAGTCCGATGCCGGACACGGTCATAACCATCGGCAGTGGCAGCGGCTCGGTCAAAAACATGACCAGAAGGGCCGACAGCAGCGCCAGATAAATATGCCCCTTGGCCGACAGCCCCGCCGGCGTCGGTAGTGAATAAACGAAAATACCTATGGCGGCGGCTACTCCGATCCATAAAAGCCTTTTCTGCAAAGACTGGCTCTGGCTCTGGGCTTCTACGGATGCTTCGGTTGCAACGTTAGCCATAATGCAACACCCCCTAATCCCTTTCCTTATAACATCTCTTTTCTTGAGAACACACCGGCCAAATGCCGGCGCCACAGTGCCCGCAACCCAACTTCTCCAATGAAAAACTGGCTTGATTCAAATTATCTTCATCATACTGCCCCCAGCACGCACCTCCTTTTTTGTATTTGTACTTTTTTGCGCATATATAAACGCACATAACCTGCAACTTATTCATCCCACTCAATTACCCATATCGTAAAAAATTGCAAAAAATTAAAGCCGGCAAACCTCCGGGCTGCGCCACGGAAACTGCCGGCCTATCGTTCTTCGATTCAGCCAAAATACATATTTTTTACTGCGCATTGTTGTTCAGCAATATTAAAATGCTTGTTAAAAGAATAACAAAAAAAGATTTTACATGTCAATCTCTATTATTGATTTTTTTAAAAAAACCCTCATTGACACCGATAATGTGTTTGTGGTAACATGTAACAAGTAATGATGCATAATGGTATGGCTGAATCGAGCAACGATAGGCCGGCAGCTTCAGAAATGAAGCGGCTGGTCTTTTGTTTCATCCAATCTCCGCCAAGGGAATATTTCCCGAAGTATTATGCAGGGCTGGGAATGGGCCTGCCGGGAATATCCAATCTCACACCCGCAGCAGGCCTTTTGGAATTGACGGCGGCATCAGCTGTCGGCACTGGATCGCCGGACCGGTAATCGGCGTCCTCGATAAAGTCTAATATATCAATGAGCCTTATCACACCGATGGGTTTTATGCCACTGAAAACAGGCAAAATGTCAACATTTTCGGATACCATGAGATCCACTGCCCTGGCTATGCTGTCGCCGGGTAAAATACCTCCGGAGGGGAGGGGACGTGCGAACTGACCAGCCCTGATGCAGGCAAGCTCTTCGAATTTAGCGGCACGGACGTAGTCCCCCCGGTGCCCCACGAAAAAAGCCCTGCCTATGGAGAATTGTTCTTTGTCGTAGTACATGGTGTTTTTCTTAATCACTTTCAAAATTTCAGCCATTGTGATGATGCCTATAAGTTGCTCCTCCACATCGCCAGAGGCATTGGACTTACCTGCGGAGGGGCCTCTGTAGACCATCAGGGTACGGTGGCGGTTTCCCTTTGAATGGTGTGTTTTTAGTTCAATTACAGCGTCCTTCAGTGTATCCTCCTCATATACCCTTGGGTAAGCTGAAAGGGGGACCATCAGTTCCTTGACCTCTTTATGGCTGAACAATCCCAACACCCCGCTAGCGTTTTATTTTTAATGAACGGAATTACGGCCCTCTAAAAAGGAGGCGAAACATATGACGCAAATTAAAAAAGTTCGTGAATTAATGATTCCTGTTGCGGAATACCCCGTAATACATGACGACAATACGCTGAAAGACGCCGTCAAGATGTTGAAGGCGGTCATGTCCGGCGACAAGCACCACCGCTCCCTGCTGGTATTCAGCAGGCATAAAAGAGTTGGTGGCGAAGAACAGCTGGTTGCCATTCTCACAGTCAGGGACATACTGAATTCCATCAGGAAAAACGCCGTTATTTACGATCAGGAACAGACTTCCATAGCTCATGCTTTTCATATTGGTTACAGGGGTGACTACCAACCCCAAAACATATTTGAAAAAACAGCCGCCGTAAGGGTGGCGGACTCGGTACGGCCCCTGGTGAAGGCATTCCTCCAGGCGGATGACGACGTGACAAAGGCTGTGGAAATGATGCTGAAAGAAAATATCATACTGATCCCGGTGTTTGAAGGCAAAAAAGTAACCGGCATAATAAGGGCCATCGACATAATTGATTATATAGGCGACTTGCTGTAATCCGGGAAAGTGCTGCAAAACTCATTTATAGATTGTGTATTTACATTATACATAATTTAGCTCAGTGAGGGCAATAAAAATCAGTCCCACCTACCATATTTTACGGCGGGTGGAACATTTGTTTTTTTTCACCTCACCACTATATTTACCAGCTTGCCTGGCACAGCCACCACCTTCACCACCCGGCGGCCCTCCACAAGGCGCTGCACGTTGGACCGAGAATAAACCATGTCTTTCATTCCCTCCTGGCTGATACCGGCGGGAACCAGTATCCTGTCCTTTATCTTTCCATTGACCTGCACCACTATTTCCACCTCGTCCTCGGCAACGGCCCCTTCCTTCCATTGCGGCCAGGGCTGCCGGTGCACGCTGCCGCTGCGACCGATGCCGCGCCACAACTCCTCGGAAATATGGGGGGCGAAGGGGGCCAACAAAAGCAGCAGGGACTCCACGGCCTCGTTCAACACCGCCGGGTCCCGGTCGGTTTCGGGCACTTCCCGATACTGGTACAGCCCGTTCACCATCTCCATTATGGCGCTTACGGCGGTGTTGAAATTGAATCTGCCGCCCACGTCCCCGGTCACCTTCTTTATGGTGGCATGGGTCAACCGATGCATTTCCCGGTCCACACCCACCAGCTTTTCGGTGGCCGGGGGGGGCGCCGGGCTCAATTTTCCCGCCATGGGGGCCACCAGCCGCCAGACTCTGTTTAAAAATCTGTAGCAACCCTCAACCCCCTGGTCGCTCCATTCCAGATCCCTCTCCGGAGGAGCGGCGAAGAGTATGAAAAGCCTGGCGGTGTCCGCTCCGTAAGTGGCCACTATGTCCTCCGGGCTGACCACATTACCCTTGGACTTGGACATCTTGGCCCCGTCCTTGAGCACCATTCCCTGGGTCAGCAGATTGGTGAAGGGCTCCTCACAGGGCACCAGCTTTATATCATAAAGGAACTTGGTGAAAAACCTGGAGTAGAGCAGGTGCAGTATGGCGTGCTCCACCCCGCCTATATACTGGTCCACGGGCAGCCAGCGGTTTATCTCCTCCTCTCCCCACACCCTCTCTTCATTCCTGGGGCTGGTGTAGCGGAAATAATAAAATGACGAGCACATGAACGTGTCCATGGTGTCCGTTTCCCTGCGGCCCTGCCCGCCGCACTGCGGGCAGGGGGTGTTTACAAATTCGGGGCACTCGGCCAGGGGCGAACGGCCGGTGGGTTTGAACTCCACATTCATGGGCAGTTCCACCGGGAGGTACTGCTCCGGCACGGGGACAATGCCGCAGCCGTCGCAGTACACCATGGGTATGGGGGCGCCCCAATAACGCTGGCGGGAAATGAGCCAGTCCCTGAGCCTGTAATTGATCACACCCCGGCCCCAGCCCTTTTCCTCACAATATCCGGTGACGGCCCTGATCCCCTCCCGGCTGGGCAAACCGTTAAAACGTCCCGAATTGATCATGACCCCCTCCCCCGTATAGGCGCCGATCATGGCATCCGGTTCCAGGTCCGGTCCCCCGGGCTGAATCACCACCCTGACGGGCAGGCCGTACTTCCGGGCAAACTCGAAGTCCCTCTGGTCGTGGGCCGGAACCCCCATCACGCAGCCGGTACCATATTCCATCAACACGTAATTGGCCACTAGAATGGGTACCCTCTCCCCGCTCAGGGGATTCAGGCAGAAGGCCCCGGTCAGGAGTCCGACCTTCTCGGCTCCGGTGGAAGTACGGTCAACCTCACTCTGGCTTTGCACGTTTTTTACAAATTCTCTTATTTTTTCCGCCTCCGGCCTGCCCTCTATCAGCTTCTCCACCAGGGGGTGCTCCGGCGCCAAGACCATGTAAGTGACTCCGAAGACCGTGTCCGGCCTGGTGGTGAACACGGTGATGGTATCGCCGGCGCCCTCCACCGGAAATTGTATCTCGGCCCCCTCGCTGCGCCCGATCCAGTTTTCCTGCATGATCTTGACCTTTTCAGGCCAGCCTTCCAGCAGTTTCAAATCTTCCAGCAGTCTTTCGGCGTAATCGGTTATCTTAAAAAACCACTGCTCCAGCTCCCTTTTCTCCACCCCGGCCTTGCAACGCTCGCAAACGCCTTCCTTGACCTGCTCGTTGGCCAGCACCGTGGCGCAGGAAGGGCACCAGTTGACGGCGGCCTTTTTTTTGTAGGCCAGACCGTGCTTGTAGAGCTGGAGAAAAAGCCACTGGGTCCAGCGGTAGTAGCCCGGGTGACAGGTGGCAATCTCCCTGCTCCAGTCATAGCTTATTCCCAGTTGTTTGAGTTGTGACCGCATGGTGCTTATGTTGTCGTTGGTCCACACCGCCGGGTGCATGTTTCCGTGTTTGATGGCGGCATTCTCAGCGGGAAGGCCGAAGGCGTCCCAACCCATGGGGTGCAGCACGTTGTACCCGTTCATGGTCAGAAAACGGGCCACCACGTCGCCGATGGAATAGTTGCGCACGTGGCCCATGTGCAGTTTGCCCGAAGGGTAGGGAAACATCTCCAGGCAATAATACTTCGGCCGGCCGTGGTTGTCGGGGGTGCGGTATATGTCCCTCTCCTCCCACCAAGCCTGCCATTTGGGTTCAATTTTGGAAAAATCGTAGCGGTCTTCCATTTTCATCAAATTTAGATTCCTCCACAGATATTTTTAACAATTCCCGGAGGCAACATCCATATCGCCATCAAACAGGCACAGCCGGTTACAGCCAAAGGCAGCGCAAGGCGTGGCAAGGGCTTTAAACAAGAAAAGCGATTTTATCGCCCAATAGCTGAAAAAAGTATCGCTTTTCTTGTTCGCTAGGGGCTGCCGCCCCTT
>JBBIMW010000030.1:0-30160 GCA_037444185.1 Peptococcaceae bacterium | reverse complement strand
AGTAATATACTACATCCCATTAGAGAGATCAAGTTTTTTTATGGCTGATCAATATTATTTTTCTTTATTCTTTCCAGTACATCCTCTATCCACTCCAGATTGGTTTTCATCAACCTTACACCCAGATCCAGCGTCATCTCCCAGTACATCCGGTCCCGGGGCCCCCCCGCCTTCCTGGAATACTCCTCGATGACACCGGAAAGCGACTGGAACTGCCTCAGCCTTTCTCCAATCTCCTTTTTATACTTGATCACCTGGAACAGCATTTCATCATTGCCAATCCTTCCGCCAAAATAGAGACGCATGAGAAACTCATCGTTGTATCTCATGACCAAGCTCCGGGGGAATGATTCGAGCCAGTCCTGAAACTTTTTCTCACCATCCGGAGTAAGGTGATACAGTTTCCTGTCCGGCCGCCCATCCCTCCGCTGAATCTCGGACCTGACCAGTCCCTTTTCCTCCATACTGGAAAGTTCCCGGTAAATCTGGCTTAAATGAGCATGCCAGAAGTGACTGATGGAGTTGTCAAACACTTCTTTCAGACTGTACCCCGTCATTGGGCGGTAGCTGAGTATTCCCATTATGGCGTATGACAGAGACATATCATCACCAACGGTATTCCAACTTGATTGCCGTTCCGGAATAATCTTTTCCGGGCGCTTCCGGTGGTGCCGCCGCAGACAAGCCGCAATAACCGGCCCAGACCCATCCCCAAAGACGGCTAAAGCCCCAGGGCCAACTCGAACCCCTCCCGGATGGCCTCGGTAATTTTTCTCGGCTTTAAGGCGTCCCCAATGACATAAAGATTCTGTACCCTGCCCCCCAGCTGATCCGCCAACTCATTCACCGGCCTGGATCCCACCGCCAGCACCACGGTGTCGGCCGGTACCAGCGACTCCTGCCCGTCCCTCTCGATGACCACGCCTTTTTCGCTTACATACTTGACCCTGGCCTGGTCGATTACACTGATCCCCAGCCGGCTGATGTTCTTCATCACCACCCAGCGGGTGCTGATGCCTATATCTCTGCCGATCCCCTTAAACATCTCCACCAGAGTGACTTTTTTGACACCCCGGTTGAGGAGGCCCAACAGGGTCTCGGAGGACTCGGCCCCGTTTTCCATGAGAAACTTAAGATTTTCAGCGCTTAGGGTGCCTATTTGGGCTATGGCTACGGCCGTCTCACAGCCCACGGCCCCTCCCCCCACCACCACCACTTCCCTGCCCGCCACGGCGTCACCGGACAGCACATCCGGGGCGGACACCACCATGGCGGCGCCGGCCACCGGAAAAGGCGCTTCCAGGGGCCGGGCGCCGGTGGCCAGAACCACCACATCGGCATCCTGGCGCACAACCTCCTCCGCAGTGGCCTCCTTGTTGAGCCTCACATCCACACCGGCGGCTTCCAGCGCGTGCTCATAATAATCCACCAGGGTCAAAAACTCCTGCTTCCCAGGAGGCATGGCGGCATAATGTATTTGCCCGCCCAGGCGGGACCCCTTTTCCCACAGGGTCACCCCGTGCCCCCTTGACGCGGCTGCCCTGGCGGCCTCCATACCGGCCGGCCCGCCGCCGATGACCAGTATTCTTTTAGCTGCGGGGGCCGGTTCCACTTCAATTTCATATTCCCTTCCCGCCATCGGATTTACGGCACAATGGACGTCCTGGGCGGTGAACACCATGTCCATGCATCCCTGGTTGCAGGCCAGGCATTTTCTTATCGCCCCGAAATTGCCGTTCATGGCCTTATTGGGAAGATCCGGATCGGCTATCAGCGGGCGGCCCATGTTGACCATATCGGCCAGGCCGTCTCTCAGCAGCCGTTCGGCCACCAGGGGGTCGTTAATCCTGTTGCTGGCGATAACGGGCACACCCACCACCGATTTGATCCCATAAGCCAGGTAGGCATACCCGCCCCGGGGCAGGTCGCCGCTAATCTGGGGCACCCTGGTTTCGTGCCATCCCCCGGTGACATTGAAGCAATCCACCCCGGCCTTTTCCAGTTCAACGGCAAACATGGCGGCCTCCCTGTTGGTGTTCCCCCCGGGCATGAAATCATTTCCCGACAGCCTTACCAGCACGGTAAAATCAGCACCCACCTTTTCCCTCACCCTTTCCACCACCTCCACGCCGAAGCGGCACCTGTTTTCCCAGGAACCGCCATACCGGTCGGTCCTCTGGTTGGTGACGGGGGACAGAAACTGACAGATGAGATAGCCGGCGCTGGCAATAATCTCCACCGCGTCAAAACCAGCCCTCTTTGCCCTGAGGGCGGCGTCGGCGAAGCTCTCCTGCACCGTCCTGATGTCGTCCTCGGTCATTTCCCTGGGCACTTCCCGGGTAAGCCTGGAGGCAACGGGAGAAGGGGCGACGGGCTGCTGCCCGATAAAAAAGGAATGGGTATATCTTCCGGCCTGATACAGCTGGGCCGCTATTTTCGCCCCGGCCCCCTTCACTGCGGCGGTCAGTCTTTTCAATCCCTCTATGTACTTGTCATCGTGCAGCCCGATCATCTTCGGCCCCACACCCAGATTGTCTATGGTACAGCCGCCCACGATAATCAACGCGGCGCCCCCCCGGGCCCTGGCTTCATAATACTTGATCAGCCTGTCGTTGACGAATCCGTCCGGGGTGTAGGAGTGGTGTACGGCCGGCATTGAAATACGGTTTTTTAGATCAATATTGCCGACTTTAATCGGCTGAAAAAGCATTTTCAAAAAAAATCGCCTCCATAATATACTATGTACATTGTTATATATAATATCAAACAAAATGAAGGGCCAGTCAATATAAATTTTCTTTATTATTTTCTGGTCATAGGTCCGTTTCGCCAGGAGGGTTTTTCTGTCACTGAATAGAATATGTGTTTTTACACCAAAAGACGGGAGGTATAAATATGACCAAGGTTGCCATTATCCAGTGCACCAAAATAAAAGATGCCAGTTGCGTGGCCTGTTTAAAATGCTTTAAAGGGGCGGACCAAAAAAACGGTGAGTTTTCCCGGTACGATTCCGTCAGTATAGCAGCCATGTGTGGCTGCGGTGACTGTCCCGGCCTGGTCATGCCCAAGGCTCAGCTGATGATGGACATGGCCGATTATATGGACTGCGACGTAGACGCCATTCACCTGGGAACCTGCATGGTAAAGGCTAAAAAGACGGCCACCTGCCCCATCGACCATGATGTCCTGAAGGAAATGCTCCATAACAAATTCGGCAGGCCGGTGGTGGTGGGCACCCATAATTATTAAAAGCGGGCGGCAGAACTCAGAACTCAGAACTCAGAATTCAGAATCCGGAGATTAGCACATTCCTCTGAAGAAAAAGCTTCCCTTCAAGAGAACAGTGCACTGAAGCATTGTGTCGAAAGGGAGAAGGCATTAGACGGGCGATATGCCAAAGACTGTTATAGTCTCTTGCGATTGGCCGCCACGGATGACAATTTCGACGCGGGATACGGCCAAAATCCCAGGAGCCGTACGGACACGGCGTTCATCGAGAAAAATCCCTCTTAAAAAAAAGAGGGATTTTTTGCCGGGCGCCTACGCGGTCACTCCCGGATTCTTTTTCAGCCTGTCCACCAGATAGCTGTATTTTTCTTCGTACCCGGCCAAGAAACCGCCTTCGTCGTCCAGGGGGTAACCCCTGATTATCAGGTAGCCCAGCAGATTCAGCAACGCACAGACGGGAAAAACGAGGTATATACCGAGGGGGTTGCTGGCGCTGTACCCGAAACATGTAAACAGAATTCCGGTGATGGCAATATTGGTGGAGTCTATGGTGCGGAAAATAAGGCCGTGGGTGCCGATATAAAGGGCCTCTTTGCGCTCCCCGGAAAGTTTGCTGTCAAACAGTATTATATCCGCCAGCATCGGGTTCTTCACCGTGTTTGTGAACATGAAGAAAAAGGAGTAGAAAAAGGCGAATGCCAGAATGACATTGAAAACCACAGGCTGCGGAACCATTGGCAGGAAGGCCATGCACCCAAACAGAACGGCATTGACCAGCACGCTCCAGGCAAATACCTTCTTTTTGCACACCTTCCTGGTTAAAAGGTTGGCCAGGGGGATGCCGAAAAACATTCCGGCAATGGAAAAAAAACCAAGCACAGCTGAATCGGTCAGCCTTTTTCCCGCTATTTCAGTCAGCAAGTAGGGGGCCATGGCGGTAAGGGTTATAAATGAGAGCATCTGTATACTGTTGGCCAATGTGAATATCATAAATATTCTATTGTTCAGAATCTTTTTTATGGCTTTGGAGAAGTTTATTTTATTACCGTTGAACTCGACCTTGTCCCTTTTAATGACGTCCCTTTTTTCGTTTATGGCGATGATCGGACCCAGGGCCAACAAAAAGGACATGATGCCGAATATCAGTGTCATGTCGGCAAAACCAAACTTTTCAAAAATAGGCCCCTGACTTAAGTTTATAAGGCCGGCCAAAACACCCATGAACAGCGCGACACTGGCCAACTTCACCCTCTCCCGGCTGTCGGCGGTTATCTCCGGACCAAGGGCCAGCAGCGGCTGGTACATCACCAGGCTGGAAATGGTCATTGTTACATATAAAATTGCAAAGTATAGAACATTGAGATTGTCTATTCCCGTGCTCACCGGCGGTCTGGAGATCATGATCACCGATGCGGCCATAAACACAGAGCCCACTAAGACAAAGGGCATTCTCCTGCCCCAACGGGTCCGGGTGTTGTCGCTGATGATCCCCACCACTGGATTTAGCAATGCCTCCAAAACCCTGGCCAGGGTTGTGATAATGGAAAAGGTGCCCAGGGGCACCAGGGCGGTTCCCTTTCCTTCGGGCGGGCAATAACCGTACATGATCCAGGTGGTAAGGGCAAACACTATCATGTATGACTCTCCGCCCAGGCTAAATAACATAATCTGCCAGTTTTTAAGATTACCTTTCAAAGAGCGCCTCCATAAAAGTCAGCAGTTGGTTGACTGGCAAGGCCGGAAAGCCTGTCCCGCAAGTTGTGGAAAAAACAAAAAAATCCGTTGCCTGTCATGCCGGGGAAATAATGCACCCTGTAATTGTAACACAAAAAACTTTTTATCGGCAATATATGCGGCATTACGGTTCATTTTAACATATAATAAAACCATTGTGCCGTTAAGGACAGATGTGCTTAAATATATTACACAGAATATTGCCCAGGCAGGCCGAACATCCCCGGGGAGGATTATTAATGCGTGTTATTAAAGGCAAGCTGGTTAAAATATTGTGCTGGGCGGAAACCCTAGAGGAAGATGCCCTGGAGCAGGCCCGGAACCTGGCCGGCCTGCCCTTCGCCTACGGCCATATCGCCCTCATGCCGGACGTCCACAGCGGCTACGGAATGCCTATCGGCGGCGTGCTGGCCACCAGGGACGTCATCGTCCCCAACGCCGTGGGAGTTGACATAGGCTGCGGCGTGAGGGCGGTGAAACTTCCCGTGCCGGCGGAAAGCCTGTATGAAAAAAGGAACCTAATACTGAACGACATACAGCGCAGCATACCCACCGGCTTTAACTGGCACAAGGCCCCCCGGGAGCACAGCATTTTCGGGTCGGCGCCGGACATACCGGTGATCCGGGCAGAACTTGACAACGCCAGGCGCCAGCTGGAATCCCTGGGTGGGGGAAACCATTTTATTGAGCTGCAGAAGGATGGAAACGGCTGGTCCTGGGTGATGATCCACTCCGGGTCGCGCAATCTGGGCAAGAAGATATGCGATGCATACAACAAGCTGGCCCGGGAAAAGAATTACTATCAACTGCCTGATTCATGGCAACTCTGGGGATTGCCGGCAGACTCCGGCGCCGGCCGCGAATACTTCCGCGCCATGCAGTTCTGCCTGGATTTCGCCAGGGCCAACCGGGAGCAGATGATGAAAACAGCTCTGTCCATCGTGGAAAGACATCTGAAAATAAAAACCTCCGGCTCAAGCCAGATTGACGTCCACCACAACTACGCCGCCGTTGAGAAGCACGGTGGAGAAAAGCTAATCATACACCGCAAAGGTGCGGTGAGGGCCGAAGGAACGGTAATCATCCCCGGGTCCATGGGAACGCCCAGTTACATATGCAGGGGCCTTCAAAACCATCATTCATTTATCTCCTGCTCCCACGGCGCCGGCAGGTCCATGGGCCGGAACGCCGCCCGCAAAGCATACAGCGTGGAGTCCGTGCTGCAGGAGATGCGGTCGAAGGACATCAGCCTGTTCAAAGCAAACAAAAGGGACACTGCCGAAGAATGCAGCGCCGCATACAAAGATATATCCAAGGTAATGGAACAGCAGCTGGATCTTGTGGAAATACTCCTGGAATTAAAACCGCTGGGTGTTATAAAGGGCTGATGAACAATCCTTTTTTGTGTCCGTCAAACCTGCATACGGCGGCGGCGCCACATCTGGACAAGACAGCCCGCGGCCAGAATTCCGATCCCGGTGATGTCGGTCAACACCCGGGGATCGATAAGCAATATTCCGCCCGCGAAAAACACGACCCTCTCCAGACGGCCAACGGCAGTCAACAGGTAACCGGAAACCGCGGCCCCCACCCCGATCATGCCCATTATGGCCGTGGCCATAATTTGCAGCACGTCGGTCACAGTGGCGCCGATCATCAGCAGGGACGGCGAGAGCACGAATACATACGGCACCAGAAAGGCCGCGATGGCCAGCTTGGACGCCTGAACCCCCGTGAGAATGGGATTGCTCCGGGCAATCCCGGCGCCGGCGTATGCGGCCAGGGCCACCGGCGGAGTGATGTCAGCGATAATCCCGAAGTAGAATACGAACATGTGGGCCGCCAATACCGGAACACCCATCAATACCAGCACCGGGGCGGCGATGGTGGACGTAATTACATAGTTGGCCGTGGTGGGAACCCCCATGCCCAGTATTATTGACGTGATCATGGTAAAGAACAGTGCCGGCAGAAGCAGTCCCTGGGCCAGATCGATCAAGGACGAAGCAAGCTTCAGCCCCAGTCCGGTTTTGGTAATCACCCCGATGATAACACCGGCGGTGGCGCATGCGATAATCACACCCAGGGCCGCCCTGGCCCCCTGCTCCAGTCCCCCGACAATGGCCGCCGGTGAGAGCCTGGTCTCCTTACGCAGAAAAGAGGCCGCCACCACCAGATAGATGGCCCACAGGGCCGCAGACATAGGCGTTTTTCCTTCCAGCAGGAGGTAAACAATGGCTATCAAGGGAATCAGCAAGTGGCCCCGTTCCAGCAATATCTTTTTCATTTTCGGCAGCTGCTCCCGGGGAATACCCCGCAGGCCCTGTTTCCTCGCCTCCAGATGAACGCAGATCCAGATTCCGGTAAAATAGAGTATTGCCGGTATCAAAGCCGCCTTGATTATGGTAGCATAGGGCACACCAATGAATTCTATCATTAAAAAAGCCGCCGCCCCCATTATGGGCGGCATCAGCTGCCCACCGGTGGAGGCGGCAGCTTCTACGGCGCCGGCGAATTCAGGCCTGTAACCAAGTTTTTTCATCATTGGAATGGTAAAACTGCCGGACCCCACGGTGTTGGCCACCGAGCTGCCGGAGACCGTCCCCACCAGGGCGCTGGAGAGAACCGCCACCTTGGCCGGACCTCCTGCGGACCGGCCGGCCACGGCATTGGCCAGATCGATAAAGAACTGCCCCATCCCGGTCCGGCCCAGAAAGGCTGAAAAAAGAATAAACAAAAATATAAAGGTGGAGGACACCCCCAGGGGAATGCCGAAAATGCCTTCCGTGGTGAAAAACAAATGTCCCACCAAGTGCTCCAGATCAACCCCCTGGTGGGCGAAAACACCTGGAATAATGGGACCCGCAAAGGCGTACGCCAGAAAAACCGAAGCCACTATGACTATGGGCCAGCCCACCACCCGCCGGGCCGCCTCCAAAACGAAAAAAACCCCCAGGGCACCCACAAACATGTCTGCCGGAGTGATGGCGCCCGCCCTCAACACCAGTTGATCATAGAATTTAACAATGTACAGGGGCGTATAGGCCGCCGCCGCCGCCAGCATTGCGTCGATCCAGTGCAGCCGGTGGCGCGGCCATTTCTTCCGGGCAGGATATAAAAGATAAACCAGGGCCAGGGCGAAGGAAAGGTGGACCGCCCGTTGAATATGGGCGTCAAAGGTGCCGAAGTTGGCTGTATACAGCTGGAAGGACGAGAAGGAAATAGCTATGGCCGCCACCAGCCGGGACAAAAAGCCGGTAAACCGCCTGAAATCGGACTCCCGATCAAACTTGGCCATCAATTCCTCTACATTAATCTCATCAGCACTTTCTTTTTGATTATTTCCTTTTTGGCTCACTACCCGGTCAGTCAAGCAGTTCCCCCCCAAAAACAAATCGCTGCCATAACACTTCTCCAGGGCTCAAATTCTCCAGCCTGATGCGGATTACAGACCCTGGACTGAAATAACCGTCCAGCCGGTAGTGTTTGCCGCGGCAAACCAGCGCCTGCCCTGACACCGGCGCCAGCCCCAGACTTATTTCCGGGAAAATGCGGTTCAAGCCGGACAGCACGTATCGTCCGCCGTCTGTGGAAAGGGACCCCTCCCCCGGCAAAAAGGGAATACCCGCCCCCAGGGTCTCAAAAACAGTGGAGGTGAGCACCAACCGCCCCCCCGGACCGGTGGAAAAATTCTCCCACACCGGGGTACGGTGCACCGAGTGGAGGTAATACAGGCTGAAGTCCTTCCTCCCTGTCAGGGACAGATACAGCACTGATTCTTCGTCCCGGTCCGATATAACCAAAAAAGGCAGCCGCACCAGGCACAAAAAAAGCAGAATTAAAAACAACAGTCCTAGAAAACCCGCCCGGCCCGGATGCCACAAATTGTTCTTCATAAGAAGCCGGGCCCAGGCGCACCGGGACCCGGCCACCCCCTGCGGCTGCTTACTATTCCTTGAAGAACTTTTCCGCCCCGGCATGCAGGGGGACGGACATGCCGTCCCTGGCCGAAGCCTTGGTGATTGACTTGCCTACGGCGTGGGCCGACTGAATCCTGTCCAGGTTGCCGTATATGGTCTTGGTGATGTCGTATGCCATTTGGGCATCCATCTTGTCCGTCACCACCAGCATGGCCCTCACCGCCAGGGCGGATACCTCCCTGCCCTGGTTGGGATAAGTATTGGCCGGCACGGTTATCTTGGTATAGAAAGGATACTGCTTGATCAGCTTGTCTGCGGCCTCGGAGGACACCGGCAGCAATACCACCTTGTGCTGGGCGGCTATGTCCTGAATGGCCGCCGTGGGGAACCCGGCCGTTACAAAGGCGGCGTCGATGTTGCCGTCCTTCAGATTGTTGGCTGCGTCGGCGAAGGACAAGTACTGGGCCTTAATGTCCTTGTATGTGATTCCATAAGCCTCCAGTATTTGCCGGGCATTGGCTTCGGTGCCGCTTCCGGCGGCGCCCACGGCCACCCGCTTGCCCTTCAGTCCGGCAATATCCTTGATATTGAATTTTTCAAGGGTTACCACCTGTATTGTTTCCGGATAGAGGGTGGCCAGCGCCTTCAGCCCGTCCACCTTTTTGTCCTTGAACATTTCAGCGCCATTGGCGGCGTAATAGGCAATGTCGTTTTGCATAAAAGCCAAATGGGCACTGCCGTCCTTCAGTGCGTTTACGTTGGCCACAGAAGCGCCTGTGCTCTGGGCGGAGGCGTTAACTCCGGGGACATTCCTAGTCAGTATTTCGGCAATGGCCCCGCCCAGGGGATAGTACACGCCGGCTGTTCCTCCGGTGGCGATGTTCACAAATTTCTTCTCCACCGCCTTGGGCTCCTCTTTTTTCTGTTCCCCTGCAGGCTTGGCCCCGCATCCGGCAACCAGTGCCGCCACCAGGGACAAAGCCGCCAAAACCGCCAGCCAGCGACGCAAATACTTCATAATACAATACCTCCCGTTTTATTTTGAAATATATGGGTACAACACCAGTATAATACCGTAATCTTCACACAACAATCTAATGTAAATTTTTCCTTTTCAGCGCCGGCCACCGGGCCTTAAGATAGCGGCCAATAACGCGCCCTCACCAGATCCAACATGGTGTGCAGCCCCGGCTCCAGGGTCTCCAACCCCCGTACGGCATTGACCACCACCGAAGCGGTTGCCAAGTCGCCGTGGAGCCCACCTTTTATTTCCATAGTCAGGGGAGGAGACCCGCTCACCATCACCCGGTCGACAGAATCTCCGTCCACCACCATGATCAGATCCAGTGTTATCTTCTCTCCGGCCCCTGAGACAAAGCCCCTGGCCACCTGATGTATGCCGGCCACCATTCCGGCGTCCACCGGGACGTAGCTGCTGCTCAGCCGCACCGTGCTGATTATAGGTTCAATGGTCTCCTCGATTCTTTCCAGGGTCCAGCCCAGGCCGGCCGCAATCATCCCCACCGACTCAGGCAGCCCCACGTGCCTGATCCAGCCATCCCCGACACCGGCTTTAAATTCCCCCGGGCTTAGTCCCACCCCCACCTTCTTTTGCAGGGGAACGCGGCGTCCCGCCGCGTCCACCACCCGCTCCACCCGTACAGAATCGACCTCCTGGGCGGCTGTGGTAAAGCAAAGCGGCAGCACATCCATCACAAAGCCGGGGTTGACACCGGTTCCCAACAGCCGCCCACCGCACTTCCGGGCGGTCCTGTCCAACATGGCCGCCTCCTCCGGGTGCTCCCGGTAAGGATAGCTCAATTCCTCGCATGTGGATACCACACTGCATCCGGCTTCCAGCAACTGCATCAGCTGGGGCAGCACCACCTTCAAAGAAGATCCCGTGGTATGTAGCACCACCGCCCTGCCGACGCCAGCCAACACTTCGGCCGGATCCTCCGCCACGGCGACTCCCAGTTTTTCACCCAGCCCGATGACTGTTCCCATGTCCCGGCCAACTTTGACCGGGTCCTTGTCCACCGCCCCCACGTAACGCAGGCCCCTTTTCAGCCCCAACCGGGCGATCTGGCTGCCGACGGGGCCAAGGCCGTACTGTATTGCCTCCATTCTTCCCCTCCCTGTTGAAAAGTTGCTTCTTTTATCTGTGGCGATAATATCAATTATATCCGCCTTAAGTCAAGGGGCGATGCAGTAATTATAAAAAACGTCATACCGGCAACCAAAGGCACCACCCTTACTCAGGGAAGCGCCTTTTTTAATTACTTGGCAGCAGTTTCAGCCGGCCGGCTTCCCTCAGTCGGCGCTTGCGGATTTGGGGGCCGAGGAGGCGTCCTTTACCGCACTGTATGACTGATAAATCAAAACCAGCGCCAATACGAAGAGCAGGCCCGGAACCAGCATGAGAAAGTATTGCTGGCCGGCAAGGGTTTTCTGAAATAATACGGCCAGAGCGCTCAAGGTCACAACAAACATGAATATCATGGGAAGCAGGGCGAATTTATTGCCGATACCCTGCCGGGCAAGCCAGGCGGCCACAGCCAGCAGGGCCAGCGCAGCCAGCAGCTGATTGGCGGCGCCGAACATGGGCCAGATCAGCTTCCACTTCCCGCTGAAGGCCAGCAGGGCGGCTAAAATACATGTCACAGCGGTTGCAAAATACATGTTGGTGAAAATGGAATTTCCGGCGGAGGACTCCCCGGCGGCCTGCTTTTTGACTGTAAAAAGTTCCTGGAAAATAAAGCGGGCCAAGCGTGTGGCTGTATCCAGCGTGGTCAGGGCAAAGGCTGAAACCACCAGGGCCGCAAAAGAAATACCCACCTTCAGGGGAATACCCAGTTTAACAAGAAAGCCGCCCACGCTCTTGGAAAACAGCGCCGCCGGCCCGCCCGCCTTCAGTGCCGCACCGTAATCGGCCTGCAGCAGAATGGCCGCTGTAATCAAAGCAACGATGGCCAAAACGGACTCTATCAGCATGCCGCCGAAACCAATAAGCTTTGCGTCGGTCTCTTTATCCAGCTGTTTGGAAGTCGTCCCGGACGAAACAAGGGAGTGGAATCCGGAAATGGCGCCGCAGGCGACGGTAACGAACAATATCGGAAATAGATACCCCAGGTTGGTTTTGAATCCCGTAAAGGCCGGCATCTGAATGGTGGGGTTGGCGATGAGGATGCCTATAATGGCGCCGGCCATCATGCCGTAGAGCAAGAATGAATTCAGATAATCCCTCGGCTGCAGCAATATCCATACAGGAGCGACCGCCGCAATGGCTGCATATACAAACAGCACCCATATCCAGACAGTAAAGGACAGTTTCAGGGGGAACATCATTCCCAGCCAAATGGCAACGAACAAAAAGGCCACGCCGATAACCGAGGAAGCCAGCAGCGGCAAATTGCTCCGGTATACTGAAAAGCCAAATGCAACGGCGATTATTAAAAAGAACACAGATGCGCTGCCTGCCTCGGGCACCGCCACAAAAGTATTTGCTATTACAATGGCGAACACCGCTAAAATCAGAATCAGGGTCAGCCAAGTAAATATACAGAAAAGTATTTTTCCGTTATTTCCCACGTTTTCCTTAATAATCTCGCCGATTGACCTGCCTTTGTGACGGATGGACGCCACCAGGGAACTGAAATCGTGTACTGCCCCGATAAAGATTGTTCCGACGATAATCCACAGCGCCACCGGCACCCACCCGAAAACAGCCGCTGTCACCGGGCCGATAATGGGACCGGCGCCGGCAATGGAGGCAAAGTGATGGCCCAGCAAAACAGGAGCCTTTGCCGGAATGTAATCCGTACCGTCTTTCATCCGGTGGGCCGGAGTGGGTCTCGACGGATCCAGGCCCAACTTTTTAGCCAGATAGGCTCCGTAGGTCAGATAAGCCACCAGAAAAGCAGCGATGGCAAACAGCAGCAATACAATTGCACTCAAGCTATCACTCCCTGACTTTTTTATTTTGATCCCGTGCCCGAATGAAGATCCCGCGCAAAAGAATTTACACCGTAGCTTTTAACCACCTCCCTGCCCTTTTTGTTTGCATATGCTTTGCCCGCTGCCAGATCCACTATGATCAGCCGCACCTGGCTCCAGCCATGCAGACCCCACCGGTATGAGCGGCCATAGTGAAATTTTTCCGCCCGGCCAATGGCCTCGGGCACCACCCCCCTTTCTCCCACCAGCACTCCCGTAACTGTGGTGGACATATGCTCGGGATGCGGATTAACCAATTCCTTAACAGAGTCCCTAAGCAGTTTAGTGAAATTTTCCAAATCTGACATTCCTATTTCCCTGGTTAACCCTTGAACCAGGCAATGCTCCAGATTTTCATATCCTCCCAGGGATATTTTCCTGGTAAAGAATGCTTTATCGCTTCTCACCCGGAATACGGCATAAATTGGCAGTTTGCAGCCAAGAACGCTGTATTCCCGTTTTACATCAAAATAAGCTGAATATCTTTCAGCCAAATTGTCGTAATAATCGCAAAGTTTCATTTTCTATCCCCTGTCATTTTATAAGACTATGCCCATTGTATCTTATATTTATATAATCAATTATCAATTCAGAACGATTATATATTTTGAAAGCCGGTACCGCCACCTGATCCGCATAAGAGGTTCATACCGGTGCACGAGTTGGATAAATCCGCGTCTGAAATGGGATGAAAAAGCCGCCCTGACGGGCGGCTGGAATCCAGTAGTCAGCAGTCAAAATCCAGAATTTGATGCATTCCTTTGAAGAAAAAATTTCCTTAAGGTTGGCAGTATAAGCCACAGGATATGGAGAACAGGGCCCTGGGGTATGGCATCAAAGCAGAATGAGCTGTTTACAGGGCGGAAGGTTGAAACAATCCGCCATACCCATGAAAGGGCCTGTTGTCTATAACAGATTTGCCTTGACCAGTCCCAGCTTTTCCTTCAGAATCCTGGCGTGGCCCCTGCTGACCGGCAGCTCGGAGCCCTGGTCATCTCCCATAACCAGCTTATAACTGCCCTTAAACCATGGTATTACCTCTTTCACATACTCAATGTTAACTAAAAACGCCCTGTGTATCCTTAGAAACCTGTTGCTATCCAGCTTGTCCGCCAGCTCCTGGAGGGTGTACGATGAAATCAGCTTCCGGCTGTTCAATTTTATAACTGTTTTACGGTTTTCCACAGTTACATAAACGATGTCCCGGCTGTCAATGACACACCATCTGCCCCCGGATTCCGCACAGATCTTTGAAGTCCCGGCGTTTGAAGGCTTCAGCATCTCCACCAGGCGGCTGTACTTTTTATCCTCCTCCCGCAGCCTGACAGCGGCGGCAACCCTGGCCAGGGTCCTGTCCACCCTGTCCTGGCTGTATGGCTTCACCAAATAGTCGGCGGCGTTCAAATCATACGCCTGAACAGCATAGCTGTCGTGCGCCGTGGCAAAGACTATCATCACGTCGCTGTCCATGTCTTTCATCTTCCCGGCCAGATTTATACCATTTATGTCGTACATTTGTATGTCCAGGAAAACCACCCCCGGCCTGAGACTGCGGAACAGTTTCAGTGCCTCCGCGCCGGATCCGGCCACCCCCACAATGTCAAAACCCTGAACCTGACTGATTAGATAGCACAGCTCTCTTTGGGCGGGTGGTTCGTCATCCACCACCAGTACGGAAATTTTTATCATATCAGCCTACCGCCCTGATATTGTTGAAATTAACAGGCACAGCCAGTTCAAACTTGGTGCCCTTGACACCGACACCGGCACTGGTTATTTTTAGACCGTTTTCCGGACCATATATGTTTTTCAGCCTCTGGTCCACATTTTTCAGACCTATTCCCGCTCCCTGGCCGGCACATTGAAAGCCCTTCAATTTTCTGTCCCTGGAAGAGTCCATGCCCACACCGTTGTCTTCCACCGTGATTACCGCCCGGTCGTCCTCCCGGCTTACCTTGATGAATATGCGTCCCCCTCTGGGTTTTGGAAGAATGCCGTGCTTTACGCAGTTTTCCACCAGTGGCTGCAATATCAAAGCAGGAACGATGACACCCAGGAGATCGGGCTCAATGTCCTTAAACACCTGCAGCCTGGGTCCGTTCCTGGCCTGCTCTATGGCCAGGTAAGCGTCGATCCTCTCCAATTCCTCGGCAATGGTGATAAAGTCCTGGTTTCCGGCCAGGGTCTTTCTGAAAAAATCACCCAGGTGAACAAGCAGCTCTCTAGTCTTTTCCGGGTCGTACCGGGAAAAGGACACAATGGTGTTCAGCGCGTTGAACAGAAAATGCGGGTTTATCTGTGCCTGAAGCGCCTTAAGCTGGGCTTCCTTGAGAAGCTTGCCCCTGGCCTCCAGCTCGGCCAGCTCCAGCTGAGTGGAAAAAAGCAGGCCCAACCCTTTGGCGAATTCCATGTCCAGGCTGGACACGCTGTTTTCCTTTACGTGGTACAACTTCAAGGTGCCGACGGTCCTATCCCCTGAAATCAGCGGTATGATTACCGCCGACCGGAGAGGGCAGCGTTGATGGGGGCACTGTATCTCCTCCCGGTTTCCGGCCACCATGGCCAACCCATTGTCCAGCACCCATCTGGTGGCCCGGGTCATCACGGGTTGCCCCGGCAGGTGGTGGTCTTCCCCCCCTCCCACATGGGCCAGTATTTTATGATCATCGGTCAGGGCCACAGCCTCCACACAGCTGTGCCCCTTAATTACCTCCGCCACCCTTTGGGCCGACTCCCGAACAAGTCCCTGCCTCAGATACTGGAGGGTCTTGTTGGCTATGGACAGGACTTTCTGGGCCTGTACCGCCCCTATGCGCTCCTCCTCCTCCCGGGCGCTGCACACTATCATCATGAATATGGCTATACCCAGTGAATTGACCAGAATCATGGGCGCACCGATTACCTTCACCAGGCTCAAGGCGGCGGGAAATGGCTTGGCCACCAGCAGAATAATCAGCATCTGCATGCTTTCGGCCAGCACACCGGTAAAAAAGGCAATCTCCCAGCCTATTTTCCTGCTCCGGCACAATTTATAGACCAGCCCCGCCACCAAACCCTCGGTGAAGGTGGACAGGCCGCAGGCAAAACCGGTGAACCCGCCCAGAAACCAGCGGTGCAGCCCGCTTATAAGGCCCGCCCCGGCTCCCATCAGGGGTCCGCCCAGAAGGCCCGCCATGACCGCGCCGATGACCCTCGAATTGGCCAAGGCACCCTGTATTTCCACGGCGGAGTATGTGCCGAGAATGGCTATGGCGCTGAAAACCACGGTCAGGATCATTCTCTCCCTGAGCTTCGCCGTATTGTACAATAGCATCCGGAAGGACTTGGCCCTGGTCAGCAGAAAGGCTATGGTTATCACCAGCGACATGCGCAACACCAGCTGGATGAAAAGCGACTGGTCCACTTTTTTCACCACTGATTCTATTTTTTATTGTGATTTTAGCATTGACTGAATAAGTGAACAAGTATTTAAAAACTGTATAGCCGCCCCCTGACCCGCCAATGCCGCAGCAACTGCGGAACAGCAACCGGCCTTCTTTAGGGTGACTGTTTTTTTATCAAAGTCTTGCTTGGCCCCAGAGGTTCTGTCAAATCCATGTGCCCGGCCAGACTTTCAATTTTTTCGCCCTCCACCAAGAACAGCACTTTGTCGATTCCCTCCAGCCGGGTCAGGGAATTGACCACCGAATACACGGTAAATGACTCGCCGGTTGACCCACCCCAGTGCTTCGTTTGAAACTCCCTGGAAAAATTAACCCGGGCTACCCCGCCCGCCACAGTCAGAGACAGCAGCTGCGCACCTTCCGGAATGCTCCTGTGCAGGTCTTTACCGGCGGGCCCTTTGATCAATTCTCTGACGACTATTTCTTCCAAGGGCTCACCCTTCCTTATCACCTCCCGCTCTTCCGGCACCAGCCACTGAGCCTGCCTGTCGCCAAAATAAAGAGTTATCCTTTCCCGGGTTTCTTTTTGCCCGGATTCCGCCGGCGGCTTGCTTCCGCCGGGAGACGGCCTTACCTCACGGCTTACTGCACACCCTGCGGCCCAACAGAACAAAAATATCAGGCCCAGGACAAATAAAATCAAGCTTTTGGAACGCTCCCCCATCAGCTTTTCAGCCTCCTTCAATATCTGACCGGGACATACAGCGCCTAATACAGACCATGGTAAAATATTACCAGATTGCTATTTTTATGCGCCCGCACCCCACCTTAATTATATCAGAAACGCCGGGCCTCCGGAAAGTTCGCCCGCCGGGCCGCTTAATGCCAATTTCGGCACTGGGGGACCGTCAACCTGCGTGTACGGTGTATATTTAAAATACACTGAACTGAAATTGCTTATACTGCCTTCCTTATTCTGCCGGAATCCAGGATTCAGGCGGGATAGGCATATTTTTATCCTTTGATTGATGGTGCCGCTTTGGGCAACTTTCTTGCAAGGGATCCAAACTATTTGTAACAATTCCAGCAAGGGGGTTTCTGCATTGAGAGCCACTCCGAAAGAAGAGCTGTACAGGCGTATCGCCAAGCTGCAGAATTTAATGAAGAAAGAGGGCCTGGACGGGGCCGTCATCGTCCAGAACGCCGATCTGTTTTATTTTGCCGGAACTGTGCAGCGGTCACACCTTTTTATCCCCGCGGAGGGGAAACCGGTGCTGATGGTTAAAAAGAGCTTCCGGAGGGCCCGGGAAGAATCCGCCCTGGACGAAGTGATCCCGCTGGACAACATCAAGGATCTGCCGGGGATAATAGGCTCGTACGGACATAAAAGCATGAAGGCCCTGGGCTTTGAGCTGGATGTGCTGCCCGCCGCTCTCTATCTTAAATACCGGGATCTTTTTACACCAGTTGAAATAAGGGATGTCGGCCTGCTGGCCCGCACCGCCAGGATGGTCAAGTCGCCGTACGAACTGGAGGTGCTCCAGGACGCCGCCGAACTGAACCGGATAATGTTTTCCCAGGTAAAAAATCATCTCCGGGAAGGAATCACCGAGGTGGAGCTGGCCGGACAATTGGAGGCGATCTACCGCCGCCATGGCCATCAGGGGTTCGTCAGAATAAGGGCCTTCAACCAGGAGGTTGTATACGGCCATCTCATGTCCGGCCCAAACCTGGCGGTGCCCAGTTTCCTGGACAGCCCCGAGGGGGGGCCGGGGCTCGGGCCATCTTTTCCCCACGGGGCCGGAAATAAAAAAATTACTGTAAACGAGCCCGTTATGGTTGATTATGTGGGTGTGTACGACGGTTACATGGTGGACCAGGCCAGGATCTTCTGCCTGGGCCGGTTGCAGGAAAAATTTGTCATAGCTCACGAAGCGGCGGTGAGCATCCAGGAAGAGTTGAAAAAATGCGCCAAACCGGGGGTGCTGTGCGGGGACCTTTACCGGTTGGCCCTGGGAATGGCTGATGAGCTCGGCCTCAAGGATCATTTCATGGGTCACCCCGAGCCGGCGGCCTTTGTGGGGCACGGAATAGGCATAGAGCTGGACGAACTGCCGGTGATTGCCCGGGGATTTAATATCCCCTTGGAGAAAGGCATGGTCCTGGCCCTGGAGCCCAAATTCGTTTTTCCCGACGGCGAGGTGGGTATAGAAAACACCTTCGTGGTCGGAAAAGACGGGCTGGAAACACTGACGGTATTTGACGAGATGATACAATACCTCTAGAGGAGGCTGTATCCGGCTGTAACCTTAATGGGCTGCAACGCAAAATAGTATCCGCATGGATTTCACACCATTATTTGTCCGTGGCTTTTGTGAAATGCAGCGGATATTATTATTTTTAAGCAGAGGCCGGAGGTGAAGCATGGAAGCCCCTGCAGCCAAAGGCGCCATAAAACCGTCAGGCAGGTTTGCGGGACTGGCAGTGTTGCTTTCCGCCCTGGCTGGGGCTTTCCTTTTTATCAGCCTGCTGGGACATCATCACGTCCGGGTAGAGGCCTTTCAGTTGCGCCTCGGCCTGCAGCCGTCCCCGGCAGGATACACGGTGCTGGAAATACCGCCACTGGCCACAATAAGAGCTGAAACCCACGCCACTCCCCTACGGATTTCAGTGAGACTGGAAAGCATCGACCCCCGGACTGTGCAGAAGACGATGGAAAAGAGCCGGGAACCCAGCGGCCTGATCAATGCCGCCACCGGTGAACTGCGCACAGCGGCGGCTTTTTTCACCCTCAAGCTGATGGTGCTGGCAGCAGCCGGCGGAGCCTTCGGGGTATTTTTATGGCGGCGCAAACCGGGCATCCTCCACTTGCAGGGGTCCCTGGCGGCGGTGCTGACGGTGGGAGCCCTTCTGGCCGGCACCTACGCCACTTATGACACCGGGAAATTTAAAAACCCCGAACTGGACGGGGCGCTGAAAGCGGCTCCCTGGGTCATCGGCATGGCGGGGGACGCCTTCAGCAAAATAAACACTTTAAGCGATAAATTGACGGCGATGGCTGACAATCTTCACCAACTGCTCAACCAGATAGACAGACTAAAACCCTTCGGCGAGGATCGGGAGGGCATGGTGAAAGTGCTGCACATTTCCGACATCCACAACAATCCCGCCGCCCTGGATTACGTGCGGCGTGTCGCCGGACTGTTCAATGTGGATCTGATCATAGACACCGGTGACATTTCCGACTTCGGCACCCCGCTGGAGGGGCTGCTCCCGGAAAGACTGGCGGGACTTGGAATACCCTATCTATTCATAGCCGGCAACCACGATTCTCCGGAAACAATAAAAAAGATGAAAACCATATCCGGCGTCATAGTTTTGGACGGCACCACTGTGACGGCAAAAAATCTGCGTGTATTAGGGGTGGCTGACCCCTCTTCAAAAACCGGCAGCATAGAGCCCCCGTCCCCGGACACCATCACCCGGCACGCCAGCCATGTGGAGGAATTATTGAAAAGTCAGCCGGAAAAGCCTGACATACTGGCACTGCACAACCACCGCACAGCCTGGCGGCTGGCCGGAAAAGCGCCGGTTATATTGCACGGCCACAACCACAAACTGTCGGTGGGGGAGGTGTCCGGAAGCATCATCATTAGCCCGGGCAGCACCGGAGCGGCAGGCCTGCGCAGGCTCCAGGGAGATAGGACCCCCTATACCCTGGTGATCCAGTATTACGCCCCCGACGATGGCAAAATGAATCTCCTTGCCGCCGACACCATCACCATTAATAATCTTGACAGCGGGCTCCGCCTGGAAAGACATGTTTTTAGCTCGAAAAACAGGGAATAACATTGGCGACGAAGGAAAATTCTTCGCCGGCGTGGTTCTTGCGGTCCGGTTCAGGAATTCGGGGCCGGGGCCGGCAGGGAAGCGCCGCAGTAAATGCACGCGCTGGCGTCTTTCTTCAGCCTCCGGCTGCAGCGGGGACAGGGCTTCCTGTTGAACCTCAGGGTTTCTATGATATATATATTAATGGCGGCCGGGGTATAAAACAACAGTGCTTCCGGGATGGAGTAATCGGACACTATCACCAGCAGCACAAAGGTCGAGACCAGAGAAATCCTGAAGGCCTTGACCACCTCCAGCTTATTGAACACAAACCTGTTCTGAATGTAGTACACCACGTAAGAAGCGATGAACCCGCCAATCCATCCCCTCAGCAGATATGCCGCCGTCTCCAGGTCCAAGTACGCTACCCCCTTATTACAGCTGATTTATGTCAACGGTGTCGAATTGTTACTCTGAATCTTCTGCAAATAAGAATTCAACAAAATACCGGCAATTCCTCCTGTGCTTCACCTGCAAGGCACATCCCGGAATTCGCCGGCGATTTGTTGGTGAAAAGGAGTTGACGGGTGCGCCGTAGAAGAGAATAGAGTAAAAATAATGGTCTGCCGGGAGGCGAAGGATGTGAACTATCAAAATATTCTATTCAATGCCGAGGGAAAAATAGGCTACATAACCCTCAACCGGCCGGAAAAACGCAATCCCCTGTCCCTGGAGATGCTTCAGGAAATCACCCGCCTGCTGATTGAAATAGGGCGGGAGCAAAAGGTCCACGCGGTGGTGGTCAGGGGTGCGGGGAAAGTGTTTTCCGCCGGCCATGATCTGCGGGAGATAGCCGGCGGCAGCCCCCAGGAGGTGCTCAATGTCTTCCAGGCCTGCGGGGAAACCATGCGATCAATCCGGGACATTCCCCAGCCTGTAATCGCCCAGGTGCACGGCATCGCCACCGCCGGAGGCTGCCAGCTGGTGGCGGCATGCGATCTGGCAGTGGCCGCCGAAGACGCTCTTTTTTCCACCCCCGGAGCCAGAATCGGCTTTTTCTGCACCACCCCGTCGGTCTTTCTAAGCCGCAACATAGGCAGAAAAAAGGCCATGGAAATGCTTTTCACCGCCGACTTCATATCCGCCGGGGAAGCACTGACCCACGGCCTGGTGAACAAGGTGGTCCCGCCCGGGGAACTGGAACAGGCCACCAGAAAGCTGGCCGAAAAAATAGCCGGGTACAGCCTGTCCGCCATTGGCCTGGGCAAAAAGGCATTTTACAGGCAGATCAACATGGAAGACTTCATGGCCTTTGATTATGCCACGGAGGTAATGGCGCTGAGCAGCACCACCGGGGACGCCCGGGAGGGAATAACGGCCTTCCTGGAAAAAAGGGAGCCCCGGTGGGGCAATAAATAAAGACAACGTGACAACAGGTACCGGGTGCCTATCAAAATCAATAACTTAATAACTTAAGTAACCGGTACCGAAGGTCTCCCTACCCTACCGGTTGTTCAGGTAATTAAGGGCACTGTCCACCAGCACCGCACTCTCGGCCCTGGTAGCCTTATCCCGGGGCCTGAATTTTTTCTGGCCGTCACCTTTCATTATGCCCGCAGCATATATTCTGGACACTTGATCCACCGCCCACGGCGGCACGGATCCGCCGTCGGTGAAAATACCGGACAGCACTGCGTCGCCTGCCGGCGGCAGCGACAGCAACCTATTGATCATAACGGCCATCTCGGCCCTGGTGACCGGATTTGAGGGACGGAAAGTATTGTCACCGTAGCCTGACACCAGCCCCCTCCGGGCGGCGGCCCGTATATACCCCGAAGCCCATCCCGGCATGGAGCCGCTGTCAAGGAACTGCCCGTCCGCCTGCGCCGGCTGCCATCCCATGGCCCTGCAAATCATCACCACAAACTCAGCCCTGGTGATCTGCCTGTCCGGCGCGAAAATATTCCCCGGATAACCGTTTACAACGCCGGCGGACGACAATTTTGCAACGGCCCCGGCGGACCAGTGGCGGGCCATATCTTTGAATTCCTCCGGAGGTTTATTATCCCTCACCAACACCACCGGCGCCAGTTCCCAGAAAGTGAAAAACACCCGGTTTCCGACGATCTTAGAGGGGACCTCGCGCCAACCGCCTCCGAGAAACTGTATTACGGCAATTCTTCCGTCCTCTCCGGGCGCAAATCTCCAGGCTGCGGCGGCAGGTTCCGAAAGCGCAGCGGCATTGTCCGGAGAGTGCAGCACAACCGCGGACACCGGCTTGTAGCGGCCTGGGACGGGCCCGGGCAAAACATTGCCGTATGTGGCAATAACCGTCGCGGCGCTTATAAAGGCCCCGCTTCCGAAGGAAATGTCCAGATCCCCCAGGACCATTGTCCCCGGCTGTGCCGGAATATGTTCATACACAGACTTTTCCCCGGCCTTTACCGTCACCGGCACCATGGCGGCGGTCCCCAAAAAAGAAATCTTTATTTCTCCCGTCCCGGGCTTTTCAGACGCTCTGAAAAGCCCGTTTTCCATCTGCCCCAGCCCTGGGTCCAGGGACACGGTGTAATGCACCGGAGAAAGGGGGTATACATTGCCGTCCTGATCGCGGGCGCTGATTTTCAAGGCTGCGGCTTCACCCGGCAACACTTCTACCGCCGAAGGCGATACGGTTATTTTTTCGATCTCACCGGAACCAAGCACCCGGATGGTTTTTTCGGCCCGCATACCCCGGTGGCTGGCCGAGATAACCACGACACCGCTTTCCCCGGCGGTGAAATCGTTACCGTAGAGGACGCCCTTTCCTGAAGCCAGCCGCCAGCTTACGTCCTCCGGATTCACCGGATGGGGATTATAATGACTGTCATATCCTTTTAATGCATAGGATATCCTGTCACCCGGAAGAACTCTGCCGGGACCTCTGACAACCAGCCCGGCGAGATTTCCACCGGGGGCTGTGGAAAAAAAAGCCATGGCGCTGGGCACCGGTCTTTGCACTTCCTTCTGAGGCGTGTTCACCAGTACCGCCTTCTCCTCCCCCAAGGGCCTGGCCACCATGGTGGAGGAACCGCCTCCGTCAAGGTTCAGCGCCCGGTCAACACCCAGACGGGACATGTATTCAGCCAGCTCGTCCAGGGTAAACCCCCGGCTGAATGTACTCTTCTCCACAACCACAACATAAAGTGTTTTTCTGTCCCTGGTATATCCTAAGGCCGTCCTGGCATTCAAGCCGTTGATACCGGAGGGCTGGACGGGGACAGGGAGGCCGTCCCTGACCAAAAGCGACCATCCGCCGGTGCCGGACCATATTTTGTCTCCGTCCGGCAAAACCGAATAATTCACCTTTACCTTTTCCCCCACTTTGATGTTTGCTTTTATGTACTCAGCCGCCACCCCCCTGCCGGCCAGTACGAATCCCTTTGCCGGAATAGCCTTGCCAGGCTGGCTGACCCGAATCTCCAGCGCAGTTTCATTCTCTACAAAAACCTCAACCACCTGATCTTTTTCGCCAACCCTGCCCCGGCTGGACTGGCCCCAATACCGGTTGTACAGCAAAAGGGAGTCTTCATGGGAATTTTTTCCCCCGGCCGTGATATAAGACGGTTTGTTCACGCCCGCCAGGGGAAATGAAATACCGTTCCCGGCAGTCACCCCGCCTCTGAATGAAAAGAGATCAATCAGCGGCACGCCCTCCCTGTTCACCGCCCATCCGTACATATCGTCCCTGGCGGGCGGGCTGGTCAGCATCTGTCCGTCCCTGTACGTCATTCCTATTGGCCTGGCACTTTCCAGCATTTGAAAAAAATCGGCATTCACTGCTGCAACGGCCCCGGCGCCCACCGCCATGTCAGTGACTCTGGCGTTTTTGTCCATTGTGCCGCCGGATCCCACCAGTGTATTCATTTTCAAATACTGGTTGCCCAGGTCCGCCTTGAGAACGAACACCAGCACCTTCTCGCCGCCCGCCGCCACCACACGTTTTTCCAGTAAAATCCCTTCCGCCACAGGAACCGCTTCCAGAATCCGGCCGCCAAGGGTTGAAGCCCCTGCCGAAAAAGGCAACAGCAGGCACATTGCAGCCAGTGCCACCGCTATCACGGCCGAGGGCCCTCCGGCCGCCTTCGCCCAATTTGTCAATGCCAATTCCTCCCGGTGCTGCTTTTTTATTCTGCTAATTTAGACGAATTTCACAGCCAAAATGTTACCCCCGGCGCAGAAGTCTTTCCCAAGGAACAAATTCGCCCTTCGGGCGACTGGAATCCAGAATCCAGGAGTCAGAATCCAGAATAAAAGGAACCTTATTTAATTTATCCACAAAACCTGTGAAAGCATAATTTCCTATACAATAAAAAAGCCGCCCTGACGGGCGGCTGGAGTCCAGTAGTCAGAATTCAGAATTTAATCCATTCCTTTGAATAAAAAGCTCCCTTTCAGGAGAACGGGGCATTGGGGTATGGTATCTCCTTTTTGCATACCGAATCTACTCCAGTGAAGTTATGGATATGCCCCGGGTATGCAGGGTGTGCGCCCACTCGCTTTGGTTGCCGTGCTTGATCAGCCCCAGCACTGTCACCGGGAACCACGTCAGTCCGTATATCGGATAAGTTATGTAATAATAATACGCTTTGCGCGGCGCGCCTTCCAGGTAAAGGCCAAGCATGGGATAACAATAGCCCAGAATGCCGAAGAAAACCCAAAACCATCCAGGCATCAGTCCGGTTAGGGGGGATGCATATATTGGTTCCGGGAAAAACGCCGCCACCGCCGTAATTACTATGTTAAAGAGCATAGTCATGATTAAAAAGGGCTGAAACAGGTAGATAGCCCCGTCGATGGGATACCACTTTCTTTCCCTGACCCCTTTTTTGATCAGGGGAATCATGTACCGCATAGCCACATCCCAGTGGCCCTGCAGCCACCGAGTGCGTTGCCTCCAGGTCTGAGAGAAGTGAACGGGCTTCTCATCGTAAACTTTACAGTCATGGGCCCAGGCCGTTTTGATGCCGTTCAGCAGGAGTTTCATGGTGAACTCCAGGTCTTCCGTCAGACAGGTGGCGCCCCAGCCGTATTTTTTCAGCACTCCGTAATCCAGGCAAAGACCGGTCCCGCCGAGGGCGTTGGAGAGCCCCAGGTTATAGCGGGCCAACTGCCACATCCTGTTCATAGACCAGTAGGCCGTGGCGTAACAGGCAGTGACCCACGAGTCATTGGGATTCTTGGTGTCAAGATAGCCCTGAATGGACAGGTAGCCCTGTTTGAGCTTGGCGTTCATTTCTAGAAGAAAATTAGAGGAAACAACATTGTCGGCGTCGAAAACACAAACCGCGTCATAATGCCTGTCTTCCATTTTATATAATTCGTTGAACATCCATTCCAGAGCATAACCCTTGCCCCGCATTTTGGAATACCGCTCGAATACGTTCACGCCTTCGCTGCGGGCCACCTGGGCCGTGCCATCGGTGCAATTATCGGCGATAACATAAATGTCATACATCTCTTTCGGGTAATTCAGCTTTTTTAGACTCTCAATATGATACCTGATAACTGCTTCTTCATTGTGCGCCGCAGTTATCAGGGCAAACCGCTTGGTCGGCGTATAGTCCTTTTCCTCGTCACGCTTTTTCCAGCCAAAGACCGACACAAAGTAGTAGTAAAACAGAACAATAAGGATTACCGCTTCGGATAAGGTGACAAGGGCAGTAAGCGGATAGAACAGTATACCGTCCAAAGCATAACCCCTTTCTCTACAAGTTTATTTGACAATAGTTTGTCCTCTTTTTAGAAGCTTATTCCATTAGGCATCGCTGCATCCCCGCCCGGCAGCGGCTTTTCAAATTTTATGAAATCAAATTCCTCCACGCTTCTCATTCAGAATATGTAAATCTTTCAATTTTTTTCTACCCCTCCCTGTGTTTTATGTATTCTTTTTTTCTAATAAGACCTTTCAACACTATGCCAACTTGATTCAACTCCGTACCAAGATTCGAATTATATGGGATCACTTACATACAAGTTATATATTACCACTTACTCATTACTCAGTCCAGAACTTTTTGCCTGTTTTTGCCCCCCACCCCGGCTTTTTTTCTATAGCTTTGGATTATTGAACAAAAGCACTTTAATTATTATTCTATTTTTGCATCTCTCTCATAACTGACAACTTTGCTTTTTTTCTGCGCATGTCGGGTTAAAAGTGCTTTAAAGCAACTATAAAGACAGACCGGGCCGCCCCCCTGGAAATGCCGGTGCAATAAACACCGGGCCTCAGGATGAGGGCGGCCCCGCCGCAATAATGAATGTGCACCTATTTTTTTATAGCGCCGCTGCAGGCTTGTACCTCACATCCCCGCCTTTCTGCAGCAGGGAAGTGATTATCTCCCTGTCATCGAAGGGAATCAGTTTATCGTAGTACAGCTGCACGGTTTCATGCCCCTTGCCGGCAATAAACACCATGTCCCCTTCCCCGGCCATTTCCAGGGCGGTCTTGATGGCTTCGTAACGATTAGTGATTATCAGGTAGTCTTTATTTATCATTTTATTATGCCACCTGAAGCCCTCCTCGATTTCACCGGCCACCTTTTCGGGGCTTTCATTGTACATATTATCGGTGGTTATTATGCTAATATCGGCGTGGATGGCCGCAATCCCGCCCATGGCGGCGCGTTTTGTCCTGTCTTTACCGCCCTCGCAGCCGAAAACCACTATTTTTCTGGTCCCGGGACTTTTTTCACAATAAGTCAGCAGATTGGCCAACCCGTCCGGATTGTGTGCGAAATCCACCAGAACCGTGAATGGCTGCCCGCAATCAATCCTCTCAAACCTTCCGGGCACACCGGCCAAGCTCTTCAGTCCCCTTTTTATCACTTCCATGTCCAGTCCCCGGTGGTGGGCATAAGCAATGGCCGACAGTGCGTTGTATATATTGGCCCTGCCGGGCATGTTCAGGTCGGCCCTGGTTACGTGGACACCGTTTATCGCCAGGTCGAAGGAGCACTTGCCTATGTCCAGAGCCAAATTGTAAGCCTTTACGTCCGCAGGACTGTCAATGCCGAAGGTAATCACCGGCAGGGCGGTTTTTTCCGCGAAAAAATGCCATTGGGGATCGTCGGCGTTGATTATGGCCAGCTTCATGCCGGTTTTCCTGCCTTCGCCGCCTGCTATCTCGAACAGTCTCAGCTTGGCCTTCAGGTAGCTTGCAAAATCCTTGTGAAAATCAAAGTGATCGTGGGTGATATTTGACAGAATCACGGCGTCGAACTCGCACCCATCCACCCGGTTGAGTTCCAAAGCATGGGAGGAGACCTCCATCACCACCGACTCCGCCCCCGCATCCGCCATCTCCTTGAACAGCTTCTGCAGTTGCACCGAGTCGGGGGTAGTTCTTTCGGCCCGAATCGCCTTGCCCATGTATCTGTAATTTATCGTCCCGATGACACCCGAATTGATGCCCGCGGACTTCCATATCGACTCAATCATATAGGTGGTGGTGGTCTTGCCGTTGGTCCCGGTAACACCCACCAGTTCCATCCGGGAGGTGGGATGACCGTAGAAGACGCTGCCCAACTTGGCCTGGGCGGCCCTGGCGTTGTCCACGAACAATTTGGGGCACCGGCAAGGCACGTCTTTTTCCAGCGCCAGAGCCACCGCACCTCTTTCAAGGGCCTCCGGGGCGTAATTATGACCGTCGGTTTTCAGTCCGGGAATACAGACAAAAAGCGCCCCTTTTCCGACTTCCTTGGAATTGTTCGTAATCTGGTTTATTTCCAGCGACAGGTCGCCGGAAGGACTGGCACCTATTGCTTCGCACAGTTCAGACAGAAGCATTTTAATACTCCCCCAGTGAATTTTCTCTCTTTGTTTGCCCGGACCGACAGCAAAGTACAGTTTATACCCTCCCAATCAGTAATAATTCAACATTTTATCGGTTATTCCTGCCTGCATGGCTGCGGAACCGCAGTCGTCAGACCCGATCTATACTAAAAAGATACTGTAAGCCGAGGTAATTTTATGATAATATTTAGTCAGCCGCCATTAAATCCATAATGCGCATAGATACAATATAAATTGACAAAGGGGTTCGTAATTAGTGATATTTTCCATATCCGGCGTGGAGATCCATCCGCTAATCCCTCCCCTGGTGGCCTTTCTGGTGTCTTCAATGACGGCCCCCGCCGGGGTTTCCGGCGCTTTTTTGCTTCTGCCCTTTCAGATGAGCGTCCTCAATTATACCAGCCCGTCGGTGAGCCCCACCAACTTGATTTACAACATCGTTGCCATCCCCGGCGGACTGTACAGGTTCATAAAGGAAGGCCGCATGGCCTGGCCCCTTACCTGGGTGATTGTGGCGGGAACACTGCCCGGAGTGTTCGCCGGGTCGTGGATTAGAATCGAATACCTGCCGGACCCGAAGGCCTTCAAGCTGTTTGTGGGCCTGGTCCTGCTGTGCCTGGGCCTCAGGCTGGCCCTGGAGTTCACCGGCGGTTCAAAAAACAAAAAGGCCCAAAACAAGGCCCTGGAGCAGAAATTCAAGGAACGGGTCGCCCAGATGAAGGGAATGGTGGCAGGACTACCGGCGGACGCCGTAATAAAGACCAAAATATTTTCTTTAAGGAGAATTGAATACGAATTCTGGGGCGAGACTTATTCCTTCGGGACCGTGACAATATTCTCCCTGGCCTTGGCCGTGGGCCTTATCGGCGGTATATACGGCATAGGGGGAGGCGCCATAATCGCCCCCTTCTGCGTATCCATACTGGGCCTTCCGGTATACACCGTAGCCGGGGCCGCCTTGGCCGGGACCTTCATCACCTCCATCGCCGGGGTGGCCTTCTATACACTTCTGGCTTTCACTCCGGCGGGGGCCGCCGGCAATGTCATGCCGGACTGGGTCCTGGGCGTCATGTTCGGGGCAGGGGGGCTTCTGGGCACATACTGCGGAGCCTACGTGCAGAAATACCTCAAAGAAGGGTTGATTAAAGGAATGATGTCCGTCCTCATCATAACCCTGGCCCTCAAATATATTCTGCAGTTTTTCTAAGGTCCATGACATCACAACCTTCTACTATACTTTATGGAGTTCCTCCGGTACAGTATCTCCAGCCCCCGTAAAGTCAGATGGGGGTTTATTTCCCTGATGAAAACCGAATCGCGGGCCAGAATGGACGAAAAGCCACCGGTGGCCACCACGAAGGAATCATCTCCCATTTCCCCCTTGAACCTTTCGATTAAGCCGTCCACCATGCCCACATACCCGTAATAAATACCGGACTGCGCACTGGCAACGGTGTTGGCGCCGATCACCACCGGCGGCCTGCCCAGTTCCACCCTGGGCAGTTTAGACGCCGACGCAAAAAGGGCTTCCATTGAAATGCCAATGCCGGGCAGTATCACCCCGCCCAGGAATTCCCCGGCGGCCGAAACGCCGCAGCAGGTGGTGGCGGTCCCCAGGTCCAGGATAATCACCGGCCCCCCGTACATGTTGTACGCCGCCGCAGCATTGACTATGCGGTCGACCCCCACCTGCCCGGGACAATCCACCCCCATAGTTATTCCCAAGTCGGCGCCGCAGTGCGCCATGAAAGGATCCACTCCAAAACAGTCCAAACAGACTCGCCTCAGGGTGGCATTAAGGGGAGGGACCACCGATGAGATGGAAACTCCTTCCACACGACGCCAGTCAGGTATCAGCTCCCGGAAAAGTATCCTGTATTCAGAGACAGTCTTCAAAGACTCTGTGGCCGCCCGCAGGACCCTTCCAAGACTCCGCCCCTCAAAAACCCCCAGCACAATATTGGTGTTGCCGACATCAATCACCAGCAGCACCCCGGCAATCCCCCCAACAGCGATCTTTTTCACTCAGCATCATTATTCCCGGTTGTACACCAATTTCCTGCCGTTCAGTGAGAACAAATTCGCCCTTCGGGCGACTGGAATCCAGAATCCAGAAGTCAGAATCCAGAACTTGATGCATTCCTTTGAAGAAAAAGTTCCCTTTCGGAAGAACAGGGCATTGGGGTATGACATCGAGGGGGGGAAGGCGTCAAAGGGCGATATACAGGAGGCTGCTAC
>JBBIMW010000029.1:0-30745 GCA_037444185.1 Peptococcaceae bacterium | reverse complement strand
GGCAGGTATCCCTCGGGCCCCGCCACAACCTGATAATTGTTTGTTGACATTTGTCTACCTCCTAATGTTAATCTGCTGCATTTCAGTACATCAACATATAACATCCTGGCCCTTGCCACAGCATAGGCGTCGATGTTTTCCGCCGCGTCAGTCCACTCCGTCCACCCCCCGGGCACATCTCTATGATTTAATTAAAATACTCGTCCCTGATGACTTTCACATCTGCTATATGCACTATCAGGACAACGCCTTTATTAATCAAATTGGTCAGTCCCCGGAGAACTCTATCCGCCACCTCCGGACTGGAGATGCTTACAATTTCAATATTGCCGGAAACTTCGCTTAAACCGCCGTAATTGCCCCTGATGCCGCTTTTTCCCTTGCCGTATATATCCTTATACACTGTAAATCCACTTACACCGGACTCTTCCAGCAACTTGACCACCTTATCCCTGTACACCTCTTCCACAATTATGCTAATCCGTTTTTTATCAAAAAATATCACCGGATAAACCTCCTCCCTTTGAGGATTAGCTTACCCCAACAGATTAATAAAGTAAATAGCCATATGATAGTAAACCGGAATGCCGAAGATAAGGTTGAAGGGCAGGGTGACACCTACGGAGGCCCCCAGGTACAGGGCCGGATTTGCTTTGGGCAGCGATACGCGCATGGCGGCAGGGGCCACTATGTAAGAACTGCTGGCGGCAAGCACCCCCAACAGAGTCGTGCCGCCAACACTCAGTCCGGCGAAGACCCCGGTGGATATTCCCAACAATGCGTTGAACACGGGTGTAATTATTCCGAAAACCATGAGAAACATCCCAGCCTTTTTAAGTTCCCGGATTTTACTGGCCGCGATCATCCCCATTTCCAGCATGAACAGGCTCAGCATTCCCATAAAGATGTCCTTGTAAAAGAATTTCACCGTCTCCATTCCCTTGGGCCCGGTGATGTAGCCCACCGCCATCGCCCCCAGCAGCAAAACGACGCTTTTGCTCAACAGCACCTGCTTTGCCACCTGGCCGAGGGAAATATCCTTTTGCGAGGAATTGTCAGTAGCGTGATTTTTTGCCCAGGAGGCTAAAATCAGCGCCATGATAATGGCGGGGGTTTCCATAATGGCGGGCAGACCGTTGATATAACCTTCGTACTCAACCTGGATGCTGGATAAAAACGCCGCAGCGGCCATAAAAGTAACCACGCTGATTGATCCATAGTGCCCGGCGATGGCCGCCGCATCATCCGATTTCAGCCCCCCCAGGCGCCGGAGAAGATAAAAAGAATAAACCGGTATAACCAATCCAAGCAAGATAGATCCCAAAACAGTGACAAAAACCGAACTCAGCCCGGCTTCGGCTATTGCCGCGCCTCCCTTGAAGCCTATGGCCGTTAAAAGATAAATACTTATAAAATCGCTGACAGCTCCAGGAAACTCCACCTTGGCCCTGACCAAAGTAATCAATAAACCCAAACCGAAAAAAAGCACCACCGGCGATGTCAGGTTCACCACCGCCAAATCAATCATATTTCCCATAATCTCTCATAACCTTTCCATGAAAAATAACATAAATCATAAATCAAAATTTATCCCATAATTGCCCTGATCATTTCCTCCGCCCCTTCCGGACTATCCATCTTAAACAATAGATGCCCCATTTTACGTTTCGGGTCCGCACCGCCGCGCTTGCCGTAAAGATGAATCTTCACGCATTCAGGAAAACTTGGCATTTTGTCCAATACAACGGGTAGGTCGCTTCCCAGAATATTGAGCATAACCGCCGGGGTCATTAATTGCACGGCTCCCAGGGGCAGACCGCAGACAGCCCTGATTAACTGTTCGAACTGGGAGGTATAGCAGGCATCCAGAGAATAGTGCCCGGAATTGTGGGGTCGGGGCGCCATTTCATTGATCAGCAGTCCTTCCGGCGAGACAAAGAACTCCACCGCCAAAAGGCCCACCACCTGAAAATACCGGGCCACTTCTTTGGCGATCTCCATCGCCAAAGATTCCACCTGTGAAGAAACGCGGGCCGGAACCACGGTCATACGGAGAATGTTGCCTTCATGAACATTCTCCGCCAAGGGATAAACCGCCGTTTCACCGTTTTGTTTTCTGGCCACAATCACAGAAACTTCATGGGTAAACAACACCTTCTTTTCCAAAACCCATTCAGCCATTCCGGATTGCACCAGTGCGGAGGCATTGTCCAATTCTCCAGGACTGTTTATGACAATCTGCCCTTTGCCGTCGTATCCGCCTTTGGCGGTTTTCAGCACACCGGGGTAACCTATCTCTGCCACACCTTTTTCCAAATCCACGGAATTTCTGACCACACAAAACGGAACCACCGGAAAACCGGCCTCCAACAGCTGTTGCTTTTCCAGTATGCGATTTTGAGAAATGGACAGAATACGGCTCTTCTGCGGCAAGTGATAATTTTTTTCCAGCTCCGCCACCACCCGGGCATCGATGTTCTCAAACTCATACATCAGAACGTCAGCTCTCTCCGCCAGACTGACTGCCGCCTCCAAATCATCTAAAGCGGCAACAATCTGATCATCGGCCACCTGACCACAGGGGCAGCCCGGGCTGGGATCCAGACAGATAAAATCATAGCCCATTTTCCTGCCCTCAATGGCGGTCATCCTCCCCAATTGGCCGCCCCCCAGAATGCCGATGGTGGAACCGGGAAGTATTATTTTATCCGGCATCTTACGACCACTCCCCGATTTCCAGGGCCTGCCGGGCGGCGCCGTCCCGGCGGGCCTTAAGCCGCATGCCAAGCTCATCATCATGCAAAGCAAGAATCTGCGCTGCCATGAGGGCGGCGTTTTTCGCACCGCCGGCGCCGATGGCCATGGTGGCCACCGGCACTCCGGCCGGCATCTGCACAATGGACAGCAGAGAATCCACACCCTGTAAGTATGCCGAAGGTATCGGCACACCGATGACCGGCAGCAGGGTTTTGGCTGCAACCATACCCGGCAAATGGGCCGAACCGCCGGCACCGGCAATGATTACCCTGATTCCCCTCTTGGGGGCGCCTTCAGCAAAACTGAACATCCAGTCAGGAGTGCGGTGGGCGGATACTATGCTCTTTTCAAAGGGAACGGACAATTCCTCCAAAACCAGACATGCCTCCTTCATCACCGTCCAGTCCGACTTACTGCCCATGATAACAGCAACAAGGGATTTCACATTCACAGCCCCCCCACTATAAAATATTTATTGTATTATTGGATTCCATTATTGACGGATATACCTGCATACAATGTTCAATAAAACAAAAACACCGATTGTTTTGGATCAATCGGTGTCGGACTGCTTTTAACGGATTGCGACTCACCCTTTACAAAGCCTTCCAACTTTGATTTCACATGGCATGAAAATCTATATCCCTTTCCATTACAAATATGAATACTCTTTCACCCGTCTTAGTGCTTATATCGGTGTGCAAACTGACCATTTTGACAGAGGTCACCCTGGTAATTATTTCCTCTAGCTCCGCACGTCCCTGCTCAACCAATTGCAGGCGCAACTTCTTGATTAGAGCCATGCCTTCCTTTTCACGGGCCAGAACCCGCTCCGCCTGAGATAGAACTCCCCGCAGCGTAACAATAATCATGTTGCGAAGAATGTCGGCTTTGGCTTCCTCGGGACCCCGTCCCATGTAATCCTTTTCCCAGTGGATTAAAGCCTTCGTTATTTCATCCTCCAACAGGCCCTTTGAATAAATCTCTATCCTCTCCTTGCGAACGCCGGCACCGACACTTATTTCATTGTAACTTATCCAAAAAAATTTGGCAACACTAAAAAAGCCGCCCCCCGCTCATTTAACCGCCTCTTTTTTGACATCTTTTCTGAACTCATCAAAACATCTGTCTATTTCTTCCAGTAACCGGGCCAAGTGATTGACCGAATTTTCGTCCATTTTTTCGAAAACCCTCCCCAACATTGCTATCCTGTCGGAGTTTATTTTGTCCACCAGCTCCAGCCCCGCCCCGGTGGGTATTATATACACCACCCTGCGGTCTTCCTCGCCCCGCTCCCTTACCACGTAACCCTTATTGTTGAGGCGGTCCGTCAGATTTGTCACCGTGCCGGGAGTGACCCCCAACATCGGCGCCAGGGCCGTCACCGAACAGCCCCCCTTTTTGTGAAGTATTTGCAGCAGGTAAACCTCAGCAGGAGTAAGACCGTAGCAGGTTGGATTATCAATGTACTGGTAATATTTCGGAAAAACGCTTTCCAATTTTTGATAGATCTCTTTTATATTCCTCATTAACATAACCCCATTTGATATAATGAATAAAATAATAACATTTTAACTGCTAAAACATTATTTACTTTTTACCAGGGATCAGATAGTATTTTTATAACGGTGCTTTATTTTTTATATCATGGAAGGCTCAAAGTAATCAAGTGCAATTACGGAGGCACATCAAACCGACCTTGTATTATAATGTGATTATATAGTTTCAAGGCATAAAATACCCAAAAAGATAAATCATAAATATTTTGCCAAGAGGTGGTTTTTTTGTTCCATTCCAACAAATCCGCAAACAAATTGGAATATTTTTTCAATCCCGGCTCAATCGCCGTCATCGGCGCCTCCAACAATCCCCTGAAACCAGGGGGAAGGCCCGTAAACTTCTTGCTGGATAAAGGGTACGCAGGAAATATTTACCCGGTGAATCCCTCCCGGGAAACCATCAGCGGCATCCGGTGCTATCCGTCGATACTGGACATACCGGACACGGTGGATCTGGCCATCATCAGCGTGGCCGCAAAGATGGTCTATAACACCCTGGAACAGTGCGTGGCCAAAGGAGTGAAGGCGGCGGTCATTTTCAGTTCCGGGTTCGCCGAAGTGGGTCCCGGGGGTATTGCGGAACAAAAAAGAATCTCCGGGCTGGCCGAAAAGTCAGGGATGCGCATACTGGGGCCCAACTGCCTGGGCATTGTCAACACCCTCAACGGCGTAATGGCCACCTTCGCTTTCATCGCCGAACTTCCCCAGGTGGACAGGAAGGGCTTGGGATTCGTCACCCAAAGCGGGGCTTACGGCGCCTTAATTTATGCCTCTTCCCTGCAGAGGGGGGTGGGATTTAATTATTTTGTAAGTGTAGGCAATGAAGCCGACCTGGAATTTGCAGATTTCCTTGAATATATGGTTTATGATCCTCACACCAGGATCATCGGCGGATATCTGGAGGGCGCCAAGGACGGGCCCAGGCTGCGCATGTTGGCGGAAGCCGCCCTGGAAAAAGAAAAGCCGGTTTTGGTCATGAAGGTGGGGCGCAGCGAGGCCGGCAGGCGGGCGGCGGCCTCTCACACCGGTTCCCTGGCCGGTTCCGACAATATATACGACGCATTTTTCAAACAGACGGGAATTGTCAGGATAGACGGCTATACCGAATTAATATCCTTTACCCCGCTCTTCCTGAACGGAAAACTGCCTCAAGGAAAAAACACCGCCATTATCGCCACCTCGGGCGGAGCAGGGGTGACCATCACCGATCTCTGTGAATCCTTAGGCCTGAGCGTCATCCCCCTGGGGGAAAAAGCCAGGGCAAAAATGGAAAAAGTGCTGCCCGCCTTTGCCTCCACCAGGAACCCGGTGGATCTGACAGCTGCGGTTATGACTCAGCCTGAAATAATTACCACTTCTCTAAGAGCGCTGACCGAAGACCCCGGGGTGGACATAATAATCGCCAATGTGAATTTCACTTCCCTCACCGGAGAGCACCCGGCGGTGAGGGAATTCATCGAAATCGGCAAGAGCACGGACAAGTTTCTGGTTGTCTGCCCCTTCATCTTCCCCGGCGCCGGCATGGACGACGCCTGCATGGATATAATGCGGGCGGGCATTCCGGTAAATCCCGACATACTGGAAGCGGTGAAGGCCATCGCCAATCTCGCCGGATACAATGAGACCCTGAAAAGGAGAAAAAGGCCTGAATACCGCATACAATACCGGAATAGCCCGAAGCCGGATCTGGAAGGACTTCTTATACCGGGGGCAACATTGAGCGAAGGCGGCGCCAAAGCCATACTGGAGAAATACGGAATCCCCGCGGCAAGGGAATATCCGGCGGCCTCGGCGGACGAAGCGGCGGACGTGGCCGGAAAAATAGGCTATCCGGTGGCGGTCAAGATAGATTCTCCGGACATAGCGCATAAAACCGAAGCCGGTGGGGTGAAACTCAATCTTAATGGCGAGACCGAAGTGAGAAAGGCCTTTGAAGAAGTCACCGTCAACGCCGGGCGCTACAATCCGGACGCCCGCATCAACGGGGTGCTGGTGCAGGAAATGCTGACCGGCGGCACCGAGGCAATTATAGGAGTCACCAAAGACCCTGTGTTCGGCCCTGTAATTATGTTCGGACTGGGTGGCATATTTGTGGAAGCACTAAAGGACGTATCCTTCCGGGTGGCCCCGGTGAGTCCGGGGGACGCCCTGGACATGATCCGGGAAATAAGGGGCCACGCCTTGCTGAAAGGATTCAGGGGCCGGCCTGCGGTGGACACCGGGGCCATTGTGGACGCCATACTGAAGGTTTCGGACCTGGTGACCGATCACCGGGACATGATTGAAGAGCTGGACATCAACCCCCTGATGGTTTTCCCCCATGGGGTAAAGGCCGCCGACGCACTGCTGATAACGGCGGATACCATTCCGGGCACTGATTCCTAAGTATTCACACAATCTCTATGGAGTCGCCCTCCGCGGTCAGCCTGTACCTGGCCGGGCCGATCTCCATGGTGACGTTTATGCGGTTGGACCCTACCTGGATCACGGATCCCGGCAGGGTCCTGTTAATTTTAACCATGTTTTTCGACTTCACCCTCACCAGTGGAGGCGCCCCCAGATTGCTTCCCAACTCATCTATTTCCACATTTCCCTCGCTGTATATCTCCCCGCCTTTGAAAGAACCGGCGATTTTCACACTGCCTCCGGCATAAATAGTGGTATTGACACAGCCTTTGCCGGTCACGGCCACCTCCCCGGAGCAGTTTATACTGGACCCGTGGGCCGAATTCATGATCACCATGGCCCTTTGGGACTCCTGGGTGCCCATGACCTCCAGGGCCTGTTTGAGGTTATGCATCATTTCGTTGAAATCCTCCTGGGTGAACTGCACGCCGGCAATTATCCTGATGGACTCCAGGGCGTCGGCCACCTCGAAGGGAAGGTTGAAGGTCTTGGCGGCGGCCAGCTGCCTGGCAATCACCCTTATGTTTTTAAAGCGGTTTTCGATCAGCCCGTTAATCAGCTGGGAAAAGGTGAATTTCTCAATGTTTGCCATTTTACCTTTCAACTGGTCCAGCAGTTCAACCATACTGTTCAGATCGTTATAGACATCATTGACCAGGTACTTAATCTTGCCGCACTCCAAGGCCCCTATACCGGCGGTTATATTGCTGCCAATTACATTTTTCTGCACTGCCAGACTTCCGCCACAAAAAACATTGGCGCCGGTGACAATGCCGCTTACCTTCACATTGCCGGAGGCCTCCACCGTCATGGTCTCAAGTATATTGCCGGGGACTATGACATCCCCCTTGAACCTTATGTTACCCGTCTTTATGGACACGTCGCCGCTAACGGTGTAGGTCGGCTCAACTATAATCAGCAGGGCTGTTCCCGACCTCTTGGCCACGGGCCTGCCCTGTACGGTGGAATACGCCCTGTCCTCACCGGCGTCAAGCCTGACACCCTTCCCGGCCACTATCCTGGCCTCCCTGGGCGCCGGGGGCAGAATCGCCTCACCGGTCACGGCCTTTCCCGCTTCACCGTTCACCGGCGGATGTCTTTGGGCCAGCAATACCCCCTCGTTGACGGAAATCAGCTTGCTTGTCTCTCTGAAGTCAACGATCTCCGCGCCGATCCCGTGTGGTTCCGGCGCCTCCCCCTTCTCCCACATGATTTCCACCGATCCGTTCCGGCCTGGAACAGGAGGATCCCCCGAGGCGATAATCATTATATCATTCACTTTGACTAAAGAACAGAGATCCACCACGTCTTGATAAATGCCGTAGACCACCCGACTTTCCTCCAGGGCCTTCAATATCTCCTCCCTGGCGGGCTGCTCAAAGCCGAAGATTCTAATCGTGGCCGTCAGCTTGTCCTTGGAAACGTCGATTTTGATATTATCAGACATTACCGTTACCTTCTCCTGCTATTGCATATTATCTTATATATCATTCGGCAGAATCCCCAAGAAACTATAATTATTTTCGATATAATTCGCTATTTTCTAAAAAATACCTTCCAGAAAGAAGAAAAGCGATTTTATCGCCTAATAGCTGAAAAAAGTATCGCTTTTCTTGTTCGCCAGGGGCTGCCGCCCCTTCGACGGACGCTGCGCGTCCTGAGCACCCCGCAATCGCAAGGGGGCGCGCCCCCTTGCGAACCCCCATGCCTGGATAGGGAGAACGGGGCATTGGGGGGTATGGCATCGAAGGGGAGAAAGCGTCAAAGGGCGACATACCGGAGGCTGCTACAGTCTATTGCTTTTGGCCGCCACGGACGGCGATTTGGGCGCGGGATGCGGCCAAAAGCCCGAGAGCCGCATGGACGCGGCATTCGAGGGCGGTGGGCGGCCGTCGGCCACGCGGCATTTTAACACTTTAACGCAGCATATACTTTCCTTAGCGGCGAAATAAGCCGCCTGACAGGCGGCTTATTTCGCCGTGTCCCCCCCCGCCTCCTCCTTGCTGCTCTCTGATGCTTTCCGGAATTCCTTCAGTCCTTTGCCCATGGCTTTACCCACCTCGGGAAGTTTTCCGGGACCGAAAATAACCAGCGCAATAACCAATATCAAAATGAGTTCCCAGGGTCCGATACCGAACATAACAGACTCCTCCTTTAATATGGGGCAGATTGATGATGCGACATGCGTTGACCAACTTATTCAGGCCTGAAGGAAAGCCGCCGGTTCACCCCTGCTCCTGCGGCGCGCCAGCCGGGACACCCATATGCTTATTTCATAAAGCAGGTATACCGGCACCGCCAGCATAAGCTGCGAAACCACGTCCGGGCCCGGGGTGATCACAGCGGCCGCCACCAGCACCAGCATAAGAGCGTACTTCCTGTTCCGGGCAAGGCCTGCGGGACTCACAATCCCCAGCCTTCCCAGCACATATACCGCCAGCGGCATCTCAAAGGCTATCCCGAAAGGTATGAAAAACGCCACTGTAAAGGAAAGGTACTCACCCACCGTGATCATCGGGGTCAGCCCCCCGGCGGCCATCATCAGCAGAAATCTGACGGCCAGAGGATACACGGTGAAATAGGCGAAGGACAGCCCGGCGGCAAAGAGTAAAACCGACAAAGGCACAATAACGGCGGCCATTCTTTTTTCACTCCCGGTCATGGCCGGGGCGAAAAACCTCCAGACCTGGGCCGCCATCACCGGAAAGGATGCGGCGAAGCCGGCCATCAGGCTTATTTTGATCTTGGTCAGAAACACCTCGGCGACCCTGATGGAGATAATAGGTATTTCCAGTCTCCTTACCGGGGCTGTGAAAAACTGGAACAACCAGTCGCCCACGGTGAGAAAGATAACTGTGGACACCGCCAGCAGGGCCAGCCCGGACACAATAAACACTCTCCTCAGTTCCTTCAGATGTTCCTGGAGGGACATCATGCGGTCCGGCACGGCCAATCCCCCTTTCCCGTCGAATGCGCCAGTCATACCGCAGTCTTTTCCGTTTCCCGCGGCGCATTGTCCTCACAGACCCCGGCGGCCAGCAGTTTTTCATACCACAGGCGGTGGCGGCCCTTGCAGTATTCCAGGCATACCTTGCCGGTGAACATTCCCGCCAGCAGGGGACGGTTGACCCTGAAGAGAAAAGCAGCCAGGTGCGCAATAATACCGAAAATCAGCAGTACTGAAGCAAAAGTGTGAATATTGTTGACCCAAACCAGCAGTTCCGCGGGCAGACTCACTTGCGGGAGGTTTTTGAATACCTTGACCAGGCCGGTCAGGGACAACAGTAAAATCATGAATCCAATAAAGGCATAGGCCAGCCTCTGTTCAGCCAGATACTTGCCGCAGGGGGGCTCCTTGCCGCCGAATAACATGGACTTTATAATCAACAGGGATTCCCCGGCGTCCCCCCGGCGGGGCAATATGTCGAAATCCTTCCTGATCAAATGGAACACCACATGCCAGGCCACCGCCAGGAGGAAGAACATGGCCGCCACGTAATGGACGGCGAGGGTCACGGTATAGTCCGCCGACCACCCCAGTCCCGGCAGCCCGGCAATCCAGTAGCGTTTATACATGGGCATCTGCCCGAAGCCGCTGAAAATCAGAACAATGGTGGACAAAGCAATGGCCCAGTGGGCGAACAGCACTGAAAAGCCGTGCCTTTTGACCTTGTTTTCACTGAGCAGTATTTTTTCTCCCAAAATCAGCCCTCCCTCATGGTCTTATAAGCGGCGTAACCGGCAGCCACGGCCCCGGCCAACGGTGCCAGCAGCACCCCGGCCACAAATCCATTGGACGAATCCAGATAATTGCCCACCCCCACCGGCATCAGCGGAAAGCCGGGTGCGCCGGGATCGGCCTGACCGGACTTTTGGGCCGACAGTCCACTGTTAATTGCCTCAAAGGGCACCGGTGAAACGTAAAGTGTCGATGTCCCGCCGTTTTCCCTATCGCCGTACAGATAACCCCCTATTTCCCGCACCCTTTTTCCGGCCATCTCCCGCACAACCTTCAAATCCCCGAAGGCTATGGCTTTTTGAGGACACGACTCTACGCAGGCCGGAACCTTTCTTTTCTTAATCCTGTGGTAACAAAGGTCGCATTTGTACATCACCCCCGCCCCCAGGTACTTGGGGGCGATTTTCATGTACAGGCCCACCCCCGCCTGCCTGGCCGGAATTCCCCAGGGACAGACATCCCTGCACTTCGCCCCGCCAAGACAGAGATCCTTATTGATCAACACCGCTCCCTCCGGGCTTTTGTACTGGGCCCCAAAGGGGCAGAGGTTGGCGCAGGGGGGATTGCTGCAGTGCATGCACCTCCTGGGAATAAATATCCCGGTCCGGCTTCCGTTATGTTCCACCGTCACTTTCTGCACAAAGGTCCAGTTGTACGGGGTCAGGCGGCCGGTCAGATTTTTTTTGTCCTGCCAGTCCTCTTTTTTTCTGTTCGGCCAGTAATAAGGTATCCGGTCCGGCGGCGGGGGATCGGGAAAACTTGCGCCGTTCTCTTCCCTGCAGGCGGTTACGCACCGGGGCACCTGCAGTCCCCCGCACCCGTCGCACTTGGTCAAATCGTAAAAAGTGCCCACACCGGTCGCCGGGGCGGCATAGGTTTTTTTTACCCCACCGCCCAAAACCAGCCCCGCCGCCACCCCTGAGGCCAATGTCCTTTTAAGAAATTGCCTTCTAGTAATGTTTGACATCCTGTCCCTCCGCAACTCCGCCGCCCCTGAAGCTCTTTCAAAATATTCAGAGGAGTGGCCAGGTTATTATAATATACCCCATAGGGTATATATTACGAAAATAACATCAATAACCCCCCGATGTCAATCCCCCATTTGCCGAAAGCCCAAAAATACAGGTTCATCCGCCCATAATAATACCATCGACGGTATTGCACCGGCGCAAAAAGCTATCCGGTGTTTATGACGGGGATCATGGTGACAAAAAAATTGCCGCCGTAAATAATGCGGCGGAAAATGAACATAATAATAACACGGGTTCGTGATGGCCGCGCCAAGATCGGTACGGGGTCGAAAAGGCTCCGTGCCGGCCGGCCAAAGATCAATACCGGGTCATAGAGGCTCGGTATTGGTCGGCGGGAAGATCGCTGGATGTTCCGGCAGGCTGTGCTGCAGTCCGAAGGTCTGCAGTGCGGTAGCAAGGGATATTCACCGGTTGAGCTAAGACTGCCACGGGTGTCGAAAAACCACTGGCTGGTTCCAGAAGTCTGTAATGGTCGGGAGATCATTGCAGGCTTCCCGGATATCCATGGCAGTCGAGCAAAGGTCACTATGGGTGTCGTAATGGTCTGTAATGGCCGGAAGGTCATTACGGGCTGCGAAGATACGCGTATTGGCCGTAGCGAAGGTCATCACGGGCTCATGATATAGAGGCCTTCTTCCAAGACGAAGAAGGCCTCTAGCTACTCACAGGGAGCATTTTACTGAATTTAAAACCCGAAAGCCTGCCCCACAATTATCACTATAAACTCCGGAATGCCCGCCGGCCTGACCTCGGTCACCGCGGTGACCCTGCAGAACCTGGCCGGGGGCTGACAATCGGCGCAAAAGGTGGTTTTGGCGCAGGGCGCAGGCAGTTTCAGACGGTAGAAATTGAGGGGTGCCGCCTGGTTTTTGATTCTGTCCAGGGCCGCCCGCTGATCTCTGACTATCTTGTTGATGCCGGCCACCACAATCACTTTCTTCGGCCCATATGTCATGGCGGCCACCCTGTTTCCCGATCCGTCCGTATTGACCAGATGCCCCCCGGCGGTTACAGCGTTGGAACTGGTGAGAAATACATCCGCCGTCAGCTGATTGCGCCGCACCGCGTCCACCCGGGCCGGGTCAAGACCCTCCTGCCAGTGGTCGTATATTTCATATCCCCTTTTTTTTAAGATTTCCACCACACCCAGCTGCCTCAAAGTGACGGATCCCCCCACGCCCACCGTGGAGCCCTCGGGTATTCTTTTCAAAATCTCCTCCACCGCCTGTTCTCCGGTGGGAACGTACAAGCCGTCAAAAAGATTTTTCTTCAGGGCCTCAACCACCTTACCGGCCCTTTCGCCGAAAAAAGGACTGAAATCGTTCAAAAAGAACCCCCCCATGCTTTTTTATAAGTCGTTTTCAACGGCCGGGCCGATTTTTCCTCCCCCCGGATTAATTACCTGCCCTCTCCAGTCAAGGGACTGGGGTAATTCATGGGGATCACAGAGCAATTTCCAAGATATGAAATGCAGCTGTTAACTTTTCATAAATAATGTTCCATAATTTGACAAATATTTTGTGACTTAATGGTTTTTGTTGTGATATTATTGTCGGGGTCATAAAAAAGGTGAGGGGTCGGTAAAGTTAAACATGTCCACAGAAACGAAAAGAGCGCAGGAACTGGAAAGCCTTCAATTACAAGCCGGGTTCATTTTAAATTCCTTGTATAACCCTGTAATCGTGTTCGATAAGGGCAACAGGGTGGTAATGTGCAACAGGGCCTTTGAAGACACCGTTGAAATTGACAGGAATTATATTTTGGGGGCGGATCCGGAGAAGCTGTACGGCCTGTTGAAATTCAAAATCAATGCCGCGCCGGGGGGAAACACGCGCAGAAAACATTACCCGGGGGCACTTGAAGCGTCAATAACCACGCCCAAGGGAAAGAAGAGACAGCTGGTGCTCCAGTGCACTCCCATTCACGACCCGGACGGAGAAACGATAGGCGTCATAGTGGTGGCTTCAGATGTCACCCAAATAAAGAAGGAACAGCAAAGATTGCAGCAAAGTGAAAAAATTGCCCTATTGAGGGAAATGGCCACCGGAGTGGCGCATGAAATAAAAAACCCCCTGACCGCCATCAAGGGGTTTAGCAATATAATCGCCGTCAAATCCCGGGATTCAGCCATCAAGGACTACGCCCACATAATTGAAAGCACCGCCGACAATGCAAACAGGGTGGTGAACGACTTCTTGACCTTTGCCAAAGCCAAGCCCCCGGCATTAAAGGAGACCTCACTGAATGAACTGGTCTATTCGCTGAGGCTGATGCTTGAAATTTATCTTGCAAAAAATGGTATTGAATGCAGTTTTTGTCTCTCGGATAGGGAAAAGACAATCATGGCCGACAGGGAACAAGTAAAGCAGGTGGTTTTAAACATCGTTGAAAATGCCGTCGAAGCCGTGAGCGAATCGGCGAATCCCCGGCTGAAAATAAGCACCGGGCTAAGTGACGCCGGGGACGAAATGTTCATCACCATCTCCGACAACGGCAGGGGCATGACCCGGAAAGACAGCCTCAAGGTGGGCACTCCATTTTTTACCACCAAAGACCAACGCACCGGCCTGGGTTTGAGTATATGCTACAAGATAGTAAACGAACACGGTGGCGGAATAAATGTGGAAAGCGAACCGGGCAGGGGAACCTCATTCACTGCATCATTTCCTTGCAGGGTGGAAAAAAAACAGTGCGCTTCCGTGCTTTCACCGGACACCACCCATACCTTTTTCAGCGGTATCGCCCTTTAAATCACCCTTTTTGCGGCAATTCAGCCCATCCAGGCCGGCATGGCCGGTTGTCCCGGCCCCCGGCCCTTTGCCGCCGCCCTTCGGCAACCCCAACAGGTTCATCAGACAGTCAATGCAGAACCAGCCGGGGTGGCCGGCGGGACCGCCAAAGACAACCCCTTCCAGACTGCGCCCACAGCTAAAGCAAGCATTCATCGGCACGCCCCCCTGAATATATATATTCCGGGGCCTGCCTGTCCTTTGAAAAGCAGAATACCGGCGGCAGAAATATTATTTAACTAATGATTTGCAGCATTCTCTCAGGTTCTGATATGCCCGTCACCGTAAACTATGTATTTGTATGTGGTCAGTTCCTTCAGCCCCATGGGCCCCCGGGCATGCAGCTTTTGGGTGGAAATACCTATCTCGGCGCCAAATCCGTACTGGAAACCATCGGTAAACCTGGTGGAAGCGTTCACGTACACCGCCGCCGCATCCACCTCCTTCAGGAACCGCCTGGCCCGGCCGTAGTCCCTGGTGACGATGGCCTCGGAATGCTTCGTGCCGTAGCGGTGAATATGATCCATCGCTCCCTCCAGACTGTCCACCACCTTGACGGCCAGTATCAGATCCAGGTACTCGGCTACCCAGTCCTCTTCGCCGGCGGCCATTACCCAGTCCGCCTGGGACCTGACCCGGTCATCACCCCTTATCTCAACCCCCAGTTCCCGGAGCCTGCCCAGTATTTTTGGCAGAAACTCCTCCGCCACCCCGCTGTGCACCAGCAGCGTCTCCATGGCGTTGCACACCCCCGGCCGCTGGCATTTGGCGTTGACCACTATCGAGGCGGCCATCTCCAGGTCCGCCCCTTCATCCACGTATACGTGGCAGTTGCCCACCCCCGTTTCTATCACCGGCACCGTGGCATTTTCCACCACCGTTCTGATCAGTCCCGCCCCCCCCCTGGGGATGATCACGTCAATGAAGCCATTCATTTTAAGCATGGCCGTCACCGCAGCCCGGTCAGTGCTCTCCACCAGCTGTACCGCACCCTCCGGCACGCCTCCCCGGAACAGGGCGGAGGATATGACCCGGGTAATGGCCTTGTTGGAGTTGATGGCTTCGGATCCCCCCCGCAGGATAACCGCGTTTCCCGCCTTCAGGCAGAGCCCGGCGGCGTCCACCGTGACATTGGGCCTGGCCTCGTATATTACGCCGATGACACCCAGCGGCACCCTGATCCTGCCCACCTGAAGGCCGTTGGGCCTCAGCCACATAGCCTCCACCTCCCCGACGGGATCCTGCAGCCGGGTCACCTCTCTCAGGCCGGCGGCCATATCCTGCACCCGGTCCGGTGTCAGCAGCAGCCGGTCGAGCAGCGCCCTGGAAAGCCCCTTTTCCCGTCCCGCCCCGACGTCCGCCCGGTTGGCCTCCAGAATGGCCGGGGTCTCCTTTTCCAGGGCGTCGGCCATCAACATCAGGGCGTGGTTTTTTTGTCCGGCGGACAGCCCGGCCAGCGTCCTGGCAGCCTCCCCGGCCTTCTGCGCCTTGGACCTGATTTCCTGCTCAAGCATACACAATGCCTCCTTGCCTCAAACATTGAGAACGAGGTTGTTCCGGTGTATCACCTCGTCATAATCCTGATGCCCCAATGTTCTTTTAATATCGTGGGAATGACATCCCTTTATCTTTTCGATCTCCCCGGCGGCGTAATTAACTATACCCCTGGCGATCTCCCGCCCCCGGGGGTCCACCACGCAAACAGTGTTGCCCACCCCGAAACTGCCCTCCACCCCAAAGATCCCCGAAGGCAAAAGACTTTTGCCGTTTTGCAGCAGTGCCCTGGCCGCGCCGTCGTCCACGAATATTTTACCCTGCACGGACGAACTGTAGGCGATCCACCTCTTTCTGTTTTCCAGCTTCACCTGGGGCCAGAAAACAGTGCCGATTTTCTCCCCGGCCATGATTCTCCTGACCACGTCCCTCCCGGCGGCATTGGCCAGCACCATGATCATGCCGGAATGCATTGCCACCTTCGCCGCCTGCAGCTTTGTGGACATCCCCCCGGTACCCAGTCTGCTGCCCGTTCCCCCGGCAATCCTTTCCATTTCATCGCTGATTTCCGACACCTCGGGTATAAGGCCGGCATCTTTAACCGTGCGGGGGTCCCCCGAATAAAGGCCATCCACGTCGGACAGAAGGATGAGGCATTCGGCGTCCACCAGGCCTCCCACCAGGGCGGCCAGGTTGTCATTGTCGCCCAATTTTATCTCATCCACGGCCACGGTGTCGTTTTCATTGATAATCGGTATCACTCCCAGACCCAACAGCGCATACAGGGTATTACGGGCGTTTAAAAACCTGCCCCGGTCCGAAAAGTCCTCCCTGGTCAAAAGGACCTGCCCCACCGTCACCCCATACTCGGCAAACAGTTTCTCGTATATGTGCATCAGCATTCCCTGGCCCACGGCGGCTGCGGCTTGTTTTTCCGGCATGTTTTTGGGCCGCCCGGGGAAGCCCAGCCGGTTCAGTCCCAGTCCGATGGCGCCGGAAGTCACCAGCATGACCTTCAAACCCCGGTTATGCAGGTCCGAAAGCTCGCGGACCAGTGATTCCATCCGTGAAAGATTGGGCTTGCCGTTCCGATAGGCGATGGAACTGGACCCCACCTTCACCACCAGACTGCCCACACATGTAATTTCTCTTCTATCCCTCATGGCACCTCACATCAGCCCTTAAGATAACATTAATTATAACATAAAAAAGCCGCCCTGCGGGCGAAGGGAATCCGGAATGCAGGAGCTAGAATACAGCAAAACAGCCGCCCTGCGGGCGGCGGAACTCAGAACTCAGAATTCAGTACCCGGGATTTTTCAATTAAAACTGTGGGCGGGCTTTCCGGTTAAATCACAGCCGCAGTAGGGACAAATCCAGGATCCTTTTTCGTTCGAGCTGTAGCTTTCTCCATGACAGTGCTCACAATACTTCTTGACCACTTCCGTTCACCCCTCGAAATCGCTTATTGATCATTTAATCGTCGGGGCGGCTTGATTTCTTTAGTCATTCCAAGTACTCGAATTCAAAATCTTTTATCCTCACGGTATCACCGCCTTTGGCCCCTGAATTCCGAAGGGCCCGGTCAAGCCCCATGAAATGCATTATTCTCTGAAGCCTGGCCACGGCCTCCTCATTTTCCAAGTCGGTCATAGCCACATGACGTTCAATTTCCTTCCCTGTCACAGTAAAGACATTGCCGTCCCTTTTGACGGTAAACCTCGGCTCTGCGACGTGAAGGGCCTCCCGCTCCACCGAAATCCCGGCCGCCCCCCGGTCCCCGGCCGGCAGTCCGTCCAGCAGCCGGCCAATGCTGTTCACCAGTGCCTGCAGCCCTTCGCCGGTGAGGGCGGATACCGGATATATCTCATACTGCCCTCCCAGTTCCCGCCTGAAAATCTCCAGGTTTTCCAAAGAGCAGGGAAGATCCGTCTTGTTTGCCGCCACCAGCATCGGCCTCCCGGCCAGTCCCGGGTCGTACAGCGCCAGCTCCCTGTTGATCATCCGGAAGTCCCGGACCGGGTCCCGCTCCCCGTATCCCGAGATGTCCACCACATGCACCAATATCCTGGTCCTCTCCACGTGCCTTAAAAAATCGTGACCCAGGCCGGCGCCGGCGTGGGCGCCTTCTATAAGGCCCGGAATATCGGCCACTACGAAGCTGCTTCCTTCTACAATGCTGACCACACCCAAATTCGGCGCAATGGTGGTGAAGGGATAGTCCGCTATTTTCGGCCTGGCTGCGGATATTCTGGCAATCAAACTGGACTTTCCGGCATTGGGCAGCCCCACCAGGCCGACATCGGCCAGCAGCTTCAACTCCAGCCAAAGCCGGCGCTCCTCTCCGGGCTCCCCCTTTTCGGCCATCTTCGGCGCCTTGTTGGACATACTGGCGAACCTTGCGTTTCCCCTGCCCCCCCGGCCGCCCCTGGCCGCTGTGAGTCCTTGACCGCTTACAGTCAAGTCCCCGATGACCTTCCCGCTATCGGCGTCCTTGACCAATGTCCCTGCGGGCACCCTCAAAACCAAGTCCTCGCCGGAACCCCCATGCATGTTTTTGCCCTTGCCATGCTGGCCCCGCCCGGCCTTGTAGTGCCTTTTGTACCTGAAATCCACCAGGGTGCGCAGCCCCCCGTCGGCCAGCAGAATAATGTCCCCTCCCCTTCCGCCGTCCCCACCCCAGGGGCCCCCGTCCGGAACATACTTTTCCCGGCGGAAGGCGATGCAGCCGTTACCGCCGTCCCCCCCCTTGACGTATATGATCGCCTTGTCGTAAAACATAATTTTTCCCGTCTCCCGTCTCCTGCCGGAACAAGGTGTGCAGAATAATCCAATTTCAGACTATTATGCGCCGAAAACAATATATTCAGGCGTGTTTAGCCGGACAAACCATGCATATCTCCGCCCGGCCGGCGGAAACGGCAATATCGGCCTTCCCGCCGTGCGCCTCCATCCTCCCGCCAATCCCGGCCAGCATTGCCCGGATGGCTTCGAACCCTTCGCAGGAGGGGGCGGGAAAGGATATTTTAAACAAATATTTTCCGTCCTTCAAACCATCTGCAGAAATCTTCAGATGGCGGTCGTGACCGGGCAGTCTCTCCTGCGGCGCAAGACAACACTCCATGGTCAGTCTGAAGGCATCTTCCAGCGCCTCCACCAGTATTTCACCGGACACCGGACAGCATTCGACATTGGTATTGATGTCAAATAAAACCTTCACCTGATGTTTGTAGGCCAAAAAATAGCCCAGCAGCAAAACTGCGGTCACCTCCGGCGCAGATATGCGGGCCAGTTTGCCCAGGTGTTCCATTTCGGCGCTGATCTGCCTGATATATTCCTTCACCCGGTCACCCTTGTTTAACTGAACAAGACCGGAAATAACCTGCAGATGATTTAAAAAGTCGTGTCTTTGCACCGACATCATTTCCAGAAAAGTCACCGTATCCACCTGAATGCCCCCCTGCGCCCCATAATGTGATAGCATTTCGACCCAACGCAGTTTTTTCCTGCCGCCACATTCTGTCGGAACTCAGAATTGACCGGACGGGGCGGGCTTATTTCACAAGCCGCTGGTGGTGGCCAGGAACCATGGGGCTTGCAAATAGTAGAAGCCAGACTTTATTATAACATTAAACTTTACATATGTTGGCTTATTTTGTATGTAATTTATATATACAAAAATTAAGAAAGGAGGCAAGAAATATCCCGGCTCGGCATAATTTCTCAATATCGGGGAGGTGTACAAAAGATGCAGGAACAGGGCAACCGTCCCGCCAACGATGTGGTGGTACTGGAAGAATCCCCAAGGCGGGGGTTTTCCGAACTTTTCAAAACCGAGGATTATTGGGCCATTTGGTTGGGTGCCATAGTTTTAATGATAGGATTTGTTCTTTACGTAATCATGGGCCCGGTGGCCGATGCCCGGCAGAAGATAGCCAGACACAATGCCGTTATGGCTTCGGAGGCCCAGAAGGCGCCTTTTAAAACCATGGCCTGGCACCAGTCCCGGGAGGCCAAGGAAAAGATAACCACAAGGTCCGGCCTGGCCGCAACTTTGGAAAAATACCTGGCCCGGCCCGGGAGGTGGGATGCCAGTCCCCTGGCTTCGTTCTACCTGGGCCCGGAGGAAGCCAAAGCCGAAAATGAAGCCGCCAGGGCCAAATTTGAAACCGCAAAAAAGAAAAGGGAGGAAGCCGAGGCCAAAGCCAAAAAAGCCGAGGCTGACGCCGCCGCCGCCGGTTACAAAGATGCTTCCTTAAATACCCAGGCTTCAACTCAAATCGACGCCTGGTTAAAATCCCGGGAGGCGGAAGCCAGGGCAAAAAGGGCCGCTGAAACCAAACCGTACAACCTGTTCATATCCCTGGCCATACTGTGTGTCGCCCTGGGATTGTTCTTCTCAATAGGTATCAAGGTTATGGGCAACAGTTTGCGCCGGTTTCTGCTGGGCTTCCCCTTCGTGTTCGCCCTGGCCGCGCTGTCATACTTCCTGGCCGCCCAGGTCAACATCAGGGCATGGGGGCTGGAGTACGTACTGTGGGCCATCATTATAGGGCTGTTAATCAGCAATACCGTCGGCACCCCCAAGTGGGTGATGCCGGCTGTCCAGACCGAATACTACATTAAAACAGGACTTATCCTCCTGGGGGCCAGCATTCTCATCGGCAAGATCATCCTGGTGGGCCTGCCGGGACTTTTCATAACCTGGGTGGCCTGCCCGGCGGTTCTGATCTTCACCTACTGGTTCGGCCAGCGCATACTGAAAATGGAGTCCAGGACATTAAACATAGTATTGTCGGCCGACATGTCGGTGAGCGGAGTGTCGGCGGCCATAGCCACAGCCTCCGCCTGCCGCGCCAAAAAAGAGGAACTGACCCTGGCCATCGGCATATCCATCATTTTCACTTCCATCATGATGTTCGCCATGCCCGCCGTGGCCAAGGCCGTGGGAATGCACCCGGTGCTGGCCGGCGCCTGGATGGGCGGCTCCATCGACTCCACCGGCGCGGTGGTGGCGGCGGGCACACTGCTGGGTCCCGAAGCCATGTACGTGGCCGCCACCATTAAAATGATCCAGAACATACTTATCGGTGTCGTTGCCTTCGGGGTAGCGGCCTACTGGACCACGGTGGTGGACCGCAGCCGGGCCGGCGAAGTGGAACTCACCGCAGGAGCGGCCCTCAGGGAAATATGGAAGCGTTTTCCCAGGTTTATCATCGGTTTTCTAGGGGCTTCCCTGGCATTCTCCGCCTTCTATCAATATCTAGGCAATGACATGGGCAAGGCAGTGCTGGACGAAGGCATCATCAAAGGCTGGAGTTCGGCTCTTCAGGGCTGGTTTTTCGCCCTGGCCTTTGTTTCCATCGGCCTGGGAACCGACTTCCGGGATCTGAAAAAATACCTTAAAGGCGGCAAGCCCATAATACTTTATATTGTGGGTCAGTCCACCCAGTGGATAGTTACCCTGGTCATGGCCTACCTGCTGTTCTTTGTACTGTTCAAGGGAATAACCGGCAGGCTGATGATGTAGCCTATGTAGCCATCGAAAATCACTAAAAAATAAAGGATCGGATTATGGAAAAAGAGCACTGCTCCAACAGGCCGGGCGGACCCTGGGGTCCGCCCGGCACAAACAGATGGATTGTTTTCTTGCTGTGGTTGCTTATTCTGGTGGCCTTTGCTTTTATAGTGGTCCCCGGTCTCCCGGGCCTCCTGGGCATACAGCAGGCCCATAATCTGATTATAGACGAGGGTATCGAAGCGGGGGCCTTTTTTTATCCCGATGTGAAGAAAGTGGGGAAAGCCGAGTCTTACCTGCGGGACTCCCGGGACTACGCCCCCCTGCAGCCTTCTATTTGCCCTTGAAATCCGGTTTTCTCTTTTCAAAAAAAGCCGCCGCCGCCTCTTTTATATCTCCCGTGCTGAAACAAAAGGCCGACTGGGCCTGCTCAAACAGTAAACCGGCCTGAAGAGAGCTTTCCATGGCCACATTGACGGCCTTCTTGGCGAATTTGACGGCCACCGGGGCCTTTTCGGCGATTTTCCGGGCCATGGACATGGCCTCCTCCACCAGTTTTTCGCCGTCGCACACCTTTTCCACCAGCCCTATGCGCAGGGCCTCCCCGGCGTCAATTTTTTCGCAGGCCAGTATCATCCTCTTGGCCTGCCCGGACCCCACGGTCCTGGTCAGCCTCTGGCTGCCCCCCATGTCCGGCGAAAGCCCGAAATTCACCTCCTGCAAGGCGAACACCGCATCCCTGGAGGCTATTCTTATATCACAGGCCAGTATAAGCTCCGTGCCGGCCCCGAAACAAATGCCATTCACCGCGCAAATCACCGGCGGGTTCATCATTTCCCAGCGGGAGTACAGCTGCTGCATCCGGGCCAGGTTTTTTAGTATGAACTGCGAATTCAGCTTCCCCAGCAGCGATATGTCGATGCCCGCGCTGAATTTGTCCCCGGCCGCTTTGATCACCACCACCCGGACATCCTCGTCCTTTTCAATCTCATCCTGCACCAAAGACATTTCGGTCCACATTTCTTCATTCAGGCAGTTAAGAGCCCGGGGCCTATTCAGGGTAACCACGGCCACATGTCCTTCCTTCTCGTAAATCAGCGTTTTATAATCCATATTTTCTCACCCCGTTTTTTGTTGTTCTATTCCATATTCTGAATTCCAGCCACCCCGCGGGACAAATTCGCCCTCTAATTATCCACAGCCCTTCTTAATTGAAAAGCGCGTACTCCCGCAGGTTCGGAACCCATGCCCGCACTCGTCAACAGGTTGTCCACAGACAGCCCATAGTAACTATTTCAGTAACTATTTCAATGTCCGAAGGACATTTCCTTTTTCTCCTTAAAATATTTACCCGTAAAAACAGCATCCCCCTCTACCTTTTTTGCACTGAAAAAGGGTACAATCATACCATACAAAATAGCGGCGGAGGGTGAGGAATTTTGCCTGTCAGAAAAACTTCCATCAAAGTCACCGGCATGACCTGCGCGGCCTGCTCGGGCCGGGTGGAAAAGAGACTGGCCGGACTGCCGGGCATAATCGGCGCCCGTGTCAACCTGGCCACCGGTAATGCATTTATTGAATTTGACAGCGACATCATATCGTTAACGGAAATCCTTGAAAAAATATCTGATCTGGGATACTCCGGGTCGGAAATATTGGACGGCGGGCCCGTGAGAGAGGAGGAAATACTCCGGCTGAAAAGACTGGTGGCTCTGTCCGGCATACTTTCAGCCCCTCTTTTCGTCTACATGCTGGCCATGGTTTTGGATCTGCACTGGGCCGTTATCGGCCTTCTGCACAATAAATACCTGCAATTCGCCCTGGCCACCCCGGTTCAATTCCTGGCGGGATGGCAGTTTTACCGGGACTCTTACCGGGTCTTGAAGGGCGGCGGCGTCAATATGTCGGTGCTGGTGGCCCTGGGCACCACCGCAGCTTATCTGTACAGCGCCGCAGCCACCTTCTGGGGCCGCCGCCTGGGGCTTGGGGAGGTCTATTTCGAGGTTTCGGCCATTATCATCACCCTGGTTCTACTGGGTAAAACCCTGGAGGCCGGCGCCAAGGGCAAAGCCACCCAGGCCATTAAGAAACTCCTGGGACTGCAGGCCAGGGAGGCCCGGGTAATAAGGGACGGACGGGAGATAGACATCCCCGTCGGGGAAGTGATGGTGGGGGACCTGGTGGTGGTACGGCCCGGGGAAAAAATTCCGGTGGACGGGATAATCGTGGAGGGCCACTCGGCCGTGGACGAGTCGATGCTTACCGGTGAAAGCCTGCCGGTGGACAAAAAGGCGGGGGACGAAGTCATCGGGGCCACCATCAACCGACTGGGAACATTCAGATTCAGGGCCACGAAAGTGGGCCGGGACACCGCCCTGGCCCAGATCGTCAGGATCGTGGAGGAGGCCCAGGGATCAAAGGCCCCCATTCAGCGGCTGGCCGACGTTGTTTCCGCCTACTTCGTGCCGGCGGTGCTGGCCGTCGCCCTGGGCGCCTTTGTTTACTGGTATTTCATCGGCGATGCCGGAAACTTTACCAGGGCTCTGATCAACTTCACCGCCGTGCTGGTCATCGCCTGCCCGTGCGCCCTGGGTTTGGCCACTCCCACCTCCATTATGGTGGGTACCGGGCGGGGGGCGGAAAACGGCATTTTGTTCAAAAGCGGCGAGTACTTGGAAAAGGCCCACAGCATTACAGCGCTGGTGTTGGACAAGACCGGCACCATAACCAGGGGCGAGCCTGAGATGACTGATCTGGAAGTGCTGGGGGAGTATTCCGGCAGGGAGAGGGAGGTGCTTTTCCTGGCCGGCAGCGTTGAAAAAAATTCTGAGCATCCCCTGGCCAGGGCCATAGTGGGAAAAAGCCGGTCGGAGGCCGGTCCCCTGATGGATCCCGAACAATTTGAAGCAATACCGGGGCACGGGGTGGAGGCGGTGGTGGGGGGCCGGACTGTTTACCTGGGGACCAGAAAACTCATGGCGGACCGGAAGGTGGACTTCGGAGACCATCCGGCCCGGATAGAAAAACTCGAAGAACAGGGCAAAACAGTCATGCTGATGGCGGTGGACGGCCGCCCGGCGGCCCTGCTGGGGGTGGCGGACACCCTGAAGGAGGACTCCGTGGCGGCCATTGACACAATTAAAAAGATGGGCATAGAGCTATGGATGATCACCGGTGACAACGCCCGCACCGCCCGGGCCATAGCTTCCCAGGCAGGCATTGAAAATGTGCTGGCCGAGGTGCTGCCCGGGGACAAGGCCCGTCACATAAAGGAGCTGAAGGCAAAGGGAATGGTGGTGGGCATGGTGGGGGACGGCATCAATGACGCCCCGGCCCTGGCCACCGCCGACATCGGCTTCGCCATCGGCACCGGCGCCGACGTGGCCATAGAGGCCGCCGGCATCACCCTTATCCGGGGCAGCCTTAAGGCTGTGGCGGCCGGAATAGAGTTGAGCAGGGCCACCATCAGGAACATCAGGCAGAACCTGTTCTGGGCGATGATATACAACGTCATCGGCATACCGGTGGCCGCCGCCGGACTGCTGAACCCGGTCATAGCCGGAGCGGCCATGGCTTTCAGTTCCGTTTCAGTGGTAACCAACGCCTTGAGGCTGAGACGCTTCGATCCGTATAAAAAATTCCGGACGGCTGATTAAAAGGCCCCTTCCGAATTGCCGGCGGGTAACGTTCCCCCGCTGCGGCGGCGCATCACCCTGTCCTTCAGTGACTCCAGCAGACTGTACACCACCGGCACCACCACTAGGGTAAGCAGGGTGGAGGATATCAGTCCGCCGATCAATGCCGCCGACATTCCCCGCCTCATCTCCGAGCCGGCGGAAATTCCCATGGCCAGGGGGAGCATGGCCGTAACCATAGCCACGGTGGTCATCAGTATGGGGCGCAACCTGACGGACCCCGCCCGGATAAGGGCCTCCCGCACCCCCAGACCACGGTTTCTAAGAATGTTGGTGAAATCCACCAGAAGTATGGCGTTCTTGGTCACCAGTCCGATGAGCATGATCATTCCCACCATGGAGAATATGCTCAGTGTGTGCCCGGTCAGGGCAAGGGCCAGAAGCGCCCCCACCATGGCCAGGGGCACCGACAGCCAGATGGTCATGGGGAGGAGGAAGGACTCGAATATGGCCACCATAATCAGATAAACAAATATAAAACTGATCAGCATGGCCAGGGTGAGGTCCCGCATGGACTCCTCGAACATCTTCTGGTCGCCCTCATATATTACGCTGACACCTTCAGGCAGCTTACTGTCCTTCAGCCCCTTCTCAAAATCCTTAACCACGTCGCCCAGGCTGCGCCCCTCCAGGTTGGCTTTGACGGCAATCATTCTCTGGCGGTCCACCCGGTCTATTTTCTTCAGCCCGGACCCCTGGCTGAAGCTGGCCACCTGTCCGAGTTTTACCTGCTCCCCGGCTGAATTGGTCAACAACAGGCCGGCCATATCACTGGTATCGTTACGGAACTCTGGGTCGGCAATGATCCGTACGTCATACTGATCTTCACCGTCGCTGAATTTTCCCACCACTTTTCCGGTAACATACAGCCCCAGTGTATTGGCCACATCCCCGGCCATGATCCCGTGGGCTGCGGCGGTATCCCTTCCCACCCTGATATTATACTCCGGCAGGCCGCTTTCCATGGTGGTGCTCACCTCCCTCACGCCGGGAATGGAGGCCAACACTTCCTTCAGCTGATCGGCGGACTGCTTCAATTTTTCCTGGTTGTGCCCCCTGACCTCCACTCTCAAATCCGCATCCTCGGCGCCGCCGAACAGCGACGTCAGCACGATGCTGGACTCCATGCCGGCCCTGCGGCCGGCGATTTCCTTCACCTTCTGCTTCACCGGATCGCTCTTTCCGGAGCCCTTCTCCTTTAAGGTTATTTTAAGTTCCGCTATATTGCTGGCCGTCGCGGCGTCATACGAGCCGGTGGTGTACCCCAGGGACACGAACACATTGTCGACCTGGGGCAATGTCCTGATCTCGTCCTCGATGCCCTTCACGATGGAGTCCATCCTGCCCAGGCTGGTGCCCGGCGGGGCCGTGAGCTTGAGTATGAATTCCCCCCTGTCCACCTTGGGAATGAACTCCGTTCCCACCAGGCGCAGCGGTATCAGGGATCCCGAAACCAGCAGGCACCCCAGGGCCAGGGCCAGCACTGACTTCTTGTGATCGAGGGACCAGGCGATGACCCGCTCGTACTCCTTGCCGAGCCCGGCCAAAAAATGTTCAAACCTGCCCAGCAGCCGGGACAGCGGGGAATCCCCGCCTTTTTCCCCGAGGCTGGACCACCGGGAGGCCAGCAGCGGAATAAGGGTCACCGCCACCAAAAGGGAAATCATGGTGGCGCAAACCACCACCAGTCCGAATTCCCTGAATATCTTACCGGCGATACCCGGCACCAGGGCCATGGGCAGAAAAACCACCACCAGGGTGAGGGATATTCCCACCACGGCGACGCCTATTTCCCTGCTGCTCCGGATGGCCGCGGACACCCGGTCCAGGCCTTTCTCCATGTGCCGCTGGATGTTTTCCAGCACCACAATGGAGTCGTCCACAATGATCCCCACCACCAGGGCCGCGCCCATGAGGCTCATCAGATTCAGCGAAAACCCCATCATTTTCATAAAAAGCAGGGCGCCCACCAAGGACAGCGGTATGGACAGGAGAATGACCAGGGAGCCCTGCCAGCTGCCCAAAAAAATAAAAATAACCAGGGCCACGATGAACACCGCCAGAAGCAGCTCTTCCTGCACCCCTGCCAGGGAGTCCTTGACAAAGTCGGCCGAGTCATAAGCCATGGCGATCTTTACTCCATATTTTTTCTCAATATCGCCAAGCCCTTCCCTGACCTTTTTGCTGGTCTCTATGGTATTGGCGTCGGACCTTTTGAATACCATCAGGCCTATGCAGTTCTCCCCGTTATAACGGATGATGCTGCTTTCCTCCTTGAAAGTGTCCGTCACCACTGCCACGTCCCGCAGGTAGACCGGCCCCGAGGCCGTACGGGACACGATAATGTCCTCCAGCTCCTTTAAGTCGGAAACCTGGGATTTGACCCTGACTATGTAGTTCCTGCCGCTGTTTTCCACCCTGCCCGCCGGCACATTGCGGTTGTCTCCCTGCAGGGCCATCATTACCTGCGCCAGGGGCAGCTCATATGCCTGCAGCCGGTCGGGCCGGACCTCCACCCTGATTTCCCGCTCCTTGCCCCCCAGCATTTCCACCCTGCTGACACCCTTGATCTGCTGAATTTCCGTCTTGATGTCATTTTTGACCAAATTGAACAATTCCGCCGGCGGCAGGGTGCCGGTGACAGACATCTGCATGATGGGTATGTCGTTCATATTCCACTGCTGTATGGTGGCCGGCTCGGTTTCCACGGGCAGTTCCCTGACCACGGCGCTGTACTTTCTCTGCACCTCGCTGACGGCCATGTCCGGGTCCGCATCCAGCTTAAACTCTATCCAGACCATGGACAAGCCTTCCTGGGAACCGGAATGTATACTTTCAATATTGTTCAGGGAGGACATGGCGTCCTCAAGGGGCTTGGTCACCTTCCGCTCCACATCCTCGGGCCCAGCCCCCGGGTACGGCACAAACACCACCACGTACGGAAAATCCATCTTTGGCAGCAGATCCGCCGGCAGGCGCCCGTAGCTGAACAGCCCCATGATAAAAAGGGCGATGAAAACCACTGTGATTAACGACGGCCTCCTGAGGGAGAACTCGGTGATTTTCATTTTATTCCCCCTCGACAACCAAAGTGCCGTCCTTCAGCAGGCTTTGGCCGAAAACAACCACCCTGTCCCCCGGTTCCAGTCCCGAATGCGCCAAAATGTTCTTTTCGTCGCTCAGTCCGGTCATTATCTTCTTCTTGACGGACCTGCCGTCCCTGACCACGAAGACCTCCGCCTCCCCCGCCTCTTCCCTGGCAACCAGGGCCTCCCGCGGAAAAATAACACCCTCTGCGCCGGCGGTCTCCAGTTTCACGTTCCCGAACATGCCGGGTTTGAGGTGGCCGGCGGCGTCTCCGGACAAACCCAGCTCCACCGCATATGTAAGGTTGCCGGGGCTGGCCCTGCTGCCTACGGTCCTGACAGTGCAGGGAAATTCCCTGCCGGGATGGACATTGGTGGTGAATAACCCCCTTTGCCCCACGGACACCAGCTTTAATTGGCCGGCGGTTACGCCGGCCTTGATTTTAAGCCCGGAGTCGTCCACTACGGTCATAAGCTTTGTGCCGGGAAAAACCGTCTCCCCCTCCTCCACAAAGCACTCACCCACGCTGCCCGGGAAAGGCGCCTTCACTATGGTGTCTTTTAACAGCTGACCGGCCAGCTGACTGTCCGACAGGGCCACATTGTAAGCAGCCTGGGCATTTTTAAGCATTAATTCGGCCTTTTCAAAATCCGCCCTGGATAATGCCCCCTGCCTATGAAGTTCGGCAATCCTTATGAAGTCGGCCCTGGCCTTCTCCAAAGCCAGGGCTGCGGCATCAACCTGTTCACGGGCCTTTTCCGCCGTCAATTGCTGATTGTCGCTTTCCAGCACCACCAGCACCTGCCCGGCGGCCACCCGCTGACCGGCCCTGGCGTTCAGGCCGGTTACGGCGCCCTGGGTTTTTGCAGTCAACACCACTTCCCTGTCGCCGGCCACGGAACCGCTCATGGTCAGCGCAGGATTGACCGTCCCCCGGACCACAGCGGCTATTTTCACGGCCACAGTCTTTTGGGCCGGTGGTTCCTTTTCCGCCTCCCGGCCGGCCCCGCCGGAATATTTGGCGTATACCGGCAAGAAAACCAACAGCAAAAAAACCGCGCCAACAGCGATCATTTTCTTATTCACCGGCTTCTCCCCTTCCGCTCCCGATTCCAAACCACAACATGTCCAAATATTTTTCAAAAATTGTCGTCAGATCCGTATTGTCCACCTTTTTCAACCATGTCAGCAGCATATTGTGATACATCCCCACCACCAGAGCCGACAGCTGCCGCCCGCTCCAGCGGCTGGAGACCTGGCCCTTTTCTATTGCCTCATCGAACAGCGGCGTCAGCATCAACTCGGCCTCTTCGTCCAGCTGCAGCTCCCGCTCCAGCTGCGAGGAACGCATTATTTCCACCACCACGGCCCTCAATAATTCAGTATCCCCGTCGATATAAGCCACCACATCCTTAAATATCAGTCTCAACCGTTCCCTTACGTCCTCCACCGCGGCATGGCGCCCGATGCTTTCCCTCAGTGCTCCCAGCTGACTCCGCCCCATGTGGAGAAGTATATGTTCTTTTTTGGGAAAATAGTTGTAAAAGGTCCCCTTGGCTATACCGCAGGCCGTGGTTATGTCCTCCACGGTCACATTTTCAAATCCCTTCTGGCTGAACAGCTTCACTGCCCGGAAAAATATCTCCTCCTTCAGCTCTTTTTTCCGGTTTTCCCTTAAAGATATAGCCATCACCCCGTTATGACCGGATTCGCATTCTGACCATGTTCATTTTATGACCGGACTCATTATCAATTATGCATTGGCTGGCAAAATATTTCAAGCACCAAATAGACTGACCGGCTGATTATTTACCGTTCCGCCGCCGGCAGAATTCACAATTTCAGCTTCCTGTCCAGGAAATGGTGCGCCCGCTCGAACATAAGCCCGGTAACAAACCAGAGGGGGGCCATGTCCAGGCGGATGAGGCCGTCCAACTGCCAGGGTGTGGCTCCACTGTAATTCCAGGGGCTGACCCCGGTTATGGTTCTTATGGCGCCCCCGGTGGCATATTCGATGCCCCATATCACCAACACCCACATAACCCCCCGGAAAGGCCACGGCCAGGACCGTATATTGTCATGCAGTACTTCCATAAAAACGGCAAGGCCGTATATGGGGAACATCCACAGGTACGTACCGGCCGAAAGGCGCACATCCCCCCGCAACGCCGATCCCAGCCCGGTCCACAATATCTCCAGTCCCCACCCCAGCAACCCGTAGGCTATAAATCTGTATATCATAATTTTATTTTGCTTTTTCAAAGGCGAAATTATTATCATTGCTGTTCAGTCTTGCCTTTTTTCCGGGCTTGGTTTATCCTTTAATAAAATGCATAAAGAACGGGGAGGAGGTGCGGCCTGAATGGAAACCCAGATTTTGATCGCTCTGGCCGTTGCTTTTACGGGGGCGGTAATTGCAATGCTGGTGAGCGGCTCCGCCAAAGAAATGACTCTGGCCACCACCAAGTTTGAACATACCGGCGACCAGCACCACTGATAAACAGACCTCCACGCCGCCGTTCGTAGGCGTGGAGGTCTGAAATCCAGCTTTAAAACATCTTTTTAATGAAGTTCCTTTTATTCTGTCCCCTGACTACTGACTACTGCCGCCCATCCGGGCGGCTTTTTTAATGTATAGGAAATTATGCTTTCACAGGTTTTGTGGATAAA
>JBBIMW010000028.1:0-30820 GCA_037444185.1 Peptococcaceae bacterium | reverse complement strand
AGGCCGAGGGAATGCTCATGCTGCTCAGGTCCATGGGGCCGTCGGTCATAGCCACCGACGAGATAGGCCGGGCGGAGGACATCCGGGCCCTGGAGGAAGTGCTCAACGCCGGGGTAAGGGTTATATTCACCGTGCACGGCTCTTCACTGGAGGAGTTGGCCGCCAGGCCGGCCCTAAATTACCTGTTCAGACTGGGAGTGGTGGACCGTTTTGCGCTGCTGGGCAGGGAGACAAGGCCGGGGGTGCTGAAAAGGGTTTTCACCGCCGGAGAAATCGGGAAGGCGGGGGACATGCCGTGCTGAAACTGCTGGGAGCGGCGCTGCTGGTGGCCGCCGGCGGCGTGGCGGGCCTGCTGGTGGCCCGTGAATATGCCAGGAGGCCGGCTGAAATTAAATCCCTACTGGCTTCCATACAAATGTTGGAGACTGAAATGGTTTACGCCGCCACCCCGCTGGCGGAGGCCCTGGAGCGGGTGGCCCATGCTTCCGACCGCAATACAGCCGGCTTTTTTCAAAAGGCCTCCCGGGAACTAATATCCGGCCGCACAGCGGGGGAAGCATGGGAAATGGCCGTGGAATGGCACTACAAGATAAATTCCCTTTCCCCCCGGGACTATTCCGTACTGATCAACCTTGGCAAAGCCATAGGCATATCGGACCGGGAGGACCAAGCCAAACACCTGCGGCTGGCCTGCAAACAGCTTGACTTGGAACTGGCCAGGGCCGAGGAGAATGCCGCGAAAAACACCAGGATGTGGAGCTACCTTGGCTTTTGCGGCTCCCTGGCGGCGGCCATCTTGCTTTATTAATGAACAAATCCGCCCTGCGAACGAATGAAATACAGAATCCGGGAGCCAGAATCCAGAATAAAAGGAGTTCCATTCAATTTATCCACAGGACTTTTAGAAAAATAAGGAAGTGAGACCCTTGGGATCCGACATAAACCTCATTTTCAAGATCGCCGGGGTGGGCATCCTGGTGGCGGCGGCCCACTGGGTGCTGAAAAGCGCGGGCAAAGAAGACTACGCCTTTATAACCACCATGGGGGGTTTGGCGGTGGTGCTCATCTGGGTCATTTACCAGCTGGGAGCTTTGTTTGAACAGGTTAAATCCGTGTTCAAGCTCTTCTAGGAGGCTGTTGAAAAAGTCCATCTACTGCGTTGCGGCGGCGGTTTTTTCGCTCCAACGCACCACCAAGTGCGCCTCCGCTCAAACCCTTGCCGCGCCTTGCATCTGGAGCTTTTTGAACAACCTCCGGCTGTATCGGCTATAACTGTTTAATTTCGCATAAATGAATTTTGCAACGTTCTTCTAGACTCCGCTAATGTCCTGTCCGGGAGGATACGCCTATGGATATATTGCAGGTGGTGGGCTTGGGCCTGGTGGCGGTGGTGCTGGCGGTGGTGCTGAGGCATAACAGGCCGGAGATGGCCATGTTTTTGAGCATAACTGTGGGGATGGTCATTTTCGCGGTGATGCTCGGTAAAATAGGATCAGTGCTGGAAGTGTTAAGGGACCTTGCGTCCCGGGCCAATCTGAGCATGGTCTATCTGGGCACCATTTTAAAAATAGTGGGCATTGCCTACATAGCCGACTTTGGAGCTCAAATATGCAGGGACGCCGGAGAGGGGGCGGTGGCCGCCAAAATAGAGTTCGCGGCCAAAATACTGGTCCTGGTGCTGGCCGTCCCCATTGTGGTGGCGGTGCTCAACTCACTGATCAGGGTAGTGCCGTGAGGTGGTTTGATGATTAAAAAGATTTTCATCCTGGCGGCGGTTTGTTTTCTGGCCCTGCCCGGCCCGGCCCCGGCGGAACAGTCCGGCGGCCCCCAACCCTTCCCGGCCGGAGCTGCGAACATGGAGGAAGTAAACGGATATATCGAAAGACTGGACGCGGAAATAAAAAGTGTCGTCCCCGACATGGATTTCAAGGGTATGGTGTATAAAATAGCGCGCAAAGAAATCAGCCTCCGGCCCCAGGATCTCGCCGGGAGCGCCGGGGCTTACATATTCAGGGAAGTGGTGGCCAACACAGCGCTACTGGGAAAGCTGGTCATACTGGCTATAATCTGCTCTGTGCTGCAGAACCTGACCTCGGCCTTTGACCGGGGATCCACCGGCCAGCTTTCTTATATGGTCACCTACCTGGTTCTGGTGACCCTGGCCATCGGTTCCTTCACCCTGGCCGTAAACGCCGGCCGTGAAGTGGTGGACAGGATGGTGGTCTTCATGCAGGCCATTCTACCGGTGCTGATCACCCTGCTGGTGGCGGTGGGCGGCTTTGCTTCAGCCGCCATTTACCAGCCGGCGCTTTTCGCCGGCATAGCCCTGATAGCCACGGTGATACGGAATATCGTCCTTCCGCTGATTCTTTTTTCGGCCATATTGTCCTTAGTCAGCAACCTTTCCCCGAGATTCAGGGTGTCAAATCTGGCCGGCCTGGTGAAATCCGTTGCCATGGGCATTTTGGGAATTCTGAGCACAATTTTTCTGGGCATGCTTTCAATCCAGGGAGTGGCCGGGGCGGTGGGGGACAGCGTGGCCCTGCGCACGGCCAAGTTCGCCACCGATGCCTTTATACCGGTGGTGGGGGGATTGTTTTCAGGCGCCCTGGAAGCCATCGTCAGTTCTTCCCTTTTGATCAAAAATGCTGTGGGCATCGCCGGGGTGATGGTGGTTCTTGCCATTATGGTGATGCCCCTTTTGAAAATATTTTGTCTGGCCCTTATTTACAAGCTGGCGGGGGCAATGATCCAGCCGGTGGAGGACGGTCAGATAGTAAACTGCCTGAACGACCTCGGCAACAGTCTGATGGCCGTATTCGCCGTGGTGGCCACCGCCGGGCTGCTGTTCTTTTTCACCATCACCATAGTGGTGGCGGTGGGGAATGTAACAGTAATGTTCAGATGAAGGGGTAATTGCCGTGGAAACTCTGAGGCTGCTGGTGCAAAATCTGATCATCATTGTGGTTTTGGCGATTTTCCTGGAAATGCTGCTGCCCGAAGGAGAAATGAGAAGGTACACCAAAATGGTGATGGGACTGATGGTCATCGTGGCCGTGGTTCAGGCCATAGGCGGCATCACCCGGGGAAATCTGTTCAGTGATATAGAGGAATACGCATGGCGGGTCCCTCCGGGACCGGTTCCCGCCGCGGCGGACGCACTGGGCCAAGGGCGGAAACTGCACGAAGACAACCGCAAACAGGCCCTGGAACAGTACAAAAAGGGGCTGGAAAAACAAATATCGGCCCTGGTGGGGCTGGACGGAAGACTGAGCCTGGTGGGGGCTGATATTAACGTGGAAGACGATCCCGCCCAAAAAGATTTTGGCAGAATCAAAGAGGTGAGGCTCCGCCTGGGGCGGGAAGGGTGCGTGAAACCGGTGGAACCGGTAACCATAATGGTGGGCGGGGAAGGATCCGGAACCGGACAAAGCCCTCCACCACCGCCGGAGTTCGCCGGGGCGGCGGATAAAGCCGCCAGGGTGGTGGCCAACTTCTATAATCTTCCGGCGGAAAAGGTTAAGGTGGAGTTTGTCAATTAGATATTATTACAAGGGAGTGATTTGTATGTCCCCTCCGGGCAAATGGCTTAAAAGTCTTGCTGGTGAAGGCGGTGGCGGCGGACCGCAAAAAGCGGTCCGGAAAAAAATGTGGTGGCTGGCCGGGGCTGTGTTTCTGGGCGTCGGGCTGATAATACTGGGCAACATGGGGAGCCCGCCCCCCCAGACGGAACAAAAGAATGCGGCGGCCATCGATCCCCCTGCGGACAGGCCGGCGCTTAAATCCAGGATGGCTGTGGAAGAAGAGGCGCTGGCGGCCAGGCTCCAGGGACTGCTGGAAAGGATCGAGGGGGCCGGCAGCGTAAGGGTGACCATCAGGCTGGCCAGCTCGGCCCGGGAGGATTATGCGGTAAACACCACCACCGGCAAAAAAACAACCGTTGAAAAGGATCAGGGCGGCGGCGCCAGAACCATCAATGAAAACAGCGATTCAGTCCAGGTGGTCATAGCCAGAGACGGAAAGGGCGACTCCCCGGTGGTGGAGATGGAAACCGCATCAAAGGTGGCGGGGGTGCTGGTGGTGTCCGGAGGGGCGGCGAATCCCGCAGTCAGGGAGAGGCTGTTCGAGGCGACGAGGGTGGCGCTGAATGTTGATCCCCACAGAATTGTGGTGCTACCCTCCGGGGGGGGTGTGAGATGATGATATTCTTGAATTTGAGGCGGACACTTATTACACTGCTGTTCCTGGCGGGCGCCGGGACACTGCTGCTGGGCTACGGAGGCGCAGCGGGGTTTGTGCTGCAGGAGCCGGCGGCGGTAAAAAGTCCGGTGCAGATAACCCCGTCCCCCGGATACAATCCGGGGGACCTCCCGGCGGCAGGGGATACAGCGGGAAAAGACGGGTTCTTCGTGGAGTACAGGATGGTGCGGGAAAAATCCAGGAGCCGGCAGGTTGAAATTTTAAAAGAAATACTGAACAGCCCTTCCGCGGCGGCGGAGACCCGGCAGCTGGTCCAGGAACAACTCATGGAGATCAGTAAAAACGCCGCCGGGGAAACAAGGCTGGAAAGCATTCTCAAGGCCCGGGGATACAGGGAAGCCGTGGTGTCCATGGACCAAAAGGGAGTGACCGTGGTGGTGGACGGCAAGGGTGTGAATCCCCCGGAGGAAGCCGGGATAATGGAGATTGTTTCGAAAGAGACGGGCATTGGGGAGCAGGGTATTATAATAATACCGAGGAACTGAACAAAAGGCGAGGATAACATACGCCGCCCGGCAGGGCGGTTTTTTTACCGAGCTTTTTGTATTTAGTATAATATATTCTTTTCTTTTACATTGTATACTTATGGTCCGGCACTTCAAGATTGCCAAGGGATAACATATAATGTTCATTATAATACGTAAATGCCGCGACAGCACACTGTATGCGCAGATTATCTAATAACATCAACTTGTGGATATTATTACTACTTATTATGGAGGTTGACATTTTGTTTAAAGTAGGCATAACGGATACAACACTGAGGGACGGCCACCAAAGCCTGTGGGCCACCCGGATGCGCACGGCGGACATGCTGGGCGTAGCTGAGATGATGGACGACATGGGCTTTCATTCCCTGGAGGTGTGGGGAGGGGCCACCTATGACGTGTGTCTCAGGTTCCTGGGGGAAGACCCCTGGGAAAGACTGAGGAATCTGAAAAAGCTGGTCAGAAAAACTCCGCTGCAAATGCTGCTCAGGGGGCAGTCCCTGGTGGGCTACCAGCATTACCCGGATGACGTGGTGGAGGCCTTTGTGGCCAAGACCGTGGAAAACGGCATTGATATCATTAGAATATTCGACGCCCTGAACGACATCAGAAATCTGGAGACTTCCATCCGGGCTGGAAAAAAGGCCGGCGCCCACGTGCAGGCGGCGGTGGTCTACACCATCAGCCCCGTGCACACCACGGAACACTATCTGGAGACCGCTTCCGCCCTGGCCGGCATGGGGGCCGATTCAATTTGCATCAAAGACATGGCCGGTCTCCTGGCCCCATACGCAGCCTATGAACTGGTCAAGCAACTGAAAGAAAAGGTGGGCCTGCCGGTGCAGGTGCACAGCCACTACATCGGCGGCCTGGCCCTGGGAACCTATTTAAAAGCCGTGGAGGCCGGCGCCGACGTGATAGACACCGCTTCGGTGCCCCTGGCCTTCGGATCGTCGCAGCCGCCGGTGGAAACTGTGGTCCGGGCACTGAAAGACACCCCCTACGACACCGGGCTGAATCTGGGAAGTCTGTTTGAGATGGCCCGCTATTTCGAGAATCTGAGACAGGAATACGGCCAAAAAAGGGGGGTCACCAGCATCAATGACATGAGGGTCTTCGACCACCAGGTGCCCGGGGGGATGATCTCCAACCTGATCAGCCAGCTGGAGGAACAAAAAGCCCTTGACAGGCTCCCGGAGGTGCTGGAGGAAATACCCAGGGTCAGGAAGGAAATGGGGTATCCGCCGCTGGTGACGCCCACCAGCCAGATAGTGGGCACCCAGGCTGTTTTGAATGTATTGACGGGGGAAAGATACAAGCTGATTCCGGGCGAAGTCAAGGCCTACGTCCAAGGGCTTTACGGAAGGCCTCCGGCGCCGGTGCACGAAGTAATTAAAGAGAAAATACTGGCCGGACGCCGGGAACACACTTGCCGGCCGGCGGACCTGCTGGAACCGGGAATGCCCAGGGCCAGGGAGGAATCAAAGGGTCTGGCCGGATCGGAGGAGGACTGCCTCACCTATGCCATGTTTCCTCAAGTGGCCAGGAAATTTTTTGAACAGAGGGCCGGCCTGGGAGTTTCCGGCCAACCGCCGAAAAGCTCCGGGAAAGCTGCCGTAAAAACGATTAAAAGCCCGATTACAGGGGAGGATTTGGAAATGAACATGCAGGAAATAAAAGAACTGGTCCAGTTGATCAACAGCACGGACATACATGAGCTGGCGCTGGAGAACAGAGGGATAAAGGTGTCTATAAAAAAGGGATCATCCAGGTATACGGCGGCGCCGGATCAGGCGTCCCCGGCGGAACCGGACCGGGGGGCGGAAGGACCGGCATTCGGCGGAAGTGAAAGAAGCGTCCTCGGTAGTGCGGCGCCAGTGGCTGGAGAAGGCCTCCACCAGATCAAAGCTCCCATGGTGGGAACCTTTTACTCCGCGCCGGACCCCGGTGCTCCGCCCTTTGTAAAGGTGGGGGACACGGTGTCCAGGGGGCAGGTGCTTTGTATCGTGGAGGCCATGAAACTGATGAATGAAATTGAATCCGATATTTCGGGCCAGGTGCTGCAGGTGCTGCCGGAAAACGGATCACCGGTGGAGTACGGCCAGACATTGTTTGTGATTAGACCCAGCAACTGAAGGAGTGCGGAAATGTTCAAAAAAATACTGGTGGCCAACCGGGGTGAGATAGCCCTGCGCATAATCAGGGCCTGCAGGGAAATGGGCATCTCCACCGTGGCAATATACTCCGAGGCCGACAGGGAGTCCCTGCACGTGCGGACCGCCGACCGGGCGGTGTGCATCGGCCCGCCCCCGCCCCTGGAAAGCTACCTGAATATCAACAACGTGGTGAGCGCAGCCGCAGTGTCCGGTGCCGACGCCGTGCACCCCGGATATGGCTTTCTGTCCGAAAATCCGATATTCGCCAAGTCGGTGGAGGTCCAGGGCATGACTTTTATCGGCCCTCCTGCATCGTCCATAGAAAAAATGGGGGATAAAGCCGTGGCCAGGAAAACGGTGGCGGCGGCGGGGGTGCCGGTGGTCCCGGGGTCCCCGGGGCCGTTGTCCAGCCTGGAGGAAGCCGCCGGCATAGCCGGCGAAATAGGCTACCCGGTATTGATAAAGGCCTCCGCCGGCGGTGGCGGGAGGGGAATGAGGGTGGCGGCGGACCCCGCTGAACTTGAAAGGGCCTTCCGGGCGGCCCGGAATGAATCCAGGGCATCCTTCGGCAGTGATGAAGTATATCTGGAAAAGCACCTTGCCGGGCCAAGGCACATAGAATTCCAGGTGCTGGCCGACAGGTACGGCAATACAGTGCAACTGGGGGAGAGGGATTGTTCGATACAGAGGCGCAATCAGAAAATAATCGAAGAAGCCCCCTCCACCGTGCTTAATGAATCCCTGAGGGCCGAAATGGGGCGGGCGGCGGTGACGGCGGCCCGCTCCGTGGGGTATCACAGCGCCGGCACGGTGGAGTTCCTGCTGGACGAAAGTGGTAAATTCTACTTCATTGAGATGAACACCAGAATTCAGGTGGAGCACCCGGTAACCGAAATGGTCACCGGCATCGATCTGATCAAGGAGCAGATCAATATTGCAGCCGGGGAAAGGCTAAACTTGTCCCAGGAAGACATAGTCATCAAAGGGTGGTCGGTGGAATGCCGGATCAACGCCGAGGATCCGGCCAGAAATTTCGCCCCCTGCCCTGGAAATATCACCGGATACACGGCCCCGGGCGGCCCCGGGGTGAGGGTGGACTGCGCCGTCTTTCCGGGCTGGACTGTGCCGCGCTATTACGACTCCATGCTGGGCAAGCTGATTACCTGGGGCAGGGACCGGGGGGAGGCCCTGGCCAGGATGGCCAGGGCTCTGGACGAGCTGGTCATAGAGGGAGTGGCCACCAACATACCGTTTCAGAAGGAGATTATAAAAAATAAACATTTCCGCCGGGGGGAAATAGACACCGGATTCATTGAAAAGCACATGAAGGCAGAATAAGTAATGCAGAACAAGCTATTTATAGAGGGCTTTAACCAGCAGGGTGACAAAACGGTTGCACGGGGTGGGCACACCGGCGGCTACTCCCTCCCTGACCACCGCCCCGTTGATGAAGTCTATTTCGGTCCGGCGGCCCCGGTCCAGATCCTGAAGCATGGAGGACCGGTTGGAACCGGTGGCGGAGGCTACGGCCTTCACCTTCTCATAGGCGTCGGGATAGGGCAGGGTTATGCCCCTGGCCCGGGCCACCGCCTCCGCCTCTTCCACCAGTGTCCTCATCAGCTGCAGAGTGCTGTCCGATTCCACCAGCCTGCCGTTGACAACCCCCAGGATGGCTGTGAGGGCGTTGATGCCCACATTGATCATCAGCTTTCCCCACAAAAGCCCGGTTATGTCATCCGCAATACCGGTTTCCAGCCCGCACCGGCTGAACTCCGCAGCCACCAGTTCCGCCGCCCGGATTTCTCCCCGGACGGTCCCAATCACTGTTTCCCCCGCGCCGGCGTGCCGGATGCGGCCCGGCCCCATGACCGTGGCCCCGTGGGAGGTGATGCCGGCAATTACGGTTACATCCTCCACTGTCTCTAAAATTGTTTCGGCGTTGCCCACCCCGTTTTGCAGGGTCAGCACTATTGTCTCCGGACCGATAATGTTTTTTGCCCTTTTCAGAGCCAGCGCCGTTTGGTAAGATTTCACGAAAATTATCACCAGATCCTGGACCCCCAGGGAAGACGGGTCCGTCAAGGCCGGAATCCGGAAAGTTTCTCCCCCGTCAAGCCCCTCTATATACAGCCCGGCCCTGTTTATGGCCTCCACGTGCTCCGCCCATACATTCACCAGGGTCACTTCGTTTCCTCCCCAGCCCAGGCGGGCGCCGAAAAGGGACCCCATGGCGCCGGCGCCGATGACGGCTATCCTCATCGAAGAATGCCCTCCTTTTTTAAGCGGTCCGACAGCTCATCCACCAGTTCATCCTGCATGGAAAAACTGTGCCCGGGGGAAGGGAACCGCCCGTCCCGGACCTCGGCGGAGTACTCATTCAATGCCCTTTGCATTTCTGTCCCCAGTTCGGCGTAGCGTTTTACAAACCTTGGCAGAAACCTGTCAAAGAGCCCCAGCAGATCGTGGATGACCAGCACCTGGCCGTCGCAGCGGGGGCCCGCCCCTATGCCGATGGTGGGTATGTTCAGCCTTTTAGTGATTATTCCGGCCACCGGGGCGGGAACCGCCTCCAGCACCACGGCAAAGGCCCCCGCCTGTTCCAGGGCGACGGCGTCCCTGACAATCTGCACGGCCCCGGACAAGTCCCGGCCCTGTACGGTGAAACCCCCCAGCAGTGAAGCGCTCTGGGGGGTCAGGCCGATGTGGCCCATGACGGGTATGCCCGCCCTGACAATGGCGGCCACGGTGCCCGCCACCCGCTCCCCCCCCTCCAGCTTGACGGCGTCCATAAAACCTTCCTTCATGATCCTGCCCGCGTTCTCCACCGCCCTCTCGACGCTGACTTCATAAGACATGAAGGGCATGTCCCCCACCATGAAGGTCCGTTTGCCGGCCCTGGACACAGCCCTCTGAAAAATCACCATGGTATCCATGTCAACCGGTACGGTGCTCTCGTGTCCCAGCATGGTCATGGCCAGGGAGTCGCCCACCAGTATCATGTCAATGTCCGTTTTGTCCACCTGGGACATCATGGCGTAGTCGTAGGCGGTGACCATGGTGATTTTTCTGCCTTCCCGCTTCATCTCCCCGAATGTCAAAATACTGGCTTTTTTCTTTTCCATAACCATTCCTCCAGTGAGTTTCATAAACAAAAAACAGATTTCCATTGCTTTACTTATTGCACACCGGCACCGTAAATCCTTTTCCTTTGCTTTAAATTAGTAATTCCATGGCTATTCGAATCTCCATGGCTCATGGCCGACGGCCGCCCACCGCCCTCGAATGCCGCTTTCCCGAAAAGAAGCTTCTTCTTCAAAGGAATGCATCAAATTCTGAATTCTGCCTACTGGATTTTGTATTCCAGCCGCCCGGCAGGGCGAATTTGTTCTGTTATTATTATACCCGGCCCGGCGCCGCCGTCATCTAATAAACTATTCATGAACATTATGACCAAAATCTCCTCTGCTAAAGGATTTAAGGCGCAGTTATAGAAACAAAGGATGTTCAATATTATCAAAACAGCAAAGTGGGGGGTGAGGCAAAGATAAAATATTCTTAATATATAAAAAATATAAAAACATTGAGGAGGCCGGAAAATGAAAAGGTTAATCAAATTGGGACTGGTGTTGTTAATGGCCCTGGCGCTGGTGGCGGCGGCCGCCGGCTGCGGCGGGGAAAGCAAGGACGAAAAGAAGCCGGGGGCCGCCGCCCCGGTCAAGAAAGTAAGCATCAAATTTTCCCATGTGGTGGCGGACCAAACCCCAAAGGGCCTGGCAGCACTGAAACTCAAGGAACTCCTGGAAAAAAGCGGGCAGTTTGAAGTATCGGTGTTCCCCTCTTCCCAGCTTTACGGTGACAAAGAGGAGCTGGAAGCTTTAAGGGCCAACAATGTCCAGCTCATCGCCCCCTCGGTGACCAAGCTGGTGGGATTCGTCCCCGCTTTCCAGCTGGTGGACATGCCCTTCCTGTTCAGGAGCGACCAGGCCGCATACAACTTCTACGACGGGCCCAAGGGCCAGGAACTGATGAACACCTTGAAGCCCCACGGCATGCTGGGCCTTGGCTGGTGGCCCAACGGATCCAAGCACTTCACCAACTCCAAGCGCCCCCTGAAAAAGCCGGAGGACTTCAAAGGGCTGAAATTCCGCACCCAAAGCGGCGGACTGCTTGACGACTTTTTCAAGGCCCTGGGCGCCGGCTCCCAGACCCTGGCCTTCGGCGAGGTCTACCAGGCACTGAACAGCAGGGCGGTGGACGGGCAGGAGAATGTTTTCAACAACATCGACACCCAAAAGTATGCTGAGGTGCAAAAATACATGACGGTGTCGGGGCATGGCAGGCTTGACTACATCCTTATCACCAATACCAAATTCTGGGACAGCATGACTCCGGACCAGCAGAAGATATTCATGGAAGCGGTAAAGGAATCCAGCCAGTATGAGAAGAAACTGGCCGACGAACTGAACGCCCAGAGTTTTGAAAAACTCAAGAGCAGCGGCAAGCTGGAAATCTACACCCTCACCGACGCCGACCGGGAGGCCTTTGTGAAGGCCATGAAGCCGGTTTATGACAAGTACACCGACATCATCGGCAAGGACTACATCGAGGCCGCCAGGAACAGCAAGTGAGTAATTCTTGGGACGGGCTTTCGAACAGGCCCGTCCCTCCTTGACAAAACAAATTGACAAACAAGATGTCGCGGGCGGGAAAGGGGATGGTTCAGACATGCGCAAATTCAGAGAAATATACGCCGCCCTGGAGGATTACATCTCAGGCATTCTTCTCTTCACAGGCCTGACCCTTATTTTCATCAATATAATTCTAAGATATTTTTTCGGAAAACCTCAATCCCTGCTGGACGAGTTTTCCGTGTACTTTGTGGTCTGGGGGATTTTAATCGGCATCGCCGTTGCCCTTAGAAACAACCACCATATCAAGGTGGATGCCCTCTATAGTTTATTGGACCTGAAAACAAAAAGGTATGTCAGCATTTTCGCCAATACCGTGGGCCTGGCCTTCGCTTTTTTCTACACATATTTCGGCTATGAGCTGGTAAGAAATTATATTGAATCGGGACAGAGATCCACCGACAGTCAGTTCCCCCTCTGGATCGTCAACCTGATCATGCCCGTTAGCGGCATTCTTTTCAGCGCCCGCTTTGTGGACAAGCTGTACATGCTGTTGAGGGACGGAGGAAGGCAATGGTTTCAGGCCGAGTCGGAAGGGGGACACCATTAAATGGAAACCGCCATACTTTTTCTCATCTTCATAATGCTGTTTCTGCTCAACGTCCCCATAGCCGTCAGCCTGGCCGTGGCGGCACTGATTGTGCTGGCCGCCACCACCGACTTCACCCTTTACATGATGGCCCAGCGCATGTTCGCCTCCCTGCTGTCGCCCACACTGCTGGCCATTCCAGCCTTTGTCTTTGCGGGAGTGGTGATGGCCCACGGAGGTATTTCCAAATATCTAATCGCCGCCCTCAGGGCGTGGTTCGGACATCTGCCCGGCGGGCTGGCCGTGGTGACCATAGCCGCCTGCGCCATATTCGCCGCCATATCCGGGTCCAGCCCGGCCACCGCCGCCGCCATCGGGGCCATAATGCTGCCCGCCCTGCTCCAGGGGGGCTACCCCAAACGCTACGCCATGGGACTGATTGCCGCCGGCGGCACCCTGGGCATTCTGATACCCCCCAGTGTTCCCATGGTGATATTCGGCATCACCGCCGAGGTGTCCATCGGCGCCCTGTTCATGGGCGGCCTGCTGCCGGGGCTATTTCTGGCCGGCATACTCATAGCCAGCGCCGTCATCTACGCCACGGTCAATAAATTTGGCAGGGAGCCCAAGGCCAGCTGGGAAGTCCGCTGGAAATCCACCGTCAAGGCCCTGCCCGGAGGGCTGCTGCCCTTTTTCATCCTGGGCAGCATCTATGCCGGGGTGGTCACCCCCACCGAGGCGGCGGTGCTGTCGGTGTTTTACGCCCTGGCGGTGTCGGTGTTCATATACAAGGAGCTGAAGATTTCCGACATCCGCAACATTTTAAGGGAATCGATAAATGTATCCTCCATGATTTACCTGATCATTTCCGCCGCCATGGTATTCTCCCTTTTCCTGACGGCCAAGCAGGTGCCCCAGGCCGTGGCCGCCTGGATTGCCGACAACACCATGAACAAGTACCTGTTCTTCTTGCTCACCAACATCATGTTCTTCGTCATGGGCACATTCCTGGAGGCGGTTTCCATCACTCTGATCACTCTGCCGCTGCTGCTGCCCTTCATTTATGCGCTGGACATAGATATAATCCATTTCGCCGTGATAATGACGGTGAACATGGAGCTGGCCATGATCACCCCGCCGGTGGGCCTCAATCTGTTCGTGGTCAGCGCCATGGCCAAGGAAAGACTGGAAATGGTGATCAGGGGCGTGCTGCCCTTTATATTCATATTGATCGCCACATTGGTCCTGTTCGTGTTTTGGCCGGATATTTCCACTTATTTACCGCGGGAAGTAATGCAGTATCAGAAATAAAAAAGCTTCCCTGCGGTTTGATTATGTTCGCCCCGTCTGGTATAATAATCCTACAGCCGAGGTAAATTATAGAAATACGATCAAAGGAGGTTAAGCCATGGATGACAAACCGGCCGGCCAGGTGATGATAAAACAGGAGAACACCGGCCTCGGGTCCATCAGGATAGCCGACGAGGTGGTGAAAATCATCGCCAGCCTTGCCGCCACCGAAGTTCCCGGCGTGGTGGCCATGAGCGGCGGCGTGGTGGGCGGCATTGCCGAAATGCTGGGCCGCAAGAACATGACCAAGGGAGTCAAGGTGGAGGTGGGCGAAAAGGAAGCCGCCGTGGACATGTTCCTGGTGGTGGAGTACGGCGCCCGCATCCCCGACATAGCGGCGAAGATCCAGGAAAATGTGAAGAAAGCCATCGAAAACATGACCGGCCTGACAGTGGTGGAGGTGAATGTGCACATCCAGGGTGTGACCTTTAGCCACGAAGTCAAAGAAGAGGAGCACAGGGTGAAATAGGGGGAATTGCCAATGAACCCTTTTGACCGGGGTTTGATGGTGGTTTACGCACTGGGCGGCATGCTGGCGGCTTTGGCCGCAGGGGCGTCCCTGGCCGGCTGGACCTATGTCCGGGCTGCTTTGGAGGCCTTATCAGGCATGCCTGGATTCTACGAAACAACCTACGCTTTACTTATTGTCTGTTTTTTGGCCGGAATCAGGCTATTCTGGCAAGGCCTGCACCCGGAGAAAAAACACGCCGTGGTGCAGGAGGGTTCCCTGGGCAAAGTCCGCATAGCCCTTGCCGCCGTAGAATCGCTGGTGGAGAAGGTGACCCTGGACCAAAAGGGGATAAAGGAGGCCCGGGCCACCGTGGTATCCGTGCCCAGGGGCATAGGCATCAGGATAAGGGCGGCGGTGACACCGGATGTAAATATACCCCTGATTTCCGCCGCCCTCCAGAGCAATGTCAGGGAAAAGGTTCTGGAAGTGGCCGGAATTGATGTTCATGACATCCATATATCGGTGGACAGTATCGCCGCCCAGAAAATGCGGGTTGAATAAGTCTGACTGAAGGGGTGCGCCCGTGGAAACCGGACAAATACTGGAGACAATCAGGAAAAACCGCGGCAAGGTGGCCGGAGTGGCTTTGGGGCTGGCATTCGGCTGGTTTGCCATTACTTACGGAATTTTAAAGGCTGTTTTCGTATCTTTGTGCATAATTGCCGGTTATTATATTGGCAGGCAGATTGACGGCAAAACGGACCTGAGGCATCTATTCAACGGCCGCTTCAGGGAAAAGTAAGCCGTTTTCCGGGAGGGCTGACATGGGCAGAAGACAGGCCAGGGAGGCCGCTCTGCAGTCACTGTACCAAGTGGATGTGGGAGGAGCCGACCCTGAAAAGGCAATGACCGATATCACTGAATTGAACGGCTTGTCGCAGGAGGACCTCAGTTTCGCCAGGGAGCTGGTTTTGGGGTCCATAGGACGCCTGCAGGAAATTGACACAATAATAGCGGCCCTTAGCCGGGACTGGAATATTGAAAGGCTGGCCAGGGTGGATCACAATATAATGCGCATGGCTATATTTGAAATATTATACCGGGAAGACATACCCTTCGGGGTTGCGGTGAACGAGGCCGTGGAACTGGCCAAAACATTCGGCGGAAACGATTCCGGCAGGTTTGTTAACGGCATTCTGGCCCAGGTGGCCAATTGGTCCAGGGAGCCGGTCTCCGGCGGAAACGCCGGAAATGAAACGGAAAAATAAATTTTCAACAAGGGCGCCGGCATCGCAGGGCACCTTTATTTTTTTAAAATTTTGTCCATAAGTCGCATATAAGGAAGGAATTGAGCCGGTGTCATAGAAAATATTCATCAACAAGGTGAGAGGACTTAACGGAGGGGTAGTGTTTGTACAAAATTCTGGCAAAAGAAGTGTTCTCTCCAATTATCAAACTAATGGCAATCGAGGCGCCGAAGGTTGCGAAAAGCTGCAGCGCAGGGCAGTTTGTAATACTTCGCATCGACGGCGAGGGGGAGAGGATTCCCCTTACCATTGCCGACTTTGACCGCGAGAAAGGGACAATCACCATCGTGTTTCAGGAAGTGGGCAAAACCACCGGGCAACTGGGCGCATTAAACGCCGGGGATTGCGTCAAGGACTTCGTGGGACCGCTGGGTGAGCCGTCGCACATTGAAAATTTCGGAACCGTTGTGGTGGTGGGCGGCGGAGTGGGCATCGCCCCGGTGCACCCCATAGCCAGGGAATTGAAAAGCGCGGGCAACCACGTCATCGGGGTCATCGGCTCCAGGACCGGTGAACTGATGTTCTGGGAGGACAAAATGAGGGCGGCCTGCAGTGAACTGCACATCACCACCGATGACGGGTCGTACGTCCGGAAGGGATTCGTCACCGACGTGATGAAAGAGATTATAGAGGCCAGGGGAAAGGAGAATATAAACCTTGTTATCGCCATCGGCCCCCAGCCCATGATGAGGGCATGCAGCAATCTGACCAGGGAATACGGCCTGAAGACCATCGTCAGCCTGAACGCGCTGATGGTGGACGGCACCGGCATGTGCGGTTGCTGCCGGGTATCGGTGGGCGGCAAAACAAAATTTGTCTGTGTGGACGGTCCGGAGTTCGACGGCCATGAAGTGGACTGGCTGGAGCTTTCGCGCCGCGGCGCCTATTTCCGCGAGGAAGAGCAGCGGGCCAGGGACATATACAAGGAAAAGCTCTCCCACCGGTGCGGTTGCGGGGGTGGTAAACAATGACGGAGGATCCGAAAGAGAAAAAAAAGATTGTGCCGAATAAAAATCCTATGCCGGCCCAGGACGCTGAATTGAGGTCCAGGAACTTTACCGAGGTGGCCCTGGGCTACCCGCCCGAAACCGCCGTCGCCGAGGCCCGGCGCTGCCTTCACTGTAAAAAGGAGCCATGCCGCCAGGGCTGCCCGGTGGAGGTCGATATACCGGCATTCTTGAAACTGGCCGCCGAAGGGGATTTCACCGGCGCCATAGCCAAGATAAAGGAGAAAAACGCCCTGCCCGCCGTCTGTGGAAGGGTCTGCCCCCAGGAAAGCCAGTGCGAGAAATACTGTACCCTGGGCAAGAAACACGAGCCTGTGGGCATCGGTAGGCTGGAGAGGTTTTGCGCCGACTGGGAGCTGGCCACCGGGGTCGCCATACCGGAAGTTGCCCCTCCCACGGGATTCAAGGTGGCCGTGGTGGGTTCCGGGCCGGCCGGACTGACCTGCGCCGCCGACTTGGCCAGGATGGGCCACAGGGTAATTGTTTTTGAAGCCCTCCATGTGGCCGGCGGAGTGCTTATGTACGGGATTCCGGAGTTCCGCCTGCCCAAGGACGTAGTCCAGGCAGAGGTGGACAACCTCAAAAAGCTGGGAGTTGAAATTGAGGTCAACTCCGTGGTGGGCAAATTCGCCACGGTGGATGAACTCATGGAACAGGGCGGTTTCAACGCGGTGTTTATAGGCACCGGAGCGGGTTTACCCTATTTCATGAACATTCCCGGAGAAAACTACTGCGGCGTGTATTCGGCCAACGAGTTCCTCACCAGGACCAACCTAATGAAGGCCTATCTATTCCCCAGCTGGGACACCCCCATTAAAACAGGCAGGAGAGTGGCCGTGCTGGGCGGCGGAAACGTAGCCATGGACGCCGCCAGAACCGCGCTGCGGCTTGGCGCCGGGGAGTCCTGGATTGTCTACCGCCGGTCCGAAAAAGAATTGCCGGCAAGGCGCGAGGAAGTGGAGCACGCCCACGAGGAGGGAGTCAAATTCGCCTTTCTGACCAGCCCCACCAGGATTATAGGCGATGAAAACGGGGTGGTCAAGGCCATGGAGTGTCTCAAGTACGAGCTGGGCGAGCCGGACGCCTCGGGCCGCCGCAGCCCGGTGCCCATTCCCGGCTCTGAATATGCAATGGAAGTGGACACCGTGGTGGTGGCCATCGGGCAGGGGCCCAACCCTCTGGTGCCAAGAACCACTAAGGGCCTGGAAGTAAGCAAGAAGGGCAACATTGTGGCCGACCCGGAGACCGGGGCCACGTCCAAGCCCGGTGTGTACGCCGGCGGGGACGTAGTGACCGGGGCCGCCACGGTTATTCTGGCCATGGGGGCCGGCAAGGTGGGGGCCAGGTCCATCCACCAATATCTAATCGGCAATAAATAAACAATGGAAACCAGGAGGAGATTGACATGTCTGCCAAAATTATTTCCGGCGTTGAAGTCGCCAAGCAGATCAGGGAGGAAATCAAAGCCGAAGTCGAAATACTGAAGTCCAAGTACAACAAAGTGCCCGGCCTGGTGACGATTCTGGTGGGAGAAAACCCCGCCTCGGTAAGCTATGTCACGGGAAAGCAGAAAACCGCCAAGGAACTGGGATTTTACTCCATCCAGGACGACCAGCCTGCGGATATTACCGAAGAACAGCTCCTGGCGCTAATTGACAAATACAACAATGACGACAGTATCAACGGCATTCTGGTACAGCTACCGCTGCCGAAGCATGTCGATGAAACAAAGGTTCTCTACGCCATCAACCCCGACAAGGATGTGGACGCCTTCCACCCGGTCAATGTCGGCAGGCTGGTAATCGGCGAGGGTGTTTTCCTGCCCTGCACACCGGCCGGAATTCAGGAGCTTCTGGTAAGGGGCGGCGTGGAAACCGCCGGCGCCCACGTGGTGGTTGTGGGCCGGAGCAACATCGTGGGCAAGCCCATTGCCAACATCATGCTGCAAAAGGCCAAGGGCGCCAATTCGACAGTGACCGTCGTCCATACCGGAACCAAGGATGTGGGACACTACACCAGAATGGCCGACATACTTATCGTTGCCGCCGGCAGGGCCAACTACGTCACAGCGGACATGGTCAAGGAGGGCGCGGCCGTCATTGACGTGGGGGTCAACAGGATCGGCATGACCCCGGAGGGGAAGGCCAAGCTGGCCGGGGACGTGGACTTTGAAAAAGTAAGGGAAAAGGCCGGCCTGATTACGCCGGTTCCGGGAGGGGTAGGCCCCATGACCATCACCATGCTGATGAAAAACACCCTGGCCGCCTTCAAGCAAAACCTGGGCATCAAATAAGAACAAATTCGCCCTTCGGGCGACTGGAATCCAGAATCCAGGAGTCAGAATCCAGCACTGCCCCCGGATTATCCGGGGGTTTTTCTTTTTGATGCTTGACACTCCTTTATTGCCAAAATATGATAATAAAAAGCTTATGCAGCTCATTATTGGGGGACCGCATGAGAACGCTGACAGTGCATGAACTTACCAGACACATCAAGGATTTGATGGAGAACGACCGGATTCTGACAAATTTCTGGGTGAAGGGTGAAATTTCCAACCACCGCGCTGCCGGCAGCGGACATCTATATTTCACCCTCAAGGACGGCGCCGGCTGCATCAGATCCGTCATGTTCAGGTCCCGGGCGGAAAGGCTTTTGTTTGTGCCTGAAAACGGAATGGCGGTAAGGATCCGGGGATTCGTGTCGGTTTACGAAAGAGATGGCGCCTATCAGCTTTACGTAGAGGAAATGGAACCGGACGGTGTCGGCGCACTTTTCAAAGCCTTTGAACAACTCAAAGAAAAGCTGCAGCGCGAAGGGCTCTTCGACCCCGCCAGAAAGAAAAGCATACCCCGCCTGCCCGGGTGCATAGGCATAGTCACCTCTCCCTCGGGGGCGGCGGTCAGGGACATGGTGGAAATAATCAAAAGGCGCTGGCCGGGAGCCGGGATCGTAATTGCGCCGGTGACGGTGCAGGGTGAAACCGCCCCCGCGGAAATTTCCGGAGGAATAAGCATGCTCAACCGGCTGGGTGGGGTGGATGTAATTATAGCGGGCCGGGGTGGGGGATCCCTGGAGGAGTTGTGGGCCTTCAACACGGAAAGGGTGGCCAGGAGCATTGCGGCTTCTTCCGTGCCGGTTATATCGGCCGTGGGGCACGAAACTGATTTCACCATCGCCGACATGGTGGCCGACCTCAGGGCGCCCACCCCGTCCGCCGCCGCCGAACTGGTGGTGCCGGTAAAGTCCGATGTGGTCCGGGCCATTGAAATATGCAGACATAGAATGATCAAGGCCATGGGTAATCACCTGGAAAACTCCCGCCACCGGCTGGAAAAATATCTTGGGAGCCCGGTATTTAAAAGGCCGGTGGAAAAAATTTGCGGCCCGCGGTCCCTGGCCCTTGACTCCCACGCCAGGGACCTCAATAAGTCCATCAAGGAAATGCTGGTTTCCAGAAAAGCCGATGTGGCAGGACTGGTGGGCAAGTTAAACGCATTGAGCCCCCTGGCCACCCTGGCCAGGGGATACTCCGTCTGTCTGATGGAAAACAACGGGGGAATAGTCAGGGACGCCAAAACCCTCAAGGCCGGAGACAGGGTGAGGGTTAATCTTCACACCGGAGGCGCAAGCTGCGAAGTGAAAGAGATTGTCGAAAATCTGTTCATCACCCCTGAAATTGGATATAATCATAAATAAATGCAGCCTGGGATGTGATACTGTTGCCCGGGGAAAATTCCAGATATAATGTCTATTCAAAGCACCTTTTTGAAAAATTTGGCGACAAAGTATACAAACTCCCGGTGAACCTGCCCGGCACTTGCCCGAACAGGGACGGCGCCTTGGGCGCCGGGGGGTGCATATTTTGCGACGAGGCAGGCTCGGGTTTCCAATGCCTTCCCAGCTGCATGTCCGTAAGGAGCCAGATAGAAGAGAACAGGGAGTATTATAAAAAGAGATTTGGCGCCCGGAAGTTTATTGTCTATTTTCAGTCATTCACAAACACCTATATGCCTCCCGGGGCATTCAAAGAATGCATGAGGGCGGCGTGCCTGCAGGACGTGGTGGGCATATCCGTATCCACCAGGCCGGACTGCGTAAACGACAGCTACCTGGATTTTTTGCATAAACTGAAGGCGGAAAGCGGTCTCAGCGTGGATGTGGAACTGGGCCTGCAGACCGTCAACTACCACACCCTGCGGAAAATCAACCGGGGACATACCCTGGCCGAATTCATTGACGCCGTGCTGAGGATCCACCGCAGGGGGCTGGAGGTTTGCGCGCACCTTATACTGAACCTGCCCTGGGACGGCCCGGACGACGTGGTTGAAAACGCCAAGGTGATTTCCGCCCTGGGTGTGCGCTACGTTAAACTGCACTCTCTGTACGTGGTGGAAAACACAGTCATGGGAGACATGTTCAAAGGCGGCGAGATAAATATCGCGCCCCTTGAGAGCTACGTCAACAGTGTAGTTACCTTCCTCGAGCACCTGGACCCCGGGATTGTGGTCCAGCGCCTGGTGGGCAAAGGACCGGTGGAAAAACTGATATTCTCCAACTGGGGCCTCAGCTGGTGGAGAATAAAACAGATGATTGAACAGGCCCTGGCGGACAGGAATACCCGGCAGGGCAGAAAATTCAACTATTTAAACGGGCCGGCCCTGGCCAAAGCCGGATTTCTGGAAGAATACCACAAAAATGCATAGCCGGAGACTGCTGGAGGCTGCAAGACACGGCAAAGTTTCGATGGGAGGCGCAAGCATGGCCAAAAAGAAGATGACCTTTGAGGACGCCGTCAAAAGGCTGGAGGAAATAGTGCAGGAACTGGAGGATGGCCAACTGCCCCTGGAAAGGGCCATGGAGCTCTTTTCCGAGGGCGTCGTTGTTAGCAGGTTTTGCCAATCTGCACTGCAGACAGCAGAGCAGCGTATTATGTTGCTGACAGCCGAAGGCGGACTGAAGGAAATGATTACATGATGGACTGGGGATTGGGGGACAACACCTTTGCATTTTTTGTCGGAACTGGAAAAGTGGTCTGAAAAGGTAAACCGGGCCCTGGACAGAAAATTGCCGGCGTCCGCAGTATATCCTTCCGTTATACATGATGCTGTAAGATACAGTATTTTCTCGGGAGGAAAGAGGCTCAGGCCGTCGCTGGCCCTGGCCACCACTGAAATGCTTGGGGGCAGTGTTGACGATGTCATGCCGGCGGCCTGCGCGCTTGAATTGATTCACACGTACTCACTGGTGCACGACGACCTGCCGGCCATGGACAATGACGACCTGAGAAGGGGAGTGCCCACCTGCCACAAAAAATTTGGCGAAGCCATGGCCATACTCGCCGGAGACGCCATGCTCACCATGGCCTTTGAAATGATCGCCGGCTGCCCGCTGCGGGGCAGCATTACCCAAGAAGGACTGATTAAGGTGATGTCCGAAATTTCCAGAGCCGCCGGGACTTCCGGGCTCATCGGCGGACAGGTGGTGGATATACTGTCGGCTGCGGGCGGCGTGGACGGGAAAACGCTGGACTATATACACAGAAACAAAACGGGAGCGATGTACAAAGCTTCAGTACGAACCGGAGCGATTCTGTCCGGCGCCGGAGACGAAGATCTGAACAGGCTCACAGAATACGCGGAACACCTGGGCATGGCCTTTCAAATAACGGATGACATACTTGACATTGTGGGCGATGAGAAAAATATGGGAAAGCCTTCCGGAAGCGATATTAAGAACAACAAGGCCACATATCCGGCACTGTACGGACTTGCCGGGGCAAAGGCCAGGGCCGGCCTGGAGGCGGAGAGCGCCCTCAGGATGCTGGAGCCCTATGGGGAACGGGCGGAATTCCTGAGGGCGCTGGTAAAATTTATACTGAGTAGAAGTCACTGAAAATGGCTTATATGTGGCATGGGGATCTGAGTTGCGGGTTTTGAATTCCAAATCCTGTTTTACGGCAGGTTGGCTCTTCTACGAGGTGTTTCCGTGGGTAGCGGCAAATCCACAGTATCGACAAAATATATCGCGCTGGTCAGCTCGGGATCCTTTGTTCTGGCAGTGATTTTTTTCTGGATTTCCAGCCTGCTGGCGGAAAAAATGCAAAGTATCGTACTTTCAGCCCTTTTCTTGACCCTCGTCATATTGGTGGGAATACTGGCCGATATACTGGGGGTTTCCGTGACCGCAGCCACGGAGGTTCCCCTGCACGCCAAGGCCTCGAAAAAAATCCCCGGGTCCGCCGAAGGTATTTTTCTGATCAGAAACGCCGACCGGGTGGCCAACTTGATGAACGATGTGGTGGGTGACATTGCCGGCACCGTGAGCGGTGCCCTGGGCATAGCCCTGGTGGCTCAGATAATGATCAGCCGGCAGGAAATAGGCCAACTGACGATGAATATGCTCTTAACGGCGATGATTGCAGCTTTTACAGTGGGAGGCAAGGCCGCCGGAAAGAGAATCGCGCTGGTATATGCGGAGGATGTGGTTTTTTGGACGGGAAAACTGCTTTACGCCATTTCCAAAATAACCGGAAAGAGCTTCAGCGCCAAGCAAAGAAAGAATTCAAAGTAATTTAAGGAGTGTTAAAGACTTGAGCCTGCTGTCGGAAATTGACCGCCCCTCTGACATTCATGGCCTGCCGGTGTCCCGGCTGAACGATCTGACCGCGGAGATAAGGCAAAGAATAATCGAAACAGTGGCCAAAAACGGCGGGCACCTGGCGCCCAACCTGGGTGTGGTGGAACTGACCCTGGCCCTGCACAAAGTTTTTGAAACCCCAAGGGATAAGATTATATGGGACGTGGGACACCAGTGCTACGTTCACAAGCTAATCACCGGCCGCAGGGACCGGTTTCACGGCCTGAGGAAATACAGCGGCATCAGCGGATTCCCCCATCCCGGAGAATGCAGCCACGACGCCTTCGTGGCCGGGCACAGCAGCACCTCCATTTCAGTGGCCCTGGGCATGGCCGTGGCCAGGGACCTGCGGGGTGAGAAACACTCCGTGGTGGCTATTATCGGAGATGGCGCCATGACGGGAGGCATGGCCTTTGAGGCTATGAATCACGCCGGGCACCTGCAGAAGAACATGATTGTGGTGCTCAACGACAATGAAATGTCCATAGCCAAAAATGTCGGCGGCATGTCCAGATATCTTGCCCGCCTCAGGACAGATCCCGTGTACTCCAGGGGCAAAGAAGAGTTTGAACATTTACTGAGGAAAATACCATCCATAGGGCCAACTGTTCTAAAGGCCGTGGAAAGACTCAAGGACAGCTTGAAACACCTCGTGGTGCCGGGAATGCTTTTTGAGGAGCTGGGATTTGTCTATCTGGGACCCATCGACGGGCACAACATACAAGACATGGTCAATGTGTTCAGCCAGGCCAGGGCCATGAACGGACCGGTGCTAATCCACGTAATAACCGTAAAAGGAAAGGGTTATTCCCACGCCGAGAAAAACCCCGGCAAATTTCACGGCATCGGCCCCTTTGACACTGAAACCGGGCTGACAAAGAAAAAAGAGGACATTCCCACATATACCGAGGTATTCGGCCGGACGCTGGTGGAACTGGCGGCCCGGGACAAATCCATAGTGGCCGTCACCGCAGCCATGACCTTGGGCACCGGGCTGACGGAATTCGCGTCAAGGTATCCCGACAGGTTTTTCGACGTGGGAATAGCCGAGCCCCATGCCGTCACCATGGCCGCGGCCATGGCTTCAGCAGGGATCAGGCCGGTGGTGGCCATATACTCCACTTTTCTGCAGAGGGCCTTCGACCAGATTATCCACGATGTCTGCATGATGAACCTGCCGGTCACCTTCGCCATTGACAGGGGCGGGCTGGTGGGCGACGACGGGCCGACCCACCACGGTGTTTTCGACCTGTCCTATCTGGGAATGATGCCCAACATGGTGGTGATGGCCCCCAAGGACGAAAACGAACTGCGGCAAATGATCAAAACCGCATTGGAACACAATGGCCCGGCCGCGGTCAGATATCCCCGGGGCGAAGGCCGGGGATGCCGCATTGATCCAGACCTGCGCGGCCTGCCCCTGGGAAAGGCGGAAGTGGTCAGGGACGGAACCGATATAGCCATCTTTGCCGTGGGACCCATGGTAGAAATTGCCGAGAGCGCCGCAGCGTCGCTGGAGGGCCAGGGGCTGTCGGTGGCGGTGATCAACGCCAGGTTTATAAAGCCCCTGGACTCCGAAACGATACTGAAATATGCCGGTATCACCGGTCTGATCATCACGCTGGAGGAAAACGTGCTGGCCGGCGGCTACGGCAGCCGCGTACTGAAGGTGATCAATAATTCAGGCCCGAAGGAAGTCAGGGTAAAAACAATGGGACTGCCGGACTCCTTCATTGAGCATGGGGACCGGCAAATTCTCCTGGCCAAGTCCGGCATCACCGTGGACGAAGTGATAATCAACGCCTTAAAAATGACAGGATTGCGCCGTCTGAAATCCCCGAAGAAAAAACTGCAGCTGTCTGGAGGAAACATGCTTGACCGGTAGCAAGCGGAGACTGGACATACTGCTCCAGCAGACGGGGTTTTTTGAGAGCAGAAGCCGGGCCGGCGCCGCAGTTCTGGCCGGCCAGGTGAAAGTAAACGGCCGGAGGGCGGACAAACCAGGGCTTAAATACGATCCCGGAGTAAAAATAGAGGTGACCTCCCCTCCCCCTTACGTTAGCCGGGGAGGATACAAGCTGGAGAAAGCCATCAAAGCCTTCGGGACGAATTTGAACGGAAAAGTGGTTCTGGACATCGGGGCCTCCACCGGAGGTTTCACCGACTGCGCCTTGCAGAACGGGGCCGCAATGGTCTACGCCGTAGACGTGGGCTACGGCCAGCTGGCCTGGAAATTGCGCAACGACCCCAGGGTGGTGGTTATGGAGAGGACCAACGCCAGGAGAATCAGCCCCGGTTCCCTGGACCCCAGGCCGGATTTTGTCACTATAGACGTGTCCTTCATTTCCCTGGACAAAATTTTGCCCCGGGTGGCCGCCCTGGCGGCCACCGGAGCCGAGGGAATCGCCCTGGTGAAGCCCCAGTTCGAGGCCGGGCGGGACAAAGTGGGCAAAAAAGGGGTGGTCAGAAGCCCCGAAGTCCACCAACAGGTGCTGGAGAAGGTGTTCGGCTCGATGTCGGCTGCGGGCTGGGGGGTGTTGGGACTTGACTTTTCTCCCGTCAGAGGGCCGGAAGGGAATATTGAATATCTTCTTTACTTCGCTCTCTCAGCCCCTCAAAGGATAACCCCGTCCATAATCCGGCAGATTGTGGAGGAAGCCCACAGAAGGTTATAGCGGGGTCAAAACCGTCAATCTATTTTTATCGGAGGAAGATATGCACCCAAACTCAAGGTCCGTCGGCATTATGGCCAATCTGGGCAAAAAAGGCGTGGAAGAACTGGTAAGGCACATATACGGCTGGTTTCTGAACAGGGGAATGTCCGTGCTGATGCAAAAAGAACTGGCTTTAATGATCGGCTGCGGATCCGGCGTGCCCACTTTGGAAGATATGGTCGGCAAAATAGAGTGCCTCCTGGTGTTCGGCGGCGACGGCACTATCCTCAGCAGCGCCAGGACAGTGGCCCGCAGCAATGTTCCGGTGCTGGGGGTGAACTTCGGACACCTGGGGTTCCTTACGGAAATCGATGTGCCGGATATTGAGTGCGGACTGGAAAGCATTGTCAGGAGGGATTACCTCATAGAAGAAAGAATGATGATTGAGGCCGCAGTGCGGCGGAACGGAAGAGAAATAGAAAAACACACGGGGTTGAACGACGCGGTGATCACCAAGGGGGCCTTCGCCCGCCTTATTTTTCTCCGGACCAGGGTGAACGGTGATCAGGTGGGCACTTACCCCGCCGACGGCATAATCGTTTCCACCCCCACCGGTTCTACCGCCTACTCTCTTTCGGCCGGGGGGCCGGTGGTCACGCCGGATCTGAATCTGATGCTGATTACCCCCATCTGCCCGCACACCCTTTGGGCCAGGCCCATTGTCATATCCCCGGAATGCGTGGTGGAGGTGGAGCTTCTTTCCGACAATGGCGAGGTGATGCTGACCATAGACGGACAGCACGGCCTCGGCCTGATAAAAGACGACATTGTAATGATTGCCAGGTCCCCCTTTAAAGTAAGGTTTATCAGACTGAAAAAAAGTAACTTTTTCAATGTTTTAAACCAAAAACTCAAAGAAGGCGACCGTCGCTGATGCTGATCCATCTCCCCGGCAGGGCCGTGCAATGGGCGAGGGTTTTCATCCATCCAGCCCTGAAGCAGGGCGCCACGGCTGTGGACGCCACGGCCGGAAACGGACACGACACGCTTTTCCTGGCCGGGTCTGTGGGTCCCGGCGGCCGGGTTTACGCCATAGACATACAGGAGGAAGCCATCGGCAACATCAAAAAAAGACTTGAAGCGGCTGGGCTAGGGGACAGGGTCACCCTGATCCGGGGCGGCCACCAAGAAATGGACAGGCTGGTGGGAACCACAGTGGACGCCGTAATGTTCAATCTGGGCTACCTTCCGGGCAGCGACCAGTCGGTGACCACCGGGCCTGATACCACCAGGGAAGGCATTAAGGCCGCCTTAAGGATTATCAATCCTGGGGGGCGGATCAGCGTGGTGGTGTACACGGGACACCGGGGTTCCAGGGCCGAGGCCGGAGAGGTGGCGAATCTGCTGGCATGTCTTGACCCGAAGTATTACAGCGTGCAAAAAATGTTGTTCTGGAACAGCCGCGGCCACAGTCCCGAACTTTATTTCGTGACCAGGACCGGGAATGAAAAATGAATAAGCAAATAAGGCAAAAGAAAATAGCGGAAATAATAGGATCAAAGCCGGTTGCAACCCAGGACCAGCTGGCCGGGGAACTCAAACTGGCGGGGTTTTCCGTCACCCAGGCCACTGTTTCCAGGGATATAAAGGAACTGGGGCTGGTGAAGACACCGGGTGACAACAACACATCATTTTACTCCTTGCCCGGCCGGGGCGCAATCCAGGGAGCGGAGGAAAGGCTGCAAAGACAGTTCCTGAACTCCGTGCTAAGGGTTGACTGCAGCGAAAATCTAATCGTGGTCAAAACCCCGCCCGGCGAGGCCCAGGGAGTGGCATCGGCCATAGACCAGGCGCGCTGGCCCATGATTATCGGCACCGTCGCCGGAGACGACACCATACTGGTGGTGGTCAAACCCAGGGAGGCGGTGGATGAAGTTTTCATGCGTTTCAGTGAATTGAGCGGAGGATAGGGATGCTGTCACATTTGTACATCAAGGACTTTGGAATTATTGAAAAGGCCATGGTGAATCTGACCCGGGGCCTTAATGTCCTTACCGGTGAAACCGGATCCGGCAAGTCAATAATTATCGAGGCCATACAGCTGGTCACCGGTGGCAGGGCAATCTCCGAATACATCCGGGCCGGCTGTGACCGGGCTGTGGTGCAGGCCGCCGTGGAAACCGGGGACCTGGATGAAATAAAACTCATTTTATCCGACGGCGGCATTTCCGACGATCAGGACGGGCAGATCATACTTACCCGTGAAATAAACCGCAACGGTAGAAATCAGTGCAGAATCAACGGACAGATGGTAACATTGGGATTATACCGGGAAGTGGGCCGGTTGCTGGTGGATATCCAGGGGCAGCACGACCAGCAAATGCTTTTGGACCCGGAACGGCAGCTGTACCTGCTGGATGCGTACGGCGGGGAAGAAACCGCCGGCGCCGCCGCCCGATTGGCCGGGCTGCACCGGAGGTGCCGTGAAAATACTGCCGCATTGAAGGAACTGCGGCTTAAGGCCACGGAAAGGGCAGGGCGCAGGGAAACAATCAACTACCAGATTAATGAAATCGACAGCGCTTCCCTGCGGCCCGGCGAGGACGGGGAACTGGAGACGGAGAGAAGAAAGCTGGTGAACGCAGGGAAAATTTCCTCCCTTCTGGAACAGTGCTACAGGCAGATTTATGGCGGCGGCGGGGCCGACACCTCATCCTTGGAAATGGCGGGGAATTCTTTGAAACTACTGGACAGGCTGGCGGAGATGGACGGCAGTCTGTCCAGCGCGAGGGACATGGTGGCGGCGGCCCTTTACCAGATGGAGGAGGCGGCCAGGGAACTGGCCGCCTATGCCGACGGACTGGAGTTCTATCCCGCCAGGCTAGAATTCGTAGAGGAAAGACTGGATTTTCTGAACGGCCTGAAGAGAAAATACGGCCTGTCCATCGAAGGAATACTGGATTACCGCAAAAGAATAGCGTTGGAGATGGAGGAGATGGACGGGGGGGAGCAGAGGCTGGAACAGCTGGAAAGGGATCTGAAACAGTATCAGGCGCAGCTGGAATTGCAGGCCGGTATTCTTACCGGAATGAGAAAGCGGGCCGCCGCCGCTCTGGAAGATGAAATAGCCCGGGAGCTAAAGGAACTGGAAATGCCCGGGGCGGTTTTCAGCATAGTTTTCAGCGACAGGGAACAAATAAGCGAAAAGGGCTTGGAAAAAGCCGAGTTTTTTATTTCCACGAACCCCGGCGAACCTGCCAGGCCGCTTTCAAAGGTGGTTTCCGGAGGAGAAACGTCCAGGCTGATGCTGGCGGTCTACGCCATATTGGCTGAAATGCAAGGAATCCCCACCTTGGTTTTTGATGAAATTGACACCGGTATCGGGGGGCGCACCATCCGTTCAGTGGCGGCAAAACTGCAACATCTGAGCCGAAAGCGGCAGGTTATATGCGTCACCCATTCCCCCGCCGTGGCCAGTGCTGCCCAAAATCACCTGCTCATCCGCAAGGGTGAATCGGGCAGCCGCACCCAAGTGGAGATAGATTCCCTGGACGGCCGAGGGAAATTGCTGGAACTGACCCGCATGCTGGGGGGTGACCGGGGGGACGGGACCGCTCTGAATCACGCCAGACAGCTGATGGAAGAAGCCCTGTCACTGAAAGACGACGAATAAAGCCTCCCTTACGGGCGGCCGGAATCCAAAGATGACGCCCATGCTGGGCGTACAACCATAAATAGCGGCAAATTGGCCGTTATTTTTATTTATTTACATTAAATTAATGAAATTAAAGCAACTTTAAATAACGCCCTATAACCCATGGCTATGGTAAATTTCAGCATATATGTGCAGAATAAAAGGACTAAAACCGGGTAATCTTAATAACAACAAAAAAACATATAATTTTTCAGCAAATGTGGGGGTGATTTAAAAAGGAGTGATTATTATTGAAAAAAGTGGACTGCCGGAATGTTTTAAACATCACGACCTTTATCTGTTTGGCAGTTATTTTCTGTCTCTGGTGTTATTTAAAAATGAACCCAGGCATTTATGACGGATTTGCGGAACCAGGCAAAGCCGTCTCCATCCACAGGCCGGGCAGGCTGCAACTGCAGTATAATATTTCCCGGGCGCCCTCGCAGAAGGCAGCCGTGGAGGTTGCCGCACCGGCCCTGGTGGTGCCCGGAGGACAGTCCATCGGCATTGTGATGCATTCCAAGGGCATTATGGTGGTGGGCATGTCAGACATCATGGATGAATGGGGGAAAAGGTCAAACCCGGCCGAAGAAGCGGGCATCAAGGTCGGTGACTTAATACTGACGGCCAATGGAAAGAAAATTGATAATACGCACCAGCTGAGAAGTGAAATAGGAGCCTGCGGAATTAACCAAAAAAACGTCGAATTTGAAATTAAAAGAGGTTCCAAAATAATAAAAACCAGCATCAAAACGGTATTGTGCAAGGAAACGGGACGGCCGAGAATTGGTCTGTTCGTGCGGGATACGGCCTCCGGGGTGGGGACCATCAGCTTTTACCACCCGGAAACAGGCACGTACGGAGCCTTGGGACACATGATCACCGATGTGGACACCGCCATGGGCATTGATTTAAGCAGGGGCAAAATAACAGAGGCCAGTGTGAGGGGGATTCAACGGGGAATTAAAGGCAGGCCCGGAGAAAAAATCGGCATGTTTGTTGAGGGGGGAAATCTTAGCGGAAATATAGAAAAAAACACCCGCTATGGTATTTTCGGCTGTCTTCAGAGGCCACTGGAAAACCCCCTTTACGCTAATCCGGTGCCGGTGGCCCCGAGCCTCCAGGTTAGGAAGGGACCGGCGGAAATGCTGACAGTCATCGATGGCACTGAAGTAAGAAAATACTCCGTTGAAATACAGGAGGTTTTTTATCCCTGGAACAGCCACGGTGGCAAGGGTATGATAATAAAAATAGAGGACCGGGAACTCATTGACAGCGCAGGGGGGATAATTCAGGGGATGAGCGGCAGCCCCATCATCCAGGACGGCATGCTGGCGGGTGTACTGACACACGTTTTCATCAACGATCCCATAAGGGGATATGGTGTTCCGGCGGAGTGGATGATAAGGGAGGCGGGGCTACTTAATTATGACAAAAAAATGCAAAAAGCATCATGAAGAGGCCCGCCGGTTTCTTCTTTTTTAATTAAAACCAATTAAATACAATAAGTTATTGTATTTATTGTTTTAAGCATTTGACGTAAAATAGCATAATTTAAAGAATAATGTCATAAACAGATTTTTGACTTTTGATTTTACTT
>JBBIMW010000027.1:26797-32538 GCA_037444185.1 Peptococcaceae bacterium | reverse complement strand
CCATTCGTGAGGGCGGCCGCACCGTGGGCGCCGGGGTGGTTACTTCCATTATTGCGTAATGGCAGCCCAACCCCTGAATTGAAAGGAGGTCTGCCCGTTGAAAAGGCAAAAAATCCGCATCCGGCTGAAAGCCTATGACCATCACATGCTGGACCAGTCAGCGCAGAAAATAGTGGATACGGCCAGGAGGACCGGGGCTTCGGTGGCGGGGCCCATACCGCTGCCCACCGAGAAGAATATATATACTATTTTGCGTTCACCCCATGTGAACAAGGATTCCCGTGAGCAGTTTGAAATGAGAACGCACAAGCGGCTCATCGACATACTGGAGCCCACCCCCAAGACGGTGGACGCTTTAATGCGCCTGGATTTGCCGGCGGGTGTGGATATAGAAATCAAGCTATAACATGGCTTGCCTGGAAACAATGTTCACTCTGTTTCCGGCCGGCACCGGAGGTGTTGAAAGTTGAAGAAGGCCATACTGGGTAAAAAGGTGGGCATGACCCGACTGTTTACCGACAAAGGACTGGCGGTGCCCGTTACCGTTATTGAGGCCGGACCCTGTCACGTAGTTCATAAAAAAACGATGGAAAAAGACGGATACAGCGCCATTCAGGTGGGATTCGGGGAAAAACGGGAAAAACTGTTCAATAAACCCGAAAAAGGACATTTTGACAAGGCGGGGGTAAGGCCGTTAAGGTTTCTCAGGGAGTTGAGGATTGAGGACAGCGACAGCTACCAAGTGGGACAGGAAATAAAGACTGATATTTTCAGCCAGGGAGACAAAGTGGACGTGGTGGGCACCTCCAAAGGCCGCGGCTTCTCAGGCGGCATCAAGAGGCACGGGTTCCACCGGGGCCCCATGGCCCACGGATCCAAGTATCACCGCCGTCCTGGTTCCCTGGGCGCCAAGGGCCCTGCCCGGGTGTTCAAAGGACGCAAATTGCCGGGCCAATATGGAGCCGAGAGGGTTACCGTACAGAACCTTGAAGTGGTTAGGGTGGACGCCGGTAAAAACCTGCTGGCCATCAAGGGAGCAGTGCCGGGACCCCGCGGGGGTTTGGTGATAATAAAAGACAGCGTCAAGGCCAGGAAGTGACAGGCGTGCAGAAAGGAGGAAATCAATAATGCCAAGGGTTGCATTATATAACACCAGCGGGGAACAGGTGGGGGAAATCGAACTGAGCGACAGTGTTTTTGGGGTTCCTGTTCACCAGACCGTGCTGCACGACGCTGTGGTGGCATACTTGGCCAATCAGAGACAGGGCACTCACGATACCAAGACCCGGGGGGAGATCCGGGGCGGCGGCCGCAAGCCGTGGCGCCAGAAGGGCACCGGGCGGGCCAGGCACGGAAGTTCCCGGTCTCCAATCTGGAGGGGCGGCGGCACGGTTTTCGGCCCGCATCCGAGGGATTACAGCATCAGACTGCCCAGGAAGGTAAAGCGTCTGGCCATGAAGTCGGCCCTTTCGGCCAAGGTGGAAAGCGGCAGCATTGTGGTGCTGGAGGACCTCAGGCTGGACCGGCCTAAAACCAAGGAAATGGTGCGCATACTGGAGAATCTCAAGGTTGGCAGGAAGGCCCTGGTGGTTACGGCCGGCAGGGATGAGAACGTAATCAAGTCCGCCCGTAACATAGAGGGGATAAAACCGACCTCGGCCGGCTTTCTGAATGTTTACGATCTGATGGCACATCAGACTTTGGTGATAACAAAGGATGCTGTCAGCCGGGTGGAGGAGGTGCTGGCCAGATGAAAGACCCCAGGGATATTCTGAAAAAGCCTGTTATTTCCGAGAAAAGCATGGACTTGGTGCAAGAAAACAAGTACACTTTCCTGGTGGAATCAAATGCCAACAAAATCGAAATCAAAAGGGCGGTGGAGGAGCTTTTCAAGGTTAAGGTGGAAAAGGTGCGCACCATCCGCTACAAGGGCAGGTTGAAGAGGGTCAGGGGCAGGCTGGGCCGCACTCCGGGCTTCAAGAAGGCCATCGTCACACTGAAGGAAGGCAACAAGATAGAAATATTTGAAGGAGTGTAACTTTAGTCGGCGGACGTCGGGCGCCGGCCGGCAGCAAGGAAGGCTAAAGGCAATTGGGCTGAAGGTATGGTAAAGGCCTGTAGCCCGGCGGCCGGCGGCGGGAGACCGTTAAAGGAGGTAAGCCAGGTGGGAATTAAAAAGTTTAAGCCCACGTCGCCCGGTCGCAGGTTTGTAACCGTTTCGACCTTCGATGAGATAACCGCAGACCAGCCGGAAAAATCCCTGCTGGAGCCGCTGAAGAAAAAATCGGGCCGCAACAACAGGGGCAAGATAACGGTGAGGCATCGCGGCGGCGGGCAAAAGAGGCAGTACAGACTGATTGATTTCAAGAGAGACAAGGACGGTATTCCGGCCAAGGTGGCCACCATTGAGTACGATCCCAACCGTTCGGCCAGAATCGCCCTGCTGCATTACGCGGATGGCGAAAAGCGCTACATTCTGGCCCCGCTGGGGCTGAAAGTGGGCATGACGGTCAGCTCCGGCCCGGAAGTGGACATAAAGGTGGGCAATGCACTGCCACTGAAGAGTATCCCGTTGGGCACCATGATTCATAATCTTGAACTTTACCCCAAGGCCGGCGGGCAACTGGTCCGTTCTGCGGGCGCGGCGGCCCAGCTGATGGCCAAGGAAGGCAAATACGCCCACATACGCATGCCTTCGGGTGAAATGAGGCTGCTTCTCCAGGAGTGCCGGGCAACCATCGGCCAGGTGGGCAATACCGATCATGAGAACATCACCGTGGGAAAAGCCGGACGGAGCCGCTGGATGGGCAAAAGACCCACTGTCCGCGGTGTGGTTATGAACCCGGTGGACCACCCGCACGGTGGAGGGGAAGGCCGTTCCCCCATTGGCCGCAACCCTGTGACTCCTTGGGGTAAACCCGCTCTGGGCGCGCGCACCAGGAAGAAAAAGTCCAGTGACCGCCTGATTGTCAAGCGGAGGACCAAGTAGAAAGGAGGCTAGCGCATGGGCCGTTCCCTGAAAAAAGGGCCGTACTGCGACGATAAATTGCTGAAAAAAATTCAGGATATGAACGCCAGGGGAGACAAGCGAGTAATAAAGACGTGGTCCCGGCGGTCAACCATATTCCCGGAGATGATCGGCCACACACTGGCCGTTCATGACGGGCGTAAACACATTCCGGTATACATCACCGAGGATATGGTGGGGCATAAGCTGGGGGAATTTGCCAACACCAGGATGTTCAGGGGGCACGGGCATCACACGGAGAGGTCTACTTCCCTGAAGTAAGGCGTTCTCATATTAAGTGATGTGATGTCGGGCCGTCATGGAAATACAAGTCTGACGTTTTGCAGCCGGCATCCGGCGACTTATTAAGGAGGTATACCTGTGGCAGCTACCAACGAGGGTGAGGCGAGGGCCATCGCCAAATATATACGCATATCCCCCCGGAAAATTCGCCAGGTGGTGGACTTGATCCGCGGCAAGGATTTGCGGGAGGCCATGGCCATTCTCAAATACGTTCCCCGCAGGGCTTCAGCGCCTGTGGCCAAAGTGGTGCAGTCCGCTGCGGCCAACGCCGAGCACAATTACGAAATGCTCAGGGAAAATCTTTATGTGGCCGAGTGCTATGTGGATCAGGGCCCCATCGTCAAGCGCTTTCAGGCCAGGGCCATGGGGCGTGCCGATTTGTTGCGCAAGCGCACCAGCCATATTACGGTAATATTGAAGGAAAAACCCGCAAGTAAAGCTGTGGGCCGTTAAGCACGGTTATTGTCAACAGAAGTGCGGAAAAGCTATTGGCGAACAGCTGCCGGGCTTTGATAAAGGAGGGCTAGTGTGGGCCAGAAGGTAAATCCGAAGGGTTTGCGCCTGGGCATAATCAAGGATTGGGACGGTAAATGGTTTGCCGCCAAAAAGGATTTTTCCTCCCTGCTCCTGGAAGATGTCAGGATGCGCAAATTTATCAAACAAAAACTCTTTGCCGCCGGTATTTCCAGGATACAGATAGAGAGGGCGGCCAACCGGGTGAAGGTGACCATTCATGCCGCCAAGCCCGGTATAGTCATCGGCCGGGGGGGCGCCGAGGTTGAAGTGTTGCGCAAGGAACTGGAAAAAATGACCGGCAAGCAAATTCACGTGAACATCATAGAGGTAAAGATTCCCGAGACTGACGCCCAGCTTGTGGCCGAGAACGTGGCGGGACAGATTGAAAAAAGAATTGCTTTTCGCAGGGCCATGAAGCAGGTGGTATCCCGCAGCATGAAAATGGGGGCCAAGGGAATTAAAGTGTCCTGCTCGGGCAGACTGGCCGGAGCGGAAATAGCCCGCACCGAGTGGTACAGTGAGGGCAAAGTGCCCCTGCACACACTGAGGGCCGACATCGACTACGGCTTTGCCGAAGCTAATACCACTTACGGTAAGATTGGGATAAAAGTCTGGGTATACAAAGGGGAAGTTTTGCCGGAAGCTAGACCCGCTGCCGGAAGAGGAGGCGATTAGGCTTTATGTTGATACCCAAGAGGGTCAAGTACCGCAAGCAGCACCGTCCTGGCCTGAAAGGCAGCGCCAAGGGCGGCTCCGAAATACATTTCGGTGATTACGGCCTACAGGCGCTGGATCCCGCCTGGATCACCAGCAGGCAGATAGAGGCTGCCCGTATTGCCATGACCAGGTATATTAAGAGGGGCGGCAAGGTCTGGATCAGGATTTTTCCCGACAGGCCCATTACCCAGAAGCCTGCGGAGACCCGTATGGGCAGCGGCAAGGGCGCCCCGGAGTACTGGGTGGCCGTTGTCAAGCCGGGCAGGGTTCTGTTTGAATTGGCCGGTGTAACAGAAGAAGTGGCCAGGGAAGCCATGCGTCTGGCATCGCATAAACTGCCCATTAAAACCAGGTTTATAAAACGCGGGGAAGTAGGTGAGGCCGGTGAAGGATAGGGCCATCAGGGAAATGTCCGACGATGAATTGAAAAAAGCCCTGCATGATTCCAAAGACGAACTGTTCAAGCTGAGATTCCAGCTGGCCACGGGTCATCTGGACAACCCGATGCGGATTAAAGAGGTCAGACGGGAGATTGCCAGGGTAAAGACCGTTATGCGCCAGAGGGAGCTGGGTATTCACCCGGCATAGTAAAGGGGGGTAGCGAAATGGATGGCCGGAAAATACGCAAGACCCGGACGGGTTATGTGGTAAGCGACAAAATGGACAAGACAGCGGTGGTTTCCGTGGAGACCCTGGTCAGGCACCCCCTGTACCAGCGTACCTTAAGGAGAACCAAGAAGTTTAAGGCCCACGATGAGGAAAACGCCTGCCGTATCGGTGACAAGGTGAAAATAATGGAAACCAGGCCCCTGTCCAAGGACAAAAGGTGGCGGATTGTGGAGATACTGGAGCGGGCTCAACAGATATAAGAAGCAGCGGTCAAAGGGAGGTTAAGAAAGATGATCCAGGTGCAGACCATGCTTAACGTTGCTGATAACACAGGGGCCCGCAAACTGATGTGTATCCGGGTGCTGGGTGGGTCGCTGAGGCGTTACGCCAGCGTGGGCGACATCATCATCTGCTCCGTTAAGGAAGCCACGCCCGGCGGCGTTGTTAAGAAGGGCGATGTGGTCAAGGGCGTGGTGGTTAGAACCAGTAAGGAAGTCAGGCGCCCGGACGGGTCCTACATCAAGTTTGACGAAAATGCGGCTGTGATTATAAAGGATGACAAGAGCCCCCGCGGCACGCGTATTTTCGG
>JBBIMW010000027.1:0-26759 GCA_037444185.1 Peptococcaceae bacterium | reverse complement strand
AGATAATCTCTCTGGATCCGGAGGTTCTTTAGAGGAGGAATGTACATGCCGAAGGTTCACGTCCGCAAGGGCGACACCGTTCTGGTGACCACGGGCAAGGATAAGGGCAAAAAGGGAAAGGTAATCAGTGTGGATCCGGAAAAGAGCCGGGTCACCGTGGAAGGCGTAAATGTCGTCAAGCGCCATACCAGGCCGACCCAGAAAATGCCCCAGGGCGGAATAATGGAAAAGCCAGCCCCTGTGCACAGTTCAAATGTTATGCTTTTTTGCACCAAGTGCAACAATCCTACCCGGATAACCAAAAAGCTCCTGGAGGATGGAAAAAAGGTCCGGGTATGCAAGGAATGCCGGGAAGTACTGGTCTAGCCCGGCCGGAAAGGAGGGAATGCTGGTGTCGAGGCTGAAGGAGAAGTTCAGAGACGAAATAGTCAAGGCCATGATGCAGAAATTTGGCTATAAAAATATAATGCAGGTACCCAAACTGGAAAAAGTGGTGATCAACGTCGGGGTGGGCGAGGCTATTCAAAACAGCAAGGCCTTGGACGCGGCTGTCAGCGACATCACCACCATCACCGGCCAGCGTCCGGTAATTACCAGGGCAAAGAAATCCATTGCCGCTTTCAAGCTGCGCCAGGGGATGAAAATAGGCTGCAAGGTCACCCTGCGGGGGGACAGAATGTTCCATTTTGTGGATAAGCTGTTTAGTGTTGCCCTCCCCAGGGTGAGGGACTTCCGGGGAGTGTCGCCGAAATCCTTTGACGGCCGGGGGAACTACAGCCTGGGAATCCGCGAGCAGCTTATTTTTCCTGAAATAGAGTACGACAAGATTGACAAGGTGCGGGGAATGGACATTATTTTCGTGACCACCGCCCGCACAGATGAAGAGGCCAGAGAACTGCTGAGGCTCATGGGCATGCCCTTCAGGGCGGCCTGAAGCGCCCGGCCCCTAAAAAACAGCCAAGTCTTTAAAAAGGAGGGGGAAGATGGCAAAAAAATCAATAATCAACAAGCACTTGCGGGATGCCAAGTTCGAGGTCCGCAAATATAATAGATGCAAGCTTTGTGGCCGGCCCCACGCCTACATGAGGAAGTTTGGAATATGCCGCATATGTTTCAGGACCCTTTGCTACCGCGGCGAGATTCCGGGTATCCGCAAGGCCAGCTGGTAATGTGGAAGGAGGTAGTGTCGCATGGCAATGACTGATTCCGTTGCCGATTTCCTGACCCGTTTACGTAACGCCAACACGGTTTATCATGACAAGGTGGAGGCTCCTGCTTCCAAAATGAAGATGGCCATTGCTGATATTCTCAAGGACGAGGGATTTATCAAGGATTGCGAGTATATCGCCGACGGCAAGCAGGGTGTGATCAGGGTATATATGAAGTATGGCGGCAACAAGGAGAGGGTAATCACCGGGATGAAGAGGATCAGCAAGCCCGGCCGCAGGGTGTACGTCCGCAAGGATTCAATACCCAGGGTGCTGGGAGGGCTGGGAATAGCCATAATCTCCACCTCCCAGGGTATTATGACGGACAAAAACGCCAGAAAACTGGGGCTGGGCGGAGAGGTAATATGTTATGTCTGGTAGCCTTCTTTAAGGCGCGGGAGGTGTGAGAATGTCGAGAATCGGTAAAAAGCCGATACCACTGCCCCAGGGTGTGGACATCACCATAGACGGTAATGTTGTGGTGGTAAAGGGACCCAAAGGAGTGCTCAAAAGAGAATTTCACAGAAATATCTCCATCAGGGTGGAGGACGGAAGGCTCCTTGTGGAAAGGTCTTCGGACAACCAGACGGACAAATCACTGCACGGTTTGTCCCGGACCCTGCTGGATAACATGGTCACCGGCGTCACCCAGGGATTTCAGAAGGCATTGGATCTTATCGGGGTGGGCTATAAAGCGTCCAAGCAGGGCAACAAGCTGGTACTGGCGGTGGGTTACTCCCATCCGGTGGAAATTGACCCTCCCGAGGGCATCGAAATAGATGTCCCCGCACCCAACAAGGTAGTGGTCAAGGGTGTGGACAAGGAAAGCGTGGGGGCCATGGCGGCCGGCATCAGATCTGTGAGGGAACCGGAGCCGTACAAGGGCAAAGGCATCAAATACGATAAAGAGCGCATTCGCCGCAAGGCGGGGAAGACAGGCGGTAAAGGCAAGAAGTAGGTGGCGAAGGAGTTGAGAACAGGTGATTGGCAAACCTGACCGCAAAGAAGACCGCGATAAGCGGCGGCAGCGGGTGCGCAAAAAAATATTCGGCACCGGGGAGCGCCCGCGATTGAACGTATTCCGCAGCCTCAACAATATTTACGCCCAGCTGATAGACGATGAAAAGGGATCAACATTATTGACAGTGTCAACCCTTTCGCCGGACTTGAAAGGTAAAATAGCCGGCGGCGGAAATAAAGAGGCTGCCGCCGCAGTGGGCAAGCTGGTGGCCAAAGTGGCCCTGGAAAAGGGCATATCCAGGGTTGTTTTCGACCGGGCCGGGTACCTGTATCACGGGCGGGTCAAAGCCTTGGCTGATGCGGCCAGGGAGGGCGGCCTGGAGTTTTAACGGGCCAACACGGCGAATAAGGAGGGAAATAGGTGTCCAGGATTGATGCTGGAAAAATGGAGCTGACCGAAAAGGTTGTCTATATAAACCGGGTGGCCAAAGTGGTTAAAGGCGGCCGCAGATTCAGCTTTTCAGCCCTGGTGGTGGTGGGAGACGGAAAAGGCCACGTGGGCTCGGGGCTGGGGAAGGCCGGGGAGGTCCCGGAGGCAATCCGCAAAGGAATAGAGGATGCCAAGAAAAACATGGTTGAGGTGCCTCTGTCGGGAACCACTATTCCCCACGAAGTGACGGGAATATTCGGTGCCGGGAAGGTGCTTTTAAGGCCCGCCGCCCCCGGTACCGGCGTTATCGCCGGGGGGCCCGTGAGGGCCATATTGGAGCTGGCCGGCGTAAGAGACATTTTGACCAAGTCCCTGGGCTCCAACAACGCCAACAATATGGTTCACGCCACCATGACGGCGCTGAAGAGCTTGAAGACCCCCCGGCAGGTGGCGAGGCTCAGGGGTAAAACCATAGAAGAGCTGTTGGGATAAGGAAACTCGGAAAGCCCGCCGGCTGCGTCGTCGCGGCTCCGGCCGGGCGGCCCCGCGTTTACAATCGACAGGTGTCAGTTGGGAGTGAGAAGCATTGGCAAAGGTGAAGATTACCTTGGTGAAAAGTCTCATCGGCAGGCCGGAGGGCCAGAGGACGATAGTGAATACCCTTGGCCTGAAGAAGCTGAACAGTTTTGTGCTGAGGGACGAAAGTCCCGCTCTGGCCGGCATGATCAATAAGGTTGCTCATCTGGTGAAAGTGGAAAAAGCTTAAAGGAGGTGCCAAGGGTTGGTACAGTTAAGCGAATTGCGGCCGAACCCGGGAGCCCGCAAGGCGCCCACCCGCAAGGGCCAGGGAATCGGGTCCGGGAAAGGAAAAACCGCCGGCAGGGGCCATAAAGGACAGAACGCCCGCTCCGGCGGGGGGGTGCGGCCCGGTTTCGAGGGCGGCCAAATGCCCCTGCAGAGGCGTATGCCTAAGCGCGGTTTCACCAATGCTCCTTTCAAAAAATATATGGTCACTTTGAACCTGGGGAAACTGGAGAGGTTCGAGCCGGGAACCGTGGTAACTCCCGAAGTGCTGCTGGGGTCCGGGTTAATCAAAAAAACGGGGGATGGAGTAAAAATACTGGGCAATGGGAATCTGACCAAGGCTCTCACCGTGAAAGCACATGCCTTCAGCAAGTCGGCAGCTGAGAAAATTGAGGCTTCCGGCGGCAAAGCTGAGGTGATTTAAATGATCAGTACGCTGCAGGCGGCCTGGAAAGTCGAAGAGCTGAGGAGAAAAATAATTTTTACCCTGGCCATGCTGTTCGTTTTCAGGCTGGGTGCCCATATCCCGGTGCCCGGGGTGGATTCCAGAGTGTTTGCCGAGCTGGTGGCCAATAATACCTTGTTTGGCTTTTTTGATGTAATTTCAGGAGGGGCTTTCAAAAACTTTTCCATATTCGCCATGAGTATAACCCCTTATATCAACGCTTCAATTATTATGCAGCTGCTCACAGTGGTTATTCCCCGCCTGGAAAAGCTGTCCAAGGAGGGGGAGGAAGGGCGCAGAAAGATTACCCAGTATATCAGGTACCTGACCGTGGTGCTGGCGTTCCTGCAGGCCATCGGCACCACCGCCGCCCTCAGGGTGGCCATGGGCAACCCGAACGTGTGGACCTACCTGCTGGTGGCCATTACTCTCACCGCCGGCACGGCCCTTTTAATGTGGCTGGGCGAGCAGATAACCGACAAAGGCATTGGGAACGGCATTTCACTGATTATATTCGCAGGTATAGTTTCTGCTTTGCCGGGGGCGCTGACCAGCCTGGTGCAGTATTTGCAAGCCGGAACCATCAACTTTCTGAGTTTGTTTCTGCTGGTGGCCATCGCGGCTTTGGTCATTTCCGGCATAGTGGCGGTACAGGAAGGCCAGCGCCGGATACCCGTTCAGTACGCCAAGCGGGTGGTGGGGCGCAGGGTCTATGGCGGGCAGACCACCCACCTGCCGCTGAGGGTTAATCAGGCCGGCGTCATTCCTGTGATATTCGCTTCTTCCATAATGTTGTTTCCCGATCAGATCGCCCAGTATTTTCCAGGCAATAAGGTTGCGCTGTGGTACCTGGAGAATTTGGGATGGGGGACTTTCCTGCACACCATGTTTTATGCGCTGATGATCATAGGTTTCACATATTTCTATACGGCGGTGATCATGAACCCGGTGGATGTGGCCGAAAATATAAAGAAATACGGTGGATTCATTCCCGGTATCAGGGCGGGCAGGCCTACAGCCGAATACATCAGCAAGGTGATGAGCCGGGTGACCCTGGCCGGCGCGGTGTTTTTGGCGCTGATTGCCATTCTGCCGAATTTTGTGCTGATGGCCACCAAAATACCCAATATATATTTTGGGGGGACCTCTTTGTTGATTGTGGTGGGAGTCGCCCTCGACACCATGAAGCAGATGGAGTCGCACATGCTTATGCGCAGCTACCAGGGCTTTATCAAGTAAGGGGTATGGATCCATGATTACCTTGAAAACCGAAAAGGAACTGGCATACATGAGGGATGCCGGGCGGATTGTGGCCGGCGCCCTGGATGAAGTGACCCGGGGGGTCAGGCCGGGGGTGACCACAGTGGAACTGGATCGGCTGGCCGAGAGCTATATTATTGCCCGGGGGGCCAGGCCGGCCTTCAAGGGGCTTTACGGCTTTCCGTCCACCATCTGCGCCTCCCCCAACGAATTGGTGGTGCACGGTATTCCCGGTTTAAGGGTTTTGGAAAATGGAGATATTATTAGCATTGACATCGGGGCGGAAATAAATGGATATTTTGGAGACGGGGCCGTTACCCTGCCGGTGGGCGAAATTGACGAGGAGACCAAGCGTCTTCTGAAGGTGACGGAGGAGTCCCTCTATCTGGGCATAATCCAGGCTGTGGAGGGGAACCGGCTGTCCGATATTTCCCATGCTGTGCAAAAGCATGTGGAGGGTAACGGCTTTTCCGTGGTTAGAGATTATGTTGGGCACGGAATAGGCAGGAGCATGCACGAGGAACCCCAGGTACCTAATTTCGGTCGGGCGGGCAGGGGCCCCAGACTGAAAGCCGGTATGACATTAGCGATTGAACCTATGGTGAATATGGGCACCCATGAGGTGTGCACCCTCCCGGACAACTGGACTGTTGTCACCAAGGACCAGAAAAAGTCAGCCCACTTTGAACATACCATTGCCATCACCAACGGTAGACCGGAAATTCTGACCCGGTTGTAACCGGGAAGGGAGGTGGCGGGTTTTGCGCGATCGCTGGGAACCGGGGCAACTGGTGGTATCCACCGCCGGCAGGGACAGAGGGAGATTCTACCTGGTATTGGAGAAGGCCCCGGATAACAGGGTGTGCGTTGCGGACGGCGAGATGCGCAGGGTTGCAAATCCCAAGCGCAAGAATGAAAAGCACCTGATGCCATGCCTGGAAGTGAATGCTGCAATAAATCAGAAGATCAGGGCCGGTCACCGGGTGACCGACCAGGAAATCAGGGCGGCGCTTAAAGGAATTGCAGGCAACCAGACTGGATTTTCTGCGGCCGGGGACTGTCCGGAATTATTGCTGACAGATTAAAAAGAAAAACCTTGCGAGGGGGTTGGATCAGTACTAATGTCAAAACAGGACGTGATCGAACTGGAGGGTACCGTTGTCGAGCCTTTGCCCAACGCCATGTTCCGTGTCGAGCTGCAGAACGGGCACAAGGTGTTGGCCCATGTATCGGGTAAAATTCGCATGAATTTCATCCGTATTCTGGCCGGCGACCGGGTAATGGTTGAACTGTCCCCCTACGATTTGAGCCGGGGCAGAATAGTTTACCGCTATAAATGATATTATACGGGTTTATCATGGGAGTTTTTCGAGGGGGGTTTGAAGATGAAGGTGCGCCCGTCGGTAAAACCTATTTGTGAGAAGTGCAAGATTATTCGCCGGGAAGGCAAGGTAATGGTCATCTGTGAAAATCCGAAGCACAAGCAGAAACAGGGTTAACGCCCCGGTCCAGGAAGCCGGAGCTTTTCCGCTGGAATCCGGAATTAGTATGCTTTATATCGCTTGGCATCTGCAGCTAATTCTCCCTGGCTGTAAAAGCCTGCCCTGGGATAAATAGAGAGTCGATTTTTAAGCTATATTTAGGAGGTGTTCACAAAAGCATGGCACGTATCGCAGGGGCCGACCTGCCCCGGGATAAGCGGGTGGAAATCGCCCTGACTTATATATACGGTATCGGCAGGTCAATTTCCAAAAGAATATTGGAGCAGACCGGGATTAATCCGGATACCAGAATGCGCAATCTGACGGAAGATGAAATCAACAGGCTGCGGGAAGTAATTGAGAAGAAATACAAGGTTGAGGGCGATCTGCGCCGCGAAATCGCCCTGAATATCAAAAGGCTCATCGAGATCGGCTCATACCGGGGACTGAGGCACCGGCGGGGGCTTCCGGTCAGGGGACAGAGGACGAAGACCAACGCCCGCACACGCAAAGGTCCGAAGAAGACAGTGGGGGTGCGCCGTAAGAAGTAGTCGCAAAAATCGGAAGGAGGTTGGAAAATGGCACGTCGTGCCGTCCGTACCAAAAGGCGTGAAAAAAAGAATATCGACCGCGGGGTGGCCCATATCAAGTCCACCTTTAACAATACCGTTGTAACCATAACCGACGTCAAGGGCAACGCCATCTCCTGGGCCAGCGCCGGTCAGGTGGGGTTCAAAGGATCCAGGAAGAGCACTCCCTTCGCCGCCCAGATGGCCGCCGACAAGGCAGCCAGGGAAGCGATGGAACACGGAATGAAAGAATTAGAAGTAATGGTCAAGGGACCGGGCTCCGGCCGGGAAGCGGCCATTCGATCCCTCCAGGCGGCGGGTCTCGAAGTGAACCTGATCAAGGATGTAACGCCAATTCCACATAACGGATGCCGGCCACCCAAGCGCCGGAGAGTATAAGGAGGTGCAGGAAATATAAATGGCAAGGTATACTGAGGCGCAGTGCAGGCTATGCCGCAGGGAAGGCATGAAACTTTACCTGAAAGGTGACCGCTGCTATTCCGGCAAATGCGCCGTAGACCGTAAAGGATACGCTCCCGGAATGCACCGCCAGTCAAGGAAGAAAGTCAGCGAGTACGGCACCCAGCTGCGTGAAAAGCAGAAGACGCGCCGGATTTACGGAGTATTGGAAAAGCAGTTTAAAAATTATTTTGAAAAGGCCGAGAGACAGCAGGGCATCACCGGTGAAAACCTGCTGCGCCTTTTAGAAAGACGGTTGGACAACGTTGTCTACCGCCTGGGGCTTGGATCGTCCCGGGTGGAGGCCCGGTTGCTGGTCAGGCACGGACATTTTACCGTCAACGGGCGCAAAGTGAATATACCGTCGTTTTTGACCAAGATTGGAGATGTCATCGAAGTACGGGAGAAAAGCAAGGAATCCCTCCGTCTGAATGAACTGATGGAGGGGGCCGCCGAAAGGAATTTGCCCCCCTGGCTGGAATATGAGCCGGATCAGGCCAGGGGCCGTGTAATCGCTTTACCCGCCAGAGATCAGATAGATGTCCCGGTGCAGGAACACCTGATAGTGGAACTGTACTCCAGATAGCAGAAACTGCGCTCCGGTCGATTCGGAGTGTGATTAACGGGCAATTCCGGCCGTCAGGGGAGGTTACCTTTTATGCTGGAAATAGAGAAACCAAGAATCGAATGTGCTGAAATAAGTGAGGAGAACAATTACGCCCGTTTTGTGGTGGAACCTCTGGAAAGGGGGTACGGCATTACCCTGGGGAACTCTCTGCGCAGGATACTGCTGTCCTCCCTGCCAGGCGCCGCCGTCACCTCCATTAAAATCGACGGGGTGCTGCACGAGTTTTCCACCATCCCCGGCGTGAAGGAAGATGTTACGGATATAATACTGAATCTCAAGAACCTTTGCCTGAAGATGTATACAGACGAAGAAAGGACCATGCGCATTGAGGCCAAGGGCGATACCGTGGTGAAGGCCGGCAATATTATTCACGATGCCGACATTGATATTTTAAACCCTGATCTCCATATCGCCACCCTTTCCGGCAACGCCAGGCTTTTCATGGAACTTACGGTGGCCAAGGGCAGAGGTTACGTTCCCGCTGAGAAAAATAAAAAGGGGGACCACATTATTGGTGTTATCCCGGTGGATTCGGTATTCACCCCGGTGCGCAAGGTGAATTACACCGTGGAGAACACCAGGGTGGGACAGCGTACAGACTACAACAAGCTGACCCTGGAGGTGTGGACCGACGGCAGCATCAAGCCTGACGAAGCCACCAGCCTGTCGGCCAAAATACTGGGTGAGCACCTGAGGCTGTTCATCGGCCTTACTGAAACCGTCAGCGACGTTGAGATAATGGTGGAAAAAGAGGAGGAGCAGAAGGACAAAATACTGGAGATGACCATCGAAGAACTGGACCTCTCGGTTCGCTCCTACAACTGCCTGAAAAGAGCCGGCATCAACACCGTGGAGGAGTTGATCCAGCGCAACGAAGATGACATGATGAAGGTCAGGAACCTGGGCAAGAAATCTTTGGAGGAAGTTATCAACAAGCTTAGAGAAATGGGCCTTTCACTTCGGAAGGAAGACGATTGAGGGGAGTGATGAACGTTGGGATATCAAAAGCTGGGGGTAACAACCGGCCACCGGAAGGCCATGCTGCGCAACCTGGTTACTTCCCTGATTAAGGAGAACCGTATTACCACCACCGAGACCCGGGCCAAGGAAGTAAAGAGCATTGCGGAAAAAATGGTTACCCTGGCCAAAAAGGGCGACCTGTCGGCCCGCAGGCAGGCCCTGGCCTATATATATGACGAAAAGGTGGTCCGGAAACTTTTTGACACCGTAGGTTCCAAGTATGCCGACCGCCAGGGGGGATACACAAGGATAATAAGGATCGGGCACCGACGGGGAGATGCCGCGCCGATGGTTGTTTTGGAGTTGGTGTAGCAATGCCGGGATAAAAACTGGCCAGGGCGCGCCGCTCATCTGCTTCGTCGGCGTGACCCACAGGTACCCGGGGGCCTCCTCCACCGCCCTTGACGGTATTAACTTGTCCATTGAAAAAGGCCTTTTTACCGCAGTTATCGGTCCCAACGGATCGGGCAAATCCACCCTGGCCCGCCATATGAACGCCCTGCTGCTGCCCACGGCCGGCCGGGTCACAGTGGACGGCATGGACACCGGCGATCCTCGCAATGCACCGGAGATACGGCGCCGGGTGGGGTTCGTTTTTCAGAATCCGGACAACCAGTTGGTGGGCACCACAGTGGAGGAGGATATAGCCTTCGGTCCCCGGAATATCGGTCTTTGTCCCGCCGAAATAAAGGAAGTGGTATGTTATTCCATGGAGGCGGCGGGGCTTGGAGAAATGGCCCGGCAACCCCCCCACATGCTTTCCGGAGGGCAGAAACAGCAGTTGGCTATAGCCGGGGCCATGGCCATGAAGCCAAGGTGCCTGGTGCTCGATGAGCCCACATCCATGCTGGGGCCCGCCGGCAGGAGATCGGTGCTGGAGCTTGTAAAAAAACTGAACAGCGAGCAGTGCATGGGCGTTGTACTGGTGACCAATTTCATGGAAGAGGCGGTTTTTGCCGACCGGGTGCTGGTTGTTCATGGGGGGCGCATTCTTCTGGACGGGACTCCGGCGGATGTGTTCAAATGCGACTCCTTGCTGGCCGGGATTGGGCTGGAGCTGCCGGGTCCGGCTGAACTATCCAGAAGGCTTGCTGATTACGGCATTGATTTGCCCGGTCCGGCGCTGACGGTGGATGAACTGGTGGGGTATTTATGCCGGTTATAGTTTTTGACCAGATCTGGCATTTCTACGCCAGGGGAACGCCGATGGAGACCGTGTCTTTGTCGGGGCTGAGCCTGGAAGTAAATAAAGGGGAACTGGTGGCCCTGGTGGGATCCACAGGATCCGGCAAGACAACGGCTTTGCAGCATATGAACGGACTGTTGCTGCCGGACCGGGGCAGGGTGTTGGTGGAAGGGCTGGACACAAGGGAAAAGAAGGTCAGGAGGTCCTTGTGGAAAAGGGTGGGGCTTTCGCTGCAGTTTCCGGAAAAGCAGTTCTTTGAGGAAACAATATGCCGGGAAGTGTCCTTCGGGCCGCGGAACCTGGGACTGCCGGCGCCGGAAATAGACCGGAGGGTGGCGGAGGCGCTTTACATGGTGGGTTTAGACGGCCCCGGGGTGCAGCAAATTTCTCCTTTCCGGCTGAGCGGCGGGGATCAGCGGCGCTTGGCCCTGGCTTCGGTGGTGGCGCTGAAGCCAGAAATACTGGCCCTGGATGAACCGACCTCGGGCATCGACCCCGGAGGCCGGAAAAAGATTTTAAGCGCTTTGAAGAAATTGAAGGCAGAGCACGGCACAACCATAATCATGGCCAGCCACAACATGGATGATGTGGCCGCCCTGGCCGACCGGGTGGTGGTGCTGAACAAAGGAAGAGTCGCGGCGGCCGGAACCCCCGGACAGGTTTTTTACAATCCCTGTTCCATCAGGGAGGCGGGACTGGAGCCGCCCATGGCCTGTGAAGTGATTAACCGCCTGAACGGGTCCGGGTTCGGAATGGAGAGCAATCCCTTGACCCTGCCGGAGGCGGCGGAAGCTATATGCCGCCATTTCAGGCGGCGGAACAAAGAATAAACACTCTGAGCTCCGGCAGGATAAGGAATGCAGAATGAGCCGTTTACAGGCCGGGAGGTGTCCGGACTGGAAAATATATTACCGGGTCAGTACCTGCCTGTGGAATCACCCATTCACCGGCTGGACTCCAGGACCAAAATAATATCTTCCCTGGCGGTAATGACGGCGGTGTTGATTCCTGGATGGGCGGGGCCGGTGCTGGCGTCCTTTCCAGTCTGTGCCGGGGTGCTGCTGGCGCGGATCAGTCCCCGGTTGCTGTGGATGCATGTCAGATCCGTCCGGCTGATAATGGCGGTCACATTTCTGTTTCAAACGCTGTTTACCCCGGGAGATGTTTTGCTGGGGGCTGGCCCTTTAAGCGTAACCGTCCAGGGGATTCAGTCCGGGGTGGATTTGCTGTTGCGCATTGCATTGATTTTTACAGCCGGAATTATTCTTACCTCCACCACTTCGCCGTTAAGCCTGGCCTCGGGTATGGAGTACCTTTTCAGGCCCCTGGGGAGGCTGGGCTTGCCGGTTCACGAAATGGTCATGGCCGTAACCATGGCGATGAGGTTTGTGCCGGTTATATTTGAAGAAGCCCGGACCATAATGAGTGCGCAGATTTCCAGGGGGGCGGGCTTTTACGGGCCGGGGCTGGCAAGGAGGGCGGCGGCCGTGACGGCACTGATGGTTCCTCTGCTGGTGGGGGCCTTTCGCCGGTCAGAGGATCTGGCGGCGGCGATGGAGGCCCGCTGTTACCGGGGTGGCACCGGAAGAACCCGCATTGACGAGCCGGTTTTTTCCACCGGGGATGTCATATGCGCAGTGATTTGCGGAGTCACCCCGGTGGCAGCGGTACTTTTGCGGACAGCGGCGGTTTGACAAGATGAGAAATATAAAGCTGACCGTAGCTTACGACGGGACTGCCTACCACGGTTTTCAGGAACAGAGGGGCACCGGCCTGCCGACGGTTCAGGAGGTGCTGGAAAAAAGCCTGTCGCGCCTGGCGGGCAGGAGAGTGCAGATAGTAGGCGCCGGGCGGACAGATGCAGGGGTGCATGCCCTGGGGCAGGTGGTGAACTTTGATTCCGGCGGGTGGGACATTCCCACGGACAGAATACCCCTGGCCCTGAACGGGGTACTGCCGGACGACGTGTCCGTACTGGCCGCGGAGGATGCGCCCCAAGACTTCCACGCCAGGTTTTCGGCCAGGGCCAAGGAATACAGATACAGCATCCACAATTCCAGGACCCCCGACCCATTCCTCAGGCGTTATTGCTATTTTTTTCCGCGGCCCCTGGACATTGAGTCCATGTGCGTGGCGGCGGAACGCCTGAAGGGAAGACACGACTTCAAGACCTTTATGGCGGTGGGGACGCCGGTTAAAAGCACGGTCAGGACGCTGTATGACGCCCGCATTGACCGGGACGGCGACGTGGTCAGTATGAATTTACTGGGCGAAGGTTTTCTTCACCACATGGTGCGCATAATCGCCGGCACCCTTTTGGAAGTGGGACTGGGAAAAATAGCGCCCGGGGAGGTGTCCGGAATACTGGCCTCCGGTGACAGGGTCATGGCCGGCCCGACGGCGCCGCCCCAGGGGTTATGTTTAATCAGGGTGGTGTATTGATGGTAGATGGGATTGGGGAATCGGGGGCAGGTTTTTGAGATTTCTTGACACGGCCCGCCCGGAGTATTAGAATAGCTAATGTGAGCCAAAAATTGATAAATTGCATACAAGCTCTTTGGAGGGATATTAAATGAAAACCTATATGGCCAAGCCGGGCGAGCTGAAGAAAAACTGGTACATTCTGGACGCCGAGGGCAAGGTTCTCGGCCGGTTGGCCAGCGAGGCCGCCAGGATATTGCGGGGCAAGCACCGCCCCACTTATACTCCCAACACGGATACCGGCGACCATGTAATAGTGATTAACGCCGGCAAGATAATTCTGACCGGGAACAAACTGCAAAAGAAGAAATATATTAGACATAGCGGCTACCCGGGTGGTCTCAAGGTCACCAATTATGCCACCCTGATGAATAACAGGCCGGAGCTGGCCGTAAGGAAGGCTATTGTAGGGATGCTGCCGCACAACAGCCTGGGGGCGGCCATGGCCAGAAAGCTCAAGGTATACAGGGGACCGGACCATCCGCACTCGGCGCAGACACCGGAAGTATGGGCGCTGTAACCGGCAGGAAAGGAGGGGAATAACGGATGTCACAGGTGAATTTCAGCGGCACGGGACGGAGAAAGAACGCCGTGGCCAGGGTTTATATCCGTGCCGGCGAGGGAAGTATAATCATAAACGGCAAGAAACCGCTGGATTATTTTGGCCGCAGGGTGCTTGAGGTGATAGTCAATCAGCCCCTCGAACTGACCGGCTGCAGCGGGCGGTTTGATGTCATTGTAAGTGCCCGGGGCGGCGGTGTCAGCGGTCAGGCGGGCGCGGTGAGGCTTGGCCTGGCCAGGGCCCTGGTTCAGGCGGACCCCAATTTGCGGCCAGTGCTCAAAAAGGCGGGGTTTATGACCAGGGACCCGCGCATGAAGGAAAGAAGGAAATACGGGCTTAAAAAGGCAAGGCGCGCGCCCCAGTACTCCAAGCGGTAATAAGTGCAAGCCTTTTTTGCAATACTCTCTCAAAGAAGGAAGGAAGAGCCTTCCTTCTTTGCATATATGCGCCATCCTTGTCATAGTATTAAAGAGTGAGGGGCGGGAAGCCCCGCGCATTCCGCTTTTAAACGGGGGTGACGCCCTTTGCCGGTGATAAGGGCTTTTTGGATCAGCGGTCGCAACTTGATATTTGCGGTTACGTTGATGGCACTGGCCTGCGGCTTCTGGCTGTACCCATCCGGCGCCCGGGAAAGAAAATCCATCGAAGCCCTGTCTGCTGTCATGGCGGGCAGGCTGATTGTCATCGACCCGGGCCACGGGGGTATAGACTCCGGCTCCCGTGGTTTTGGCGGATCCTTGGAGGAAGATATTACCCTGGCCGTGTCCAAAAAGCTGGCGGAGCTGGTGGCTCATGCCGGGGCGTTGGTTATTCTGACCCGGGAAAGCGATGTTTGGCTGGCGGACCCGGATGCTCCGCATAAAAAGAGGTCGGACTTGACCAGGCGGGTTGAAATCGCCAACCAAAAAGGCGCCGACTTGTTTATCAGCATCCATGTGAACAGCTTTGTCCGGGACCGGGGGCAAAGGGGAGCCCAGACTTTTTCCCAGCCCGGTTCGGACGAAGGCAAGATTTTGAGCCGGCTTATTCAGAATGAACTGTCCAGGGTCTTAAAAAACACCAGCCGGAAGCCTGAACAGATCGATTATTTTATCAGGCACTGCAAAATGCCGGCGGTGATTGTAGAGATAGGTTTCATTTCCAACCCCGCCGAGGAAAAACTGCTGATGGATCCGGCGTACCAGAGCAAAACAGCCTTCGCCATTTACTGCGGCCTGGTGAAATACCTGGCGGACAGGGATATGAGAAAACAGAACCAAGATCCGAAAACATGAAGATACATTTTCAGAAATTACCTTGCCGTGGCGGAATTAAACAAAAAACCCGGTGGCATCATATATATGACCCCAATAATCAGCCGGGAGGTGTTATTTTGGTGCATTCATGGAACGATCAGGCGAGGGGCGTTGAGGTTAAGCAGGGGACCTTTGGCAATGAGGCCACCATTGTTTACAACGGCCTTTTGTCCAGGTCGGGCGCCGATCAGGTGTATTTGCACTGCGGGTTCGGGGATCCTGCCCGATGGAGCAGTATCTCGACCCAAAGAATGGACCGCTCTCCCCGGGGATGGGAGAAGACCGTAAGATTGACCGACAGCAGCGCCATCTTCTGTTTCAAGGACTCGGCCAACAACTGGGACAACAATAATGGGCACAACTGGATAGTACGTTCGTAACTCGAAGAACCCGGGGCATCCCCCCGGGTTCCGACACTTAAAATCACGGTTTGGTATTGGAGCTTTGCCGAGCGAGATCTTTAAGTGACTCGGCTATGGACTCGTGGGCCTTCATTGCTCTCCAGGCGGCCACCAGTAAAACAATATGGATCACCACTGCGCCGATAAACATTAGCATCCCCATGCCGCTAAACATGTTGCCGTACCAATTTCCCATCATTTTAAACGACCTCCCGGTTTTATTATTAGCATTTGACTATTAATTCGGCTCTATTCCTGCGGTTCTTCAAGCCTTGTGCCGGGTACCCGACGTCCCACCCATTTTGTCTCCTGAAAGAATAAGGAATGCGGAATAAGAATTTATATCGTGTATGCAGGAGTGAAAACAAATTTATAGTATACTAATATACTGTGGCGGCAGAAGGGACTGCATGCCGGACTGCCGCTTTTTCATCTAAACGGAAGGATGAGATGCAATGGAGGACAGGATCAAAACCGCCCTGGAGAGGGCACTGGAAAGAGCGGGATCCTTCCGGGATGTTTCGCCGGAGGAGATTGCCAGAATTGAAAATATTCCCCGGGGAAGGGCCCTGGGCGCCTCCTTTATGAACAATAAAGGTTTCAACATCGGGGACGCCCTGGGGGAGGTGCCGGCGGAGGTGCGAAAATACGTAATTGAAGGTCTGCAGGAAGTGCTTTTGATGAACATAACCCTGCCTACCGATGAGGCTGCCAATCAGACAATTCGCCGGGCCATGGAGGGTATTCCGGCCATAAAGCGGGATGTGGCGCAGGTATCTGCAGTGCTGGGTGAATTGGATCACATGCTGCAATATTACAACCAGACTGTCGAACAGACCAGGGAAAGGTTCAAGCAGGAAATGGAAATGCGCGGCAGGGTGGCCAGGAGGCAGGGCGTCAGGGACCGAAACATGGAAAGGATGGAATTCCGGGAGGAGTGGGCCGCCCTGATGAGACAGATGAATGCCCGCTTTGAAACAGGCCTGGCCGAACTGAAAGAAAGAATCAGAAAAACAGACTGAAAATCTTTTTATCAATAACAAAAGGTCCGGGGCGTTTTTGTGAATCCCCCGGACCTTTGAGGATGTCGCCAAATCCATCAGGCAAAATCCATGGAAGGATCCAGTTTGCCGAGGAAACGCAATGACTCAAAATGCATGATGTCCTGTTTGGGCACGTTTTTTCCGATGCGGACCATAAATACGTTGGCCGGGTGTTCAAGGATTTCCGGGTCGTCGGTGGTTATCTTGTTTAAGCCGGCCCTGGCGAAAAGTCTGGTCAGCATTCTTTGGTATTCCCATACATCCAGGCCGCTGTTTCTCAAGTCCCAGTGCCAGCAGTATTCCATGGTGATGACGATAAAATCCTCCAGTGTTTTATCAGAAAAGGCCACCCTCATCAAATTATCGCCCACCTTGCAATTGCGCCAGTCTGGGCTGATTTCGATGCCTCCCATCTCCAGCACCCTGGGGTTCTTGTGCCAGCGGGTGAACTCGTTGGCTTTGTGAAAGGTCACATAGCCGATTATTTCATTTTCGTGCCCGGCTATATACACCATGCCAGCGGGCAGGCCGGCAATTTTTATCAGCGCTTCATGCTGTTTTTTTGCCGGCCTGAAATTATTCAGCCCGTCGTTCATGTCCAAGGCGCCCAGGTGAGATCTGTCCGCCGGGCCTTCTATGTAAACAGTTCCTTTCGGGGTTTCAAGTTCGTATCTGCCTGCCGCCAATATCATCACCACCTTAATTTATATCGCCTGACATTTATCCATATTATAGGGATGGCGGCCATAATTTACAATAGAGCCGGCCCAATTGGCAATGTTAAAAATATTCTTTCAGCACGCTTGCCAAATCACTGCATATATCAATCATGTGGACGCAGCCCCGGTTTTTTTCCAGGGTTGCGGCAATCTCCCTTTTACTCATGGCCGCGAGGGGCAGGCCCAGCAGGTTTTGGGCAAAGCCGCCCGCTTCGAAGCACACCGGGTCGGGGGCCCTCAACAGCCGGCAGTACACATCGGTGACGGCCCCTGTTTTTTTATCCAGTATGGCGTTCACTCCCACCTGGTGAAAAGAATCCGAAAGGCCGGCGTCCGCATGGTAGGAACCCTCTCCATCCGCCACCGATATGCTTTTAAACCGGTTAAAAAGGTTGTTGAACCTTTTCTGGACGGCCACGTGCTCCTCCCAGCGGCGGGATACCCTGTCAAGGCTGCTGTAGTAGCGACAGGTGTTCAGATACATCCTTTCCCAGTGGTGGTCGTAGCTTTTGGCGTCCGGGTAGCCCCGCTCCCGGTACAAAAAAGTCTCGGCCTGTATTATGCCCCTGACGGTTTCGGATATAAGATCCAGCGCCTTCTCGCCGCAGTTTTCCAGAACTGCGTGGCGCAGGGCGTTTCCACTTCCCAGGTACGCCTCCACCCCGGTCAGCCCGTCAATGTCTCTGAATAGAGGCCCGTCCGGACCTCTGTACGTTTCCCAGCGGGCCTTTTCAATTTTAAAGCTCCTGATGTCGACCAGAAGGCTGGCGGCGCATTCCATGGCTGCGGACAGGAAAACAGTCCTGCCGTGCAGGTTGCCGGAGCCGCTAATATCCACCGAGGTGTAAAAGTGGCTGTGATGTATGCTTTTCAAAGCGACCCCTCCCGATATATAATTTCAATAAAGACAGTTTCCGGCCCCGGTTGTTTTCCGCCCATGCATTATCTTTGGACTTTTTTATTCTACAGAATGCAGTGTTTTCCTCCGTACAATCCGTTGCGGCCAAATAATAAAATATTTCGGAGGTGGATGAAAATGGATTTTTTTCAAAAGGTCAGTGAAAAGGCTAAAGAGCTTGGCGGTATAGCCAAGGAGACAGCCCGCCGATCAGGTGAACTGGTGGAAGTGACAAAGCTCAAATTTGATCTTTCCAAGCTGGAAAAAGAAATGGAGCACAATCTGTCGGGTCTGGGCGCCCTGGTTTATCAAAAGTACAGTGGCGCAGGGGATGTGGATGATGAAATCGACCGCCTTTTAAGAAGTACGGCCAGGCTGGAGGAGGAAATCAAAGCCGTGAACCGGCAGATCGAAAAGATGCAGCCCAAAGGCCTCACCTGTCCGGAGTGCAAGGTGGACCTGCCCGCCGGCGGTAAATACTGCTCATATTGCGGGCGCAAGGTGGCCGGGGAAGGATAAATGTGCTGACTGACCGTAGCCCAGGCTGCGGTTTTTAATGTAAAGCGCTGCGGGGAAAATATTTATCGGGGGGACGTCCCATGAGGGGATATGGAGAGAAAATATCGGCCCTGGCGGGATTGATCAGGAACAGTAATCCGTGCTTTGTTCTGAGCGGGGCGGGCATTTCCACCGAAAGCGGAATACCTGATTTCAGGAGCCCTGGAACCGGGCTGTGGGAAAAAATGGACCCGGCGAAAACGGCCAGCCTGAGCGCTTTTCGCCGGGATCCGGCAGCTTTTTACGATAATAATCTTCAGCGGTGGAGAAATATCATTGGTGTGGAGCCCAACGACGCCCACCGGGCTGTGGCCGCACTGGAGAGGAAAGGATTCATATCGGGGGTGATAACCCAGAATGTGGACGGACTTCACGCCAGGGCCGGTTCCCGCCTGATGTGGGAGGTCCACGGCCACCTGCGCACCTGCCGCTGCTCCGTCTGTGCAGAGAGCCATCCCATAGACCACTTGATTTCCAGTTATGACCGGGGGGAAAATCCTCCCCGCTGCCTGAAATGCAAAGGAGTACTTAGGCCGGACGTGGTTTTGTTCGAAGACCCCATGAGCAATGATTATTTCAGGGCGGAAAAGGTTCTTGCCGGCTGTCAGCTCATGATTGTGGCGGGCAGCAGCCTCCAGGTGTACCCGGTGGCGGATCTCCCGCGCCTGTCCAGGCGCCTGGCCATCATCAACCGGGATCCCACGCCCTGGGACCACCGGGCGGATATTGTAATCAGCGAGTCCTTGGGGAAGGTGTTCCGTGATCTGCTGGAAGCCCTTGGGGTGCCACTTTTTTAACAGATACCCGGCCATTGCCCGGAATGTGCGCGGGGGGAGGGAGGTATGCACTATGGCTCTTATTATGGCAATTGAAACATCCTGTGACGAGACTTCGGCGGCCATTGTCAGGGACGGTGTGGATGTCCTGGCCAATATAGTTTCTTCGCAGATCGAAGCGCATAAAAAATTTGGCGGCGTTGTTCCCGAGGTGGCTTCCCGGAAGCACCTGGAGCTGATCAACGGGGTGATCCTGGAGGCCCTGGACACTTCCGGCAAAGGTTTCAAAGATCTGGACGCCGTAGCTGTGACTTGCGGGCCTGGGCTTGTGGGGGCTTTGCTGGTGGGTGTGTCCGCCGCCAAGGCCCTGGCATACTCCCTGGATATTCCCCTGATTGCCGTGAACCACCTGGAGGGGCATATATACGCAAATTTCCTGGCGAACCCGGGGCTGGGGTTTCCCCTGGTCTGTCTGGTGGTCAGCGGAGGGCACACCGACCTTCTGGCCATGTGCGGGCACGGCAGCTACCGGGTGGTGGGCAGAACCAGGGACGACGCCGCCGGGGAGGTTTTTGACAAGGTGGCCAGGGCCATGGGCTTGGGGTATCCGGGCGGGCCACAGGTGGACAGGGTGTCGGCCGGTGGAGATCCTTATGCCATTTCCCTGCCCAGGGCGTACCTGGAGGAAGGGAGCCTGGACTTCAGCTTCAGCGGCCTTAAATCTGCGGTGATAAACTATCTGCACAATACCCGGCAGAAAGGGGAAGAAGTCAGCCGGAAGGACCTTGCCGCCAGTTTTCAGCGGGCTGTGGTGGAAGTGCTGGTTTATAAGACCGTGGAGGCCGCCATGAAATATGGGGCGGGCACAGTGTTGCTGGCCGGCGGGGTGGCCGCCAACCGGCTGCTCAGGTCAGAGATGAATGAAGCATGCTCAAGGCGCGGGCTGGGGCTGATATACCCTCCCCCCTTTCTCTGTACAGACAATGCCGCCATGGTGGCGTGCGCTGCTTATTATCATTATTTAAGGGGAGATTTTGCCGATCTGACTCTTAATGCGGTGCCGGGCCTGGAATTGAATTGATTTAACAGGCTCAAACACCTTATTTTAAAGGGTTTTTTACAGCATTCGCGTCCCGGGTTCAATTTTTTTTAAACGGCCAGCTCACTTTGCTCCTGTGGATAATGTGGATAAGTCTGTTAATAACTTGGATTAAGGGACTTGGATCTGTGAATGTTGCTATGTCTGTTTGAAGGATTATTGTCTTTTGGCGTGGAAAAAAATAATTAGCGGCTTGGGGCATTGATAAGAAACGCAAAATAAGCAAAACGAGTCATTTTCAAGGTGAGAGAAGGGAGCTAAATATGTACTGGGACCGGGAATTTGAGACCATGCCCCGGGAGAAACTCCGGGAGCTGCAGCTGGAAAGGCTGAAATCGACACTGGAGAGGGTTTACAGCAATGTGCCGTTCTATAGAAAGGCCATGGAGGATAAGGGTGTCGTCCCGCCGGACATAAGAACCCTGGATGATTTGAGCAAATTGCCCTTCACCATCAAGCAGGACCTGAGGGACAATTACCCCTTCGGCATGTTTGCGGTACCGATGGAGGAGGTGGTGAGGGTACACGCCTCTTCAGGGACCACCGGCAAGCCGACGGTGGTGGGCTACACCAGGAGAGACATTGGCACCTGGTCCCAGCTGATGGCCAGGTCCCTGACCATGGCCGGGGCCACCAGGGGGGATGTGGTTCAGAATGCCTATGGTTACGGTCTTTTTACCGGGGGCATGGGGGTGCACTACGGGGCGGAGCTGGTGGGCGCCGCAGTAATTCCCATTTCCGGAGGTAATACCGGCCGTCAGTTGATGATTATGCAGGATTTCAAATCCACCATACTGGCCTGCACCCCTTCCTACGCCCTTTTTCTGGCCGAGGAGGGGGAGAGGGAGGGTGTTGACTTTAAAAAACTTCCTTTAAAGGCCGGGGTTTTCGGGGCCGAGCCCTGGTCCGAGAGAATGCGACTGCAGCTGGAGTCCAAGCTGGACATAGCGGCCCTGGATATATACGGGCTGAGCGAAGTGATGGGGCCGGGCGTTTCCATGGAGTGCAAGGCCCAGCAAGGAATGCACATATTCGAGGACCATTTCCTGGCTGAAATTATCAACCCCGAGACCGGGGAGCCGTTGCCTTACGGCCGGCAGGGGGAGCTGGTGTTGACCTCCCTGACCAAGGAGGCCTTTCCCATTGTCCGGTACCGGACCAGGGATATTACGGTATTGACGGAGGATCCCTGCCCCTGCGGGCGTACCCATGTTAAAATGAAGCGGGTTACCGGGCGCACCGACGACATGCTGATCGTCCGCGGGGTGAATGTATTCCCTTCCCAGGTGGAAAGTGTGCTGCTGGAATTCGGAGAAACAGAACCCCATTACTTGTTGGTGGTGGACCGCAAGGGCAACCTGGACGACATGGAAATATGGGTGGAGCTGTCCGAGCAGTGGTTCAGCGACAAGGTCCGCCAGCTGGAGGACATCGAGTACAGGCTTAAGAGCCGTATTGCCAGCGTGCTGGGGATTTCGGCCAAAATCAGGCTGGTGGAGCCCAGGACCATACCGCGCAGTGAGGGTAAGGCCAAGCGGGTGATGGACAAGCGGGAGATTTAACGATAAAAAACCTGGAGGTGCTTGTTTTGAAAATCAAGCAGGTATCCATTTTTCTCGAGAACAAGTCGGGACGCCTGGCCAAGGTGACCAGGGTCCTGGGCGACAACGGCATAAACATTCGGGCTCTGTCCATTGCGGATACCACTGATTTCGGTATACTGCGGCTCATCGTCAACGACCCGGATAAAGCTTACAAAGTTCTTAAAGGGGCTGGTTTCTCGGTAAACGCCACCGACGTCATAGCGGTGGAAATCCCCGACATGCCGGGCGGACTGGCGGGTCCCCTGGAATTGCTCAGAGATTCAAATATAAACATTGAGTATCTCTATGCTTTCTTGACCAAAGCCAGCGAAGCCGCCCTGGTGGTATTCAGGGTGGAGCAGATCGACGAAGCTGTCCGGGTGCTGCGGGAGAAGGGCATTAAGATACTGGACGGGTCTTTGGTGTATGGCTTGTAAGGCGGAAGACAATATTGCCGCAGCCGGAATCTGATTAAGAAGGATATCGACACTGGCCCGGCGAATTTTTTTCATATGGGAAACCGGTCTTTGGGGGAGTGCTTCATTGAACAGATGAACAGAAATGAAATAAGACAAAATTCTCTCAAAACCAGGATGTCTCTTTCCCCGGACTTTGTGGGAGAAAAAAGCGGGATCATCACGGAAAGGATAATATCCTCCGACATTTATCAAAGGGCCCGGTCCCTGATGATTTACCTGGATTTCAGGAATGAGGTGCGGACCGGCGGCCTGATTATACGTGCCTTGGAGGAGGGCAAGGTGGTGTCGGTGCCGATTACCGACATCAAGGGAAAGAAGCTGACCCCGTCCAGGCTGCTGGATTTTCCGGGAGACCTGGTCCCCGGTGCCTGGGGAATATTGGAGCCTGGACCGGAGTGTGTGCGTCCGCTTGAGGCCGGGGATCTGGATCTGGTGGTGGTGCCTGGGGTGGCCTTTGATGTCAGGGGCAACAGGCTTGGTTATGGTGGCGGCTTTTACGACCGTTTCCTGATCCGCACCCGCCCGGAAACAGTTTACATCGCCCCTGCCTTCGAGGTGCAGGTGGCGGCAGAGGTATATCCCGGCCCCCACGACATCCCGGTGCATATTGTTTATACCGAGGACAGGGTTATCGTGGCGGGGGCACCCTTGACGTCCGGGGTTTGACTCCGGTTGTGGAGGATGGCGGCGTTAAAGTAAAATCACCACTGGAAAGGAGGTGGATTTGTCAGGACGCCTGACACCGGGTTGGAGCAGGGGAGAGTGGATTACTCAAAAACAGATTTTTTATAACGTTTAGGAAAGTACAGTTCTCCTTTTTGTTTTTGACTTTCCGTTAAAAGTGTTTCAAAAAGGCTTCTTCTGACGATATCCAGGAAGGGCAAGCACTATCAGTGCTTTTTTATTGAATTGATAAACAAGTTGATAAAAAAACGGAGGTGGCAGTGTGGCTGACGTCACTTTAACCATTAACGGCAAAGTGGTGACCGTGCCCCAAGGCAGCACCATTATGGATGCCGCCCGTAAGCTGGGTGTGTTCATACCCACATTTTGCTATGATCCGGAGCTGACCCGCACCGGATCGTGCCGCATTTGCGTGGTTGAAATAATGGGATCAAAGAATTTGAAGATGTCCTGCGCCGCTCCGGCAAAGGACGGCATGGTGGTGGAGACCGACTCCCCGGCGGTTCTGGAGGCCCGGAAAACCATACTGGAGCTGATGCTGGCCAATCATTCCGGAGACTGTCTGTCCTGCGGCAGGAACGGTGACTGCCGGCTGCAGGACTATTCCCATCTGTACGGCGCCCGCCGCAACTGGGCGCAGTACGCCGGACAGGCGCAGTCCCATCCCGTGGAGGACAACAACCCGTTTTTTATTATAGACAAAAACAATTGCATCATGTGCGGCAAGTGCATTCGCATGTGCGCGGAAGTGCAGGGCAACAACGCCATAGACGTTACATACCGGGAGCTGGGAAAGGTGGATACGGCCGAAAAACCCATCCGGTTTCCTGCCCATGGCAAAATGCCCCTGCCTGTATTCAGGACCAATGCGGGCCGGGAAGTCAGGGCCACCTTGCCCGCCTCCGGCCAGTGTGTCTTTTGTGGCAATTGCGTGGCCGTATGTCCCACCGGGGCGCTGCAGGAGAAGGCCCTGAGGTCATCTGCCAGGACCTGGGAAGTGAATAAGGTCCGTACCGTCTGCCCATACTGCGGAACCGGCTGCAGTCTTGACCTGAACGTAAAGGACGGCAGGGTGGTGGGGGTTACTTCCTGTGATGGCGGGGTAAACGGCCGGGCGCTGTGCGCCAAAGGCAGGTTCGGCTTCGGTTTCATCCACCACCCGGACCGCTTGACCGCGCCGCTGATTAAAAAGGACGGCCACTTTGTGGAGGCCACCTGGGACGAGGCCATCGGCCTGGTGGCTGAGAAACTGGGCACCATCCGGGATCGGCACGGGCCGGATTCCCTGGCTGTATTGGCATCGGCCCGCTGCACCACCGAGGATAACTACCTGTTGATGAAATTGACCAGGGCGGTGCTGGGCACCAATAACATCGATCACTGCGCCCGTCTCTGACACGCCCCCTCTGTCGCCGGTCTGGCGGCAGCGTTCGGGAGCGGTGCCATGACCAATCCCATTTCCGATATATCAAAGGCCGATTTTATATTAACCAGCGGCACCAACATCACCGAGGCTCACCCTGTTATGGCGCTGCAGGTGAAAAAGGCCCTCCGGAACGGTTCCACCCTGGCGGTGATTGATCCCAGGAGGACTGCGGTGGCCGAGCTGGCCAAGTACCACCTGCAGATCAGGTCGGGATCGGACATCGCTCTGTTTAATGCCATGGCCAATGTGATCATCGAAGAAGGTTTGTATAACAAAGAGTTTATAGAACAGCGCACGGAGGACTTTGAGTCTTTAAGGGCCGTTGTCGCTGCATATACCCCGGAGTATGCCGAAGGCATCACCGGGGTGCCCGCCGATGTTATCCGGGAGGTGGCCAGGGGCTACGCCGGCGCCAAAAACGCCACCATTCTGTACACCATGGGGGTTACCCAGCATATTTGCGGCACCCACAATGTTTTTGCCATCGCCAACCTGGCCATGCTCTGCGGGCATATCGGCAAGCCCTTCAGCGGGGTCAACCCCCTGCGGGGCCAGAACAATGTTCAGGGGACCTGTGACACGGGCTGTCTCCCCCCCGTGCTCACCGGTTACCAGCCGGTGGCTACAGATGAGATCAGGGCCAAATTCGAAGCGGTCTGGGGCTGTGGTGCGCTGTCGGCCAAACCGGGACTGACCGTGGGAGAGATCATGGAGGCCGCTGGCCGGGGCGCCGTCAAGGGTATGTATATATTGGGGGAAAACCCCGTGCTTACGGACGCGGACGCCGACCATGTGGTCCACGCTTTGGAGAATCTTGATTTCCTGGTGGTGCAGGATATATTCCTGACCGAGACGGCCAGGATGGCCGATGTGGTACTGCCCGGAGCCAGCTTCGCCGAAAAGGACGGCACCTTTATCAACTCGGAGCGCCGGGTGCAGCGGGTGCGTAAGGCCATTGAGCCGGTGGGCGGCGCCAGGGCAGACTGGCGGATTTTTTGCGATGTGGCCAAGGCCATGGGCTATCCCATGGAATACTCTTCCCCCGCCGAGGTGATGAAGGAAATAGCCGGCCTCACCCCGCAGTATGGGGGAATATCCTATGAAAGGCTGGAGGAGGGCGGGCTGCAGTGGCCCTGTCCGGACCCGGACCACCCCGGCACTCCGATACTGCATGTGGGCAAATTCCCCCGGGGGCTGGGCAAGTTTCATCCGGTGGAGTACATTCCCCCCGCCGAGATGCCGGACGAGGAGTATCCGCTGGTGCTGAACACCGGCCGCCGCTATTACCACTACCATACCGGGACCATGACCATGCGCACCGGCGCCCTGGAGATTTACTACAGCAAGGAATACCTGGAAATAAACCCGGCCGACGCCGAAAGGCTGGGTGTCAGGGACGGGGACAGGGTGAGGGTCTCCTCCCGCCGGGGAAGCGTGGAACTGACGGCCCAGGTATCCGACACGGTGTACCCGGGGTCTGTGTTCACCTCGTTCCACTTCCCCGAGGCGGCCATCAACAAACTGACCAACCCGGCCCGGGATTCCATCGCCAAGATTCCGGAGCTGAAGGTCTGCGCAGTGAAGGTGGAAAAAATATAGCCGGTATATAACAGAAAATCCCCCGGCCATCATGGCCGGGGGATTTTCCATGGCGCCGGGGGTTGTTCCCGGTGTTTTTTAGCTTCCTCGTAGTCTCCGGGGGTGTTTACATTGAACAGGGATTTTTTGATGTATGGAATTTCCCCGGCGTCTATGGCGAAGGGCTTCCATTTCACCAGTGACAGGGCCGCCGTGACTTTGTAAACCCCTTTTTTTATTGATTCTTCCGCCGCCTTTATAAAGTGTTTTCCATATAACGAAAACAGGGGTTCATAATACTCGCCATGCTGCAGTATCACCGCATCCCATTCTCCGGCCGAGGATATGATTTTTTTCATCAGACTGCCGTCCGGAAAGGGGATGTCGCAGGCGGCCACAAAGCCGTACCGGTTTTTGGCCACCGACAGGCCGGCGTGGATGCCCGAAAGGGGTCCGCAGCCGGGGTATGTGTCCCGCACTATGGGGTAACCCAGGTGTTCCAGGTCCTTCTCATTTCCTCCGGCGATGATTATCTCCGAGCATACTCCGGACATTACCAGGGCCACCCCTTCAATCAGCGTCAGTTCACCCAGTTTCAGCAATGCCTTGTTTGTCCCCATCCGGTTGCTTCTTCCGCCGGCCAGTATAATACCGGAAATATTCAAGCGCCAGCCCTCCGTCGGTGTCAAAATTATTTGGACCATGTGTTATTATAATAGCATCTTCT
>JBBIMW010000026.1:0-32929 GCA_037444185.1 Peptococcaceae bacterium | reverse complement strand
ATCCGGCTATACCTGCTTGATGTCGTATAAATGAGTTTTGCAACACTCTCCTAGATAAAAACAAAGGGATCCCTCCCAACACTTGAGACCATGACTTCAACATCCAGCCCCTTTTCCCGGCAGCGGCTGTCGATATATTCAGCCAGGGGGTAAAGTATGACTCTTTCCGTGCCGCTATGTCCGGCATCTATGAAGCACATCCCGGACGCCAACATATCTCTGGCCCCGTGGTACCCCACATCGCCGGTCACCATGACATCAGCGCCCAATGCCAGGGCAAGGGGCCACAAATCACTCCCTGATCCCCCACACACAGCCACCTTCCTGATTTCCTTTTCCGCCGGCCCCCCGCAGCGTATGGCGGGCAGATCCAGGGCCTCCTTGACCATGGGAGCAAATTCTCCGAAGGATACGGGGCGATCAAGCCTTCCAATTCTCCCCAGACCATGTCCCGCAGCGGCATTCTCCAGGGGATAGAGGTCATAGGCCACCTCCTCATAGGGATGGGCCGCCAGCACAGCCTTCACCACCGGGCCTGACAACCTGGCGGGCAATATTGTTTCCAAACGCACCTCCTCCACCCTTTCCAATTCACCCACCTTGCCGATGTACGGCCTGGCTTCCTCCAAAGGCTTGAAAGTACCGGTTCCCTTCAGCATGAAGGTGCAGTGGCTGTATTTCCCTATCCACCCTCCGCCAGCCTCCGCCAGGGCTTCCAACACTGCGTCGGCATGTTCCGGAGGCACAAAGACGGCCAGCTTTAGAAACCTCTCCCGGCCCTGCCTGATTACCCGCATGTCGGACAGACCCAGTTTTCCGGCCAAAACTGCGCTGACACCCCTGTCGGCGTTATCAAGGTTTGTATGGGCGGCGTACACGATTATCCCGGCCCTGATTATTGAAGCCAGGAGCCGTCCAGGGGCACGGTCCTCCCTGATTTGCCTTACTCCCTTCATCAGCAGGGGGTGGTGGGTGACCACCAGGCCGGCTTTCTTCTCCTGCGCCTCCAGAAGTACGGCCTCGTCCATATCCAGGGCCACCAAGACCCTGCCCACCTGCCGGGCCGGATCTCCCACCTGCAGCCCGCAGTTGTCCCAATCTTCCGCAAGGCCCGGGGGGGCAAAGTCTTCAATCATTTCAAATATCAACCTGCATTCTGCCTGCACCGGCAAATCAACTCCCTCAGTCTGGCCAGCCTTGAGGTCAGCTCAATGGCCTTTCCCATTGAATGCCCGGTCCTGCTCCTGGCCAGCCCGCTCAAAATCCTCTGGTAATCGCTTTTCACTTTTTCAAGATATTCAATCAGCAGCGGACTGCATTTACCCACAAGCACGGGGCCGATATCCATCATAAAATCGTCTTTCTTCTGTTCCTCGCCAGGTTCAGCCACTACAACAACGTAAAACCTGCCGTCTTCTTTCACCAGTTCCTCATCCACCAGCCGCCAGCCGTTCCGGCAGAGCCAGCGCCTCAAATCCCCCGCGTCGGCCATTGGCTGAAGTACCAAGCGATTGACTCCGGCCAAAACCCCCCGGGAGCGGTTCAGTATTCCTCGCATGGTGTTTCCCCCCATACCGGCTATTACAACAACATCAACCTCGCCGGGCAGAATCACATCCAGTCCGTCCCCCTTTCTTACCTCCACCCGGCCCTCTTCACCGGCTGCCATCACCTGCCGGCAAGCCAGCCGGTACGGCTTTTCATTGAGTTCTGCGGCTATCACCCGGGATGTTCTGCCGTTTTTTGCCAAATACACCGGTAGCGCGGCATGGTCCGTGCCTATGTCGGCCACGCGGGCGCCCCTGGGGATTAGATTCGCTATGGCGGCCAGCCTGGGAGTCAACTCCAAGGATTCAAAACCTCCTTTTGCCGCTGTATCGCAGCCATAAAAACAAGACCCTGCACCGACCCCCCACCTTTTTACTTTCAATGTCCACTAAGGTGAAGTAAACTATAAAATAGAAGATGACACGACGCAAAACGGGAAAGGAAGTAACGGCTTGCTGAAACCACGGCTTACACCATTGATTATATCACTTCTCGGTGCATTTTATTTTTTTATGTACCCACCACCGTCCTTAGCCGTTCAAAATCCGGGAATAGAAAGGCGGGAACACCTAAAGACCATTTCCGGCCTTGAGGGGGAAGCCCAGAGGCTGGCCCTGGAACTTCTGGCCCTGGATTTAAAACTGAAAAAAGCCGGGCAGGAAAGGGAAATGATTTTGATAAACATGACCTCCACCCGGAAAAAGAAGGACGATTCAGCCGAAGAATACCGCAAGTCCCTGGAAATGAAGAACCAAAAACTAAAAAAAATGGGTGCCTGGCTAAATTTTCAATATCGCTACGGATACCTAAGCCTTCTGGATATTGTACTGGGATCCGGAAGCCTGTCCGATCTATTCAGCCGGTCGGCGGCGGTGGCCGTAATCTTGGGCCGGCAGGCAAAGGACTACAAGTCGGCGGCGGATGCCTGCGAGGCCTCTTTGCAAATGGAAAAAACACTTAAAGATGCTGAGTACCTGCTTGAACTCCAAAATCGGGCCTTGACGGAACAAATAAACAACATTACAAATCTGGTGAACCAGCGCAGAGAGTTCCTTGACGAAATAAGACGGGAATCATCTCAACTGGCCCATAAAGTGGCCTCACTGGAGAAAAGATTTATTGATTCACTTAACTTGATGGAAAATCTTACAGGAGCCCTGGACCGGTTTTCATGGCGGGAGGTAACGCCGGACAGGGTTTTACTCAGTCCAGGAGGTATTCTGGTGGAAGTCTCCGAACAAAGTCTCAATCAATCCTTCCAAACTTCCGGGATAAAAAACCTAGAGGGTCTTTCTGTGGAATTGGAACCTGGGTTGTTTGTTCTGACCGGCAGGGATAAAAACTCCCCTTCGGTATTTACTCTGGGCTGCTCTCTGTCCGCTGCCGGATCCGCAACACCGGTCAGGCTCACCCCCAAAACTCTCAGCCTGGACGGTATTCCCGTTACAGAGACGGTTTTGAGGAAAGTGGCCGACGAATCCGCATTCTACCTGCCCATACCTGAGGAAATGAGGTCTTTTGAAATGTCAGTTATAGAAATACACGAAGGAAAAATGAACATCCGTTTGTCCTTTTAATCTTTATCCGGCGCCCCGGAAAAACCGTCCCGTCAGCGGGATTCTTCCTAATTTCTCGACGATTAATACAGTAAACAGACTTTTTATTATGCAATATTTTTTTAACCGGACGGAAGAGGTTATCCCATTCCCGGGCGCGAATATGATTTATTATAACTTTGGAAACTATTAAAAAGAACGACGGAAGAGGAATGACGAAATGGCGAGAATGCTCTTTTTACCTGTTTTGATTATTATCCTGGTAATTATAGTTTTTTTGGCCCTCCGTGTAAAATCAATGTTTGCCCTAAGTAAAAGCAAAGATATAGTGCTGTTCCGTCCGGCACCGTACGGAGGGGATGTGGGGGAGCTTGCCGGCACCATGCTTAAATCCGTGAACAGCCTGACCACCGTGGAATACCAGACCGAAATACGGGTCAACTATAGGAGAATAATTAATTTTTCAAGAACAGCCCCCGGGTCTGGCTATTCAAAATTCACATGGAAAGGGGGAGTGGTGGAGTTTTTACGGGAAAACGATGTTATTGGCATTAAGACCGGCAAGGCCGGCGATAAATCCATTCCACTGGAAAACCGCTGGGTTGATTTTTGGTGCGGCACAAGCCCACTGGAAGAAAACATGAAACTGTTTTGGGAAGACGGTCTGAAGATAACGGCCGGCAATGTCGGCTCTTATACGCAGAGGAATTATACTGAAATAATTGTCCTGACCCATGCCATGTCGCCCCGTTCCAACCAGGCTTTTAAAGTTTTCGCCCCGCACATGGCCAGGATGTATGGAAAAAATCTTGCCGAACCGGGCGTCAACATAAGAAATTTCATGATGAAGATACTGGTGAACAATCTCACCTGCCTGCCTGATTATATAGAAACCAAGTTTAACGTATTCAAGGACAGTGAGTTCATTTGCGACTACCTGCAAAACTCCAGGCTTCTTTATTAAGTGGTCGATATTTTTGCATAAAAATAAATAGCACCGAAAATTATCTCCGATGCTACGCCTTTGTTTTAGTGGTGGGAGCAAACGGGCTTGAACCGCTGACCCCCTGCTTGTAAGGCAGGTGCTCTCCCAACTGAGCTATGCTCCCTTTTATGGTGACCCCTACGGGATTCGAACCCGTGTTACCGCCGTGAAAGGGCGGTGTCTTAGACCGCTTGACCAAGGGGCCCTATTAGGTAGTCGGTCGTCAGACGTTAGTTTTGCGCAAGTTGCTATCCTGACGCCCGACGTCTCACGTCTGAACTGGTGGGCCCACCAGGATTCGAACCTGGAACCAGCCGGTTATGAGCCGGATGCTCTACCGTTGAGCTATGGGCCCTTCTGGCTCCTCGAGTAGGATTCGAACCTACAACCTACCGGTTAACAGCCGGTTGCTCTACCGTTGAGCTATCGAGGAACGATGCACTATTTATTATACATAAAAGAAAAGCCCCGGTCAACACTGAATCTTGAGGGAAATAGTGCCGGGGCGCCCTTGCCGCACATCGAATCTCCGGCTGCATCCGGCAAATGGATTTTGCTAATCCAGGTAATCCTTGAGTTTTTTGCTCCGGCTGGGATGCCTCAACTTACGCAGGGTCTTGGCCTCTATCTGTCGGATCCTTTCCCTGGTCACCCCGAATTTCTGCCCCACTTCCTCCAGTGTACGGGCCCTGCCGTCATCCAGTCCGAACCTCAGGCGCAACACCTTTTGTTCCCGGTCAGTCAATGTCTTCAGCACTTCATCCAGCTGCTCCCGCAGCAGGGTGAAGGAGGCTTCCTCGGCCGGCGCCCTGGCTTCATGGTCCTCGATGAAATCACCCAGGTGTGAATCCTCCTCCTCACCAATGGGGGTCTCAAGCGAAACCGGCTCCTGGGCAATTTTCATTATCTCCCGGACCTTTTCCTCGGTGATATTCATTTCCCTGGCGATTTCCTCGGGGGACGGCTCCCGGCCGAGTTCCTGCAACAGCTGGCGGGAGACCCTGATCAACTTGTTTATGGTTTCCACCATGTGCACCGGAATGCGGATGGTCCTGGCCTGGTCCGCAATGGCCCTGGTAATGGCCTGCCTTATCCACCAGGTAGCATAGGTGCTGAATTTGTACCCTTTGCGGTAATCAAATTTTTCCACGGCCTTGATCAGCCCCAGGTTTCCTTCCTGGATCAAATCCAGAAACAGCATGCCCCTCCCCACGTATCTTTTGGCTATGCTGACCACAAGGCGCAGATTGGCCTCGGCCAGTTTGCGTTTGGCCTCTTCATTCCCCTCTTCCATCCTTCTGGCCAAAACCACTTCCTCTTCCGGGGAAAGCAGCGGAACCCGGCCTATTTCCTTCAGATACATGCGCACCGGGTCGTCTATACCCACGCCCTCTGGAATAGCGAGATCCACATCCACCTCTTCAGTCTGGACTTCTATAGCCGGCCCGTCATCAAGGGGTTCCAGATCCCCGGGAAGTTCGGGAACAACCTCTATCCCCACCCCGTTCAGCTTTTCATATATCTCGTCTATCTGTTCAGGCGTCAGTTCACTTCCCTGGAAAGTGTCCATTATCTCAGTGTAAGTCAGCACTCCGCCACTTTTTTTTCCTTTTTCGATAAGATCTTTAACTGTCTCGGCCTTCAGGTGCTCGCTCACTTTCTTTCCCCCTTTCCCGGGCCGCCGCGCATATAGATAGATCCATTCTCCTGAAGTATGGCCAGAATCTTTTTGACACGTTCTATATCATTATTCTTTTCGGCCACGGCAAGCTCCTGCATCAGATCCATTCTTTTTTCCGCCCGCCGGTTTCTTTTTATTACGTTAATATAATCATCCACAATTTTTTCCGCCAGGGCGTCACCGGATTTTTCCGGGCCCTCCATCGTCAGCCTGATTAGCAGGGCTGCGGCAGAATCATCCAATTCGTCGGCCAAAACAACAGGGTCAAATTCTCCCTGTTCAATCTTCCTGGCCATAGCCCGGTATAATTCCCCACAAAGGGGATCCCGCAAAAAGTCATCCCCCAAGGCCGACCGGAAGTATTCAAGCTTATCGGGACTTCCCGCCAGGACCTTGAGTATGCCCAATTCCGCGGCCGATACAGCATCCCTGGGTCTGTCACCTTTTAATATATTATGCTTATTTTTAGCAATTTTATCCGGTTTTGCCCAAATTTTTCGCTGGCCGGCCTTATATCTATCAATTTCACCCTTTACCGATTCCCAACTTATATTCAGCCTGGAGGCCACCAGCCTGACACCTTCCTCCAGTTCGATATTGCTCTTTATTTCCGCTAAATTCGGCAATACCTCCCCCAATATGTCCCGGGGGGCGTTCTTAATTTTTCTGGCCAGTCTCAGCTTGTATTCCAGCAAGCTCTCCGCGCCGGAAAGGAGTCTCATCCACCCCTCAGCCCCGTTGTTTCTGATGTAGTCGTCGGGATCCGCACCATCCGGCATGACAATCACTTTCAGCCGGCACCCAATTTGCTGCAGTATATCCAGGCCCCTGGCCGCAGCCCTCAACCCGGCTGCATCGGCATCATAGGCGATGCAAATATCGCTGGTATACCTCATTAAAATTTTCCCCTGGTCCCGGGTCAGACTGGTGCCCATGGATGCGAGGACGTTGCGAATGCCATGCTGGTGTGCGGTCAGCACATCCATGTAGCCCTCCATGATCACTGCGTATCCTTCCTGCCTGATGGCCTGCCTGGCCAGGTCCAGGCCGAAAAGCACCTTGCTTTTATTGAAAAAAGGCGTTTCCGGAGTATTCAGGTACTTGGGCTGATTTTGAACCGGTCCCAGAACCCGTCCCCCGAAGGCTACCACCTTGCCTTGGGGATTTGTCACCGGAAAGATGATCCTGTTTTTAAACCTGTCATAAGCCCTGATCCGGTTCCCCGCAGCCAGACCGAAACTCACCAGTTCCTCCGGACTGTACCCCCGTCCGGTCATGTGTTTTACCAGCCAGTCCCGGGCACCGGGAGCATAGCCGATCTGAAAGGCCCTAATTATTTCCCCGGAAAGCCCCCTACCGTCCAGGTACTTCCTTGCCCGGGCCGCTTCGGGACTGTCGGTCAGGAACCGGTGATAAAACTCCCTGGTCTGCGCATTGGCCTTCCACACCCTTTCTTCCAGTGCTGCCCATTTGACGTCCCGGGATTTGCCGGATTCCGGCACAAATATCCCGGCCCTGCCGGCAAGCCTTCGCACAGACTCGACAAAGGTCAGGTTTTCCATCAACATCAGAAACTTGATGGCATTTCCCCCGGCCCGGCACCCAAAACAGTAAAACATTCGCTTTTCCGGGTTTACAGAAAAAGAAGGTTCCCGGTCCTGGTGAAAGGGACAAAGGCCGACGTAGTTTCTGCCCCTTTTCTCCAACCTTACGTACTCGCCCACAAGAGCCACTATGTCCGTCTGTGAGCGTACATCTTCCAGTATTTCAGGAGGTATTAACGACAATGGATATTCCCCGCCAATATAGTGGCACCATATATGATTATAAAAATTTCTACAATAAATGAATATTTCCTTCTAAATTATTCTATCCAAACTATTTTTATAATGATTGTTCTCTACCAATACTGCCTGTTCCTGCCGAAAAAATTTTTATACAGGGAAGGCCCTGGGCAGAAAAAGCCTGGAAAACTGGCTGATGGCATAGCGGTCGGTCATCCCAGCAATATAATCACAGACCACTCTCTCCAGTCCCTCATATTCCACCTTTTCTAGGTACTCCCGGGGCATGGCCCCGGGAGTCTCCACCATGTACTTATAGAGAAATTTAACAACATGCTTGGCCTTGATTTCCTCCCTTTTGGCCTCGGAACCGACGTACACATTCTCGAACATAAAGCTGCGCAACCCGTCGGTGGCCTCCTGGAAATCCTCGCTCAGGGATATGCGGGACTTGCCCGAGCTGTTGTCAATAAGGTCCAACACCATGTTGTTGATTCTTTCCCGGTGGGAATGCCCCAGCACCTCAAGACACCGGCCCGGCAGGTCCTTTTCCCTCAGTATGCCCCCCCGCAGGCCATCGTCTATGTCGTGGTTGATATATGCTATCCGGTCGCATATTTTTACTATCTGGCCTTCCAGGGTAAACGGGTCTGTGCCGCCGGTATGATTGAGTATTCCATCCCGCACTTCCAGGGACAGGTTCAGCCCCCGCCTGCCCTCCAGTTCATCCACAATCCTCAAGCTCTGCCGGTTATGTTTGAAGCCGGGCGAAAAAACCTCGTTCAATGCGGCCTCGCCGGTGTGCCCGAAGGGCGTGTGCCCCAGGTCGTGTCCAAGGGCTATGGCCTCCGCCAAGTCTTCATTCAGCCTCAGTGCCCTGGCCACCGTTCTGGAAATTTGAGCCACCTCCAAGGTATGGGTCAGTCTTGTCCGGAAGTGGTCCCCCTCGGGTATGATAAAAACCTGGGTCTTGTATTTAAGCCGGCGAAAACTCTTTGAATGGATAATCCTGTCCCGGTCCCGCTGAAAAACCGTGCGCACACTGCACGGCTCCTCAGGATACATGCGGCCCCTGGAAGAGTCGCTAAAACAGGCAAGAGGCGAAAGCCACCGCCTCTCTATATTTTCATAAGCCACCCGCAGGTTCATTCAAAAAAACACCACCCTAAACAAATTCGCCATAACATAATTTCCTGTATCTGAACAAAATCGCCCTTCGGGCGAATGGAATCCAGAATAAGGGATGCGACGAGAGCAAAAAATATCCCCGGCAAACTTTGTGCCGGGGCGATCCTCTTTCAGCCGGCTGTTGCCCGGGCAACCCTTATATGGCGTGTTGCCCCGGCCACCTCGTATACCCTCCTGGCCAGTATGGCCACCCTTTTAAGCCCTGCCTGATCCTCCGCGGACGGTCCCTGGGCGCAAGCCCCATGATGTCCGCAGTCTGCTTCATAAAAACCGTCGCCCACCACCGTCATTCCGTGGCAAAGCATAATATCGTGCATAGCCCTCAGGGTCGTTTCCTGACCGCCAAAGCGGGAACCTCCCACCGCCAGGGCACCCCCCACTGTATTCAATAGAGCCTTTTTGTTTCGCAATAGCCTGGTTTTATCCCAGAAGGCCTTCATCTGCCCGGAAACGGTACAAAAATAAACGGGGCTGCCCATGATAATGCCGTCGGCCCTGGCCAGCAGTCCGTAAGCCTCTTCCAGCCTGGTGCCGGCATAGCACCGGCCGCTGCATGGATTTGAACATGCCTGACAAAAAGGTGTCTTCACATCGGCCAGCACCTCAAACACGTTTATAAACACCGTCCCGGCCCCCATTGATTCAAATACGCGCCGCACCTCGGCCAGCATCACAGCAGTATTGCCCTCCGTACGGGGGCTTCCGTTTAAAACCACAAACAGCATCGGCAAAACCTCTTCCCGCATTTTTTAGATTATACCACGCGGTAGTTTATTTTTATGTCCCTAAGTGTGTGTAAAGAACCCTGAAACGATAAAAACGGGGAGCCGAAATAGAAAAGCCGGCGAATAATGCAACATAAGCTAAAATCTGCAGGAAGCAAGCAATGTATACACCGGTCCCCCGGGGGTGAGGTCACTGTGCATCAGGTCCACCGAAGAGACATTGAAACTTCCCAGCATTTCCGCCCCGGCGGCCTCGGCCTCCACAATCCCGATCAGCCCCGGTGCGTTGGACTTTATCCGGGCCAGGGTCAGGTGAGGGAAAAACCTGCGGCCCTCCGGGGGAAAACCCAGGCCGGCCATGGCATCCCCCACCGTCAGGACCAGATTTTCTAAAGGACATGCCCCCACGCCGCCCGGTGCGGCGACACCAAAGGATGAAGGTACGCCCCTGCCTCCTGTCTCCTGTTCAGGGCATACCTCCACTTTCAAACCTGCCCACAACACCCTGGGATTGGCAGGTCCGGGGAAAAAACCCAGACCGCCGGCCTCCAGCCTGAAAGGCCTTGCGCTTTTCAGGCTGGAGGCGGCTGAATCAACAATCCGGGCCACCAGCCCAACATCGGTATCCCCCAGAAATTTTACCGTTATGTGCAGGTTGTGGCATTCCACCCACTTGGCGCGCACGCCGGAATTTTTCAGCCTATTTTGCAGCCGGGCGATTCTTGACCTCAGCTCTCCGGGCAGGTTTATTGCCCAAAACAACCGTATTTTCTTCTGCAAAGCCATCATTTCAACGCCCCGCCGGCATTCAACCGTTCTTTATTTTGGCTTGGGCCGCAGCCAGCCTGGCTATGGGCACCCGGAAGGGGGAGCAGCTGACATAGTTTAATCCCACTTGGTGGCAGAATTCAATGGAACTGGGCTCCCCTCCATGCTCGCCGCAGATACCGATCAAAAGATCCGGTTTGGTTTTTCTTCCCAGTTCAACGGTCATCTCCATAAGTTTCCCCACACCTCTGCGATCGAGCACAATGAAGGGGTTTTCCTGCAAAATCTTTTTGTCCAGGTAGTCGCTCATAAATTTCCCCTCGGCGTCGTCTCTGGAAAATCCCAGGGTGGTTTGGGTAAGATCGTTGGTCCCGAAGGAGAAGAAATCCGCCTCCCTGGCTATCTCATCGGCCAGCAGGGACGCCCTGGGAACTTCAATCATGGTTCCCACCGTGTACTCAAATACAACCCCGGTTTCTCCCATAACCTCCCGGGCCACCTGATTTATAATTGACTTCAAGTAGGCCAGTTCGTTGACATCTATCACCAGGGGTATTTCCACCTCGGGCATTACGCTGTATCCTTCGCCGACCAGTGCGGCCACAGCCTCGAAAATGGCCCTGGCCTGCATCTTATATACCTCGGGGAAGGTTATGCCCAGCCGGCATCCCCTGTGCCCCAGCATCGGATTGAATTCAGACAGGTTTCTCACCTTCCGCATCAGTTCCTCTTTTTCCGCCAATTCCTCCGGCCTGTCCCCGGTAAGCCGCAGGCGGGCGATTTCCACGGCCAGTTCCTCGGCGTCGGGCAGGAACTCGTGCAGGGGCGGGTCCAAAAGCCTGATGGTAACCGGCAGGCCCTCCATGACCTTGAAAATGCCGTAGAAGTCCCCCCGCTGCATAGGCAACAACTGATCCAGTGCTTCGGCCCGCTCCTGGGGACTGGCGGCCAGAATCATTTTCTGAACAATGGGCAGTCTGTCCTGGGCCATGAACATATGCTCCGTTCTGGTCAGCCCTATGCCCTCGGCACCAAACTCCCGGGCCTTGCCTGAATCCTCGGGATTGTCGGCGTTCGCCCTGACCCCCAGTGTGCGGATTTCATCAGCCCACATCAATATCTCCCTGAATTCATCCGATAATTCCGGATCCACCATGGGCACCTGCCCCCTGATGACCTGGCCTGTGGACCCGTCGATGGAAATCAGGTCCCCCTTCCTGAACACCAGGCTGTCAACGGTAAAAAAACCTTCCTCGTAATCGATACGCAGGGCCTCGCAGCCGCACACGCACGGCTTGCCCATGCCCCTGGCCACCACCGCAGCATGGCTGGTCATCCCCCCCCGGGAAGTAAGTATTCCCTGGGCGGCAACAATGCCGTGTATATCGTCGGGGGTGGTTTCGGTACGCACCAATATGACTTTTTTGCCCTCCTGGAAAGCTGAATCCGCCTCGTCGGCATCAAATACAATTCTGCCCGAAGCGGCGCCCGGCGAAGCCGGCAAGCCGGTGGCCACCACATCGAGCTTGGCCGTGTGGTCGATGCGGCGGTGTAACATCTGATCCAGCTGGGCCGGATCCACCCGCAGGATGGCCTCCTCCTTGGTAATCAGCCCCTGCTTCACCATGTCCACCGCTATTTTGATGGCGGCCTGGGCGGTTCTCTTGCCGGTCCTGGTCTGGAGCATGTAAAGCGCGCCCCGCTCTATGGTGAACTCTATGTCCTGCATATTCCTGTAGTGCTTCTCCAGCAGCTGGCAGGTGTTTGCAAATTGACTGTATACGTCGGGCATCTCCAGGGCCAAGGAGGAAATGGGCCGGGGCGTCCTTATACCGGCCACCACATCCTCACCCTGGGCGTTGATCAAATATTCACCATACAACTGATTGACTCCCGTGGAGGGATCCCTGGTAAAGGCCACCCCGGTACCGCTGTCATCGCCCATGTTGCCGAAGACCATCAACTGCACATTGACCGCGGTTCCAAGGTTGTCGGGGATTTTATTTATTTTCCTGTATATTTTTGCCCGTTCATTATTCCAGGAGTTGAATACCGCATATATGGCCATGAACAGCTGTTCCACGGGGTCTTGGGGGAAGGGCTTTCTGGTCTCCCGCTCGATGAGCCGCTTGTATTCCCGGGCCACCTCCTCCCAGTCTCCGGCGTCCAGTTGGTGGTCGAACGCAACATCCCTCTTGTCCTTCTGCATCTCCAGTAAACGCTCAAATTTCTGGTGGTCGATGCCCAGCACCACATCGCCAAACATGTTCAGCAACCGCCGGTAGCAGTCGTAGACAAACCTCCGGTCCCCGGTGCCGGCGGCCAGTCCCTCCACGGTCCGGTCGTTCAGGCCCAGGTTTAAAACGGTGTCCATCATGCCCGGCATAGAAACCGGAGCCCCGGACCTGATGCTTACCAGCAGTGGGTTTTCCGGCTCGCCGAATTTTTTGCCGGTTTTTTGTTCAAGATTTTTAATTTCTTCCCGGACCTGCTCCTCCATCCCGGGAGGAAATTTCCTGTCTTCGACGTAGAATTCCTTGCAGGCTTCAGTAGTGATGCAGAATCCCGGAGGAACCGGGATGCCTATGCGGGTCATTTCAGCCAGGTTGGCTCCCTTGCCGCCCAGCAGTTCCCTCATGTCCGCCCTTCCCTCTTCAAACCGGTAGACGTACTTTTTACTTGCCATGCCTTTCACCTCTGTAATAAATCTCCAGAACCCTGCTGGCCGTTTCTTCCACTGCTTTATTGGTGACGTCAATCACCGAGCAGCCGGCTCTTCTCATAATATCCTCGGAGTGTTCCAGTTCCTTCAGGATCCTGTCCACGCTGGCGTAGTCGGCGTCTGATGTGAGTCCCAGCGTTTTGAGCCTCTCCCTTCTTATTTCATTGAGCTGGTTGGGCCTGATGGTCAGCCCGATCAACTTATGCGGCGGGAGTTTGAAAATCTCCTCCGGCGGCGCCACCTCCGGCACCAGCGGCACATTGGCCACCTTCAGCCTTTTATGGGCCAGATACATACACAGTGGCGTCTTGGAAGTCCTGCTAACGCCGATGATGATCAGATCGGCCTTGCTGATTCCCCGGGGATCCTTGCCATCGTCATATTTTACGGCGAATTCAATGGCCTCCACCTTGCGGAAATACTCTTCGTCCATTTTCCTGACCAGTCCCGGCTCCAGCTTGGGGGACCTGCCCTCGGCCATGGTCAGGGCATCCAGCATGGGGGTCATAATGTCAACGGTTATTATATTGTACTTGGCGGCCTCCCGGACCAGGATCTCCCTCAATCCCGGCAGCACCAAGGTGTAGGCTATAACGCTGTTGAAGGCGCTGGCCTCTTCCACAATTTCGGGGATCTCCTCGACTTCGTTGACGTATGGTACCCTTCTTATATCCACAGTGCCGCCGTCAAACTGGCTGGCCGCCGCCCTGGTTACCAGCTCGGCGGTTTCACCGATTGAGTCGGATATAATGTATACTACGGGCCTGGACTTTTTTTCAGCGCCTATTGTAACCTCCCCCTTTATTCAGTCGCCGGCTGTAAGTCGTCAGCAGTCAACAACAATTATTGCGATTGTTTCAGCTGTCTTCACCCAACTCCACAAAGAACCTGGTTATATTGGTTTTGCTCAGCCGGCCCACCACTTCCAATCCTTTCCCGCCCTCCGGCATTTCTTTCTCCCGGATCACCGGCATGGCGTCTATCTCGTGGGTCAAAAGCTTTTTGCCCGCCGTCCAGACCGGCTCTTCCTGGTTGGTGTAGACTATATTGGGCATTCTGGTCATCACCACCCCAACCGGAAGCTTGTGAATATCATGTCCGCCCAGGGTTATCTTCAGCAGGTCCTTGCGGGAGATCACCCCCTCCAGGAAACCGCCGTCCCTGACCACAAACAGCGTACCCACATCTTCTGTAAACATGGTGACCACTGCGTCGTAAACAGTGCACTTCTCATTGACCACCACGGGCACCGACTTAACAGCCCCCACCTTTATTTTATGAAGCCTTTCGGCCACCATTCTGTCGGGAACCTTACCGCTGTAAAAATAGCCCACCCTGGGGCGCGCCCCCAGTATCCCGGACATAGTCAAAATGGCCATGTCCGGTCTCAAAGTGGCCCTGGTCAGTGACAATTTTTCGGCAATCTGCTCCCCGGTAATGGGGCCCTGCTGTTTGACAATTTCCACAATGGCCTCCTGCCGCTTGGTGAATTCCAATTAAATCGCCCCTTAAGAGCATATGTGTCATGCTAATATTGCAAGCATATTCAATATTATATATTATATTTACTTTTAATTACACCTTCAAGACGTTTTCGAAAGTTAAAGCCGATATTATCCTGTCACCACGATTCTTTCCAGGTCGGCCAGCGGCGACGTTAACAGGGCTACGTTTTTCAATATCGCCAGCCGGTTGTGGCGAATTTTCCCGTCGTCCACCATAACCATCACGGCGTCAAAAAAACTGTCCACCGGTTCCCTCAGGGCCGCCATGCAGCGCAAGGCCCCGGCGTAATCCCTCCCGGCCAGCAGTTTCCGGACATCTTTTTGCACAACCTCAAGGCATTGGAACAGTTTCCGCTCGGCATCGTGCTGCAGGAGGTGCGCAGAAACCGAAAGGCCTTCAAATTTCCTGGATAGATTGTTGGCCCTGTTGAATGCGGTAATCACCGCGTCAAAGGCCGGCTCCTGCCGGAAACTGTCCAGCGCCTCCACTCTCTTAACCGCCCCCAGCATGTCATCGGCACCCGCCGAAAGCACTGCGTCCACAATGTCGTAGGCGTAGCCACGATCCATCAATATTCCCCGGATCCGCTGTCTGAAAAACTCGTCAATGTCCCTCAGCACAGTATCCGGGTCAACCTTCAAAGGTGCCATGCCGACATATCCATCATAGGCCTTTAAGACGAGTTCCTTGATCGAGAGCACCAGTTCCCCATCCAGTATGATGTGTCCGATACCGAGGGCCTGGCGACGGAGAGCATAAGGATCCTGGGACCCGGTGGGCTGAATGCCCGAGGCGAAACAGCCCGCCAGTGTATCGAATTTGTCCGCCAGGCTCAAAATTCTCCCCGCCGGTGTAGACGGAAGCACGTCCCCGGCAAAGCGGGGCAGATAATGCTCAAATATGGCCAGGGCCACACCGGGGTCTTCCCCCCACCGCAGGGCGTACTCCCTGCCCATAATCCCCTGGAGTTCCGGGAATTCGTAAACCATGCCGGTCACCAAATCGACCTTGCAAATACTTCCTGCCCTCCGCAATACGGCCGCCAGTTCCTCCCCGGCGCCCAGCCTTTCTCCGATAAAAACCGCCAGACTTGTTACCCTCTCCGCCTTGTCGTACACCGTGCCCAGACCTTCCTGCCAGACTATTTTTTTCAGTGCGCCGGCCTTCTCGGCCAGGGGCTGTTTCAGATCCTCATCCAGGAAAAACGCCGCATCGGCCAATCTGGCCCGGATCACCTTTTCATTGCCCAGCCGCACGGTGTCTATATTTTCGGAAACGCCATTGCGAACTCCGATGAACTTCGGCAGGAGCTTTCCATTTTCTCCCACCACGGGAAAATACCTCTGGTGCTCCCGCATCACCGTCACCAGCACTTCTTTGGGCAACCTCAGGTAGGCCGGGTCGAAACTCCCGGCGAAGGCGGTGGGATATTCCACCAGGTTGTTCACTTCGTCCAGCAGATCTTCGTTTTCCTCCACCGTTCCTCCGGCGTCCCGGGCTGTGGCCGCCACCTGACGGCGGATGATGTCCTTCCTTTCCCCCGGGTCGACCACCACATAAACCTTTTTCATTTCAATGAAATAATCCCCGGCCCGGTTCAGACTGCAAAGGTCCCGGCTCAAAAAACGGTGTCCCGGAGATGTCCTGCCCGATTCCAGTCCGGCCAGGGTGAATTCAATCACCTCTTCGCCGTAAAGGGCCACCAGCCACCGGATGGGCCTGGCAAACCTGAAATCCATGTCCCCCCAGCGCATGGGCTTGGGAAAATGCAATCCCGTCACCAAGGCCGGACAAATCTCTGCCAGCACCAGGGCCGTAGGCCTCCCCTGATCCATCTTCCGGACAAAAAGATATTCCACCGGCCCCACCGGCTTCACCACCAGGTCCGATAGCCCCACCCCCTGGCTCCTGACAAATCCAAGCACCGCAGGTGTAGGCTCACCGGCGGCGTTATATGCCACCTTCAGGGCCGGCCCCTTAACCTCCCTCACCAGAGGGCCCTGGCTTTCCGCAATGCCGGTCAGATACAGGGCCATGCGCCTTGGCGTGCCCGCCACCTGCACCCCGTCATAATCAATTCTCCTTTCGCTGAACAGGTTAACGGCCAACTCCTTCATCTGCTGAAGGGCGGGCCCAATAAAGCGGGCCGGCATTTCCTCTGTGCCTATCTCCAGTAAGAAGTCCCTCATTCATCTATGCCTCCTTTGCCTTCAACAGTGGATAACCCATTGTCTCGCGCTGCTTTACATAGGCTTCGGCGCAATTCCGGGCAAGGCCCCTGACCCTGTGAATGAACCCGGTCCTCTCGGTAACACTGATGGCTCCCCTGGCGTCCAGCATGTTGAAAGTGTGGGAGCACTTGAGAACATAGTCGTAAGCCGGCAGCACCAGACCGCGCTCTATAACCCTCAGGGCCTCTCCTTCGTATGTTTCAAACATCCTGAACAGCATTCCGGTATCGGCTTCTTCAAAGTTATAGCGGGAGTGCTCCACCTCCCCCCGGTGATGGACATCTCCATAGGTGATTCCGTCCACCCATTCAATGTCAAATACGCTGTCCTTTTCCTGGATAAACATGGCCAACCTTTCCAGACCGTAGGTGATCTCCGCCGGAACCGGCCGGCAGTCTATGCCGCCGCACTGCTGAAAGTAAGTGAACTGAGTGATCTCCATGCCGTCCAGCCAAACCTCCCAGCCCAATCCCCAAGCGCCCAGGGTGGGGGATTCCCAGTTGTCCTCCACAAAGCGTATGTCGTGGGCCTCCGGGTTTATGGCGATAGCCCTCAGGCTGTCCAGGTACACCTCCAAAACATCATCCGGAGAAGGCTTCAGAATCACCTGGTACTGGTAATAGTGCTGCAGGCGGTTGGGATTTTCTCCATACCTGCCGTCCGTAGGCCGGCGGGAAGGCTCAACATAAGCCACCCGCCAGGGCTCCGGCCCCAGGACCCTGAGGAAGGTGGCCGGGTTCATCGTCCCCGCTCCTTTCTCCAAGTCATATGGCTGCTGAATAATGCAGTTCCGCCCGGCCCAAAACTCATTCAGGGCCAGAATCAATTCCTGGAAGTTCAATTGCACATTCACTCCCGTATACACATTAGATTCGGGCTTAACAGGCAAAAAACAATTTTGCCGCAATTAAAAACCCCCCGCCCCGGATCACTCCAGGGACGGGAGGTGTTTCCCGCGGTTCCACCCTGATTGGCCCCCCGGACGGGCGGCCCGTCTCTTTAGGCAAAAAGCTCGGGAGTGCCTTTCACACCGCCTGTTTTACCGGGTCTCAGCAGCCCCCGGCTCTCTTTGAAAACAGGCATTGGTTACTCTTTCCTTCATAGCCTTTTATTTTTGATAATAATTTACCATTAAATCCAAGTACCAGTCAAGGTCCTTCGGGCCTCTCAACTTCCAGGTGATAGTTTTTGCTCATGGCGGCAATGGTGCCCAGCGCACCCACTACAGCCAGCTGGCTGCTGGCCAGAACACCCAAAAGCCCCAAGGCCCCCAAAGATGCGGGGAAATCGAATACTGTCCTGTCCCCCTGCTTTACTTTTATTCTGGTATCCCGTCCCTTGTGTAAAATGCCCTTCAGCTGGCCCACCAGTTCGTGGCCCCGGTGCTGAACCTTCTCCGGAAATGTGTTTTTCCTTTCCTCAAGATTGATCAGCGCCTGCACCACGTCTCCCCCGACGGCTTCCAGGGCCTCCCTGGCTTCCCTGTATCCCACTTCCATTCTCGACCTGATCAGGTCAATCTTTTCAATTTCATTCACGAAGGGCTCCTCCTTTTAAGATGGCGTGCCGGCCCGCCGGCTATAACCACCGTCTTTAAAATTATTTAACCCTTCCCGGCGCAAATTATTCATCGGCGCCCCAGCAGGTCATCGAACCTGCGCGACTTGATTCCCCTGTCCAGACGATGATCAATAAATCGCCTCATAGCATTTTTTATTTCATCACCGGCGGACCGGTCCACCCTGATCTGGTGAATACGGGCCGTCTCCCACCGCAAAAGCACCTTCATGTTCTCCAGCGCCCCCCTGGTCATCTCTTTTTCCCGGCCCGGGGACGGACAGCATCCGTGACAGACAACACCGCCGTGTTCCGGCAGAAAATACAACTCCTCCCCCGCCGCCGGCGTATCGCATAACACACATGCCTCCAGTCCCGGACGGTAGCCCAGAAGTGAAACCAGCTTTATTTCAAAGGATCTGGCGGCGACAAAATCATGTTTTCCCCCCAGCAGCCTGAAGGTTTCCAACAGCAATTGAAAAATCGGGGGGTTGGGGTCCTCGTCCATGGTAAAGGCATCCACCAGTTCTGCCATATAGCTGGCCCCGGCCAGTCCCTCCAAACTTGCCCTCAATGCCGGAAAAATTTCAATCCCCTCCCCCTGGGCCACCGAGTCCAGGTCCCTCCCCCGGCGCAGCTGCAACCTGGAATAGCCGAAGGGCTGCACCGCCCCGCGCTTTTTGCTGAAAGGCTTTTCCACGCCGTGGGCCATGGCCGTCTTCTTCCCCGCCTGCCTGGTATAGAGGGTGAGGATCCGGTCAGCTTCCCTGGACTTTAAAGATTTTAAAATAATGGCGTCCACCGTGTATTCTTTCATAGTTCATACTCCCGCCGGACACGCCGGATTCCGGATTCCGACAGAATAAGGATGCGAAATAAGTTGCCCGGACTATTTTCAAGTTAATTCCTTTTCTTTTTAGGCAACCGGGGTTAAAATAAGTAAAAAATACCGATTGGCGGGATAAACAGCATGCGTGTAGTGATGGCCATGACCGGCGCCTCGGGGGCGGCGTACGGACTGTTGATACTGGAGGAACTGAACCGGCTGGAAACGGAAACCCACCTGATCATGAGCCGCTGGGCGAAGCAGGCCATGGCTGCGGAAACCGGATTCAGCCCAGGGCGGGCGGCCTCCCTGGCATACCGCGTCTATGAGCAGGATGATATGATGGCGGGTCCCGCCAGCGGGTCATTCCTGCACAAAGGAATGATCATCGCTCCCTGCAGCATGAAAACACTGTCGGCCATCGCCGCCGGACATGCCGACAATCTAATCGTCAGGGCCGCCGATGTCACTATAAAGGAACGGCGCCCCTTGGTGCTGCTGGTCAGGGAAACGCCATTGAGCGCCATTCACCTGGAAAACATGTTGAAGCTGGCCCGGCTGGGAGTTTTTATCATGCCCCCGGTCCCTGCCTTCTACACCCGCCCGGCCACCATCGATGATATATTAAGACACACCGCCGGCCGGACGCTGGACTGTCTGGGCATCGGCAACAGCCTGGTCAAACGCTGGGGGGAATGAAGGGAGACATCGGGGAACGGCTTTATATCCACTTGCGAATACGGAAAACAAGAAACATCCACATTGACACCCCTAACAGCCCGAAGGTGATGGACAGTGTGGACACCACCGACTCCTGGGCGGGGAGGGGCACATTCATGCCGAAGTAGCCGGTTAAAAACGTCAGAGGCATGAAAATGGTGGATATAACCGTCAGCACCCGTATGGTTTCGTTGGTCCTTGCATTTATGATGGAGTCATAGGTGGCCAGGGCGCCGTCCACCAAATCCCGGAAGCTGTCGATGCTGTCTATGATACGCTCTATGTGGTCCACCAAATCCAGGTAGTAGGGGACGTTTTCCTCGCTGACCGTAAAGGTGTAATTGCCATTTCCCGAAGCAAAAATTCTCTTTTGCGGTATTATGGCCCGCCTGATGGCCAGGGTTGTCCTTTTCAAACTGAGAAATTCTTCGGTGACTTCCTTGGTGGGCAGTACGTACAAATCGTCCTCCAGTTCCTCCACCCGTTCATTGATGCGGTCCAGGACGGGGAAGTACATGTCTGTGATGCCGTCGATAATTGTATACAGGAAAAAGTCCGGCCCCTTCTTCATCACCTCCAGCCGGCGGTTGGCCAGACAGTCCCTGGCTATTTTACCGAGGGTGGGCAATGTCCTCCGGTGAAAGGTAACCACGTAATTTTTGCCCAGGTACACATTCAGCTGCTCCAGGGAGATCTCCTCGTCGCTTTCCTCCTCGTACCTCAGGGCATGCAGCACAAAGAAATAATAATCCTCGTAATTGTCCACTTTGGCCCTAGGGCTGTAATGCAAGCAGTCCTCCACCGAAAGGGGGTGGAATCCGAAAACGCCGGCCACCTGGTTGGCCTCGGCGTCCGTGAAATTGAAAACATCGACCCACATCAGATTTTCAGTCCTGTCCATCAAATCCTTCTGACCAAGATCTACGTCGTGTATAATCCGGTCCAGGGAGGAATCATAAAAATAAGTCTTAATCACTATACTCATTCCCCCAACAAGCATCTCCGTGGAAAAGCCCAGGAAAAACAAAAAACCTGCCGCATCAAACCAGAAGGCCGTCAGGTACAGTCAAACCCGCCTTCTTCACTCGTACAAGCTTTGGCACTATACAGCTAGGGCAATTTCTCCCGCAGTCCCAGCCACATTAAGTAAAACCTTAAGCCGGTAATACCTGTTGACCCGTTACCGTCTCTCGACGTTTCCGGGCAGTGGCATGTGTCTGTACAGACGCCTCACCTAACGAAGATGACTTATATATTTTTTCCATGAATAGCATAGCATATGAATTGTTGTATGACAAGCGGTTAATTCAGCCCGGCGCCAGTATAATTCTGTCAAACAAGGGGCTCCATGCCGCAAAAATGTCAAGACTCCTACTCCTGTAAATAACCGAAGCTCCGCAGGTGCTTCTCATTGTTCCGCCAGTCGGTCTTGACCTTCACCCAAAGATCGAGAAAAATCCTGGAGCCGAAGAGAACCTCCATCTCCTCCCTGGCTCTTTTCCCCACTTCCTTCAACATGCCGCCATTTTTACCGATCAATATACCTTTCTGGGAATCCCTTTCGGTATAAATGACGGCCCTGACGGCCACCAGATTGTTTGGCCTCTCCCGGACCTCCTCCACATCCACCGTCACCGAGTGGGGCACTTCCTGGGAGGTAAGTTGCAGCACTTTCTCTCTGATGATTTCAGACATGATAAACCTCTCCGGAGTATCGGTGACGATTCCGTCCGGGTAATATTTGGGACCCGCCGGAAGATGGGCCACAACCAGTTCTGTCAGGCGTTCCAGATTCTCTCCCGTAAGGGCCGACACCGGCACGATTTCGCTGAACCGGTACAGCTGCCGGAAACCGTCTATCAGAGGGAGCAACTCCCTTTTGGCCACCAGGTCTATCTTGTTCAACACCAGTATTACCGGGGTGGACACCTTCTCCAGCCGCTCCACAATGTACTTGTCCCCGGTGCCCGGATGGTCCGCCTCACATAAAAAGAGAACCACGTCAACCTCTTTCAGGGTGCCCAGGGCCAGTTCCACCATGTATTGCCCCAGCCTGTGCCTGGGTTTATGAACGCCGGGGGTGTCGAGGAAAACCGCCTGGGCGTCGTCCCTGGTCAAAACCGCGCGTATTCTGTGCCTGGTGGTCTGGGGTTTGTTCGAAATAATGGCCACCTTATGCCCCACCAGACTGTTCACCAAAGTGGACTTGCCCACATTGGGCCTGCCCAACAAGGCGGCAAACCCAGACCTGAAAGATCCTTCTCCGGGCATGAATAAATCACCTCAACATTACCGGGGGCCCGAATCCAGCCTGAACCGAGCCGGCAAAAGCTGGCCTGCGGTTTTCAGCCGGTATTCCCCGTTGTTTCTGCACATATACACCATAATGCCCTCTCCGAATTCGGCCATAACCTGCCGGCAGGCCCCGCAGGGGGAACAGAACTCATCACTGTCCGATACAACCGCCATGGCAGCAAAATCCCTTTCCCCCTCGCTGACCGCCTTAAACAGGGCCACCCGTTCAGCGCAGCAGGTCAGGCCATAGGACGAATTCTCAATGTTGCAGCCGGTGAATATACTTCCCCCACCGGTGAGAAGGGCCGCCCCCACCCTGAAGCCGGAGTATGGGGCGTAGGCCCGGCTCCGGGCTGAAAGTGCCGCCTGTATCAACTCGCCCTGTTTCAAAGAACCTTCGTCCATTCCGCACCTCCCGGATATATCATTCCGCCAGCCACTTTTTAACATGCGGCAGAAAAACCAGCAGACCGATGACCACAGAAAAAAAAGCCGCCAGCAGCACCGCGCCGGCTGCGACATCCTTGGCCAGCCCGGCCAGGGGGCGATCATCGGGGGACACAATGTCAATAATTCTTTCCATCGCAGAATTTATCATCTCGGCCACCATGACCAAAGCCACGGCAAAAATGACCATGGCCAGCTCACTGCTGTTTATCTTAAACCAGGCCACCGCCGAAAACACGATAAAGGCCACAGCCAGGTGAATCCTCATGTTTCTCTGGGAGGACAGAACCCACCGGATCCCTCTTCCTGCGTACAAAAAACTTTTAAAAAAAGATTCTATCATTCGCCCTCCTTCTTTTTGTCCCCCGCCTCCCGTCTCCTGTCTCATGTCTACTGTCTCCTATGATAAATTACAAATGATTGCCGGCAGCAAACTACAGCCCGTCCCTTCCCAACCCCAGGGTGGCCATGGCCGACTCCTCCTTCTCCCGCATCACCGCCCGGCTTTCCTCATCCCGGTGATCATAGCCCAACAAGTGCAAGGCCCCGTGGGCCGCCAGGTAAGCCACCTCCCGCCTGATTCCGTGGCCGTATTCATCTCCCTGGCGCTGCGCCGCCTGCAGAGATATCACCACATCACCCAGGAGATACTCCCCCTCCGCCCCCAGCATCGGCTCCCCATCGTTCATGGCAAAGGAGAGGACGTCGGTGGGACTGTCAATGCCCCGGTAATTCCTGTTCAGTTCCCTGATATATTTGTCATCGGTGAAAACCACGCTCACCTCGGACTCCTCCCCATACCCCTCCTGTTCCAGAACCGTCCGCACCGTCCTTTCCGCCAGCAATTCCAAATCAACGTCAAGCGGATCCTCTTCCAGCAGATTGTTTACTATAACCGGCATGCCTTGTCTTTCTCCTTTCCATCTCCTTGGACAGGTCGGGGTACTCCACCCGGGAGTGGAAAATCCCGCCGAGCACCCTTAAAAAGGCTTCAGTTATTTTTTCCAGATCCTTGAAGGTCAGGTCGCACTCGTCCAGCTGTCCGTCCATCAGCTTGTCCCGCAATATTTTCCTGACCAGCCCCTCAACCCTGCTGTGGGTCCGGTTCTGCATGGACCGCACGGCCGCCTCCACGGAATCGGCCAACATCACGATGGCGGCCTCCTTTGTCTGGGGTTTGGGACCCTCGTATCTGAACTCGTCTTCATTAATATTATCCCCGCCGTTTTCCCTGGCCTTGTGGTAAAAGTACGTCACCAGGCTGGACCCGTGATGTTGTTCAATTATTTTCAGTATGGACTGGGGGAGTTTATGCTCCCTTGCCAGTTCCAATCCGTCCCGCACATGGGAGGTCAGTATCAGAGTGCTCAGGGTGGGGGCGATTTTATCGTGGGGATTATCACTGGACAGTTGGTTCTCAATGAAAAAATAAGGCCTTTTGATTTTGCCGATGTCGTGGTAGTAAGCCCCGACCCTGACCAGCAGGCTTTCTCCGCCCACCGCCCCGGCCGCCGCCTCGGCTAGATTGCCCACCAATATACTGTGATGGTATGTGCCCGGGGCCTCGGTAAGCAGTTTTTTCAGCAGGGGGTTGTTGGGATGGGACAGCTCCAAAAGTCTCACCGAGGAAGTTATCCCGAAGGCGTTTTCCAGGTAGGGCAGAGAACCGTTGGTCAGGATGGAGGAAAGTATGCCGTTGGTGGTGCCCAGTATAAAGGCCGAACTAACCACCAGGGCAGGGGAGGCGTTGCTTACCAGCCCCATCACCGTTATTGCCGCAATGTTGGCCGCGCTGGTGTAGAAACCGGCCCTGGCCAAGTCTCCCCGCTGACTGAGCTTGCTGACGCTATACACGCCGGTGATGCCGCCCACCAGTCCCACCACACCGAAATTGACCTGCCCCCCGGCCATTAGAGCCAGCAAAAGACTCAGCACGCTTACCACCAACACCGCCACCCTGGAATCGATGAGAATGGCGATAAGCATGCCGGCCGCGCCGATAGGAACCATATATCCCAGCAGCGCCCCGAACTCGGGGGACCTGGTCAGCTCGATGGCCAGTATGCCCTTGGCCACCACCACGATTACCACCACTATTATCCCCATCAGGTAAAGCACACCGGCATTGGTGTATATTTCCCTGTTCTGCTGGTAGAGGTAAAAAAGCACCACCACCATCAACAGGGCGACCAGCAGGGCGTTGCCCGTAATTGACTGCCACGGCACCCCTCCCCTGGAAAGGCCCAGGGCCTCCAGTTTCTGAATATGCTCCAAAGTGACCACATCTCCGGCGCCGACTATCTTCTCTTCCTTCCGGATGGTCACCATCACCGGTGACACCGAGTCCCTGGCAGCGGCCTGCAATAGTCTTGTTTTTTCAGCGTTTTCAAAAGTATTGGGGCGCATGAAATGTTTCACCAGGCCCTGGCCCAGATCAATGTACGCCTTGGAGAGCATAATGCCGGACAGTTTCTGGTTTATATCCCCGATCACATTATTCAGGTTCTCTCCTGTAACCCCGGTACCCGTGTTCATCCATCTGGATACCTGGGCGTTCACCTCCCCGGATAATATTGCCAGGGACTCCCGGTCCAGAACAGAAAGTGTGTGCAGACGGTCCTCGGGCAGGGTGAAGGGCAATACCCCGGCTATTTTCTTGACCTTTTCCTCTTCCTTTATGTCCGCATCCTGCTGTATATTGCCCACCCGCTGAATCACCGAGCCAATATCCTTCAGTACGGCGGGCTCCACTTCTTCCCGCCGCTCATACTGGGGTGGAACTTCTTCCGCCGCCTTTTTCTTCTTATCCTCGGTCTTGGACCGGTCTTCAAAAAACACCGTACGGGGGGCAAATACATTTTCCCTGGACACCTGCCCCGGCTGTAAATTAACTTTGCTGGGGACTATATCCACGGTGACAAAAAAAGACAATAACAAAAAGAACAGCACCGCAGCACTGCCCCTGCGAAATTTCCTTTTTTTCATGAGAAGGACTGCATTGTTCTGCAGTTTTCCTCTTAGTGAACCGAAATTAGGCATTTTTATACTCCTGAAAGTACGCCGCCGGTCGGCGCAAACCCACTTGCCAATTACTTGCCCTCCCGGCCGGCTTCCTCATATGCCCTGATTATATCCAGCACCAGAGGATGGCGTACTATATCCTCCCCGGTAAGGTATTGAAACGCAATACCTTTTATTCCGTCCAGCACCTCCCGGGCATGCACAAGGCCGGGAACCTGCCCCCTGGGCAGATCTATCTGAGTGATGTCACCCGTGATGACGGCCCGGGAGCCGAAACCCAGCCTAGTTAAAAACATTTTCATCTGCTCAATCGAGGTGTTCTGGGCCTCGTCCAGGATGATAAACGCATCATCCAGGGTTCTCCCCCTCATATAGGCCAGGGGTGCGATTTCTATTATATTTCTTTCCAGGTACTTCAATGTATTTTCCATGCCCAGTACATCATAAAGCGCATCATACAGAGGCCTCAGGTAGGGATCCACCTTCTCCTGAAGGTCTCCCGGCAGGAAGCCCAACTTCTCCCCGGCCTCCACCGCCGGCCGGGTCAGCACCAGCCTCTGCACTTCCTTGCCCCGTAGCGCCCGGATGGCCATAACCACCGCCAGGTAGGTCTTTCCCGTCCCTGCGGGGCCTATGGCAAACACCACGTCATGCTTGCCGATGGCCTCCATGTATTGCCTCTGGCCGATGGTTTTAGGCTTGATCTGCTTCCCCCTGTACGTTACCAATGATACATCGGTAGCCAGCCTCGAAAGAGCATCCTTCTCTCCTGCCTTCACCGATTTAAGGGTATAATTGATCTCATGCAGGGTCAGGCGGTTTCCCGCCCGGTAAAAACTCATGAGCTGGTTGAAAACTTCTTCAGCCAAAGACACCTGTTCGGGATTACCCAGAATAACCAGTTCCTCGCCCCGGACCACCGCCCTGACCCCCAAAACACGTTCAATGAGGGCCAAGTGTTCGTCATTGCGGCCGAATATTTCGGCCGCCGTCCCTATGTCATCCAGCAACACCCTGGCTTCGGTATTCTCCGGCAATAAAAAAATACCTCCTGTTATAAGTACTGGCCACATTCCGCAGTCATGGAGATTTTTGGGGGAACCATTAGTGGATGGCCTTTTCGACACCTATATCCTCCAGGGTCTCAATGGTGGCAGTAAACCTTATCACGCCTTCAGGATTTTTCAACACCACTTCACCGGACTGTTCCCTAAGGATCATGACTTCACCGGCGATACCGCATCTTGCCGACTCCAGCGCTTTCCTGCGGGCAATCCCGGCGGCCTCGTCACGGCTTCGTTCCTCCCTGTAATTTTCTATTTCAGTGTATTTATCAGTTATTAGTTCGACGGGTATTGAAATATTCCTCCAACCGGGTGGCTTTTTAACATCTCTTTCGCTTGTGTACATACTAAAAGGAATTTTTTGCACACCTGATAAAATTATTTCCTTGCCAGCAATTTTAATACAAACCCTAGACGCTGTACTCCCCGTGGCCCGGGTCCCCTCCTCCACCAGAGGGGCCTCACCATAACCCTCATACCAAACCCTGGCCCTTACCACCCCCCTGGCATGGACATAGGCCGGAGGGGCGGCGGGGGCCGGGACCAGCTGTCCGCCGGCAGGTCCGCCGGGCAGGGCGGAGTTTTGCCCATCCGGTGCGGAAACGACGCCGGAAATCAATATCTGTCCCGGGACCACGATATCACCCTCCTTGACGGTTGGGTTGCCCACCAGAACCAACACTTCCCTGACCAGGCCGGCCTTTTTTGCCACAACATGGGCCGGCTTCATCTGAAGCTTATGGATGATTATTTTCTCAGCTATCTCAATGGTGGCCCTGGTGCCACTGATAGTCACCCCAACATAAGACACTTCGGGAATGCGTTCCAGAATGATGTTTTCCACCCGTTGCCGGTCCACCCCGAATCTTAACGATCCTACCCTGAGCCCGGCCTCTGCGGCGGTTTTCATTATCATGTCGGGCGGCAGCCGCCGATTGCCCTTGACATCAATGAACCAGACAAAGGAACTCAAGATATACAGTCCGGCCATGAAAATCAGCGCCCCGGCCAGCAGAGACTTTCTCCTTCTGAACTGACCGGCTATGAAAGGCAGCCCTTTCCGGCCCCTGAAACTGAAACGGCTCTTTGTCTTCCTGGCGATGTGCCGCAGCGGCTTGACGGCGCTTAACCTGGTCTTGACAAATATCCGGTTGTCCCCCGCCCTACTGATGTCCCACAGATAAATACCCCTGCTGACCGCCACGTTGAGGAATTTCTCAATATTCTCCCCCTGCACCAGCATGTTCACATACCCGAATACAAAAGAAGCCAGCCTGAACAAAAACACTCGTATCCCCCCGTACCGCCCGACGACACTGCGGCCGCCCCGGTCAGCGAATAAAATACACAGATTTAATACGGCCCTCCAGGCAAATCTCGTCGGGCAATATATTACGCAGCAGCAATTCTTCCCCGGTTACAGCCACCTCGTACTCCCCCACACTGACCCTTGCACTTTCCGCCGTATATTCCACGATGCCCCGGTGGTTTTCGATAAATACCTGCAAGTCCCCCACCAGGACTATTTTCGGCAAATCCATAACAATATCGCTGGGAATATCCATTATATCAGACATCTGTCTTTTCAACCTTTTCTTAAAATCCCTCCAGGCCATGAAAAACCCCTCCTCAGGAAAATATATGAAAACAAATGGACAAACATTACTGGCGGTTCATTGCTTCCTGCGTCAAAGAATTGTTTATGCCCGGGACATAAATAATAAAAAAAATTTATACCCGTCAATACGGTTTCAGCCGGGTGATATTATATATCTGACCGGTTCGGCCGAAAACGGCTCATTCTGCATTCCTCATTCCGTCAGGGGACGGGAGACAGAACGGAAAGGGCGTCGAGGGGAACCGCCGGGCAAAAAGGGGGGATTGACGGTGGCGGAAATCAGACTCACCCAAATGACCACGGCCTCCGGCTGAGCGTCAAAAATGGCGCCCGCCGCCCTGTCGCAGGTACTGCGACACCTACCCAAGGCAAGGGACCCGAACCTCCTGGTGGGTCCTGAAAACTCCGATGACGCCGCCGTTTACAAGCTTGGTGACGACTTGGCATTAATACAGACGGTGGATTTCTTCACCCCGGTGATGGACGATCCGTATTTGTTCGGCCAGGTGGCGGCGGCCAACGCCCTGAGCGACATATACGCCATGGGCGGCACACCCCTCCTGGCGCTGAACATAGTATGCTTCCCCAATTGCCTCCCGCCGGAGGTACTGCACCGGATATTAAGGGGAGGCGCCGACAAGGTGGCCGAGGCCGGGGCCATCATAGCCGGAGGCCACACCGTCCAGGACGATGTGCCCAAATACGGGCTGGCCGTCACCGGGCTGGCCCACCCGGAAAGAATACTGTCCAACGCCGGAGCCCGGCCGGGAGACATGCTGGTGCTTACAAAGCCCCTGGGAACCGGGATTATAAACACCGCCATAAAGGGTGATCTGGCCCCGGCGGAGTCCGTCCGGGCCGCCCTGGAAAGCATGCTGGAGTTAAACCGGAAGGCGGCGGAGGTTATGATCCGGTGGAGCGCCGGTTCATGCACCGATATTACGGGCTTCGGCCTGCTGGGGCACGCCGCCGAAATGGCCCTGGCCAGCAAAGTAACCATGGAAATACATTCCAGCAGCGTACCTTTACTGCCGGGCATTAAAGAACTGGCCGCCATGGGCATGATCCCGGCGGGGGCCTACGCCAACCGGGACTATTTCTCCGGCCAAGTGAAGATTCCCGGAGGCACCGGCCCGGAGATGACCGCCATACTGTTCGACCCACAGACATCGGGGGGCCTCTTGATCTCTGTCCCGGCCTCCGGGGCCGGGCGGATGATGGACGAAATGGAGCGGGAAGGCGTCGCCGCCGTTATGGTGGGAAAGGTGAAGGAATTGAGTTCCGTTCCCATTGAAGTATTATAGGTGCGAATTGAAAAACAATAATAAAGGAGAGAGCCGACAGCCATGCCGGAAGCAAAAATAGAGGACTGCCGCGGGCTGCCCTGCCCCCAGCCGGTGATAAACACAAAAAAAGCCCTTGACTCCATGGCAAAGGGCACGGTAACAGTACTGGTGGACAATGACACCGCCAGGGAGAATATAATGATGTTCGCCGGAAATGCCGGGTACACGGCGGAAGTTGAAAAAATTGAAAAAGGTTACAGTATAAAAATAACAAAAGGTGGCGCGGCGCCAATGGAAACCCCCAATGACCCGGTCGCTGCCGAGGGGCGTGCATCCACGGCGTATCTGATCACCAGCAACCTTCTGGGACAGGGTTCGCCCGACCTGGGACAGGTGTTGATGAAAAGCTTGATGGTAACCCTTTCTGAGGCGGATCCTCCACCCGGATCGCTGATGTTTCTAAATAGCGGCGTTTTGCTGACGTGTCAAGGCTCTCCCGTTCTGGAACAACTGAAAAAACTGTCAACGGGGGCTACGGAAATAATATCCTGCGGCACCTGCCTGGAGTACTATAAACTCAAGGACAAGCTGGCGGCGGGCAGAGTGGGCAACATGCTGGATATCCACAGATTGCTTTCGGAAAGCGCAAAGGTAATCACAGTGGCTTGAGCCGCCCTGCATTAAAATGGGAGGTTTCCCCATGGGGAAACCTCCCATTTTATCAATTGTCACACCTGAACAACTTCCTTAATTTCTGGAATTTCATGCTTAATGGTTCTTTCAATGGCCATTTTCAGAGTGTAGGTGGACATGGGGCAACTTCCGCAAGCGCCCACCAGCTTTACCTTCACCGTGCCTTCCGGAGTGACGTCAACCAGCTCTACATTCCCTCCGTCTCTAACCAGGGCCGGGCGGACTTTATCTAAAACCGCTTCTACCTTTTCCTTCATAAACCTCGATGACCTCCTTTCCTGACGAAAAATATAAACCAAAATGGCAGCCGGTACGTTTATTATGTTATCAAACGCTCCTCCGTAAACGGCTCCAGATCTAAAAGGCCAATCCGACAAGCACACAGTTCTTTTGCGGACCACGGCCCTCGCCGCTTACAGATCGGAGGCTGCCGGTACATTTCAAATAATTGTACATTGTTTAATCATTTATGGCAAGACCAGGACGAAAATGTCCGCCGTCCCTGGCCACCTCTCCCCTCACGGCCGGGGCCGGCATCCCCGGGTGAGGCCGGGGCTTTCATGGCAACGCCTCTCCATTTGTTTTTACAACCCTGATCCGGATAACGGGCCAGGCGACACCGTCATCAGACCTCTGCGCCTCTTCCTTCTTGACCCCAGGTATGTTCTCGTATTTGTCAGATGCTTCCCGCATATCCGCCGCAAAGGTGTCCACTGCGTCACCGGTCTGACTGAATGATTTCACGCCTTCCTTTTCCGGATAGTCCCGCCTTGCCACCACCGTAACCGATTTTACTATTTCTTCAATAGCCTTATCGTACTGTCCGCCCGGTACTTTTAAAACAACCTCCCCGCCGCCGGTATCCGGCACAACGGCGGCCGTTCCCCCCAACTTCCGGGCAATGCCGAGCAGTTCCCGGACTGCGGCGTTTTTATCTTTAACCTTCGCGTCCATCACCAACCCCGGCTGGCCCGTCTCCGGCGCCTGTATCAGCGGGGCGGTGGTCCGGGCTGACAAACCGGGCGAACCGTTATCCGCCATGAACTTTCTCTCCTGCATCAGGCTGTAGCTACCCGTGAAATCAGCCGCACCCCCTCCGGACAGCGGCCTGCCGGAGCTTGCCGGCGCAACCCCGCCCTCCGGCTGTACAACCTCCGATTCCCTGATTTGTATAGTCATGGCAGCCATGTCGGATCCGTTTCCGGGGATGGCTGTCAACCGGTCCTTGGCGCCTTCCGTGCCACTGGAGAACACTGAATCAGGCCGTGAAGCCTGATTCACTTCCACTCCGGAGGAAAGCTCGGCAACGGAGAATTTTTCAGGAATGCCGGACCACACAGCCATCCCGAACACCAAAACAAAGCTTGCTGCCAGGGCCGTAACAACGGACCGCCTGCCCGGGGCCTTCCTGGACAGGGCGCCTTTTTTCGCGCCGGGCATTACCGTCTGCTCCAGCCTGATCCGCAAATTACGCCCAAACCCCTCCGGAGGTTCCACCCGGGGCAGACGGCGCACCAGTTCCACCGCCATAGCCAGATCGTCATATTCCGACCTGCACACCGGGCACTGTTCAATGTGCCGGTCAACCCTTTCTTTGACAGAGGGATCCAGCATACCGTCAAAATATGCCGACAGCAGTTCTTGAATCTCCAGACACTGCATTTTCATCCCCCCTTGTCCTTATCCAATGGACGAATACCAGTGTCGAAAAGTTCCCCTTGGTCCAGCACCTTCTGCCTGAGGGCCTGCCTGGCCCTGCTCAGCCTGGACTTGACAGTGCCCAGGGTGCAGTCCAGGGAGGAGGCGATTTCTTCGTAGGACAGTCCCTGTATCTCCCTCATTATCAGTATCAGCCTGTGTTCCCCGGAAAGACTGTCCAGCTGTTTTTGCACCAGGCACTGGATTTCGTTCCTCTCCGCGCACTCCTCGGGGGACATCTCCGCAGAGGCCACCAAATGCGGATTACTCCCGGACTGCAACATCACCTCATTCAGCGACACCTTTCTCTGCCTCTGCTGCTTCCTTATCTCATCCCGGCATACATTTGACACTATTCTATACAGCCAAGTGGCGAAGCTTGCATCCCCCCTGAAGGACGGCAGCGCCTGATACACTTTGATAAAGGCGTCCTGGGCAAGATCGCCGGCATCGGCATGACTGCCCATGAAACGGTACGCCACATTATAAACCTTGCCCTCGTACCGCCTGACAAGCTCCTCGAAGGCATCCAGGTCGCCATTTTGGCTTCTTTTCACCAGTATGCCGTCATCCGGATGCAAGGCTCCAACCACCACCTTCCAGATGATCATATACTCATCTATTCGACAATGCCGCAGCCGGTCCTGCACCAAAAAGCAGATTGCCACTTAAATCCAGGCATAACATGGAAAAAAGCCACGAATGCTGATGAGTTCCCTGCCAGCGGAGGGGGCATTGAATGGAGCCAGAAGAATTTACGGGAGTTGACCGGGCCGGACAGCTGTGATAAAATTAATATTAAACCATTAATGCCGAAGTGGCGGAACTGGCAGACGCAGCGGACTCAAAATCCGCCGAGCTAATCACTCGTGTGGGTTCGACTCCCACCTTCGGCACCAGCCCAGATTTATCAATGGTTTCAGGGTTTTCGACCTTGAAATGGTTTAATAATATTCATGAGTATCAAGTTAAAACAGAAACGCCATCCACCAATTGGCGGTAAGTAATGG
>JBBIMW010000025.1:0-33581 GCA_037444185.1 Peptococcaceae bacterium | reverse complement strand
ACAAAACTGGAGGCCATCCCCAAACCCACAAAAACCACGGTGAAACCCAAAACAAACACCGCGGCCTGCAGTGATGTCCCCCAGGCCCCCCTCCGGCGGCCGGCCGCCGCCGTCAGCTGAGACACATAAACCGGCAGCAGGGGCAGTATGCAGGGAGAAAAAAATGAAAGCACCCCGGCCAGAAAGGCGGCCCCCAGTGTCGCGTTGATCTCGGTTCCCACCGCCCTGCCCCCTTAATCTCACGCTCCTCCGGAAACCGTCTCCCGGGTGCGCCGCACTTGCCTGCCGGCAAGAATGACCAGCGCCACAAAGGCCAGCGGAATAATAATTCCGGCATAAGGAAGGATATGCAGATAATTTACTACAAATTTATCGTGAACCAGCATTTTTCCCGCCGTCCACGCCAGCACACCGGCGCCGAGATAGATAATCCACGGATATTTACGCATCAGATTCGATAGTAGAGAACTGCCGAACAGCACTATGGGCACGCTCAGGGCAAGGCCGAATATCAGCAGGCGGATGTCGCCCCCGGAGGCCCCGGCCACAGCAAGCACATTATCAAGGCTCATTATTACGTCGGCCCAGATAATAGTTATCAGCGCCTTGCGGAAATCTTTGATGCAGACCTGCTCCGTTTCACTCTTTTCCTTTTGCGGATAGAGAAGTTTGATGGCAATCCAGGCCAGCAAAAGTCCTCCCACCATCTGGACAAAGGGAATGGTGAGCAGTAATGCGGCCACCGTGGTGAGCAATATCCGGAACACCACGGCCAAGGTGGCTCCCCAAATTATGGCCTTTTTGCGATAAACATCGGGCAGCTCCCTGCACGCCATGGCTATCACCACGGCATTGTCCCCGGCCAGCACCAGGTCGATTATTATGATATTGATCACTCCGCCTAAAAATCCCAAGTCCAACGGCAACCCCTCCTTTTTTCAGTTTTTCTTGTGACACCCGGAATTATGCTTTTATGCCCTATCATACGAAAAGACCTTTGACCCGGATAATCAAACCGGATCAAAAGTCTTGCTCGACAGTGACTGCCCCGGAGAACCAGGCCAGAAATGCTGGCCGGTTGTTGGCCTGCCGGAAAAAGCTACTCCCCTTTGACAATAATTATATTACACATGTTTTCGTCCGCTGTCAAGGAATTCCTTGCGTACCTTGCTAATTAATTACTTATTGTTGAAGGCGGGCTTTCTTTTTTCCAGAAAGGCCCCGATGCCTTCCTTCCTGTCGTCGGTGGTGAAAACCAGCCCGAACAGATCGGCTTCCAAGGCAAAGGCTTTTTCCAGGTCCATGTTCAGCCCCTGGTTCACGGCCTCCTTGGTCAGCTTCACCGCCACCGGACCCTTTGCGGCTATTCTCCTGGCCATGGCCTTGCAGAATTCAAGCAACTCCCCCGCCGGCACCACATGGTTGACCAACCCCATTTTGCGGGCCGACTCGGCATCGTACTGGTCCGCCGTGAACAGCACTTCCTTGGCCAATCCGGGGTTGACCAGCCTGGACAACCTCTGGGTGCCCCCGAACCCGGCGATGAGGCCCAATTGCACCTCGGGCTGTCCGAATTTGGCCTTTTCCGAAGCAACCCTGATATCACAGGCCATGGCCAGCTCGTTGCCGCCGCCCAAGGCAAAACCGTTAACCGCCGCAATAACTGGCTTGGACATATTTTCGATTTTACTGAACACCTTCTGCCCCAGCAGGGCGAAGTACCTGGCCTCCAGGGGGCTGAGCCCGCTCATGAATGCGATGTCGGCCCCCGCCACAAAGGCCTTTTCCCCCGCACCGGTGATTATCACCACCCTGACCTGATGGTCCTTTTCCATCTCTTCCGTTACGGCGTCCAGTTCCTTCAGCAACTCGCCGTTTAAGGCGTTTAGCACCTTGGGGCGGTTGATGGTGACCAGGGCTATGCCCTCTTCCTTCTCCAAAATAAGATTTTCATAATTCATCATCCAAACCTCCTCTAATATACGTAAAATCCCCGGCCGGCCTTTCTTCCCAGCCAGCCGGCGGCTACATACTTGCGCAGCAGCGGGCAGGGCCTGTACTTACTGTCCCCCAGGCCGCTGTGCAACACCTCCATTATGTACAGGCACGTGTCCAGCCCTATAAGGTCAGCCAAGGCCAGGGGTCCCATGGGATGGTTCATACCGAGCTTCATTACCCGGTCCACCGCCTCCGGGGTGGCGATCCCCTCGTAGACGCAGTAAATGGCCTCGTTGATCATGGGTATAAGCACCCTGTTGGAAACAAAACCAGGAGCGTCATTCACCTCCACCGGCACCTTGCCCATTTTCTCACTGGCGCTTTTGATGGCTCCGTACGTCTCGTCCGAGGTGGCCAGGCCCCTGATGATCTCCACCAGCTTCATCACCGGCACCGGATTCATGAAGTGCATGCCGATGAACTTTTCAGGCCTTTTGGTGCTGGCCGCTATTTCGGTTATGGGCAGGGACGACGTGTTGGTGGCCAGGATGGCTCCGGGCCGGCAAATCCCGTCCAGCTCCTTGAAAATCTTTGACTTTATGCCCATATTCTCCACCGCCGCCTCGATCACCAGGTCGCAGTCGGCGGCGTCATTGAGGGATGTGGAAGGAATGACGCGGCTCATTATCCCATTTTTCAGGTCTTCGGTTATCCTGCCCTTGCCCAGGTCCCGATCCAGATTTTTACCTATTACCCCAAGACCCTTGTTCACCAGATCCATGTTGAGATCGTTCAGCGCCACATTATAGCCCGCCGCCGCGGCGACCTGGGCGATGCCGGACCCCATCTGGCCTGCGCCGACAATCATTATTTTTTTAATCTCCACTCTTCTTCCCCCTTTAGTTTTTAATACAAAATGGACATGCTATGAACATTTTATCAGAAGGTGATTACGTTGCCTATTATTTTACAAAACATTTTCAATATTCCCCTTTGACGGAAATCATATAATACAGCAAGCGGCGCAATTTGAACCCGAAAGGAATGGCTCAAAAAAAATAGAAATATATAATTTGTAATGTCTATTTCAGTGGTGATCCGGTTGAATATCAAACAATTGGAGACTTTTTTACTCATCGCCCAGCTTAAAAATTTCACCAGGGCTGCCGTCCAGCTCAATATGAGCCAGCCTGCGGTGAGCTTCCAGATTAAATCTCTGGAAGAGGATTTAAAGATATCCCTTTTTGATCGCAACGACAAAAGGGTTGCCCTGACCGAAGCGGGCAGGCTTCTGTACCCCGTTGCCATGCAGATGATCCGTCAATACAACAAGGTCAAGGCCGGCATAGATGATTTAAGGGAAATCAAAGCCGGCCACCTGATGCTGGGTGCCAATCCGGTAGCCGGAGAATGGCTGCTGCCCACTATCATCGGAGGCTTCCGGGAACAGTTTCCGGGAATCACAGTGAGCCTGCAAATATCCGGAAGCTCCCAGGTAGTCCATTGGCTTAAGGATCGGGAAGTGGACATGGGCATTCTGGGGCTTGCGGTAAAGGCCGAGACCCTGGAATGCAGGCCGTGGCTGAGAGGCCGGATGGCGGTGATTTCTCCCCCGTGGCATCCCTTGAGGGGGAAAGAAGTTTCACCGCCCGACCTGACCAGTGAATCCATTGTTGTCCGCGAAGCGGGATCCGGCAGCAGGAAGGTTCTGGAACAGCAATTTTCCAATTATAATATCTGCCTGGACCAGTTTCCCAATGTTTATGAGCTGGGCAGCGACCAGTCGGTAATCAACGCCGTGCGCCTGGGTTTAGGCATTGGAGCGGTTTACCGCCGGGCGGCGTGTGAAATGCTGGAGAAGGGCGCCCTGGGCGAAATCGCGGTGACGGGGATTGATTTAATCCTTGACCTTTACCTTGCATGGAACCGTCCCGACAACGAAAACATTGCCTCCAGGACCTTCCGGTCGTTTTTAACCAGTGATGCGATATCCCGCCGCTTTAAAAGCGGCCTGACCCCTTTCATCAGTGTTTGGCCCTGACAATATAACTGGTGTGCAGTAATTCATGGGACTTGCGCCCCAGGGGCCCGCCCAGAAATTCTTTGTACAGGGCCTGGACCGCCGGATTTTCATGGGACTTCCTGATGCTCATGTTCCGATCGGCACTGTATATTCCAGCCAATCTTTTCTCCCTGGTTTCCCTGTCGGTGGGCACAGGCTGGCCGCCGCCACCTATACATCCTCCGGGACAGCACATTGCCTCAATAAAATGATACCGGCTCCCCTCTTTCACTTTATCCAAAATGCGCCTGATGTTGGCCAGCCCATGAACCACCGCCACATTTAAAGGAGTTCCGTCGAGATTGACGGTGGCCTCCTTGACCCCGTCAAGACCCCTTACCTCTTGGAATTCCAGGGATAGCAGGGTGCTTCCGGTAATCAGCTCGTAAGCCGTGCGCAGTGCCGCCTCCATAACCCCTCCGGTGGCCCCGAATATAACCCCGGCCCCGGTGGAGATGCCGAAGGGGGCGTCAAATTCCTCCTCATCCAGAGCGCCGAAGTCTATTCCCGCTTCTTTCAGCATTTTCCCGAGCTCCCGGGTGGTCAGCGCAACATCCACGTCCCGGTAGCCGCTGTTGTTCATTTCTTCCCTGCCGGCCTCGAATTTTTTGGCCGTGCAGGGCATTACGGAGACCACGAAAATATCGGCGGGGGAGATGCCGTTTTTTTCGGCGTAATATGTCTTGGCCAGGGCGCCGAACATCTGCTGGGGAGATTTGCATGTGGAAAGGTGAGGCAACATTTCCGGATAAAAATGCTCGACAAATTTTATCCAGCCGGGGCTGCAGGATGTAATCAGGGGGAGACAGCCTCCATCCTGGATGCGCCGGATCAATTCACTACCCTCCTCCATTATGGTCAGATCGGCGGTAAAGTCGGTGTCGAAAACCCTGTCGAAGCCCAATCTTCTAAGGGCCGCCACCAGTTTTCCGGTGACCACGCCGCCCGGTTCCAGGCCGAATACTTCACCGATGCTGACCCTGGTGGCGGGGGCGGTCTGCACCAGCACATGCTTTCCCGGATCCGCCAGGGCCGCCCACACCTCACCGGTCTGGTCCCTTTCACAAATGGCCGCCGTTGGACAGACCAGGGCGCACTGACCGCAATTCACACATGACGTCTGGCCCAGGGGGTCCGAAAAGGCCGGGGCGATGACTGTATTGAAACCCCTCTCCTGGGGCGCAATGGCGCCCACCTGCTGAACCTTCTCGCACACGGCGACGCAACGCCTGCACAGAACGCATTTGCGGGGGTCCCGGATCAGGGAGGGACTGGAGAAGTCCGGGCTGTGGGGAGTCATCTCCCCGGAAAACCTGAAGCCGTCAATTCCCAGCTCCGAGGCCAGACGCTGCAGCTCACAGCCGGTGCTGCGGGCACAGATCAAGCATTCCCGGGGGTGATTGGACAAAATCAATTCCAGGTTGAGCTTGCGGGCCTGCCGCACGGCGGGGGTATTGGTGCGCACCACCATGCCTTCGGCCGCCGGGGTAACGCAAGCGGCCTGCAGGCTTCTAGCCCCCTCCACCTCCACCAGGCAAATGCGGCAGACGCCTATTTCATTTATTTCCTTCAAATAGCAGAGGGTGGGGATTTTTATGCCCGCCTTTGCGGCAGCCTCCAGAACGGTGCCGCCCGCCTCCGCCTCAATCTTCAGTCCGTCTATGGTCAATATTACCGGTGACATATATTATTCCCCCAATTATCTAAATAGTGATTATGGCGTTGAACTTGCACCTGTCCTTGCATGTGCCGCACTTGACGCATTTTTCGAAATCGATGAGGTGGGGTTTTTTCTTTCTCCCGGTAACAGCCCCGGCCTGGCAGGCCCTGACGCAAAGGCCGCATCCCTGGCAGCTTCTCACGTCTATACAATACGTCAGCAGCGCCCGGCAGGAACCGGCAGGACACTTTTTGTCCCTGATATGGGCTTCGTATTCGTCCCGAAAATACCGCAGGGTACTGATCACGGGGTTGGGAGCGGTTTGGCCCAACCCGCACAGGGCCGAATTTTTAATGCCGCGGCTTAGTTCCTCCAGTTTTTCAATGTCTCCCGCCCCGCCGCCGCCGGTGGTAATGCGTTCCAAAATCTCCAACATGCGCTTGGTGCCGATGCGGCAAGGTGAACATTTGCCGCAGGACTCCTCCTGCACAAACTCCAGAAAATATTTGGCCAAGTCCACCATACAGGTATCCTGGTCCACAACGATCATTCCGCCGGAACCCATGATTGTTCCCAGCCCGGCAAGGGATTCGTAATCCACCGGGGTGTCCAGGTGCTCTTCCGGAATGCAGCCCCCGGAAGGCCCTCCGGTCTGCACGGCTTTAAATTTCTTGCCGCCGGGGATTCCACCGCCTATTTCAAAAATTATCTCCCTCAGCGACATGCCCATGGGGATCTCCACCAGGCCGGTGTTGTTGATCTTCCCCGCCAGGGCAAACACCTTGGTACCCTTGCTTTTCTCCGTTCCAATGGCTGCAAACCATCGGGGTCCGTTCAGTATAATGGGAGGTATGCAAGCCCAGGTTTCCACGTTGTTTATCACCGTGGGCTTTCCCCGGAGTCCCTCCTGGGCGGGAAAGGGCGGCCTTGGCCTGGGTTCCCCCCGGGCTCCCTGAATGGAGGCCAGAAGCGCGGTTTCCTCGCCGCACACAAAGGCCCCGGCCCCCACCCTTATTTCAATGTCAAAATTGAATCCCGTGCCGAATATGTTTTCTCCCAAAATACCGTATTCCCTGGCTTTGTTTATGGCTGTCTCCAGCCTTTCTACCGCTAGGGGATATTCCGCGCGGACGTATATGTATCCCTTGGAGGAACCGATGGCGTGACCGCAGATAGCCATGGCCTCAAGGACAGTATGGGGATCCCCTTCCAATATGCTGCGGTCCATGAATGCACCGGGATCCCCTTCGTCGGCGTTGCATACTACGTATTTGGGATATCCCTGGGCGCGGGCGGTCAATTCCCATTTCACGCCGGTGGGGAAACCGGCCCCGCCGCGGCCCCGCAGGCCCGATTCCTTTATGGCTCCCAGCACCTGCTGCGACGTCATCTGAGAAAGCACCCTGCCCAGGGCCCGGTAACCGTCCCGGGCAATGTACTCCTCAACGGACTCCGGGTTGATCAAACCGGTGTTACGCAAAGCTATTCTGGTCTGACGACTGAAAAAATCCAGTCCTTCAAATCCGGTGGACTGCTCCGAGCTCCCCGCCGGCCGGTGCAAAAGCCGGTAAACCACCTTTCCTTTCAGCAGGTGCTGACTCGCAATCTCGGCGGCGTCCCCGGGCTTCAGGCTGCGGTAGAAAACCCCGTCCGGAAAAACCATTGCCACCGGGCCCAGGTCGCATGGCCCCATGCAGCCGGTTTCCACAATTTTGACTTCTTTACCCAGCCCCAACCTGTCAACATTATCCTGGAGCGCCGCCCGCACCGATTTGCAGTCCGAGGATATGCAGCCCGTCCCGGCGCAGACCAGCACGTGAGATCTGTACATTTCCATCTCATCATCCTCCTTAGTGTACATAACGGAAATAATCCCAAGCGGGACACCACGGCGGAGGAAATTTTCATCTGTCCGGAGTAACCCACTCCTTTACAATCTCACCCTTTATCAAGTGCCTTCTGACAATTTCCCTGGCCTTATCCCGGTCGATGTTCACATAGGTGGTCTTTTCGCTTCCCTTAATTACTTCCAACAGCGGTTCATAATGACAGAGGCCGGCGCAGCTGGTCTGGGTCAGGGCCACACCGTCAAGCCCTTGCTCTTTCAGTTCCTCCAGCAAGGACATGACTATCTCCCGGGCCCCGGCCGCAATGCCGCACGTGCCCATGCTTACCCTGACGGAGACTTCAGGGGCCTGTTCCCTGATTTTCATCGCCTGCCTCAGATTTTCCCGCAGTCTATCCAGTTCTTCCAAATTCTTCAAATTTCCCCGCCTCCTTTAAATCAGCTATATTCCGTTTAAGATAGTCCTCCAGCCATATCAGCACTTCAGGAGTGTGCAGCGGAATGTCCCCCAGCATTGAATGCAATTCCCGGGTATCGAAAAAAAATGTCTCACTGTTGTACTGATGCCGGTAGATCAATCGAATGGATCGCCCGCCGGCGATGAGTACAATCAATGTTCCGGCAATATCCCCCAGCGGGGCGCGGTCCAAATGGTCCCACGGAAATCTTGCCGTAACCGTGGTGCCTACAGTCAGGGATGCCCTGATTCGAAAAACCCCCCCGCACCGATCCACGGCTTCTTTCAGCAGTGGGATACCCAGACCCACCCGCTTTTTCTTCTTGGTGGTGTAAAAGGGGTCCATCAATTGCTCCACAAGATCTCCGGCAATGCCATGCCCGTTGTCCCGGACCTTGAATTCCAGTACATTGGCCGGAATGTCCTCCAGAATTGCGATCTCCAGCCTGGTGGCGCCGGCATCCAGAGAATTCAGCGCAATGTCAAGTATGTGCAGGGACAACTCCTCCAACCCGGTCACTCCTTAGAGTATTTTGACACTATGTCGGCCAGTTTGCCGGTATGTACCCGGGCATACACGTTATTGTCCACAGTTATTACCGGGCTCAGTCCGCAGGCGCCCACACAGCGGACCACATCCAGGGAAAACAGCCCGTCCCGGCTTGTATTTCCCGGCTTTACCTGCAGGTCCGCAGCCAGCTTGTCAAGAAGCTGGCTGGCTCCCCGGACATAACAAGCAGTACCGGCGCATACGCTGATTCTATGCTTACCCTTTGGCGCCGTGGTAAAGAGGGAATAAAACGAAACCACACTGTAAACCCTGGCCAAAGGCACATCAAGGCCCTCGGCCACCCTTGCCTGCGCTTCCCGGGGCAGATACCCCACTTTGTTTTGAACACTGTGCAACACCTGGATTAAATCTTCCGGCTGTCCCCGGTGGAGTTCAATAAGCCTGTCTATCTCTTCCAGGCATTCAGGGGATAATCGGGCATTGCACGCACAACCATCGGACATTGACATCTACCTCCCCGAAACCGAAAGTATTTCGATAAATTCATTCAATGAATGGTTCATGTCCGCAAAAAATGCGGTATATCTTTCCGCTGGCCTGGTAATTATTAAGCTGTGTGGTAAACAGAGGCATCTCCTCCCTTTCTGCATCCAAAACAGTATCGGGATCCGGGGTGCGGCCGCCCGTCACCACCACCCCGCCAATACCCACCAAAGTCGCCACCGCAATCACATTACGGTGGCGATGGATGGTTATCCAGAGATCCCCTTGGGAAGCGTGGGCCAGGACATCACTGAGGAGGTCCCCGCAGTAGGCTCCCCGTATTTCCCGGCGCAGGGTTCTCAAGCCGGTATGTAAAGATAAGTCCAATGACTTGATTATTTTGTCCCACAATTCCATCATTTTTCGCCCTCCTTGCCGCCTGCGGCATCCCGGCCCATAGCGGGCGGCTGCATGTGGGACAGGTGCACTATCTCCCTGGCCAAAACCTGCAGCTTTTCCCTCAGTTTGAACACACAGTAAGAAGTTTCCGCATGTCCCTGCACAATATCTTCGGCCAGGGCGCGGCAGCTGGGGGAGCCGCAGGAACCGCAGTCCAGGCCGGGCAGGTCGGCAGCAATCTTCTCCACATCTTCCAGCATGCTGATGGCCAGGTCAACGTCATCGTTCAGCTTCAAAGAAGCAATCGGAAGTACGGCTTTTTTCAGGCGGTAAAACCCAGGATCTGTGGGGAAAGCCGGCATCTGGGGCTTCGCCGTACTCAGCTTTTTGATCAGGCTTTCCATTCGCACCCTGGACACAAAGGGGTTCTGAGGCGCCAGGGGGCCTCCGATGCAGCCGCCGTTACAGGCCTGAGCCTCAATATAATCTATATCTCCAAGCCCCCCCCGCTCAATTTCCTCCAGTACGTTAATCACATTGTGAATTCCATCCACAGCCAGCAGTGAGTGGCTCATTATGGCGTGGTTCTCCCCCTGCCCTGCCCCAGCCCACTCCACGAACCGGCGACAGGCTGGTTTGCAGTCTGGATCCGGAATAATCGAGTCTGGCCGGAATTTCACCGTAAATGGCCGACATGGAAATGCCACCGTCAACATAGGATCTGTCTCCGAATGGCTGTTTCATGGCGGTGACCTTGGCTGGACACGGAGTAATGAAGAAAACGCCAATTTCTCCATCCCCCGCTTTTCCCTGACCCACGGCCCTTTCCCTTGCCAGGCGGGCGGAGATCTCCATGGGGGTCTCTATGGGAACGATGTGATCCAGCAATCCGGGGAATCTCACCTGCAAAAGCCTCACCACGGCCGGGCAGGCCGAGGAGATGGCGGGTCTGGAACGGTTAGAGTCCAGGTATTGGCGAAGCAGTAAGGACACGGCTTCGGCTCCCACGGCCACTTCATAATAATCATCGAAACCGATTTCCATTAAGGCCCCCAGAATATCGTGGGGCATCACCAGGGGTCCGAACTGGGCATACAAAGAAGGAGCGGGGAGGGCCACTGTATACCGGTATTCCGCAAGCCGCTCCAGGGTGTCGGTGATGGCCAGCTTGGCCCGGTTGGGACAGATACGTATGCATTCACCGCAGTCGATACATCGATCTTCGATGATCCGGGCCCGCCCCTCCCGCACCCGGATGGCCTCCGTCGGACAGCGCTTGATGCAGTTTGTGCAGCCTTTGCATTTTTCCCGGTCCAGCTTCACCGAGTGGAAATATTTCGACATGATTTTTCACCACTTGTCCGGTTGAATATGACGGCTTTCAACTCCGTGCCCACGCCGACATCGGACTCAATCCCCAGCACATCTGAGCAACGGCTTATATTAGGCAGTCCCATACCCGCCCCGAAACCCATTTTCCTTATCTGGGGAGGGGCTGTGGAAAATCCCTCCTGCATGGCCAGGGATATATCCGGTATACCCGGTCCCTCGTCCGAGGCCAATATTTCCACCTGGTCCGGATGCACTAAAAGGGTCAGTGTCCCCTGCCGGGCATGAATGACAATATTCAATTCAGCCTCATATGACACTACAACGGCTTTCTTGATGGTTTCCACTTCCATTCCCACCATTTGCAGCGCCTTTTTAATTCTGGCGGCCGCTTCACCTGCCCTGGTGAAGTCCATGCCTTTAACATTGAACTCCATTTTCACGTCCCGGCACCCCCTACGCCCGCCCGTCTTCAGAAACTGCGCAGGCCCTTCTGATACAAAAGACCGCAGCTTTCGAACAGAAAACGGCCTGTCACCATCAAGGGGATTTTCTTTTCTTCTGCCATAATGATAATACCCTTTCCAGGCTTTTTACCCCTGACAAAAACAATAGCCCTGGCTTCGATCATTTCCGCCACACGGACAATCTGGATATTGGTGAGTCCTGTGAGCAGAAGACAGCCCGGCTTGGTAAAACAGAGCGAATCGCTGATCAGATCACAGCCGAAACCTGAACTGACTTCGGTGTCCAGCATCTCTTTCCCGATAATCACTTCAGCACCCAGTATGTCTTTAACATCCTTCAGCTTAATGAAACTCACCTGCCCTAAAAAACAGCTCATTGCCCATGGTCTGCCATAAAAAAATATTATCAAAAGATCTATATATAATAAATAATATTAATTAATATTGATTTAAAATAATTATTGTGGTATTTCTAATATAATCAATAAATTAAAAAATTTCAATATATTTATTATGACAAGTTTGTATGGAAGCCGAAAATACGACACTGGGGATGGGTGTGTTTTCCTTTGACCAGTTATGAAGAATCTTTACAAAGAATATCATCAGGCGTCAAGGCAACTTTCAAAGACATATTGGCCCTTCTGGAGGCCGACCCCGTAAACAGGCATTGCCTCTTAAGACTGGCGGACGGGGTCAGGTCCCGGCGGATGGGGGAAGAGGTGCACCTGAGGGGGGTCATAGAGTTTTCCAATTATTGCTCCAGCCGGTGTTTGTATTGCGGCCTGCGTTCGGGAAACCGGCGGCTCATCCGGTATCGCATGGAACCCGGGGAAATACTGGCGGCGGCCCGCGCCGCCGCCCGGCTGGGACTGAAAACCATTGTCCTGCAAAGCGGAGAAGACCATTATTACACTGTGGATACATTAACCCGCATAATATCAAAAATAAAGGATTCGTTGGATGTTGCCGTCACCCTTTCGGTGGGCCTCCGCCCTTACGGTGACCTCCTGGCCTTCCGGAACGCCGGCGCCGACAGATACCTGCTGAAGTTCGAAACGGCGGACCCGCTACTATTTACCCGCTTGCGGCCCGGCACCACACTTTCGGACAGAATCAAATCCATTCGGCAGTTAAAGCACATTGGCTATCAGGTAGGGGCCGGCAGTATCGTGGGGCTGCCGGGACAGACCTCCCGCACCATCGCCCGGGACATATTGTTGCTGCGCAAACTGGACGTTGAAATGGCGGGCATCGGTCCCTTCATACCCCATCCCGGGACTCCCCTGGGCGGAAACCCGCCGGGTTCCCTGGAAACAACCCTCACCGTCCTGGCGATTGTGCGGCTGCTGATGCCGCAGCTGCACCTTCCGGCCACCACCGCCCTGGACGCGATAAGCAAAGAAGGGCGCAGGCTGGCGCTTCAGTACGGTTCCAACGTGATCATGCCCAACGTCACCCCGGCGCGCTACCGGCCCTTCTACAGCATTTATCCCGGCAAGGCCGGAGGGAACTTGGACCCAGCCACAGCGGTGGAGGAAGTCCGTTCCTGGATTGAGAGCCTGGGACGCACTGCCGGAAGCGGGTACGGACACAGCTCCGGACATAAATCATTTCCATCACCTATACGGTAAAGAACATTTTTAAGGCTGAGGAGAGATAAAAACCATGCACGACACTCCCCGCGGAAGCAGATTGCACATCGCCCTCTTCGGACGCCGCAACGCCGGCAAATCCAGCCTGATCAACGCCATTACCGGACAGAATATCGCCATTGTCTCCCCGGTGGCCGGCACCACCACCGACCCGGTATTCAAATCCATGGAGATACTGCCCGTGGGGCCGGTGGTGCTCGTTGACACGGCGGGACTTGACGACACCGGCGAGCTGGGCGGTTTGAGGGTGGCCAAAACCATGGACGTGCTGGACAAAGCCGATCTGGCACTGCTGGTGGTGGACCACCGGTCCGTCCCGGGTGAAGCGGAACGGGATTTGATTATTGAAGCCGGGCGGAGGAAAATACCTGTCATCGGTGTGATGAATAAAACAGACCTGCCTCCGGAAAACCGGGAATATGATATGCAACTGCCCGGCATACCTTGGGTGAGGGTCAGCGCCCTGACCGGACGGGGCATTACCGAAATCAAACAGGCTATTGTAAAATCCGCCCCAAAAGACTGGACAGCCGCCGCCATCGCCGGCGATCTGATGGCCCCCGGCGAAGTGGCGCTGCTGGTGGCGCCCATCGATCTGGCCGCTCCCAAGGGCCGGCTGATATTACCCCAGGTGCAGACCATCCGGGACCTTTTGGACCATCGCTGCCTAACCATGGTGGTCCAGGAAAAGGACTTCAAGGCCGCCCTTAACCGGCTGGTGAAGCCGCCGGCCCTGGTAATCACAGACTCCCAGGCTTTCTCCGGGGTGAGCGCCGAAACACCTCCTGGGGTGCCCCTGACTTCTTTTTCCATCCTATTTGCGCGTTACAAGGGCGATCTGGCCACCCTGACCCGGGGCGCACTGGCGGTGGATAACCTGCAGTCCGGAGACCGGGTGCTGATTGCCGAAGCCTGCACCCACCACAGGGTGGCGGATGACATCGGCACTGCGAAGATCCCCCGCTGGCTTGGGCAGGCGGCTGGAGGAAAACTGCAATTTGAATGGTCCAGCGGCATAGAACTGCCGGTGGACCTTGCACAATACCGCCTGATCGTACACTGCGGCGCCTGCATGATCAACCGCCGGGAAATGATCAGCCGGATCATGGCCGCCCAGAGGGCCGGAGTGCCCATAGTCAATTACGGCATACTGATCGCCCACCTGCACGGCATTCTGCGGCGGGCCCTGGGCCCATTTCCGGAGGTACTGTCAATACTGGACTGATAATTTCGGAGGTGTTATTTGATGAAAAAACTGCATACAGGCTTTATCGACGAGGAAAAAATCCGCCACTGCCTGGACAAAGCCAGGCGGACAGATCCCGGGCAGGCAGTCCGGATTATTGAAAGGGCCCGCCGAGCCGAAGGCCTTACCCCCCTGGAGTGCGCCGTGCTTTTGCACCTGGAGGACGAAATTCTGCTGACCCGGCTGTATCTGGCAGCCAAAGAGATTAAGGAAAAAATATACGGCCGCCGGCTGGTTCTGTTTGCCCCTCTGTACGTAAGCAACTACTGCGTTAACAACTGCGTCTACTGCGGCTACCGGCGGGACAATGACTTCACCCGGAAGCGGCTGACCATGGATGAGCTGCGGGACGAGGTGAGGATACTGGAGTCCTTGGGGCACAAACGGCTGGCCCTGGAGGCCGGGGAGGACCCCGGCAACTGTCCCCTTGAGTACATACTGGAAGCCGTCAAAACCATATACCGGACCAGGGAATCAAAGGGCGACATCCGCAGGGTGAACGTCAACATCGCCGCCGCCGCGGTGGAAGACTACCGCCGACTTAAAGACGCCGGCATAGGAACATACATACTTTTTCAGGAGACTTACCACCGGCGGACTTACGAAACCGTGCATCCCGGCGGGCCGAAGAGCGACTACGATTACCATGTCACGGCCATGGACCGGGCCATGCAGGGCGGTGTTGACGATGTGGGACTGGGGGTGTTGTTCGGACTGTACGATTATAAATTTGAGGTGCTGGCCCTTTTGATGCATGCACTGCACCTGGAGGAAAACTTCGGGGTGGGGCCGCACACCATTTCGGTACCCAGGCTGCGATCGGCGCCGGGGGTCGATTTGCATAAATTTTCTTACTTGGTTACAGACGGAGACTTCAAAAAGATTATCGCCGTTTTACGCCTGGCCGTTCCCTACACCGGCATAATACTGTCCACCCGGGAGAAGCCGGAGTTCAGGGACGAATTACTGGCCGCGGGGGTGTCCCAGATTAGCGCCGGTTCCTGCACCGGGGTGGGGGGCTATAAGCTGGAACAGGAAAGGAAAACCTCCTTTGCAGGCGGCGGGGCGCCCCAGTTCCAGGTGGAGGACCACCGCAGCCCGGACGAAATTCTGCGTAGCATCTGCCTCTCGGGCTACATCCCAAGTTTTTGCACGGCCTGCTACCGCCGGGGCCGCACAGGCGACCGCTTCATGGCCCTGGCCAAAAGCGGTCGCATCCAAGACGTCTGCCTGCCCAACTCCATACTGACCTTCAAGGAATACCTGCTGGACTACGCCTCCCCGTCCACCCTGGAGGCGGGGGAAAAAACCATCAGCGAACACCTGGGAGAAATACCCAGCCCCGCCGTCAGGATGGAAACCATGGCGAGGCTGGGCCGTATTGCCGGTGGAGAAAGGGACCTTTATTTTTAAAAGACGTTCTCCACCACCATGGCCGTACCCTGACCACCGCCGACGCACAGGGTGGCCAGACCATACCTACCGCCGCGCCTCTTCATTTCATACAGCAGGGTGAGCAAAATCCTTGCCCCGCTGGCCCCGATGGGATGCCCGATGGCCACCGCGCCTCCATTGACATTAACCCTGTCACCGGGCAGCTCAAGTTCCTTGACTACGGCGCAGGCCTGGGCCGCGAAGGCCTCGTTGGCCTCGATAAGGTCCAGGTCGGCCACAGTCAGCCCGGCTTTTTTAAGGGCCTTCCTGCTGGAGGGAATAGGCCCTATCCCCATGTACGCCGGGTCCACTCCCGCCGCGGCGGTGGAACGGATAAGGAACATCGGCTTTATTCCCAATTCTTCGGCCTTGCCCGCCGACATCACCACCAGCGCCGCCGCCCCGTCGTTGATCCCGGATGCGTTTCCCGCCGTCACTGTGCCGCCCTTTTTAAAGGCCGGGGGCAGTTTTGCCAGCGCCTCCAGGGTAGTGCCCCGGCGGGGGAATTCGTCAGTGCCGAAAACAATGGGGTCACCTTTCTTCTGAGGCATCACCACGGGGACGATTTCGTCCTTGAACCTCCCGGCGTCTATGGCTGCCACTGCCTTTTCCTGGCTTGCCAGTGAGAAACGGTCCTGGTCCTCCCTGGTGATACCGTATCTTTCCGCGACATTCTCGGCGGTGATACCCATATGTATGTCGTTGAAGGCACACCACAGGCCGTCCTTGATCATGGCGTCCACCAGTTTGCCGTCACCCATGCGGTATCCCCACCTGGCCCTGTCGATCAAGTACGGGGCCAGGGACATGTTTTCCATTCCGCCGGCCACCACCACTTCCGCATCCCCCGACCAGATTTGCCGGGCGGCGACACCAACGGCCATAAGCCCGGACCCGCAAACCAGATTCAGCGTCCAGGCGGGAGTTTCCTGCGGCAGCCCCGATTTGACCGCCGCCTGCCGGGAAGGGTTCTGTCCCAAGCCGGCCTGCAGCACATTGCCCATGATCACCTCGTCCACCAGGCCGCCCTCAATACCGGCCCTCTTGACGGCCTCCCCGATTACCAGCGCCCCCAGTTCCACCGCCGGCACGCCCTTCAGTGAGCCGTCGAATTTCCCCACCGGCGTCCTTACCGCGCTTACAATCACAGCTTCCTTCATTACCAGTCCCTTCCTTTCGCAAAAAGATTTAAGCATAACCGGTGACGGGCTGAACAGACATTCACAACCGGCAATATAAAGTGCGCCCAGGGCAATATAGAGACTACACCCTGGGCCCTGGGAGGCTGTTGAAAAATTCTAGAGACTCTCCCTTAATATCTCACTGATGTCCCTGACCGACATCTCCTCATCCTTGTTCTGATTCTTCAGGCTGTCCTCCAGCATGACAATGCAATAGGGACAAGCGGTGGCAATTACCTCGGAACCTCTTTCCGAAGCCTCCTTAACCTTCGTGTCGGAAAATCTCTGGCCAGCCCTGGTCTCCATCCAGATCCGCGCCCCACCGCCACTGCAGCACAGACTGTAATCCATGTTCCCGCCGAATTCGGACATTTTCAGTTCGGGAACAGCTCCCATCAACTCCCTGGGCGCGCTGAACACCCTGCTGTGCCGCCCCAGATAACAGGGCTCATGATAAATCACCTTTTTTGACACAGGCCTGGAAAACTTCAGCCTGCCTTCCGCCACCAAATCCCGCAGTAATTCGGTATAGTGAACAACCTCGAACTCAGCGCCCTGTTCGGGGTATTCATTTTTGAAAGTGAACAGGCAGTGGGGTGACGTGGTGATTATCTTCTTTACACCCCTTTGCTTGAAAAGGTCAATGTTATGCCGGGCCAGATTGCCGAACTCATCCTCGGCCCCTATTTTACGAACCGACTCCCCGCAGCACTTCTCTTCATTGCCGATAATGCCGAAGCTCACCCCGGCCGCCTCAAGCAGCTCCACAACAGCTCTGGCCACCTTCTGGCTGCGGCCGTCATAAGCAGAAGTGCAACAGACGTACAACAGGTATTCCTTGTCCGGGGTGAATTCCGGCACATCGTGTCCCCTGGTCCAGGCCGTACGCTCGTCCTTTTCCTGAGACCACGGGTTTCCCTGGCTGTTTATGCTCCCCAGTACCGCCTTCAGATTTTTGGGTATGCCTCCGGTTTCACAAATGACACTGCGCATGGACCTGACCACGCCGGGGATTTTAATACCCCTGGGGCAAAGGACGGCGCACTGATTGCAGGTGGTGCAAGCAAAAAGGTAGTCGTCGGACTCGTACCCGTCATAGCCCAGTCTGCCCATGTGAAACATGGCCCGCACGTTGAAATCGGACTTTTCCTCCGTCCTGCCCCAGGGGCAGGAACCGGTGCAAAGTCCGCACTGCATACAAAGCTGTATCTCTTCGCCACCGCTACCCACGATGGCCTCCCTCACCTCGTCGAACAGCATTAAGGGCTCGGACATTTGTTTTCCCCCCTTCTCCACGCTAAAGTCTCCTTAGGATTCCAACTTTTTCTTAAATTCCTCCTTGAGCAGGGGAACAACGTCGAACAGATCACCCACTATGCCGTAGTCCGCCACCTTGAATATGTTGGCCTCGGGGTCCTTGTTGACAGCCACAATGCACTTGGATGAGCTCATTCCGGCCAGATGCTGGATGGCCCCTGAAATGCCGCAGGCGATATAGAGAACCGGAGAAACCGTTTTGCCGGTCTGGCCCACCTGAAAGCTGTGGGACTTCCAGCCAGCGTCCACCGCCGCCCTGGAAGCGCCCACGGCTGCGCCCAGCACATCGGCCAGTTCCTCCAATATTTTGAAATTTTCCGGTCCCTTCATACCACGGCCGCCTGACACGATCGCATCGGCCTCGGTCAGCTCGGGCCTGGTGCTTACTTGCAGGACGACATCCTTTATCACTTGGCGGATTTCCCCTGTGTCGGCGGGTGCGCTTACAACCTCGGCGGAGCGGCCGGGCTGGGTTTCACCCACGGAAAACACATTGGGACGGATGGTGGCCATCACCGGGCGCACCCCGGGGCACGAAGCCTTCACAAAAGCCTTGCCGGCATATACAGGACGGGTGAAAACCAGCTGGCCCTCTTCCAAAGACATGTCGGTGCAGTCCGTCATCAGGCCGGTGCCCAGTTTCTGCGCCACCTGGGCCGCCAGATCCCTGCCCGCCACGGTGCATCCCATCAGTATGGCGCCGGGTTCATACTGCTTGGCCAGACTGGCCACGGCATTGGCATAACCGTCGGTGGTATATTTCTCCAGCGCGCCGCTTTCCAATACGAACACCTTATCAGCGCCGTACTCTCCCAAGGCCGGAGCCAGGCCGGCCACACCATTGCCCGGAAGCACCGCGCAGAGCTCCTCGCCCAGGCCGTCGGCCACTTTGCGCCCGGCGCTCAAAAGCTCATATGTCACCTTCTTGATTTTACCGTCCCGCTGCTCTACGAAAACCCATATTCCTTTAGCCATATTCCCGAACCCTCCCGTATAATAATTCTTTTATATAACTTTCGCTTCTTCCCGCAACGCATTGGCCAGGTCGCGGGCCGCATCCGCCGGTTCGCCCGGAACAATCCTTCCGGCGGCACGGGCTGAGGGCAGGAAGTAGCTTATAACCTTCACCTTGGGAGCGACCTGTGCGGCGTCCAGTCCCAGGTCGCCCAGTCCCTTCTTCTCCATGGGCTTCTTCTTGGCCTGCATAATACCCTTCATGGACGGATAGCGCGGCTCGTTGAGCCCCTTTTGCGCCGTAAACACGGCCGGCAGCGCCACCTCGATCACCTGGCTGCCACCTTCAATTTCACTGGTGGCCACGGCCTTGCCGTCGGCAAATTCCAGCTTGACCACCATATTGACCACGGGCAGGCCCAATATTTCCGCCACCCGGCCGGTCACTTGGGAGGAACCGTCGTCGATGGCCCTGAAACCGCCCAGGATAATGTCGTACTTCAGCCCGGAAATGGCCTTGGCCAATATCGTCGCGGTGGTGAACTCATCCGTTTCCTCCAGGCCGGGATCCACCAGTACAGCCCTGTCCGCGCCCATGGCCAGGGCCTGGCGGAGCGCATCCTGGGTTTCCTGACCGCCCACGGTCACCACGGTGACTTCGCCACCAAGTTTTTCCTTGATTCTCAGAGCTTCCTCCACGGCGAACTCGTCGTAGGGGTTCATGATCAGGCTGACACCCTGCCTGTTTATTCTACCATTACTGTCAATGGCAATCTTGGCCTCGGTGTCGAAGGTCTGCTTCATGCAAACTACGATATTCATCTGCTTCCTCCTTTGTTTTATAGCTATATGCCTTAAGCCACCATTGACCGGACCCGTGCCGCACCACCGGCAAACTGACGGACTGGGGCTTATTTTAATATATTGGCAGCAATTACCATGCGCTGTATCTCGCTGGTCCCCTCGTATATCTCAGTAATCTTGGCGTCCCTCATCATTCTCTCCACCGGATACTCCCTGGTGTAGCCGTAGCCGCCGAAAATCTGCACCGCCTTGGTGGTCACCGACATGGCGGTCTCCGACGCAAACAGTTTGGCCATGGCCGACTGCTTCGAATAGGGCTGTTTGGCGTCTTTGAGGTAAGCCGCCTGATACACCAGGAGCCTGGCCGCCTCAATCTGGGTGGCCATATCGGCCAGCATCCACTGCATCCCCTGGTTTGCCGAAATGGGCTTGCCAAACTGTTCCCTCACCTTGCTGTAATTAAGGGCCTGCTCGTACGCGCCCTGGGCGATACCCAAAGCCTGGGCGGCTATTCCAATGCGCCCGCCGTCCAAGGTCATCATCACTATTTTAAACCCCTGACCCTCTTCACCCAGCAGGTTTTCAGCCGGAATCCTGCAATTTTCATAAACCAACTCGTATGTCGCCGATGCCCTGATCCCCAGTTTGTGCTCCTTTTTCCCAAAGGTGAAGCCAGGGGTGCCCTTTTCCACTATAAAGGCCGATATACCCCTATGGCCCTTGCCCCTGTCGGTGGAGGCAAAAACCACATATATTTCGGCAAAATAAGCATTGGTTATAAAAATCTTGGCGCCATTCAGCACATATTCGTCTCCATCCCTGACGGCGGTCATTTTCAGCGCGCCCGCGTCGGAACCGGCAGACGGCTCGGTCAGGCCCATGGCCCCTATTTTTTCACCGCTGCTCAAAGGGGCCAGATATTTCTTCTTCTGTTCCTCCGTGCCGAAAGCATAAATAGGCCACGCACACAGTGACGTGTGGGCGGATACCAGCACACCGCTGGAGCCGCAGACGCGGCTAAGCTCTTCCACGGCGATGGCGTAGCTGATATTGTCCATTTCCGCCCCGTCGTACTCCTCCGGATAAGGTATGCCCGTCAGCCCCATTTCCGCCATCTTGTTCCACAGGCTTAAATCATATTCTTCCTTCTCGTCCATTTCCGCAGCCCTGGGCGCTATTTCGGACTCCGCGAAATCACGCACCGTTTTCCTCAGCAGTTCCTGTTCCTCACTCAGCTTGAAAATCACAGCAACTCCTCCTTACTTATTCTGGGAATGTTGCTTTACATTTAAGTATCCAACCCCTCCCCACCCCTACTCACTGATGCAAATCATATGCCACAACCGCCGGCATGACATGTCCCTCAATACAGGACCCAAATTCATGGACAAAAGCCCGGCAATGCAAATTCGCAAAAAAATATGCCGCTTTGCATCACTCCCCGTTATGATAAGGTCCCATCCCCTCAGGAATTGCCAGATAATTAGATGACTGAATGGTCACTCACCCATTTATCATATAAAATATTTTAAAAAGAAAATAAAATCAATAGCTTTGGCTGCAGTTTTTTAAAAAACCTCTGAAAATCCCATCCCCTTTCATAATTGACTATTCGACAAAGGGTTCTGAAAATCCTGTTTACCGACTGAAACAGGTTGAACCGATCTTTCCGTGCGTCAATGCATTACCGTCGGCAACTGTGGGGCCGCGCCCCCGCAGGGCTGTATACTGTTATTTACATGTCTTTTCAATTGATATATACAGCCCCCCAGAATAACTTGTTCAGCGGCTGGAATTAAGTAGTCAGAATTTGATGCATTCCTTTGAGAACAAATTCGCCCTTCGGGCGACTGGAATCCAGAATCCAGGAGTCAGAATCCAGAATAAAAGGAACCTTATTTAATTTATCCACAAAACCTGTGAAAGCATAATTTCCTATACATAGAAAAAACTCCCTTTCGGGAGCGCAGGGCCTTGGGGCACGGCATCGAAAAATAACTTAGGTACCGGTTACTTAAGTTATTTTGCAATTTTCAGGGCGCTCCCATCCCGGCCAACCCATTCTGTCTCCTGCTTTCCGGCAGAATAATGAAGGCAGTATAGACCACTGGATAGGGAGAACAGGGCCCTGGGGTTATGCATATTTTGTCAAAATATTGATATGCTGTCAACCTCACCATAAATCCACCACCCTGTTGCACAATCGCCTCACCAGCGGCATGTCGTGACTGATTACAAGCACCCCCAGGCCGCGCTCACGCACCATGTCCAGCACCACATGCCAGATTTGGGCCTGTGTGACGGCATCCAGCATTGAGGTCATCTCGTCCGCAATCAGGTAGCTGGTCTTTGGCCCAAGGGCCCGGGCCAGGCAAAAACGCTGCAGTTCGCCGCCGGACAGCTCATTGGGCCAGCGGCTAAACCATATTTTTTCAATGCATAGCGCCGCAAGCAAACCGTCATCGGGCTCCCATCCCTCCCGTAGGATGTCCCCCATGCGCCAGTGCGGATTAACAGCCTTCTCAGGGTGCTGGAAAACCATCTGCACAGGGTTGTACCCTGACGCCGGCAGAGGATTTCCGTTCAGACTGACGGCGCCCTCCAGAGGCCTCTCGTAGCCGGCGAGGATGCGGGCCAGTGTTGTTTTGCCAAGCCCGCTGGGGCCGGTGAGGCCGACTATCTCACCGGGCCCCACGATTATGTCCACACCGCGCAGCACCCACGGGCCGGGCCGGTAGCGGAAACCAATCCCATATGCTTTAAGTGGCATGAAGGCACCTCACCGTTCCTTCCCGCAGTTGCCGCTCTCCGGGGTGCTCTCTGGAACATTCCGGTGTCGCTGTTTCACAGTGCCGCGCGAAAAGGCAGCCCGACGGCAGCGCATCCGGCGGCGGCTGAGCACAGGGTGTCGCCACAAAGCCGTTTTTCACCAGCGCCTTCCACAAAGCTCTGCTGTAGGGGTGGCGCAACGCCTCCCCTCCGCCGGCGAAGTCCGCCACAGGGGCGGTTTCTACGGTGGCGCCGGCATAGAAGACGGTGACGCGGTCCGCAACGGCAAGGGCGGCCTCTATATCATGGGTGATGATCATCACCCCGCGCCCTTCGTCAGCCAGTTCCCGCAAATGGCCCAGGGCCTCCCCCGCCGCTTCCGGATGCAGTCCCGGCGTCGGCTCATCGGCTATGATCAGCCGGGCGCCGCCAATGGTGGCGGCGGCAACCAGCACCCTCCTGGCCATACCGCCCGAAAGCTGAAAAGGGAAAAAATCATCGACACCGTCTGACAGATGGTACCGTTCAAAAACACTGCGCTGCGCCAGATACGCATTCCCGTTTCGCACTGCCCTGCGAACCTGTGCGCCCACCCGCATGAGGGGATCTAAAAAGCCCACCGACTGGGGCACCAGGGCTATCTCCCTGCCCCGCAGCGCCACCTGCCGGGCGGGGGTGAGATTTTCACCGGCGTAAAGAATTGTGCCGGCCACCCGGGCGTTGACCGGCAGAATGCCAAGAATGGCGTGGGCCAGCAAGCTTTTGCCGGACCCGCTGGATCCAACCACCGCCAGCACCTCGCCGGGCCGGACAGTAAGGCTTAGACCGGTGATGACAGTAATGTTCCTCTTTTGAAGACCGCCTGCATATTGAGCAAATGTCACGGAAAGCTCCTGTATGTCCAGCAGCGGCGCCGGAATTTTCCTTTTTTCGAAAACCCGCGCGGCATCGCCGTACGGCGCTTCCTGCGCCATGGCCGAGGCCGCGCCGGTCATTCCTGCGGAGTTGGCCATCATTTACCTCCTCATCTCCTTTTGGCCGGCTGCAACATTATTCATGGGCGGTCCGCGGATCTATAAGCAGCCGCAGGTTGTCTCCGAGAACGTCAAAGGCCCGTACCATCACCAGCAGGGCAAGTCCCGGCAGCAATGCCAGCCACCACATGCCGGTGGAGAGATGCCGCATGGACTCCGACAGTATGACCCCCACCGCAGGGTGGTGGGGAGACAGGCCGAAGCCGAGAAAGGTTATGGCCGCCTCATGCAGTATGGCATGAGGGAACAGCAGCACAAATCCCACCAGTATCTGGGGCGCCAGGTGCGGCAGCAAATGCCGGGTAGCCACCCACCAGCGGGACTTGCCAAGCCGCCGGGATACCTGCACATATTCCGCAGTGCGCAACTGCAAAACCTCGGCCCGGATGACCCGGGCAAGGCCCGGCCAGTGAGTGACAGCCACGGCGACAACCACCGCAAAAGCCCCGCCGCCCAGAGTGAAGGCTACGAGTATGAGCATCACAAGATGCGGCAGGCCGAGAAAAATATCCACCAGCCAGGTTATAAAACCGTCAACTATTCTGCCCATGGTGGCGGCGGCCAGCCCCAGAAACAGAGCTATGACCACACTTATGGCGGAAGCCAGCACCCCTATGCCGAGACTCAGGGTGAGGCCCTTCAGGGTGCGGGCCAACATGTCCCGGCCCAGCCAGTCCGTGCCGAAGGGATGGGACAGTGACGGGGACAGATTTCTCTGCTCAAAGTTTGTGGCCAGCCCCTCACTTCCCACAAGGCAACCGCCGGCCACCACCCCGATGAGCAGGGCGGCGGCCGCCGCCATAACCAGCAGAGTAGCCTGCCGCCGGTTGAGGCCGGGCAGGCGGCCCGGGCGTGAAAGCGTCATCATTTTGGCGCCCGTCTGATTCATACCGCACCCCCCAGCCTGATCCTGGGATCCACAACGCGGTATATTATATCCGCCAGCAGATTGCCGGTGAATACGAACAAAGCGCTGAAAAGGACGGCGCCCAGCAGAAGCGGCATGTCTCCTCGCAATCCCGCCTCCACGGTGGCCTGCCCGATGCCCGGATATGAAAACACCTGTTCCGCCAGTATCGTTCCGCCGAAGAGTTCACTAAAAGACGCGAACTGCAGCGTGACGGCGGGCAGGGCCACATTGCGCAGGCCGTGCCGCCATATTATCGACGCCTCCGACTCCCCCTTGGCCCGGGCAAACAGCACGTAATCGCTGGCAAGGACGGTTATTATTTTCTGCCTGGTGTGCAGCGCCACATTCGCCACACCCACTATGCTGAGGGTGACGGCGGGCAATATCAAGTGCCTCAGCCGGTCGCCGACGGTGACATCCTCCGCCGGCACACCTATGGGAACCCCCAGTCCTATGGGCGCCCAGCCAAGCCAAACGGCAAAAACCATAAGCAGCAGAAGCCCCAGCCAAAACACCGGCGTGGAGGCGAGGGTGAGGCAGTACCACTTGATGATGCCGTCGATCCAGGTGCCTGCCCTGACTCCAGCAATAACTCCCAGCCAAAACCCGAGCACGCCGGAAAACACCCACGCCAGTCCCATAAGGACAATGGAGGCGGTAAACCGCTCATGTATTACGTCAACGACGGGACTGCGATAAATCATCGAGGTGCCCAAATCCCCCGTTAAAACCGCCGCCCCCCAGCGAAAAAACCTCTCCAGGGGCGGAGCGTCCAATCCCCAGTACCGGGCAATGGCCTCCCGCTGCTCGGGGCTCACCCGCATCATATCGGCGCCGACATACGCTTGAACGGGGTCTATGGGGGACTGGCTCGCCAGCCAGAAGGATATGGCGCAAATGGCAATCAGCAGCGTTGCCAGCCTAAGGACCTTACGACAGAGGAAAGCCAGCGTGCTTCCCACAAGCACTCACCCCCCAGCTCGAATACTGTTACTTCCAGCGCCATTCCGCAATATTGGCCGTGATTGGCCAGCCGTGCCCGTGGGGCTCTATCCTCTGCCTGCCGGTGTCCAGATTCTCGCGAATGAAATAACAGTGATCGAGGTTCACCAACCAGGCCCAGGGAGCGTCCCCCCTGCCACTCAGGCCGGTGGATCCGTCCCACTGGGCCTTCTTCCAGTATTCCAGAGCCTTGTCCTCACTGCCTGCGGCAAGGGCTTTATCCATATACTGATCCACCGCCGGGTTGCTGTAGAAACCGGCGTTATACCATCCAACGCCGCGGTTTTTGCTGCTGTGGAGGTTGTACATTTCCAGCGGGTCGTGGCTTCCCCAGCCGAACAGCACCGCGTTGGAATGCTTCAATTTCTTTATATCGTCCCAGCTTTTTCCCTCCACATTGATGATCACGCCAAGGGGCTTGATCATGTCCGCCGCCGCCAGCGCCAGGGACTGGCGGGTTCTGTCGCTGGACGGGTAAACAAGGGTGAATCTGGCCTTCAGGCCGCCCTTTTCCAGAACGCCGTCACCGTCGGTGTCTTTCCATCCCGCATCTGCCAGAAGCTTTTTGGCCCCTTCCGGATCCGCGTCCCTGATCACCGTTTCCGGGTTCCACCAGGGCAGATTGTCGCATACTGTATAAGCAGGCGATCCGTATCCCTCCAGCGCCCCTTTCACCAAGGCCTTGCGGTCCACAGCCATGTTGACGGCCCTGCGGATGGCCGGATCGGCAGTCACATCGTTGCCGACGGAATAGCCTTCTTTGGTTTTCTGCCCCGCCGGCACCACCGGAAACATGATCCCCCGGTTGTCCACGCTTTTCACGGCCAGCAGCCGCATACCGGGGACCTTTTGCACGGCAAGGGCCTGGGGAACCGAAGCCACATCCACTTTACCCGCTTTTACGGCGGCAAAGGCTGCGTCCTCGTCCAGAAAAAGAAATGTAATTTTCTTAAAATGCGGCTTTTGTCCATAATAATTGGGATTGGCCTCCACAATCATCTGCTGCCCCTTGTCCCACTGCACCAATTTATAAGGACCGGACCCCACCGGCTTCTCGGCGTAGCCCTTTCCGTGGGCGTGTTTTGGAACAATGCCGGTGGCAATGAGAAGATTCACGAATGTTGACTGGGGGCGCTTCAGTGTAAACACCACCGTATGGTCATTCACCGCCCTTACACTTTCCATAACGGCCAGATCCACCACCGATCCGCTTTTGGCTGCCGTATCGAAGGTATATGCCACGTCGGCCGCCGTGACCGGCCTGCCGTCCGAAAACTTGGCGTCCCCGCGTATAGTGACGGTCCACGTCACACCGTTGTCGCTCACCTCATACTTTGTGGCCAGATCGTTGACGATTTTTAGGTCGTTGTCGCGTTTGAGCAGCGTGCTTTGAAAAAGTGGGGATCCATAGCGACCCCAGCCCGTGGTGGGATCAAAACCGTTGCTGGACTCGCCTCCCACAGCCAGCACCAGAACATCCTTTGCCGGCTTTTCCCCGGCGTCCTTCGCCGGGGCACAGCCGGCAGCCAGGGCGGCAAGAAGAAACAGCACCATAATTGTCCTCAATGCAGTCATTTTTTTACCCAACCCACACCCCTCCTAAAATTAATCGGGACAGTGCAAAAAACCTTCACAGCCGGCCAAATCCGGCAAATAATCCGGCACATCCCCCCTCTCCGGCTCCCCGGTAAAAGCAAAAAGCCACAAAAGCCGTCCCTCGCGGGAAAGAACAGCCTTCGTGGCCATGTGTGCGGTATTGTGCTGTCGGAACCGCCTATTTTACTGAAGGGCTCCAGCCATTCGATATTACATTTTACTTCTGCGCATACTGAAAAAATCCTTTTTTTTTTGCATAAAACCGCAATGATGGCCCGCACCCTCTACCGGGCCGCGCTCTCCTGGCGGGCCTTGGGCAGGGCTACGGCCTGCCGCCAGCTGGCAATGTAAACCGAGGTCAAAATAAGGCCCCCGCCAATCATTTGCACCGGGGTTATTTTCTCGCCCAGAATAAAATAGCTGCTTATCACCGTCACCACCGGAATCAGGTTGATAAACAGGGAGACCACGCCCATGCCCAGCTTTTTCATGGCGTAAACATACAGGTAGTAGCCAAGGGCGGAGCAGAACACCCCCAGGTACGCCACATTGAGTATTATGGCGGCGGATACCGGCCGCCAGTCTCCCATTTCCAGAAGGGAAAAGGGGATCAGGCTGATGGTTCCGAAGACGGTCTGGTAAGTCACGATAAAGAGCTGAGTGTGCTTTTTTCCCAGAGGGCGGGTCACTATGCTGTATATCACCCAGGACACGGCCGCCCCCAACATGAGCAGGTTTCCGGCAAGGTTTCCCCTCCCGTCGGAACCTGCCATGTTCGCCCCCACCACCAAATACACACCGGCCACGGACAGAATAACGCACATCACCTTGTAGGGGTACAGCGGAACCTTGAAAAATATGTAGTCGGACAGCATGGACATAATGGGTATGGTGGCTATTATGATGGAAGCCACCGAGGCCGTAGTCAACTTAACCCCGTTGTTTTCAAAGAAAAAATAAAGGGTGATGCCTATTATGCCGGCCGCCGACAGCGCCGGGACATCCTTTTTATCCAGTTTCGAACCCGGCTCCAATATTCTTAACATGGCCAGGAGTATGAAAGACGCTATCACAAACCTCGCCAGGGCCAGGGTCATGGGTGGTATCACCATTACCGATACCTTGATGCTTAAAAAGGACAGCCCCCAGATAACCGATGTGAAAGTGACGGCCACAACGGGCAGCAGACCGGACTTATTCAACCGGCAATCCTCCTTATACCAATGCAATACATTTTACCAAAGATACGGCGGAGGTCAATATCCAATCCGCCTCCGGTTCACAGGCCGCACAGGAGGAAAAAGCGGTTATGTGCAGAATAAAAAAGAAAAAGTGGAAAGGGACGGAGCAATCAGTGAACAACTACGTTGCCACAAAAGAAGACATAAAGAGGACCATTGATGATTTTGACCTTTTTTGCAGTTATCTTGAAGAAAAAAAACCAAAACTGACTAAAACAAGAAAGGAACTGGGCAAAAAGGACTGTTTCGCCATAAATGCGATGCTCTCCAGGCCGAGGGGGCTGGATGGCCCGAAATACCTTCAAAATATATACCCGACAATCAACCTGTTCTTTCATGTTGTCATGGAAACAGGCTTTTTCTCAATTAAATATACCGGCAGGGGGGAATCCTTTCTTGCTGCGGCGCCGGCCCTGGAAATATACAGGTCGTTGAATGACTTCAATAAATATATGCTTCTATTCAAAACATATTGGACAAGACTCGACTTTAACCAGTTATACTTTGATTCCCTGGCTATGCTTAATCATTTCATGTACACCAAGCTGGCCTTTGAGAAACTTGCGGCCGCCCGGCCCGGAGTAAGGATTTTTGCCGATGTGGAGAATTTCCGTTACGGATTCGACCGCACAGATCCTGTTCACCACCTGTTTGTAGGGGCGGGACTGGTGGTGCGTCACCTCATGGATTTCGGCTTTTGGGAATACGAGGAAGCCTACATTCCAGAGCTTCTAGTGTCCAAGAAGGACATTGCCGTTAAAGCAGTGACCCCCAATGCTTTCGGCTTGGCAATGATAAACGCCTGCCGCACACGACCATACGAAATCTACAATATTCGCAGGGATAATATGCAGATTAATATGAGCTGGCTGAATGTGCATACCAGTCCACTGATAGAAAAGCTCGGGTTGAAAAAACTGACGCCGGTTAAAAACAACGAACCATTTGAAAAGGCCTTTGGAAACATATTTCCCAGTGGGACAGTCGATCCCACGGCAATCGATTTGGCGATGAAAGGCAATCATAAAAACACGGAACCGCCACAAAGCGGCCCACAGAGCGGCAATGTATATATCTTCAAGGTGTCCCTCGACAGGGGTGTCTGGAGGCGCATCGAAATGTCGGCGTCGAATACATTGCATCATCTGCATCAATCCATACTGGATGCCTTCGATTTTGACGACGATCACCTGTACGCATTTTTCATGGATGGAAAACCCTGGTCCCAAAATGCTTATTGGGATAAACGTGACGGTCAGAAACCCCGGGCCGATCAGGCGGTCATCGGAAAGATAGGACTTGAAAAGGGACAAAGCCTTTTATATTTGTTTGATTTCGGCTTTGAGTGGAGGTTTAAGGTTAAGGTGGAGGATATTCTTCACTCGGAGACACCCCCGCCGGGCCCCGTTATCACAAAGAAAAAAGGGGATGCGCCCAAACAGTATCCCGGATGGGGGGACTACGAGGGTTAATGCTGACCCGGCGGGGAACCGCCGGAAAGGGTGCTGTTTGTTTACGCCCGGCAATTCATAGTAAAATGGTTAATATATATTCAAAAGGGTGCGTTTTAATTTATGGATATAGTCGTATTAATCAAGCAAGTGCCCGGCACTTCCAACGTCCGCATGGATCCGGTCACCGGCGTTATGATCCGCGATGCTTCGGAGACGGTGATGAACCCCCTGGACGAGCATGCCGTGGCCGAGGCCGCAAGGATAAAGGCATTGAACCCCGGAACATCGGTCACCGCCATCACCATGGGCCCCGGGTCGGCGAAAAAAATACTCACCGAAGCCTGCGCCCGGGGGGCCGACAGGGGAATACTGCTGTCCCACAGGACCTTCGGCGGTTCAGACACCATCGCCACCGCCCGGGTGCTGGCGGCCGCCATTCAAAAGCAGGGAACCTTCGACATCATCCTTGCCGGCGAGAAGGCCACCGACGGGGAAACCGGCCAGACCGGCCCGATGACGGCCACTTTGCTGAATATACCGGTGATTACCTTTGTCAGGCGGCTGTCGGTGGAGGGGGGGAACATCCGCGCCCAACGCTTGGTGGAGGAAGGTGTGGAGGAAGTGGAAGCAAAACTGCCGGCCCTGATCACCGTAGTCAGGGAAATCATTACCCCTCCCCTGCCCACCCTGCGCAATTATGTTGTGGCCAGAAAACTCTCCTTCCCGGTCTGGGGGCCGGAGGATCTGGGCCTGAAAGAAAACGAGACGGGCCTTAAGGGGTCGGCCACCCGGGTAGTGAAGGTTTTCAGCCCCAAACTATCAAGAAACACCGAATTCATCACCGCCGGTCAGGGGGAGGGCGCCGGCCCGGCGGTGCGGACCATTTTTGAAGCACTTGAAAAAAGGGATCTGTTAAAAAGGTGAGATACTATGGAAGCAAAAAACGGTATAATGGTTCTGGCCGAAGTACGGAACCGAAAAATTCATCCTCTGACTTATGAATTACTGGCCTGGGGCAGAAGGTTGTCGGAGAAGGCCGGGGGTTCAGTTGACTGCGCCGTGCTGGACCCAGGGGGAGAAGATTTGGAGAGCCTTATCAGTTACGGCGCCCACCGGGTGCTGGCAGTGAGCCCGGGCAATGTGCCACCCCTGCCGGCCACCTCCCTGGCGGGGATGCTGGTGAGACTGATCCGTGAAGAAAGTCCCGCCATAGTTATAGCAGCCGCCACCACTTACGGCAGGACCATGATGCCCATAGCGGCGGCCCGTCTGTCCACCGGACTGACCGCCGACTGCACCGGCCTGGACATCGACACCGAGGATAAACTGCTCCTGCAAACCCGCCCCGCCATTGGGGGCAATATCATGGCCACCATCAAAACCCCTTCCGCCAGGCCCCAGATGGCCACCGTGCGGCCGCGATCCATAAAGCCGCCGGCGCCCGACAAAGGCCGCCGGGGAGAAATAATTGTCCGGCAAGATCAAACCCTCCCCGGGATTTGGCGGGAGAAGTTCATTTCCTTTATCCCCGACCAATTCGGGGATAAAGGGCTGGAGGGAGCCGACCTGGTCATCACCGGCGGCAAGGGTATGAAAAACAAGGACAATTTCCTCATGCTGGACGAACTGTCCGCGCTGCTGGGGGCGGCGCCGGGGGCCACCCGGGACGCTGTGGAGGCCGGCTGGGCGCCCTTCTCCCGCCAGATCGGGCTTACCGGAAAGACCGTGGCCCCAAAGGTGTATATAGCCGCCGGGGTATCCGGCAAAATACAGCACCTGGCCGGCATGATGACCTCGGAGTACATCATTGCCATTAATGAAGACCCGGGGGCGCAGATTTTCAAAGTGGCCGACCTGGGCATAATCGGGGACGCCCCCGCCATGGTGGGGAAAATAATTGAAGCAGTGAAGGAATACAAAAATTCTCCGGGGAGGTAATTATGTCTATGCCGGCAAAGGTGGAAGAACTGTTGAAAATGCTGTCCGGTTTGCTGGGCGAAAGAAATGTGTCTGCGGCGGGGGAGACGCTAACCGTTAAACCTTCCTCCACCGGAGAAACAGCCTCGGTGCTGGACCTGGCCCGGAGGGAAAAGTTGCCCGTTATGCCGGAAAAGCACGTCGTCGGTCCCCCCTCCCCCGCCGCCCCGGGGGTCAGAATTGTTTTGTCCGTGGAAAAAATGAATAAAATACACAATTTTGACAGGGAAAATATGTTTATGACCGTTGGTCCGGCTGTGCCCACGAATGAAATAATCAAGACGGCGGCAAATCACGGTGTCTATTTTCCGGGCGAGCACTGCCGGCACCGATTGCCCACCATAGGAGAAAATATTTCGGCTTGTTTTGTTGAGGGGGATCCCGGCTTCAAATGCCGTCACATCTGTGTGTGCGGGCTGGAAATGGCCTTTTTGGACGGTGTCGTCGTCACCCTGGACGGAAGATTTGTCAAAGAGGGGGACTGCTACAACCTCCCCTTCCTGCTGGCCGGCCACCGGGAAAAAACCGGCGTGATTACAGGGGTGCAGCTGCAACTGCTGCCCTCATCCTCCCCGGAGGCCGGCAGATATATGCTGGCGGCAGCCTTCGGCCGGGCCGACGACGCCTTCAGCGCCGCATCATCCCTGGTGAGGCCCGGCGGACTTGTTAAAAGTATTTTGTGCTTTGACAATTCGTTTGTCCCGTCACCGGTGGAATACATAAAAAAACTTTTCACCGGTCCGGGAAGCCCCGAAGCCTGTATTTTGTTCACCATCGAAGGGCCCTTTGACCAACTGGACTCCGCCGCCCTGGATATAGCCGGCATATGCCAGTCCGGGGGCGCCCGGGAAATAATCATTGCCGCCGCCACTTATCAAAAGGAGATGATGAGCCAAGCCTTCAGCTCCATACTGGCGGCAATGGACCCCGGCGGCGGCACGGACCCCGGCGGCCTCCCGCCGGCTGAGGGCCGCCGGCTCAAGGCCATGGCCTGGCAGTCCGGGACCGGACTGTGGAAAATCTTCGATAATGACTCTCCCAATGTCATCCCGGCCTCTTGACCACCGTGAGAAGCATTTTGAAGGGCTTAACGGCCTCCAGGGCATGGGGCACTCCGGCAGGCATGATCACCGCCTCCCCGGCCCTCACGGTCAGAACTCCGTCCCCTATGGTTATTTCCGCCTCTCCGTCCAGTACCTGCACCATGGCGTCCCCGGCGGCGGTGTGGGCGCTTATACCCTCTCCCCCGGCCAGGGCGAACAGCGTGACGCTGACAGAGGGCTGCTGCGCTATTGTCCTGCTGATCACCTGCCCGTCCCGGTATTCCACCAGGTCCGTAAGCACCAGCGCTTTGGAGAATTCAATGTTTTTCATCAGCTGCTGAATATCCACCATCACTGTCCCTCCTTAAAAAGTCGCCCCGCCGGGCGGCTCAGCCCACCCCCGTGCCCCATGGATGTGGCGCCGTGAACAATAAAAATCCGCCTTCGTACGTGCGTCCGCACACCCAGGCTGCAGCCCCGTCCGTGCAGCCGTCCGGCGCCCCGTAGGCTCCCGCGACAAGAGCCGGTAACAGCCTCCGGTATCTTCCGCCCGGCTTGAAAACCCTCCCCCGCGCACCCTCCGTCATTGGCCTGGTAATTTTCAGGGCGCTCCCATCCCGGCCAATCCATTCTGTCTCCTGTTTCCCGGCCGAATAGGGAATGCGGTATAAGCACTGGATAAGGAGAACAATACATTGAAGTATTGTATCAAGGGGGAGAAGGCGTCAAAGGGCGATATACCGGATGTTGCTACAGTCTCTTCCGATTGGCCGCCACTGACGGCGATTTGGACACGGGATGCGGCCAAAAGC
>JBBIMW010000024.1:0-34215 GCA_037444185.1 Peptococcaceae bacterium | reverse complement strand
CAAACTATTGGGGAAATAGGCGGCGGGTTCAAAGCGGGTTCACTGAATACTTACATTTTTTTTAATTCAGCTTTTGACTTTGTCCTGACATGATATTCTTCCCTCGCTTTGAATGCATTTGTTAAGGCTTCGCAATCCACACCTGCTATATAGTATCCTTTTTCAATTTTATCTTTAAGTTTCTTAACTGCATATACAATATTGCTTTTATCTATGCAGACCTTACCGGCTAACTCTGTGTAAACCGGAATTACTAATAACGGCCAGGGGGCGGGTTCTCTGCTGTGCAAAAGTCGCTGCTTAATAAAAATTCCCGCCTGTACAATATGGACATATCGCATCATCCCTGAAAGACGGCCAGGGGGACAGGCCCCCTGGCCTCCCTTTGGCCGGCAGCGTAACAAGACTTTTTACCAAAATGCGCCATAAAGCCCCGGCTTTTAAGTCTGAGGATATAAGGCGCATCGGGCGAAGCCCGATTATCTGTCACCCCCTTTTGCAAAAAACAAAAACCGAACATATGACCCAGTTTTTTAAAAAACTGAAGCCGGAGAATAACCCCCGGCCCCGGCTTGCACTGCATTTTGTACATCTTTTTCGCTTATTTTTGGCGCGTTTAAGCCGCCTGCCTCCTGTAAAGTCAACTCTTGATGAAATTATATTAAAGCCACACTGCGATGTCAAGACATTTTTTCAACTCATGGCAACATTTCATGGCAACATTTTTAACGGATCAATAATCCCCGTCTTCCCCTCCCCGGTCCTGACCTCGAAATGCAGGTGGTTCCCGGTGGACTTCCCGGTCGAATCGGCCAGGGCTATCACCTGGCCCTTTTCGACCTCCTCCCCCGGCTTTGTCACTTTCATATCTGTCATGCAAAATTTTGAATGTCTTTATCTTCGACCACAAGTTGTAACCCTTTTCCTGCACCACCCACGGCGCAACGGAAACAGGTTACAGTCCAGCTCCGCCTTTAAACACCGGCCTGCGGCCCGACAGGAGGGCCTTGCAGGATATATATGAACGACCGCCCTGTCTGTCTTATCCTTTGGTGACGTTTCACCGGATATTATGCGTATCAGTTCATCCCTTATTGTCATATCACCACCCCATTAATTGAGCAAAATTCTATCAACCATACAGCCACGTGGGTTATACTGTTTCAGCAGGTATAACCCAACAGCCGCAAGGCTTTCCGGAAACCTGCTGAAAACCCGCTGAAGCGGTTATCAGCGGGTATAACCCTTGTGGCTGTAGTGCTGAGGCAAAACCTGCTGAAAATAATCACTTGTTGAGAATAAAAATTTGTTTTTTGGGACCGCGAGTACCCCCTTCCTCTAAAAAATACCCCAGCCCACGTTTTTCCATTGTTTGGATTAATGCCTTGGCCTCATCAACGGTCTTGAACAGCCTTGCCGTCAACAGTTCCCTGGCGGTGACGCCGGCCGAAGCATGTTTTTTGATCCAATCCACCACCTGACGGATTTTCCTGTCCTCTGAGCCCTCCTGAAGGTGCTGGTATACCCGCCGGGCGTGGGACTTGAAATATTCCGCCAGCAGCCAGGCCATGGCCATGCTTTTTCTGTCCAGTTTTCCAACGATCTCCTCGCTGACCAGGCGGCAGCAGTGGATGATCAGGGCGAGCCGTGCCGCCTGCGAGGGCATCTTTGCCCAAACCCCCTGCAGGTTCTCCTGAAAATCCGGGGCCTCCCGTTCTGATTGCGTTTTGTCGTAGCACTTGATCCAAAGACTGTATGCTTCGTCTGTCAACTTAATCACCCCGGGGGTTCCGTCAGGATCCGGTTTCAGTTCCCGCAAAGCATTAAATGTTTTCTCGTATAAGCTCCTGGCGTGGTCCGAAACCGTTTCCTCGGTCCACCGCTGGTTAAGCGAATCCGGATAAGAAAATAAAATCCGGTGAATGAAGCCGTCTTCGCCCCTCCCTTTTTCATCCACCAGCTGGTTGAGGGTTGCCGGAGGTATTGCCCCCACCACCGACAGAAAAGGGTCCGGAAGGAAAACCGGCTCCCGCCTGGTCCTGTTTACCTTTGTGGCCGCGCCATTCCAGAATGAAAGGTAATATTCCCGGTCGGCTCCCTTGCCGCCCTTGTACTGATTTAAGCCGTTTACCCATCCTGTTAACTCATCGCATATTACAATCATTCCCCTGGGGTTCTGAGCCAGGGCCTGGGCCAGTGCCTCCGTAGTCGTATCCGTCGTATATAACTCCTCCATGACCGGGGCCTCCGGCTTGTCCGGTTTCACTTTGCCGGCTTTTTTTGCCCGGTCGCATTCCAGTTCCCATTCCGCCAACTTTCCTGCGTAATCCTCCATTGCAACCTCGTACTCCCGGGCTTTTTTCCTTTGCAGATCCCTTACCGGTGCCATTGCCAGGGCCTGGGCGGGGCTCTTTGCGCTGCCCGGCGGGGCCACCACAGCGGCATAAATATTTGCCTTGAAGGTCCATCCCGTTTTGATTTGCAGCACCCTGCTGTTGCCTATGGCCAGGCCCAGTACTGCAAGCGCCGGTATGGCTATAAATTCAGGGGGGCAGCAGTTCGCCCCGGCCCCCTCCGTCACCAGGGGCACCAGGCAGCCGGGGAGGGCATCAAGCGGTAGGGGCTGTACAGGTTCAGTCAGCGTTGTGGTCCCTATGCTGGCTGTCTCTACTTTGGCAGTCATCTTGTGCGAATCCCCTGAAAAATCCTTTATTTTTCCGTCCTTGTGCGATAAAATAATTGTGGACAATTCAAATCATCTCCTTTTCCGGCTGTAGGAGCCGGATTTTTGTTTTTCCCCGTGAGAGGGTCTGTAAAAATAAAAAACCCACCCATGAATAGGTGGGATGAAAGCCGGGGGAAAAAATTTAAACCGGGTTTCTCCCCGGTTTTTGCACTGCATTATTTACATTTATACAGCTTTTTGATGCAACAAATTTTGTACATCTTTTATGGGTTATAATGTTATACGGTGCTAAACATTATATACCCCAGGTGCCGATAAATGTCAAGAAAAAATTTAAAGTATACATAACTGCCCGTAAAAGTCTGACTCATATCCTATCTGCGCCCTTTGTCCATACAACTGCAAGGTGTTTGGGTCTCAATAGCTGTCTGACTCTCTGTCTGACTTCTGTCTGAATTCCTGTCCGAATAGTACCGGAAACCCGCGAAAATTAAGGGTTCCTAACGGAACCCTGTCCGGCCCTTTCTTGTTTTTAAGATACTGCGGAAGCCTTGATTTATAAGGCTTTTTAAAAAATAAATGGTCGGGATGACAGGATTTGAACCTGCGGCCTCACGGTCCCGAACCGTGCGCTCTAGCCAAACTGAGCTACATCCCGGCTTTTATCAATGCCAAAAATCATTATGCAATAAAATCATCCCGAAGTCAAGTGTGTTTATAAAAACAGACATGCTATTGCAGGCCAGGATCTGCGGCAATGTTACCAAATTGTCGCAAAGAACCAGATAATCATTCCCGCCTCCGCCAAAAGCTTTAAAACCAGCCCCCCCGCCAGTCCGATGACGGTCCCCATGCCCGATCTGACAGCTGCGGCCGGGCTCTTCCGCGCCACCAGGTCCCCGGCCACAGCCCCTGCAAAGGGACCAAACACCATACCGACGGGACCCAGAACCAGAACCCCCAGCGCCAGTCCGGCCAGACCGCCCAGCATGGCGGCCTTCGAACCTCCGTATCTTCTTACACCCCATGCATTTGCCGCATAATCAATAAAAAAGATCAATATCACAGCCAGCGCCTGACCCACAAAGAAGGTCACGGACAATTTTCCGAACCCGGCGATGACGCCGTAAGCCAGCATCCCCAACCAAATCAGAGGGGCGCCGGGCAGGATCGGCAGTATTGTTCCCGCCAGTCCGACGATAAAAAACAAAACCGCCACAATTACGCCGAGAATATCCACTATAACCCCCTCCATCTGATCTTATATTATTCCCTTATCGACGGCCTTTTCAATATCAACCAAAATAATCCTTGACAGAATATATGATAACCATTACCATAATGATAATGGTTATCGTTTTCATTATGGTAATGGGATGGTGTAAATTAAATGTCAATTCTCATCGTAGGCGCCGACCACCTTGGGGACATAGCCAACAATCTGAAGAATATGGGCTGCCGGACGATAACGCATGTCAAAGGCCGCAAAAACATCAACAGACGCAACCTGCACATCCCGAAGGGAACAGACCTGGTACTGGTAATGACTGATTACGTGGACCACAATATTTCCCGGTATATCAGGGACAAAGCCAAAACTCAGTCTATACCCGTGCTGTTTTCCAAACGTTCGTGGTCCTGCCTGTGTCTGCAGTTGGAAAAGGTCAGCGGCCTGTCATAAAGGGAAATTAATGACCCGGACAATAATAATCCGCCGGTCCAAGCATGAGACAATCAAGCTATTTTAAATAAATAATGATTGACACTGCCTACTGCTGGGAATAGAATAAAGGTGATAATGGTTTTCATTGTATGTATTTAATGATAACTGATATCATTATCATGATTTAGACTCGGTAAGGAGGTGACGGAAATGACGCTGGATCGGGTAAAGAGAGGTCAGATTTTTAAAATACTGTCAATTCCCGACAGCCTTATGCGGGCCCAGGCCATCCGTTTCGGCATCGCCGAGGGTGAGCTGGTCAGCTGTGAGGAGGTGGTTCCCGCCGGACCGATTGTAATCCGCAAGAACAATCAATTGTTGGCCATGGGGCGGAATCTGGCCCGCAAGATAGGTATAGCCCTGGCTTAAAAACGATTCAGGGAACGCTACATAGGAGGTGTACCATTGGCCCACTGCCATAATACCCCAGGAATTAAAAACATACCCGAGGGGGCCAGGAAAATCGTCCTGGTGGGTAACCCCAACACCGGCAAATCGGTATTTTTCAACCATTTTACCGGTATATACGTAGATGTGTCGAACTATCCTGGGACCACCCTGGAAATATCCCACGGCAGATCCGGAGACGATGTCATCATCGACACCCCCGGTGTGTACGGAATATCCTCTTTCAACGACGAGGAGCGAATCGCCCGGGATATAATTCTATCTGCGGATCTGGCCGTCAATATAGTTGACGCTGTCCACCTGGAAAGGGATCTATTTCTGACCCAGCAGATCATCGATACCGGCATGCCGGTCATTGTGGCCCTCAATATGATGGATGAGGCCGGGAGGCAGGGCCTGGAGATAGACCTGGACCTCCTGGGGGACCTGCTGGGAGTGCCGGTGGTGCCGACGGTGGCGGTGCGAAAAAAAGGCCTGGATGAACTTAGGGACAGGCTTTCTGAAGCTAGGGCCGGCCGCGCCACCCAGGGGCTGGAACCGTTGCTGGGCAGTCTGGTAAACCGGGTGGGGAGCCGGGGGGAAGCCCTGCTGGTGCTGGAGGGCGACCCGGCGGTGGCCGGCCGTCACGGCCTGCAGCCGGAAAACCGGCGGGAGGAAATATACCTGAAGAGACGGGAAAGAGTCAATGATATTGTGAAGCACGTCCTCAGGGAAACTTCCAGGGGGGCTTCCTACGGCAGCGTCCTCGGCCGCTGGATGATCAAGCCGATCACCGGACTGCCCATTCTGGCCCTGGCCCTTTACGCCATGTACCAGGTCATAGGCGTTTTTATCGCCGGGACGGTGGTGGGAGTGACAGAGGAAACCATCATGCTGGAAAAATACGAGCCGGCGGTAAGGGATTTGGTGGGGCGGGTCATCGCCGAGGATTCAATCCCCGGCGCAATACTAATCGGTGAATTCGGCCTCCTGACCATGACATTCACCTATGTGCTGGGCCTTTTGATGCCCTTGGTGATCGGGTTCTATTTTTTCCTTTCACTATTTGAGGACTCCGGCTACCTGCCAAGAATCGCCACCCTGGTGGACCGCCTGCTGACCGGCATCGGACTGAACGGGAGAGGAGTAATCCCCCTTATACTTGGGTTCGGCTGCGTAACCATGGCCACCATCACCACTAGACTGCTGTCCTCGGATCGGGAGAGGAGAATAGCCATACTGCTGCTGGGGCTCACCATTCCCTGCTCGGCCCAGATGGGGGTGATTGCCGGCATGCTGGCCGCCGTGGGGGGCTGGTACGTTGCCCTGTACGCCATTGTAATATTCATGGTGCTGGTGATGATCGGCACCGTTTTGAACACCCTTCTGCCGGGAAAGTCCTCCGACCTACTCATCGATTTGCCGCCGCTTAGGCTTCCCCGGATTGACAATGTTTTAAAAAAGACCGGGACCAAATCATACAATTTCCTTAAAGAAGCCTTACCCCTCTTTGCCGTGGGCGCACTCATCATCAGCATCTTTCAGGTGACCGGAGTGCTTGATTTCCTGCAAAACCTGCTGGCGCCGCTGACGGTGGGCTGGCTGAACCTTCCCAAGGAAACCGCCACGGCCTTTATAATGGGTATCGTGAGACGGGACTTCGGCGCCGCCGGACTGACGGAAATGACACTGATGCCCATTCAAACCGTTGCCGCACTGATCACCATAACCCTCTTCGTGCCGTGCATAGCATCCATTTTGATTATATTCAAAGAGCGTTCCAAGAAGGAAGCGGCCTTGATCTGGGCTAGCAGCTGGATAGTGGCCTTTGTGGTGGGAGGGCTGGTATCCCAGATATACAACGTCGTTGGCGGCAGCGGCGAATTCAGGGGCGCACTGGTGGTGATGCTGGCCTTTATGGGAATGACCCTGGCAATATTGCTGGCCTGCCGCCTGGCCGGGAGAAAAGCCCGGCAGGCCACAGACAGGGGGCTTGGTTGTGGATAAGGCTGAAATCAGCTGCCCCCGGTGTGGCTACCATGCTGAAAATCCCTTCACGGCGCGCTGCCTGCGCTGCCACAGCCCTCTGGCGGTTTTGGCCGGCTGCGGCGGAAGCTGCAAGGGCTGCGGGCCGGGTATGCCCGGCGGCTGTCCGGATCCCGGATCCGGACAGCCGGACAGCCATTCCGTGAAATTACCTCCCCGCAGACAGTGAAAATGCAAGGAATGCATCAAATTCTGAATTCCGGATTCTGGCTTCTGGATTCCAGCCGCCCGTCAGGGCGGCTTTTTTATTCGCAGGGATCGCAGGCGGCGTTCTCCCCGGTGTCACAGGCTGTGGCACCGCACGGGCTGCAGCTGTCCTGTATTTCCATTTCCTTTTCCGGACAGTTTTCGGTCATTTTCTGTTTATTGTCCCTGGCCGTCACTAAAATCACCTCCGGTGTTATTTTACCCGACGGAATTTTTTTAATGCCGGCTATTTTCAATATTTTGCCATTAAACATCGCCCCGAAGGGTTTCCGATCAGTTCAAGCAGCCTATTGCCGCAGGCCAGACAATTTTTCAAAAGCTCACTTATGTCGTCGGCGGTGGCCCTGTCCACATGCATGCCCGCCGCCACGCATACCGGCATACCCGTCTCTTTTGCCAGCATTTCAGCCACGGGCCTTGCCGCCTCATCATCCTTGTGGCCCACCAGAGGCAGAACCGAAGTAGTGCAGCTAATCACCCCCGGGTCGGCCAAACTGGGCCTGGGAACGCTAAGCACCACGCCCCCCAGGTGAGGATACTCCCCCCCCACCAGGCAGGCCATAATCCCGCTTTCCGTAACCGTGACAAAGAAGGAAACCCTGTGCTTCCCGTCACCCGCATTGATCTCATAGTTTTTCATTCCATCGCCGCCCGGTATTTTTATTATGAACCCGGTATTTCGACCGCGTTCTCAAGAAGATAATGGTAATCTTGATACAGATACTTTTTCACAGAGGTGATTCTTGTGAATGATCCCTCAGACGGCAAATACATCCCCCCCACTTATCTGCACTGCCTCAAGCGCCACCTGAATACGCGGAGTCGCGGCAACGTCAATGAAAGAGATAAAAGACTGCTGAAATACATCCGGCACCTGCAGGAATGGAAACGCCGGCGGGGGGTTTTCAAATCCCTGTAATCAGTTGTGGTTATCTCCGGCACGTTGTTTTTCCCCTGAATCCTGTCAAATCCACCTTTCGGTCAAACCCCTTGCACTGGGCCGCCACTTTAAATACCGACCCCATACCCTCGGGCATGATCAACTTCTTCACCGCCATGGTGTCTTTCATGTGCTGCAAGTCGAATCCGTCCCCCGGCCGCCTTGGATCCAAAAAATCCAGTATGCCGAGATTCAACAAAAAATGTGACTGGGAGGTGAAGCCGGCGTCGTCCAGGCCGGCCTCGCCCCCCCACCTGATCAGGGCGGAGAAGTTGACGTGGGACGTGATGTCCTGTTGGCCGGGGCTTTCATAAAGGTTGTCCACCAGCCGGTGACGCCGGTAGGACCTGATGGTGCCGGCGGGCCTGGCGGGGCTGTGCACCCTGCCGGCAGTGTCGCCATAATCTATGGTCAGCAGGAACCCCTTGCCCAATGCCCGGGCCGCCTTTGTCACCCAGCCCCGCATAGCCAGATTTATTTCAATCGCCTGCCCCTCCTCCAGGCCCACCCGGAAATCCTCCAGATAATCAAGTATCTCCCGCCCGGAGGGCCCGCCCAACTCCTCCAGCAGGCCGCCGTCTTTGCAGGCCACGTATATCTCCCGGATCTCCCCCCGGCATTTAACCACTCTGTGCACCGGAAAAGCATCCAAAAGCTCGTTGGAAAACAGACAGCCGCACAAACCGCCGGTGCCCTGCTCTTCAATATCGGAAATCCAGCGCACACCGCCGCCGGGGGCGGGAACTCCGGACAGCAGCCGCTGCTGCCGCCGGATCATGTGGGGGCTTCTCTCAATAATCAGGTAGGTCAGTGCATGAAAAAAATCCCTATGCCTTTCCGCCCCGTGATTCAGTATATCCCTGGCCAAAATCCCCTTGCCGGCGCCGAATTCCAACAGCACCCAGCGGTCAGGGGAGCCGGACAGCCTCCACATCTCCTCCATCTGATCGGCCAGCGCCCTGCCGAACAACGGACTGACATCCGGGCTGGTGTAAAAATCACCGGTCGGCCCGATTATTTCGCGGTCCCTCATGTAATAGCCCTCTTCGGGGTGGTAGAGAGCCAGTTCCATGTAGCGGGCGAAGGTGACCCTTCCGGCGGCGCGGATCTCACCGATGATTTTCCGGCTGGATTTGTACCCGCAGATTACAAACACCCCGCCTCCCCGGTTAATTACAAAAAAAATACCTTTGAAACAGTTTTCGATATATAATATTCTTGGATTTTGTATCCCGTCTTCCGGCATGATTAGGAATACGGAATAGTCTACATACAATTTGAGGAGGATGACAATTAATGCACCCTGTATCAGTAACCCGTGGCAGAACCATCATCGGCCGGCTAAAAAAGGGCGATGACCTGCTGGGGGCTTTCAGCCGCCTCTGTTTGGAAGCGAATATCCGGCTGGGCAAGGTTCAGGCCATCGGCGCCGTCAGCAAAGCGGTGGTGGGCTTTTACCTCCAGGAGCCGAGGGAATATGTCACCCTGGACTACAACTATCATCAGGAAATTATAAGCCTGCAGGGAAATATATCAATAAAGGACGGCGTTCCCTTCGTCCACGCCCATGTGGCCCTCTCCGACGGCCGGGGCAAGCTGTACGGCGGTCACCTCATGGAGGGCACGGAGGTTTTTGCCTGCGAATATATCATCAACGAGTACATTCCGGAAATGGCGGACGTTAAAGAAGACAAGGAGGACACCACCTTCACCCGCAGTTACGACGATGAAACCGGGCTATTCCTGTGGCCCAGAGAAAGGATAGTTCCTTGAGTCCATTGGAAAAGTCATCCCCGGCCATAAATGATTTTTGCAGCATTATCCCGGGCTCCCGAACCTGGAACCCGGCATCCGCAGATCCCCCACCCGCCTGGTGATTTTTTCGCGGTCGAAATACTCCAGCAACGGGAGGGCGTATTTTCTCGAGGTATTGAAAATATCCCGGGCCTCACCCACGGTGAGTTCCCTTTTTCCGTTGAAAAAACCGGCCAGACCGGCCCTGGCGCCCTCCAGGGCCGAAGCGTGAAAATACAGATCCTCGGCCACTTTGACCAGAACCCTCTTATTGAGCAAAAAATGCAGCGCCTCACCGGTTAGGGTCTGATCGATCCCAGCCGCCCGGGAGGCATCTTCCCAGGATGGAGGTTGCAAGCCCGCCTCCTTGTATTTGGCTTCCACCAAAGACAGCCTGGTTTTCAACTCAGGCCCCGGGCCGGGCTCGAAACCCGGGGCTGATATCGTTTTCGGCCCCGCAGTAATCACCCCGGCGGCTTCCAGAGACTGCAGCAACAGCTGGAACTGTTTCGCATTCAGCGCACCGAATTTTTTTGACCGCAGCTCCTCCTTTGGAAGCCCTTCACGCATCGGGTACTGGCGGTGATACTCCCGCGCCATGTTCCGGACTTCTTCAGACCACTTCCGGTACCATTCCCCGCCCACATAATATTCCGCGCCGTCGCCTTCAATCTGCCTGACGGCGCCGCCTTCGGCCAGCTCCCTCAGTGTATCGGCCGCCTCCCCCCTGCTCAGCCCAGCGGCCGGAAACACTTCCTCCACTGTCATCAGCGCCGGCTTTCTGTCCAGTATTTGCCGGACCAACTCCCCGGAGGAGCCCTTTTCCCTGGTGAAAATGGACTCCATCACTTCTTTCCGGAATCTCTTGTGTTTCAATGTTCCAACATCGATGACACTGCCGCCCCCTATGGTCCGCATGGGGGAATAGGAGCGGATGACGAATCTGTCCCCCCTGACGGCCACAGCCTCTTCCTCCAGTTCTAGCTGGGCGTATGCCCACTGGCCCGGCTCGATATTTTCCCTGTCCAGAATTCTTACCCTGCCGAACACCTCCGCCGTGCCGGTGTACAGCCTGACCCTGGCCCTGTTTTTCAGTGGCCTGGCGCTTTTCAATAACAACAGCCGGACATCCAGCCTGAAGGCCGGCTTCAAGTATCCCGGCGCCGCCACCACGCTGCCCCGGGGAACCTGTTCCACTTCCAGCCCGGCAATATTGACGGCCACCCGCTGCCCGGCCTCCGCCCTCTCCACTTTTTCACCGTGCACATGAATATTGCGGATCCTGGAAACCAGCCCCCCGGGCATGACTTCCACCGGATCCCCCACCGCCGCGAAGCCCGACAGCAGCGTGCCGGTCACCACGGTGCCGAAGCCCGTCACCGAAAAAACCCTGTCCACCGGCAGCCTCATCGGGCCGCTGAAGGATTTGCCCTCAGCCCTTTCGGCAATCCCGGCCAGTACTTTTTTCAGCTCCCCGACCCCGGCCCCGGTGAGCGATGAAACTTCAACCACCGGAGCGCCTTCCAATACCGTACCCTTAAGAAACTCTCCCAGCTCCTCCCTCACCATGGCGATCCATTCCCCGTCCACCAGGTCGGTTTTGGTCAGAGCCACAACACCGTGCCGTATCTGCAGAAGCTCGATGATCTCCAGGTGCTCCCTGGTCTGGGGCATCACTCCCTCATCGGCGGCAATCACCAGTATTACCATGTCCATGCCGCCGGCCCCCGCCAGCATGTTCCTGATAAACCTTTCGTGGCCGGGAACGTCAACAATGCCGGCCCTTCTGCCGCCGGGCAGGTCAAGGAAGGCGAACCCCAGCTCAATGGAAATTCCCCGGTCCTTTTCCTCTTTCAGCCTGTCCGTGTCTATGCCGGTCATAACCTTGACCAACAGTGTCTTGCCGTGATCCACATGACCGGCGGTGCCTATGACGATACTCTTCATCCCTCCACCACCCCCGTCATAAAGGCCCCGGCCACTGCCCCGGCAAGAATTGTGTCTTCATCCTTCAACAGTGTCCTTACATCCAACAGCAGCCGGTCGTCCTGAATCCTCGCCATCACGGCCGGATTTCCCTCCCTTAGCCGCCGGGCCAAATCCTCCGCCCTCATCATCCCGGGCCTGACCGCCACCAGCCAGGTGGGGAGCTCCGCCGTGGGCAAGGCCCCTCCCCCCACCGCAGAACTTCCCTCTTCTAATGTGATTTCCGCCCTGCTCCGGGGCACCTCCCCAATCAGCGCCGCCAATTTCTCCGCCCTGCGGCGCAACTGATCCTTCGGCATGCCGATCATGCGCAGGACCGGGATGTTCCGCATTGCCGCCTCAATGTCCAGATACTCCCTCAGCGTGGCCTCCAGGGCGGCCACGGTCATCTTGTCTATCCTCAAGGCCCTGGTCAGGGGGTTTTTTTTCATCCTGTCCAAAAACTCTTTTTTCCCCGCTATAATCCCGGCCTGGGGGCCCCCCAGCAGTTTGTCCCCCGAAAATGTGACCACATCAGCCCCCGCCGCCAGGGTCTCCTGCACCGTCGGCTCCGGCGGCAGACCAAAGCGGTCCATGCCCAAAAGGGACCCGCTGCCCAGGTCGCTCATCACCGGTATGCCCAACTCCCTGCCCAGACCCGCCAGCTCTTCCACCGTGGTTTCCCTGGTAAACCCCACCATCCTGTAATTGCTGGTATGCACGTGCAGTAAAAGCGCCGTCCTTTCGCTGACGGCCCTGCGGTAGTCGCCGGGATATGTCTTATTGGTGGTCCCCACTTCCCTGAGTATCGCCCCGCTTTGCTCCATGACCTCCGGAATCCGGAAGGAGCCGCCTATTTCCACCAGCTGGCCCCTGGACACCACCACCTCCCTGCCCCTGGCCAGGGTGCCCAATGCCAGCAGGACGGCGGCGGCGTTGTTGTTGACCACCATGGAGGACTGGGCGCCGGTTAATCTTGACAACACACCTTCCACCGGAGCGTACCGGGACCCCCTTTTTCCGGTCTCCAGCTTAAGCTCAAGGTTACTGTATCCGGAAGCCGCCATTTGCACCGCCTCAACGGAAGCAGGGCTTAAAACCGCCCGTCCCAGATTGGTGTGCAGCACCACCCCGGTGGCGTTGATTACCCTTCTCAGTCCCGGCCCGGTCAGCCGCGTCACCTGGTTTGCCACTTCGGCGGCTATACTCCCCGCTTCCATCCGGCCCCCCATCTCTGCTTCCGGGCCGCCGCCAAGTATATCCCGCCTTATTTCGTCCAGGGTTTTCCTCACCGCCTCCACCACCAGTTCCCTGGGATGACGGGCGAAGAGCTTTTCAACGCCGGGCGTCCTCAACACATCGTCAACCTTGGGTATCTGCCTGAGCAGGGCGTTGCACTCACCCACGGGCGTTTCCTCCGTACAAAAAGCAGTTTTCACAAAGGTCCAACATCATTGTATAGCGGGGTCCTCTGCACCGGCACAAAGCCCGCCTCCCTGATGCAGTGTACCATTTCCTCCAAAGGCACCCGGTGGGACACCCCGGCGGCCCGGACCACATTCTCCTCCAGCATGGCGCTGCCGAAATCGTTGGCGCCGAATGCCAGGGCCACCTGGGCCAGTTTAGCCCCCTGGGTCACCCAGGAAGCCTGAATGTTTTTTATATTGTCCATCATTATTCTGGCCAGAGCCACAGTCCTGAGGTATTCCACACCCGTGGAGGCCCCGCCCCTCAGCCTGGTGTTGCCCGGCTGGAAGTTCCAGGGTATGAAGGCCGTGAAGCCACCGGTTTCGTCCTGGGCCTGCCGCACCCTGACCATGTGCAGCACCCTCTCCTCCAGGGTCTCCACATGCCCGTACATCATGGTGGCCGTTGTCCTCATTCCCTGCCGGTGGGCCTCCTGCATAACGCCCACCCACTGCCGCCAGGTTATTTTGGCCGGGCTGATCAGCCTGCGGACCCTGTCCACCAGGATCTCCGCCCCTCCTCCAGGAAGGGAGTCCAGTCCGGACTCCCTGAGCCTGCGGATCACCTCTCCCGCGGACAGTCCGGAGGACCGGGACATGTGCGCCACCTCCGGCGGCGAAAAGGAGTGAAGGTGTATATTATGGCGGGCCTTTACATCCCTTAGCATATCCAGGTAATACTCCAGCCCCAGGCCGGGGTGCAGGCCCCCCTGGATCAACGCACCCGTGCCCCCGGCGGCCAGTGTCTCCTCAATCTTTTTATGCAGCTCCTCCCTGGGGAGGACGTAAGCCTCCGGGTGGTCCTCCTCCCTGTAAAAGGCGCAAAACCGGCATTGGCAGGAGCAAACATTGGTATAGTTGATGTTTCGGTCGATGACAAAGGTGACGCGGTTGCCCGGGTGAAGCCTCCGCCTTATGGCATCGGCGGTTTGGCCGAGATCCAGGAGGTCGCAGTGCCGGTAGATCTCCACACCCTCTTCCAGGGTCAGGCGATCCCCGGCCGCCGCCTTCTCCAGCAGCCGGCCCGGACTAATCACCGGATTCACCCCAAAAGCGGAGCTTGACCCGCTCCTCTATTATACCGCTCTTGTAGGCGTAATCGTAAAACAGACACAGGGCTTTCCTGTATTTTTCATCCAGCCCGTACCGGATGGTCTTAAAATAATCCTTCAGCACCGGGTATGGCAGCCCGGTTTTCCGGCGGGATTTCTCTATTATGGTTTCCAGGTCCGACATTCCGATATCCTTCGAGGCCATCAGAATATTGCGGAGTTCGCCGACATCCCCGGGGTTGTCCCGGGCGAAATCCTCCCTCACCGCCCAAAGGGCATACACCATGCTCTCCCCTGAAAACTGTTTCCAGGCCTCACCCAGATCCGTAACCATCAATCCCGGTCCCCCGTCCGCCACCATACTGTGCGCCACCATGGCGTCGTCCCCTATCAGCAGCGCCCCCTCCCCCCTTCGCAGCATTTCCGTCAAATCAGGGGCGACGGGGATGAACTCAGCCTGAACGTGAAAATAGTGCTCCATGAGAACTTTCAGCAACACCACGGAGGTGGCCGAGGAAGTGGTGACGGCGATTGTTCTGCCATCCAGCTCGGTAACCGGGTGCTTGCTGAAAAGCAGTATGCTGGCCACCCTCCCGTCGGCGCTGATGGAGATGTCCGGAATTATCAGATAGCGGCGGACATTCCTTGCATATTCTATTGAAGATATGGGGGCAGCGTCCAGACTGCCTTCCAGGAGCATACCGTTGAGTTCCGCCGGGGTACCCTTGACCAGGCTGCCCCGGAAGTCCACCAGCCCTTCCCCCAGGGCGTGGTACACCGGCAGGCAGTTTAAATAATCAACCTGTCCCAGACGTATGAAAGCCACCTAAATTACCCCCAGTGCCGGCCATCCGTAGAGTTCACCCGCTGCAACGCTGCTGTGTGAATTTCGCGGGCTTTCGCGCCGGTCCCGATTTGCACAAAAGGTTTTTACCATTCCCTAATGACATTGTAAAGGGTGTCCCTTTGCACCGGAATCCTCCCCGCAGCCCTGATCATTCCGGCTATTTCCCTGCCGGAGAGCCTCTGTTCTGTTTCCGCCCCTGCATCATGAACAATTTTTTCCTCCTCCACCGTCCCGTCCAGATCGTTGACCCCGAAGGAGAGGGACACCTGGGCGACCTTCGGGCCAATCATAATCCAGAAGGCCTTGATATGGTCGAAATTGTCCAGCATCAGCCTGGACACCGCCAGCATTTTCAAGTCGTCGTAACCGGTGGTGCCCGGTCTGCCGGGCCGGTCCAACTGCGTGTTTCTTGGATGGAAAGCCAAAGGGATGAAGGCCAGGAACCCACCCGTCCGATCCTGCAGCTGCCGCAGTCGGATCAGGTGCTCCACCCTCTCCACCAAAGTTTCCTCGTGGCCGTACAGTATGGTGGCGTTGGTGCGCATCCCCAGGCGGTGGGCCGCCTCATGTATCTCCAGCCACCTGTCGCCGCTGATTTTTTTCGGGCAGACTAAATCCCGGACCCTGGGAGAGAATACCTCGGCGCCTCCGCCGGGAAGTGAATCAAGGCCGGCCTCCTTAAGAATACAGAGAACCTCCTCCACCGGCATGTTGTGGCTGCGGGCCAGATAGTCCACCTCCACGGCGGTGAATGACTGGATAATCACTCCGGGCAGCGCCCGGCGCACCCTCCTTATCATTTCAGTATAATAGTCCATGTCCAGCCTCTCATTCAGCCCCCCCACAATGTGGACCTCAGAAATGCCGCGGCCCCTGAACTCCAGGGCCTTGGCCTCCACCTGATCCAGGGTCAGGGTGTAAGAGCCGGGGTCCCCTTCGTCCCTGCCGAAGGCGCAGAACTTGCACCGGTTGACGCAAATGTTGGTATGGTTTATGTGCCTGTTGAGTATGAAATAAACCCGGTCCCCGTGCTTTTTGCGCCTCACCGCGTCCGCCAGGCGGCCGACGGCCAGCAGATCCTCCGATTCGAGGAGGCGCACACCGTCATCCGGCCCCAGCCTCTCTCCGGCCTCCACTTTACGCGCTATGTCTTCAAAGGCATTATTATACACGCGGATTTCCACCATGCTCATATCCTTTCGTCCGGCGGAATTTGAATTGCGGGTCCCAATCAATACAGTGGCACCAAAAGGTCCAGCAGGGTAAATAAAAACGCGGCCACACTGAGTCCGGCGTTGAGATTGAAAAAGGCCGTCCCGGACCTGGAGAGATCCCGCGGCCTTACCAGGCGGTGCTGATAAAACAGCAAAAAGGCCACCAGAACCATACCGGCGTAATACAGCGGCCCCAGCTTCAGCACCACGGCCACGGCGGTGAAAAGAGCCAGGGCCAGAACATGGAAGGCCGTGGAAATCCGCAGCCCGGCCTTTATGCCGAACCTGGCGGGTATGGAGTGGATCCCCGCCGACCGGTCAAATTCATAGTCATCGCAGGCGTATATAATATCAAATCCCGCCACCCAGAACATCACTCCGGCAGCCAGTATCAGCGGCGCCAAATCAACGCTGCCGGCCATGGCGATCCAGGCGCCCAGGGGAGCCAGGCCCAGGGCCAGGCCCAGGAAGAGGTGACACGCCCAGGTAAAGCGCTTGGTGTAGGGATAAACAACCAGCACCACCACCGCCACCGGGAACAGTTTCACAGCCAGGGGGCTGAGGTTGTAAGCCGAGATCAGGAGCAGGGCGAAGGAAAGCACAACATAGATCCATACCTCGGACACACTGAGCAGCCCCCTGGGCAGGGCGCGGCCGGCCGTGCGGGGATTCCTGGCGTCGATGCGCAGGTCGATGATCCTGTTTAGGGACATGGCAGCCGTTCTGGCCCCCGCCATGGCCAGGGTGATCCAGGCCAGGTCGTGCCAGGGGGGTATTCCTCTGTTAAACAGCATGGCGCCTATATACGCGAAGGGCAGTGCGAAGATGGTATGCTCCACCTTGATCATTTCCAGGAAAATCTTTGATTTCTTAAATGCCATATGAATCCCACTTCCTGTCCACCAGGAGAATGATTTCAGGATCCATCACAATATCTCCGGGCCACTGCCGGCAGTGCCCCTCGTCGGGTCCCTTCCGGGTGGCGTCTATACCCATCTTTGTGCCGAAGTGGGGCATCGGGGAGGAGTGGTCCAGGGCGTCCAGGGGGCCCTCCATCAACACCGCGTCCCTGCGGGCGTCAATATTATTGAATACCCTCCAGGCCACCTCGGACAAATTCTGCACATCCACATTTTCGTCCACCACCACGATGAGCTTGGACAGCATCATCAGTCCCATCCCCCAGAGGGCGTTCATCACTTTCCTGGCGTGGCCCGGATACCTCTTGCCGATGGAGACAATCACACAATTGTGAAAAACACCCTCCGGGGGCATGTTTATATCTTTTATCTCGGGAAGAATCATTTTGATCATGGGCAGGAATATGCGCTCGGTGGCCTTGCCCAGGTAGGCGTCCTCCATGGGCGGGCGGCCCACTATGGTGGCCGGATAGACGGGCGCCTTCCTCCTGGTGACGCAGGTCAGACGAAACACCGGGTAATAGTCGGCCAGGGAATAATACCCGGTATGATCTCCAAAGGGCCCCTCCAGCCTCTTTTCCGCCGGATCAACGTAGCCCTCCAGCACAATTTCAGCGCCGGCCGGAACCTCCAGGTCCACCGTCTCGCAGCGCACCATGGCCACCGGATCCTTGCGCAAAAACCCGGCGAAGAGCATTTCGTCGATACCCGGTGGAAGCGGGGCGGTGGCCGAATAAATCACCGCCGGGTCCGCGCCCAGGGCCACGGCCACCGGCAGCGCCCCGCCGGTGGACCCGGCCCTGGACAGGTGCCCGGCCCCGTCCTTGTGAATGTGCCAGTGCATCCCGGCGGTCCGGCCGTCAAATACCTGCATGCGGTACATACCCACATTCCTGCGCCCGGTCTCGGGATCCCTGGTGAAAACCAGCGGCAGGGTTATAAAGGGCCCGCCGTCGCCGGGCCAGCACTTCAACACGGGGATATCCTCCAGGGACGGGCTGTCTTTTATGATCACTTCCTTGCATGGCCCCGTCCTGACGGTTTTCGGCAGAAAAGATGAAAGCCGGGCCAGCTTGGGAAGGGTCTTGACCTTGTCCAGCAGTGTGGAGGGGAGTTCCGCCGGCTGAATAATGTCCATCAGCTCCCGTCCGATGTCGTCCAGATTGTCGGCGCCCAGAGCGATCTTCATTCTCTCCATGGAACCGAAAACATTGGTTATGACGGGCATTTTATAGCCCCGCACATTCTCAAAAATCAGTGCCGGGCCGCCTTTTTTACAGACCCTGTCGGTAATTTCGGTTATTTCCAGGTTGGGGTCCACCTCGGTACTGATCCTTTTGACCAGCCTTCTCTTTTCCAGAGCCGCGATAAAATCCCGCAAATCGTTAAAAGCCACTTTTTCACCTCATCCGACTTGAGAATAACTCTTTTTGACGGTTCCTTCGTGGACTGTGACAATCCCTCCGGTTAATTCATGATAAGTGACTTCCGCCAAGCCTTCCCGTTCAAAAATACTTTTTATTTCCGACTGGTGGGGGAAATCCTTCAGGGAATTCGGCAGGTAGCTGTACGGCCCATCCAGCCCGGCGCCCATCCTGCCCAGAATGGGGACAATCCGGTTGAAATAAAGGTAATAGGCCTGCTTGAACAGCGGCGCGCCGGGCCTGGACAACTCCAGGGAAACCACCTTACCGCCGGGGCGCACCACCCTGGCCATCTCGCCTATTGTCCTGCCTATATCGGGGACATTTCTCAGGGCGAAACCAATCACCGCGCAATCGAAGGATCCGTCCCGGAAAGGCAGTTCCACGGCGTTTCCCCGGACCAGGGCGATTATTCCCCCATACTGTTTTTTGGCAATATTTTCCCTGGCCCTGGCCAGCATATTCTCACAGAAATCCAGACCTGTAACTTCTCCCCGGCCGGACATCACCCTGGCCATCTCCAGGGCCAGCATCCCTGTGCCGCAGCATACATCCAGGCCCCTGCCGCCTGGATTGAGCCCGCACCTTGATACGGCGTACCTTCTCCAGTATTTGTCCCTGTTGAAGCTAAGGGCGGTGTTCAGTAAATCATACCGGTGGGCAATATTGGAAAATATGTCGTGCACGTACTCTTCCTTGTTGCGGTACCTGTCCGGTATGCGAACCATAATCTCTCCCTTTCCGCCTCAGCAAACCATCTTTATGCTATCCGCGCTCATACCCTTTAAGTAAGTCACCAGGCTCCTCAAATTGTCCCGGTCCTTGCCCGGGGAAAGAGTCTCCAAGCATGCCAGCGCCTCGCTGAAATACGCCCCGGCGTGCTCATGCCATTCGCCCCGGGCCATTCCCATGGCCATGCCTATGGCGTGGCCGAAGTTGTAAAGGCGCTGCTGCTGTTCGGCGCCGGCGCCGACGGCATCCCCGGCGAGCCTGCAGCAGCCCGCCATGAACTCCCCCGACTCCAGCCGGATGATTTCCCTCCTTGTCGCCGGATTGACCATCCCGCCGTCCTGGCTTTTAATTCTCATAATGGAACCTTCATTAATCATGCAAATTATTTCCGACAGCGGGCCGAGATACTTAATTATATCAGCTTCGCACAGGGTGGTGAAGAACCTGCCGTACAGGTAATCCCCCACCAGCACCGGATACTGGCATCCGTCCCGGGGATCAGTGGGCCCGCTGTCCCGGCTCTGGCCGTCTTCGTTTATATTGCGGTGCACCATCGCGGCCTGGTGGATAAATTGAAACACCATGGCCAGGGAAATCACACCGCCCGTCACCTTTCCGCTAATCCTGGCGGAATACAGAACCAGCGCCGGGCAAATATATTTCTCCGCGTATTTTTCCAGGTGGGCGAAATCACTTATATATCCGGCCCTTATTCTATAAAATCTGCTCATTCTCTCCCATACTCCGGCAATCTCCCCCCTGACGGGGTGCAACACATCATGCAACCGACCATTCCCCCTCCCTCAAGAAATAATATATTCTAGGCGGGGGGGCCTTTTCCTCCCCCCTTGTCAAAAATGCCCCCCAAAAGCATAAAGCCTTGCTCCGATTTCCTTAGAAGCAAGGCTTTACAAATCTTTATTCAAGCGGGTACTAATAAATATCCCCCCTATAGATTTACGGCCGCCTGCGGCATCACCCCTGGCGGTATAATGCCCCTGACAGTCTCCTTGGCCGTCATGTGCGAGGCCCGGAAACTCTCAGTGAGGTAATTGCAGGCATCCCACGGGTCCACTTTTTCTCCGCATGTAAACACATCCACCGCCGCATAGCCCAGTTCCGGCCATGTGTGTATCGCCAGGTGCGACTCCGAAATTACCACCACTCCGCTTATTCCCTGGGGGCTGAACTTGTGAAAAACAAATTCCCTCACTTCGGCACCAGCTTCCAAGGCTGCGTTAACCATAATGCTCTCAACCTTTTTGATGTCATTCAGGACATCAAAGGGACACCCGTAAATCTCAGCCAGAACATGGCGGCCCAAAGGTTTCATTACATTATCTTCCCCCTTTTTTTCACATAAATTATTGGAACCGGCGCACCCCAACCGTCAATTCAACCGGGGGGGGCCAATTCCAACCAAATTCAATTTTAGCATAATATCAAAGATTGTCAACAAAATTTTGGCTTTGTTGTAAAAGGCCATCAAGTCTCACCTGACAAAATTGACAAGGGTCCCGACGGACTCCACCGCCACCTCCACCCTGTCCCCCCTCTGCATCGGCCCCACCCCGGAAGGAGTGCCGGTGAGAATGACGTCTCCCGGGTTGAGGGTCATAATCCTGGAAATGAAACTCACCAGGTACCGGGGGCCAAATATGAGGTTGGCCGTGTTGGACCGCTGCCGGATTTCCCCGTTCAGATAAAGGGCTATTTCCAGCCGGCCGGCCTCCACGCCAGTAATAATATACGGCCCCAGGGGCAGAAAAGTGTCAAAGGATTTCGACCGGGTCCACTGTCCGTCCCTGGACTGGAGGTCCCTGGCGGTGACATCGTTGGCGCAGGTGTAGCCCAAAATATAGCCCGACGCCTCCTCCTCCGGCACGTTTTTACACCTGGCGGCGATGACTGCGGCCAGTTCGGCCTCATAATCCACCCTGCCGCTCATTTCGGGGTATTCGATGAACCCCCCCGGACCCACCACCGTGTCCGGCGGCTTTAAAAACAGCACCGGCTCCCCGGGCAGGGGATGTCCCATTTCCTCGGCGTGATCCCGGTAATTCAGCCCCACACAGACAATCTTCCCCGGCGAGCAGGGGGCCAGCGGCTTCAAATCACCCAGCATGTACTTTTCCCCTGATGAATTCAATGACCTGAAGGGATCTTTCACCCTGGACACCAGTTCCCCCTCCACCAGACCGTAGAAAACCTCTCCCCCGAGCGAAAATCTGCCTATTTTCAGCAAGTCCCTTCCTCCCGAATCAAGTCTCCATATTTTCCAAAACCATACAAATCAGGGGCGGCACCCCGAATACCATTGCCGTGGCCGCCGCCACCACCCCGGAGTCGTTGAACAAAAAGGCCACAATACTGCCCGTGACCACCCCCGCCAGACCCTTGAACAGGTATGGACACCTGTTCCTTATCCCTTCTACGGCCCCCACGGGCCGGTAAAACAATATCACCAGCACGCCCAGACTGACCAGCAGCACCCTGCTCCAAACGGTGTGCTTAATCAATTTTATATTCATTTCCACCTTCCTGCTCAATATTCCCGCCAGCTCATCCAGCCCCCCGCTCAAAACCAGATCCGCGGCCCGGCCGATATGGGACTGCTGCCAGGCGGGGCGGGACAGGTCGTATAAAACCAGCAGCGTCACCGCCAAGACCGTGGCGGCGGCCACCGACAAAACCGTGGCCCGGCTGAATCTGACTCCCCACATTAAGAGAAGGGCGGTCAAAAAGGCCGGAACCGCGGCAATGGCCCCTCCGGCATTGCTGCCCGCCTGGGGGGACGCCACCAGATACAGCGTGATTAGATACGCCGCCCCGGCCCCGGCTAGAAACATCTTCCGGCGGTTGTGCGCCAATTGAACAGCTGTAGCGGTGCCCACCAGGGTGGCTCCGATCAGAACACCCATGTATTCATTGCCCAACCCGTAAAACCTGGCCCCCACAATGGGATCGTAGCCCAATATTGAAGCCGACTGCAGGGGCGAGCCCGCCGCCAGGTCAGCGGCGACGGCGGCGGAGGTGGCCAGGCAAACAGATAAAAAAGGATCTATACCCCGTTTTCTGTGCAAATATATTATCAATCCGGTCAGTCCGGCGGCAATTATTATCAATTCGGCGCCCAGGGCCAGTGTTCCTCCCGCCGGAAAAACGGGCAGCGCAAGACATGCCAAAGGCACCGCCATTACAGCGATTAAAAAAGGTTTTAAAAATTTTCCGCCCTTTTTTTTAAAGAAAATAAAAACCAGCGCAACAGACAAAAGGATCAGCTGAAGGAACAAATACCCCTTCAGCAAAAAAGGCCTGGCTTCATGGTTTATTTCGAGTGCCCGGTACATCAAGGCCAATTCCGCCGGTCCGGTTCCCGGCGGCGTCACCCGGACCGGCCGGCCGGCAAAAAAGCCGCCGGGGGATATGCCCAGAAAATCAGTGACGGTGGGGGCAATATCCACATTCATGATAATTCCCGGCCTCCTGGTGCCCGGTGATGACAGCAGCCCCCTGTCCACTCCGGCGCCGTACAATATCACCGGCGCCATGCGGTCCTTCTTTATGCCGTCGTCCCCGGGCGTCGGGCACACCACCAGCAACAGATCCCTGCTGAAATCCATCAACTGCGCCAGCCTGCCGGCGAAATCGTCCGCCCGGCGGATGGCCCCGGACCGCATGGCCCGCCAGTTTTCCATTTCCATGTAATCCCGGGCTGACTGCAATCTGGCCAGATCCCCCAGATCTATGGCCACCAGCCTTATGTCCGGGGGCAGCCCTTTGAAGGCCTCCAGTATCGCTTCATAATTTGTGCGGAACCCTCCGGCGAAATCCCCGTCCACACGGAGGGTTTCGCCTCCCACCGACCCGGCGGTCACTATTCCCCGCCGGTCCATGACCATGGAGACTATTTGCCTTGCCGGGCCGCCGGGCCCGTCGGAATTACCCAGGGCCGCCGTCCCGTATCCCGCCTCTCGCAGCTTGGTGCCCAGGGCCCCCGGCACCGCGTTGTAATGAAGCTTTCCATTGATTGCCATAAGTCTGGCTATATCCAGATAAACCAGGGAACCGGACGGAGGTTCCCGGCCGGTTCTTCTCCGGTATTCATCCGCAGCCGTGCCCCCCGGCGCCTTTTCGGCAGCCCCTAATCCCAGGGCCGCGGACCCCCGGGCCAGGGTGCGGGCCCCCGCGCCGATGGTGGCGTGGGTGTTCTCCGGCACAGCACCGCCCCCGGTGTTGACATTCATCAGTGCCACGGCACCCCCCGAGGCCAGGCCCGCCAGATTGGCGGGCAGGCCTTCCTCCAGATCCCTTATCTGCAGATAGTCGATGGAAACAATGACAACCCTGCCGGGCTCGCCGGGAGGCTTTACATCAACCCCCGCCTCTCCCCGGAAAACCGGCGGAACTTCCCGCGCGGCCGGGGTCATTCCCCGGACCGGGCGCAGCGGCGCCGCCAAAAACAACGCCGATATCATTGCGGTAACTAACAAAAAAAATACCCTGCCCAAATTACCTGCTCCACAGCGCCATGACCTTGAGGGCTTTATTTCATCATAATAATATGCAAAACGCGGCCTTGCACCGCGCTGATTTTCAATCTTTTTTCGCCCTGCACTCTTTACTTCTCCCTGATGGCGTTGGTGGGACATCCGTCAGCGGCCTCATGGGCCTGATCCTCCATGTCCGCCGGCACCTCGTCCACCACCGCCCCGGCCTTTTCATCATCATTCCACTGGAACACCTCGGGGCAAATATCCACGCAGGCCCCGCAGCTGATGCACAGATCCTGGTCCACTTCCACTTTCATCAACGGCACCTCCATAACGGCGTTTCTTTAATGACATCTCCTTCAGCCTAATATAGTTTCCCTTTAAAAACAACTGATTATGCCTGCAAAGCCAACCGGGCGGCGCTTAAAATTTTTTTCGCCTGGGGACGGCGGGCTTCCGGCCCCGGAACCGGCCCCTGACTATTAATAACATATAGAAAAATTAATTCCTGAAAAGATTATTTAAAAGGAAACTGGGTAAATTTGTAGAAACAACAGGATATATAATCCATTAATGGCAAATCGGTTAATGAATTTTACAAGCCCAATCCTTTGCTGTTACCGAAAACCACCGGGAGGAGGAGTTTTTTTGGCGGAAACAAAACATGAAAGGGCTGGAATGATTGATACCATAACCCTGGCCGCCCTTTTGCACGACATCGGAAAGGTGGTGCAGCGGGCAACGGGCCAAAGGATACCTCACAGCCGGCTGGGCGCCGATTACATTGGAAACCTGGGCGTGAGCCTGCCGGAAAAGGATAAAATTCTGGAGTGCATAATGCACCACCACCACAGTGAGATTGAATCCGCCCGCCTGCCGGAAAACAGCCCGGCATACATCATATATGAGGCCGACAATATTGCCGCCGGCGCCGACAGGCGCGGAAGGGACGGGGAGGAAGAGGGCATTGCCGGCATATACAGGCCCCTGGAACCGGTTTTCAACCTGATAAACAAGGCGGCCGGCGAGGGCGGCAGTATATACCGGTACCGGCTGCAGGCGCTGGACGACAGGAAAGACAGCATATACGCGGGCAATTATCCCACCGCCAAAGACATTCCGGCCACAGCGGCGGAATACGGTTCACTGCTCGAAAGGTTCGGCGCCGTCATGACCGGCCTGGACTTCAGCAGGGACAGGGTGGAGTCGCTGATGGAACTGCTGGAAGCCACCACCACCTTCGTCCCCTCGTCCACCCTGACCGGTGAAGTGGCGGACATATCCCTGTACGATCACCTGAAGCTGACGGCGGCTGTGGCCTGCTGCATGTACCTGCACTTTGCCGAAAGGGGCGTCTCCGGCTACAAAGAGCACTGTTTCGGCCCCGGCCGGGAGAAGGCCAGGAATGAAAAATACTTCATGCTGGTCTCGGGAGATCTGTCTGGAATACAAAATTTCATCTACACCATTTCATCAAAGGGTGCTTTACGCTCCCTGAGGGGACGGTCATTCTACCTGGAGATGCTCTTGGAAAATATTGCCGGGGAAATGTTGAGGGGCCTGGGCCTCACCATGGCCAATCTTTTGTACACCGGCGGGGGGCATTTCTACCTGCTGGCACCGGGGACCGATAATGCCGAAAAATTCCTGGCGGCCGCGGAAAACAAAATAAACGGCTGGCTTTTGGAAAACTTCCACACCTCCCTTTACCTGGCCCTGGCCCGGGAAAGATGCAGCGCCACCGAGCTGACTGGTCAAGGCGAAAAATCGAGGAATACCGGGGATATATTCAAAAAACTGAGTTCGAAACTTTCCCTGAAAAAACTGTCCAGATACGGCAAGGAACAATTGAAAAAATTGATGGATCCCGACAGTAGCCTGAATTTCTCCGGGGAAAAAGAGAGGGAATGCGCCGTTTGCGGCACCTCTTCCCAAAAAATCGCCAGAATAGAACATTTTGGAGAAGAAATGGATCTCTGCGGCAACTGCCGCGCTTTTATGGAATTTGGCGGCAATCTGCCGGATCTGGGCGACAGAAAAAACACCCGGGTATTGGCCGTTGCGGAAGACTCACACGGCCCGGGGGAAATTCAGACAAAACTTCCCTCGGCGGACGGCGAAACACTGTACGCCACCCTGGCGGGCATGGATGAGGCCGAAAATTCAATCAGACAAAAGGGGCGGATCTTCAGGCGCATATATTCAATTAACCGTTTGATAACAGGCAACGCCACCGCCACCAACATCTGGATGGGAAACTATGCCGCAGCCGGCAAGGACGGCGAAGGCATAGCAGACTTTAAAACCCTGGCGGAAAAGAGCGGCGGGATAAACCGCATTGCCGTGCTGAGGGCCGATGTGGACAGCCTGGGGGCTGTTTTCACCGGCGGTTTCGGCAAAGCGGCCGACGGCGCCGGCTATTCCACCCTGTCGAGGTACGCCGCCCTGTCAAGATCTCTGTCGCTTTTTTTTAAAGGCTATATAAACCATATCTGCATGAAAAAACTGGCCCAAGAGACGCCGCCCTTTTCCCTGCATGCCGGGGAAACCGGGGGGGATGCCGGGGAAAGACAGCTGGTAATATCCTATTCCGGGGGCGATGATATATTTATCGTGGGCTCCTGGGACCAGGTAATTGAATTTGCCGTCGATCTGCGGCGGTGTTTCAAGGCCTTCAGCTGCGGCAGCATGACACTGTCGGCGGGGATAGGTTTTTTCCGTCCCGGTTTTCCCGTCTGCCAGATGGCGGAAATAACAGGCGGGCTGGAAAAGGCCGCAAAGAAAATGGACGGCAAGGATTCCATCGCCCTCTTCGGCATGGACGCGGCGGCAAGGGGGGGTGATTTCGTCAAAACAGCCCGGCATCTCTATAAATGGGAGGATTTTATAAACGGCGTGTGCGTGGAAAAATTCGGCGGGCTCAATCAGTGGTTCAACTTCAACGATGAACACCGGCCCGGAAAAATCAGGGCAAGCCGCGCCTTTGTCTACAAGCTTCTGAAGCTGGCCCGGGAAAACCTGGACGACAGGTTGAGCAAAGGAGGCGGGATGCCCCTGGCCCGGCTGGCCTACACCCTTGCCAGGGCGGAGCCGGAAAGCCCGGACCCGCACATAATGGAAGTGTACCGCCGGGCCAGGGAAAGCATTTACCGCTGGTATTGCGGCCCGGAGGACTGCAGGCAGCTGATCACCGCGCTGAGCCTTATTATCTACAAACACAGAAAGGGGGACCATCATGAGTAACGATTATATCGGCGATGCCGAAGAGATTGTGAAGAGGTTGAAATCTAACAAAAGTCTACCCACCACCAGCCAGTTGAGAAAATTTTTGTCGGCCGTCAACTCCATCAACAACAAAATATCCCTTTTTTGCGCAAAAACAGCTGATTCGCCAGCTGAACTGCCCGCAGACATAAAAAATGAAATACAATATCTGAGAATAAAACTTGCCTACCAGGCTGGGAAAGAACAAAAAGTGAAGAGTTTTATTGATGAATCAGAAATACTGGATAGAATAAAGGGTATTTCTTCCAGTAGGGACAAATACCTGGACTTTTCCAGATTTATCGAAGCTTTTGTGGCTTATCACAAATATCACGGGGGAGGAGAATAACAATGGCAGATAAAGAAAAAAATGAAAGGGTCTACAGTAAGTTACTTGCAAAACTTCAAATTAAAGGCAAAATACGGCTTTTGACCGGCCTGCACATAGGCACCTCTGATGATTTCTCCCCCATCGGGGCGGTGGACAAACTGGTGGTCCGGGACACAGTCACACTGCGTCCGGTAATACCGGGGACATCCCTCAAGGGCAAAATGCGCTTTCTCCTGGCCAGGGCCAAAACAAAGGAGGTTTTCATCAGCGAACTGAGTAAAGATGACGAGGACGTCAAAAAACTCTTCGGCAGCCACACGGGTTCCGTGTACGCCGCCAGGCTGCAGTTCTGGGACAGCCCCATGGATGACGAAAGCGAAAAAAGGCTTTCCAGGCTGAGCACGGATCTGTACCTGACGGAAATAAAATTTGAAAACAGCATCAACAGGATCACATCCGTGGCCAACCCGAGGCAGATTGAAAGGGTGCCCGCCGGCGTCTCCTTCGATATGAAAATAAACTACAACCTTGAATCCGTTGATGAACTGGAAATGGATTTTAAAAACATCCTTCTGGGCTTTCGACTGCTGGAGGCCGATTATATCGGAGGCCACGGCACCCGGGGATATGGAAGGATAAAAATTGGAGGCGTGACCGTCACGGCGCTGTGGAAAAACGAAGAAACAGAAGAAACAAAAGGGCTTGAAACCGGCAAACTCCTGCATGAATTCAAGGAAGTGGTGTAATGAAGTATTTTTTGTATAAACTGACATTTCAGAGCGCCGTCCGTTTCGGCGGCGATTTCCCCGGCGCCGGGCTGGAGAAGGGCGAGTTCACCTGCCGCGCCGACACATTCTTCGGCGCCCTCTGCCTGGAGCTGATCAAGACCAAGGATGCCGGCGCACTGGAGGAATTTGCCAATATGGCCCGGAGAGGGGAGCTGCTGCTTTCGGACCTCATGCCCTACGCCGGCCATGAGCTGTATCTCCCCAAGCCCTTTGTCTTTTTTGACCCCGGCGGCCACCCCGCCGCCTCCGGGGCGGCAAATGAAAAACACCAGGCCAAAGCCCTCAAGGAACTAAAATATATCCCGGCGTCGTCTTTTGACCAGTATCTGAAATCCCTGCGCCTGGGAAAACCGCCGGAAGTGGAGCAAAAAAACTTTGCGATGAAAAATATCCGGGTAAAGGTGGCCATAACCGGAAAAACCGTCCCGGAGCCTTACCATATGTGCTCATACCTTTTTAAGGGCACAGGGGAGGAAAAAACCGGACTGTATTTTATCCTGGCCTTGGAAAAAGAAAACTATCTGGAAAAATTCAACAACATGGTTTTATCCCTGGGCATGTCCGGCATAGGGGGCAAAAAGAATTCCGCCTGCGGGGGGTTCGGGCTGGAGGATGATGTGGCCGAACTGGACGGACTGTACGAAATATACGGCCCGTCGGACCTGGCTCTGGGCCGCATGCTGAAACGGAAGGCAAACCTTTGCATGGCTCTGTCGCCTGTGATTCCGGAACCCTTGGAGCTGGACGGGCTTGATCTGAAAAAGAGCTTTTACGGTCTCACCGTCAGGGGGGGATTTGCCATGCCGGCGGAAAGAAACAAAAACCCCCTGAAGAAAAAAACCGTGGCGGCCTTCGCCTCCGGATCATGCTTTCCATTAAGGCTTAAGGGCGCCGTTTTGGATGTGGCCCCGCCGGATTTCGGCCACAGCGTGTACCGTTACGGCAAGGGACTTTACATCGGTTTGGGGGCGTGAATCATAATGCTGGATAGAATAACTTGCAGACTCCGGCTGAAGGTGGAGACGCCGGTGCATATCGGCGGCGGCGAAAACGCGAAATTCGCCAAGTATCAATATATATACGACGAAGAGCAGAAAAAAATCCACATAATCAATGAAGCCAAATTCGCCGTGTTTTTATTCAAGAGAAAGCTTGCCGACAGCTTCGAGTCATTTTTGAAGGGAGCAGTTCCGAACCAGAGAAGAGCCGCAAAAAGCTTACACCAATGGCTGAAGGAAAACAGGGTCGTTGAATATGAATACGGGCAGTTCGTGGACTGTTCCTTCAATATATCCCTGCCATCCAAACAAAAAAACGAAATTTTCTACAACGAAATTTTCTGCCTTGTCAAAAACCCTGAAATGATGCCTTACCTGCCCGGCAGCGGCATCAAAGGCAGCCTGAGGACGGCGCTGCTGGGAAGCCGGATTTTAGAGCAGCGGGAAAGTTATTCAGCCGACTGGAACCGTTTTCTAGAACTCCTGAATAAAAAAAACAAATTCAAGGAAACAGGCGTTGAAATAGCGAATGCAATCGAGAAAAAAACATTCAACCTGCTCGATTTCGACAAAGAAAACCCGGACAGCCAGTGCAACAGCGTCATGCGGGGCATCGCCGTCAGCGACACGTCGGCGGCTCCCGCCGGTAGCATTTTTATCGCCCACAAAAAGGACCTAGTGCCCAGAAAGGACACCAACACCTTACCCATTCTCCGAGAATACCTTAGGCCGGGGACTCTTTTAGAGCTGCGGCTCACCATTGACCCCTTTTATACCCGGCAGGCTGGAATAAATAACTTCAATGACATTAAGGAAAGGCTGAGGAAATACAACTCCTTCCTGCTGGGGTGCCCGAACAGCCCCTATGTGCTCTACCAAAAACACGCCCGCGACCAATACAAATACAACCTGGATTTGCTGACAAGCGTCAAATCCCCCCTTATCTGCCTTGGCGGAGGGGTGGGCTTCCACGCCAAGTCCCTGCTGTACCACCTGGCCGGCGGATATAAAGAAGGTTTGCCGCACGTCAAAGGGTTCCTTGACACCAATCCGGCCTATAAGGAGCACAGTCACAGACAAAAGGACATCGAGGCATCCCCCAGGGCGTTGAAGCTCGTCGAGTTCGGCGGCAAAAATTATCTGCCCGGCTGGTGCAGCCTGGAGGAGGTGTAATATGCCCGCCCGGATCGATATTATAATCGATCTGCCTGAGGACATGGAGGTCCACGCCAGTTTCGGCTCCCTTTTGCACGGCTTTATAATGGAAATTATCGATCCGGCATGGGCCGGAGTGCTGCACAGCAGCGCCCTGAAACCCTTTAGCCAGCACATACTGCCCCTCGGTGGAAGCATGGCCCTGTGGAGAGTGTGCGCCCTGGACAGCCGTGCGGCTGAAAACATCCTGGCGCCGCTGCTGGATCCCGGCCTGACGTCAATTCACCTGAAACAAAAAAACAAAACCATGAACATAAAGAAAAAAGAATATACGGAGCTGCCCCGCTACGGGGAAATGGCCGAATATTTCTATCTGCACAGCGTCCCGGAAAGAAAAATGCGCCTTCGCTTCCGGACCCCCACCTCCTTCAAGTCCGGCGGCAAGTACCAGATTATGCCAAGAATTGACCACATCTACCAAAGCATCATGAACAGGTGGAACGCCTTCGCCGGGGATGTCCGCCTGGACGGGCAGGAGGTTCTGCAGCACTTGGCGGACCATACCGGCATGTCCGGGTACCATCTCAAAACCGTCTCCTTTCACCTGGAGGGCGTAAAAATACCGGCCTTTGCCGGATGGGCCGATTTTACAGTCCGGGGGCCCGATGCAATGGCCAGAATCGCCAACCTTCTTTTGTATTACGCCGGCATTTCCGGCGTGGGGATAAAAACCAGCCTGGGCATGGGAGGAGTAAGCATTGGAAAGGGTTTTATTCGCACCGGTGGGTGACACCGATCCGGTACGTAACTGTTATGACGGCCCGGTGCTGCATATTGTGAGACACTACCGGCCGGACGTGGTTTACCTTTATCTGACAGAAAGATTTGAACCCGGGGACATTTTTGAGGATTGCGTAAAAAGACTGCACCCATCCTGTAAAGTGGAGAGAATTTTTTCAGGCATCGCCGACCCCAGCGATTTTGACCTGCTGGCTGCGGATTTCAGCAACCGTCTGGATGAAATCGCCCAAAGACATAAAAACAGCGAAATAATTCTCAACATATCCTCCGGCACGCCTCAAATGATCGCGTCGCTGTGCCTGGAGGCGGTGAACGGCAAATACAAAGCCCTGCCCGTCCAGGTGAAAACCCCGAAGAAAGGTTCCAACGCCGGGACAGGACATGACAGCCGGGACACAAATGTGGACGTAATATTCGACTGCCTGCTGGACCAGTTGCCGGGGGAGGAAAACCGGTGTGTGGAACCAGGCATCATTGGTTTCAGAAAGGCGCTGATCCGGGCGGAACTGATTTCACTGATCAGTGCCTACGACTATACCGCCGCCAGCCGCCTCTTGAGACTCAACGAAAAATTTTTCCCCGGGGAGATCAGGCTGGCCGTGGAGCACGCCGTCCACAGGATGGCGTTGAAAAAGAAAAGCGCGGAAAAAATTGCAAAGGAGCTTCAAGAATTTACCAAGTTTGAACTTTATCCGGTTAAAAACACCGATGCAAAAAAAATAATTGAATACTACCTTGTGGTCGACATAAAACAACACACCGGGGAGCTGACGGAATTCGTTCTCCGCCTCACGCCTTTACTGACCGAACTGATGCGCTGCTTTATGGACCGTTTCTACAGGCTGGACCAGCACAGAATCATGGAAAGCAGGAACAATATTTACAGATATACCAGGAGCTCGCTGGCTTCCATCGATCCAGGCCTTCCCGGCTGGCTTGACCAATGTTTTGGAGGACTAGGCAGTTTTCAGGAAAAATTCTTTGATCTGGCCAATTCCATACATATATGCAGTTATTTTACGGATCATAGGGGCAGCCATGCCGGCGAAACCCATATAAAACTGCTGCGGGAGTTTGAATTCTTCAGAGAAATAGAGAGAAACATCCGCAACAATGTGGCGCACAAGATGGTCGAAGTGGACGAAGAAACCCTGAAAAGCCATGCCGTCGGACTTGGTTCAAAGGATTTGTCCGCCAAGGTGAAAAATATGATAAAGGATTTGTTTGGCAATGAAGTCAAGGAAGAGGCTTTCCTGGTGTATGAAAAAATAAACCGGTATATTATAGGCATAGCATAAATTGAGAAACCGCATGCCCGTGGAAAGCATGCATAAAAGGCGGCAGCCCCATGCTCTACCTGGTTGAGGAAGGCGCCTGCCTGCGCAAGCAGCACAGCAGGCTGGTAATAACAAAGGGAACCGAAACAATCCGGGAAGTCCCCATTGAAAAGGTGGACGCAGTGGTCATTTTCAGCGGGACGCACCTTACCTCCCCCTGCGCCGAATTTCTATTGGAAAAAGGCATCCCCGTCACCTTTCTCTCGGCCAGGGGCAAGTTCTTCGGCAGGCTGGAGTCCACCAGACACGTCAATATCATCAGGCAGCGCCTGCAGTTTATGCGGGCGGAAAATGATTCCTTCAGCCTGGAATTGGCCAAACGGTTCATATATGGAAAAATAAAAAACAATCAAGTATTGTTGAGAAGATACAACCGGTATGCCCTGCTGCCCGAAGTGGAAAACACAGTCGGCGAAATGAATGGAGTGCTGCGTTCAGTTGAATCGGTCAAAAGCAGGGAAAAACTCAACGGCATCGAAGGTTACGCCGGCAATTTGTACTTCAGGGCCCTCGGCAAAATGTCGAAAAACGGCTACAATTTCTTGAAAAGAACCCGGCAGCCCCCCGAAGATCCCTTTAACTCCATGCTGAGTTTTGGTTACACCCTCCTGATGTATGAGTTATACACGGCCATAGTCAACAGGGGACTTCACCCATACATGGGGTTTTTACATAGACCAAGGAGCGGGCACCCGGCGCTGGCATCCGATTTGATGGAGGAGTGGAGGCCTGTAATTGTGGACTCCCTGGTGCTGAAAATAATCCACGGCAATGAAATCAAGGTGTCCGATTTCAATCCCCCGGATGCAGAAAGGGGGGTGTATCTGACAAAAGATGGATCCAGGTTGTTTATTAAAAAATACATGGAAAAAATGGAGGTTAAAAATAAATACCTGTCAAAAGAAGGATTTGGCCAGTCATATAGAGAAACCCTTGCAATACAGGTTTCCTTGTTGGTGGATGCCGTCGAATCCGGGAATCCAGAACAATATTCCCCGTTGTTAATAAGATGATTTTATGATTACGGAATGGGATGACTTAGAACCAGGCTTGCCGGAAGAAGCGGAGCGAATCGGTAAGAAAACATGTTTGACCGTGGTGATATACGACATATCAGACAATAAGCGGCGGCAAAAAATGAGCAAATTATTATCCGGGTACGGACACAGGGTCCAGCGCTCAGCCTTTGAGTGCGTGCTGACAAGATCGCAGTATGAAAAAATCATGTTAAAAGCGCGTTCAATTATTGATGAAAAATGTGACCTTCTGAGGATTTACAAATTGGCCGGAAACACTGAAGTGACGGTTTTCGGCAACATCGGGCTGCTTGATGATGACGACTGCATAATTATATAACCATTGTAATTTATTTACAAATATCAGCCGCAACTTGTTATTCAAGTCTTTCTCAATAATTGGGGTGATAAAAACATGCGCCTTTGGCACAAAAAAATCTATGCGCCGCAAAACATTGACATGGCCCTTGCTGTTCAAGGAATGTAGAGCCGGGCTTTTATTACCCCCCAAACCCCGCAAGGGGACGGAAACTCGGCATAACACTGTTTCCGTTTTCGCCATACTTTTTATTACATCAGAAGGCGGCACGGTGATGCCTGCTGGCGCCTCGCCCTGCGGCACGCCAATG
>JBBIMW010000023.1:28724-35626 GCA_037444185.1 Peptococcaceae bacterium | reverse complement strand
TATTTAACGGCATACAGGGGGGTCTTTTTAAAGGCCGGGGGGGTGTTTGTGATCCTCATGGGGCTGAACCTCATTGGGATTCTGCCTGCCGGTGCCATGGCCAGGCAGTGGACTCCCCTGCGGGGTATAAGGCCCGGTAATTCCCCGGGATCTTTTTTCCTTGGCGCGGCCTTTGCCTTCGGCTGGACACCCTGCATAGGGCCGATCCTGGCCTCCATATTGACCCTGGCCGCCACCGCCGGAACCGCCCTGTCCGGCGGCCTGCTTCTGGCCGTGTACTCCCTGGGGCTGGCTTTGCCATTCCTGTTTTTGTGCCTTGCCTTTGACCGTATTCATGGGCTGCAGGCCCTTTTGCGCAATTACTCCCGGGCCAGCCTGGTGATTAGCGGGCTGTTGCTGGTTGTGTTGGGGGCGCTGATGTTTTTTGACAAGTTGCAGGTTCTTTCGGCGTATCTGTTATTCTAATTTTTGGGGGAAAGAAAATGATTGGCAGGAAGCAAATACTGCTGGGGATAATGATCCTGGCGGCGGTATTAGGGGGGTTTTACCTGTTGGACAGGGCGGGTGGGGCCGGGCGAAAAGCACCGCCGGCAACCGCTGTGAATCCCTCCGGGGCGGCAGCGGCCCCGGATTTCAAACTGAAGGACATGGACGGAAAGGAAGTGCGCCTGGAGGATTTCAGGGGAAAGAAGGTGCTGATTAATTTTTGGACCACCTGGTGTACATATTGCCGGGAGGAAATGCCGCTATTGCAGAAGTTCCACGAACAGCATGGCGGCAGGAACTGGCAGGTGCTGACCATAAATATCACCAGTTCGGAGAAAGGCGTCTTTGCAGTGCGGACATACCTTCAGTCCAACAAATACACCTTTCCGGTGCTTCTGGACGAGACTGGATCGGTGGCCTCCCTGTACGGTGTCCGGAGTATTCCCGCCAGCTTCGTGCTGAACGAAAAGGGCGAGGTGATAAAGACAAGGGTGGGTCCCTTCACCTGGAAGGAGATGGCCGACCTGATATCGGTACCGGTTAACTAAGTTATTAAGTTATGCTTTTAGCATGTTTATGAGAACTTTTTAAAAGCTTCCATGAACCTGGTCAGGGATTCTTTGACGTCCCTTCCCTCGTCCAGGCCGTTCTTTATTGTGTCGGCCAGGTGGCAGGCCAGCACGGTTATGCTCACCCTGTTCACCGCCGACTTGATGGCCGCCAGCTGGGTGACTATATCCCCGCAGCTGCGTCCCTCCAGTATCATTTTTTGCACGCCCCGCACCTGGCCCTCTATTTTCTTTAGCCTGTTGAGAAGTTCTCCCTGCATGACAGGATCCTTTTCAGACTTTGGATCTGTCTTAGGGTTTAACTGCACTTGAACCATCTCCCTTAGGAATTATCATACCTGTCCCGGTATGTCCATACTACAGTTCCGGGGGGCGTGGTGTCAACCGGGAGGTTCTGTCCGTATATGCTTGACTGGTTTGTAAAAGCCGTGATAATTTTTTACTGTATGGGGCTGTGGTGGCCCATTCACACAGCGGGAGGTGATCGGCCTCTGAAAGGCCGGGATTATGGTTTGTGAACGGAGGACGGACGTATTGGTTATAGGCGGCGGGCTGGCCGGAATCAGGGCGGCCGTCGAGTCGCGCCGCAGAGGGGCATCGGTGCTGCTGGTCAGCCAGTCCCCCATGGGCAAGGCAAACAACAGCGCGGTGTCCAAGGGGTACTTCGCAGTGTGCCGGACGGGGGATTACGGTGACAGCCCCGTCCGGCATTTGAATGACATATTGGAGGCCGGCGGGGGAATTGGCGAACCGGAACTGGTGTCGGAGATGGTGGAAGGGCTGGAGGGTGAAGTGGCTTTTTTGACGGAGTGCGGGGTTCCCCTGGTCCGGGGTGAGGATGGCAGCCCCGCGCGCACCGTGGTACCGGGTCATTCTTTCCCCAGGGTGCTGGGCACCCGGCGCGGGTCCGGGATGGATCTGCTGGGACCCCTGGCGGCAAAGGCTCTGGATATGGGTGTCCGGACTGAAGACGGGGTTGCGTTGCTGTCACTTTTGTCCGACGGGGAGAGGATATACGGCGCCGGGGGATTCACCAGGCGGGGAGAGCCTGCGCTGTTTCGGGCCGGGGCGGTAATACTGGCCAGCGGGGGCGCCGGGGGGATATACCGGGATACAAACAATGCTCCGGGGACGGTGGGGCTGGGGCAGGCTATGGCCCTGGAAGCCGGATTGTCCCTCAGGGACATGGAGTTCGTTCAGTTTTATCCCACCTATCTGCGCATGCCTGGAAAGCCCCGGGCGATGTTTTTTTATGAAACACTGGTGGCGGTGGCCGGAGCCACTTTGCGCAACCGCTACGGCCAGGATATAAGGGAGTTATACGGCCTGGAGGAAGGGAGGCTCCTGACCAGGGACAGGCTGAGCCGGGCCATTGCTTCAGAAATCCGCGCCGGACGGGGTGTGGGGCCGGACGGGGAGGCGGTGGCGGCTGATCTGACCACCATGGCCGGGGGGGATAAGTTCCGGCGTTTTCTTCCCCGGTTCATCCCTTCGTACGCTGACCGGCTGGAAGTGGCACCGGTGACCCATTTCACCATGGGCGGAGTGGCGGTGAAGTCCGGCGGCGAAACCGGCATCGCCGGACTGTGGGCCATTGGTGAAGTTTCCGGGGGCATTCACGGCGCCAACAGGATAGGCGGTAATGCCCTGTCGGAGTGTCTGGTTCTGGGCCGGGCGGCCGGGGCCGCAGCGGCGGAGTATTCCATGGGGGCCGGGAAAAGGGGTGTTTGTCAGGCAGGGCCGGGTACGGACCTGGGATCAGGCCGTTATTTCGAAGATTTATCATGGCTGGAGGCGAAACTGAAAAGGGTGATGACTATTCACGCCGGCATATTGCGGGACGCCGCCGGCCTGGGTGAGGGCCTGGCGGAATTGAACCGGCTGAATGAAGCCCTGGCCGGCAGGGAATCCTTGTACGCCCGGCGGGCTGGGATGATGCTGGATGTGGCCCGGGCCATCTGTCTTTCAGCCCTGTACCGGAAAGAAAGCCGGGGCTCCCACCACAGGCTGGATCATCCCGGAGAAAGGGACGGGTTCCAGGGCAGCTTCATGGTGAAAAAATCAGAGAGGGAATTCAAGGTGGAATTCAAACAAAGTTTTTAAGCGGGGTATATGAAGGCGCCTGGATAATCTTTCTCATTAACAGTTTGGTTTTTGGATTATTTAGAGACAGTTCAGCTCCACATCATGCTGTCCAGAAGGCTGCCGTAACCGGACTTTCCTTAACAACTGCTCAAATTGTTGATTATAATCATTTTTTGCCGGCCCCGGGATGTCTTGGTGAACTGCCTTCGCATCAATTTGCCCCCTGATGGGGGTCACGGTGGGTTTGAAATCATTTTGTGCCGCAGTGCTGGGCGGCATAGGGAGCATACCGGGGGCCGTGCTGGGAGGGTTCTTCCTGGGAGTGGCGGAGGTGTTCGGGGTGGCCATCGGCCTTGACACGTACCGGGACGCCATTGCTTTCGGCCTGTTGATTCTGGTGCTGCTGTTCAGGCCCACGGGTCTTTTAGGCAAACCCATCCAGAGGAAGGTATAGAATGGACGGACTGCTGGAAACACTGGTTAACCCATATTACATGCAGGTTATGACCATGTTGGGCATATATCTGGTGGCGGCTCTGGGACTCAACTTGATCACCGGGGTTACCGGACAGTTCTCATTGGGCCAGGGACAAAGGTCAGCGCATCACTGTCAGACTGGTCAAGGGGGCCTATTGGGACGCCGAGGTGATACTGGCCAAACAGAAAAACTGGGACATACCCGTTTATACGGACAAAGTGGAACGCCTGGCGGCGTCGGCGGAAAGTGTCAATATAGGCTCCCCCGAGTGCCCAGGGTGGTGACAGAGAACACTATGCGCCGGAGCTTCGCACCGGTGCAGGAAGGCGACGAATAATGAGGGGTGGGTTGCCGTTCAATCCCGGGAGGGCCTTGTGATAAATAATTATTTTGGTTATTTTATTTAAAATGTGACAGCTATTGCAACGGTGCGGGGGTGGCCCTGGGTGGGTGTTTTTTTGTTCACAAGGCTTGTGGTTGTGCTGATTTGTTTTGTGCTGGGGGGCATTGCGGCCGGGGCGGTCATGGCCGGTGTTGATGTAAAGATGTGGTTTGCGGCCGGCCGGTACATTGCCGGGGGAGAGGGTCACGGCCCTGGAAGCGCCGTGGAAGGGACGATATTTTGTTTGGTGGGAGATGTGCTGCCTGCTTCGGAAGTACCGGCCAAGGGGTCTGATTACCCTTGGAGTGAAGCCGGAGAGTTGTTGAAAAGGGCGGATCTGACCATTGCCAATTTGGCGTGCGTGGTCAGCGACCGGGGCCGGCCGGAACCGGACAGGGAATATATATTCAGGGCGGCGCCCAGGTCCCTGGATGGCGCTGCCAGGGCCGGGGTGGACGTGTTCACCCTGGCCAACGACCATGTGCTTGATTATGGCCGGGAAGCCATGCTGGATACTATTGAACATATAAGGAAAAGAGGTATGCTGGCCGCCGGATTCGGTTTAAATGAAAAGGAAGCGTTGGCGCCGGCTATGTTAGAAATAAATGGAAATAAAGTGGCGGTGCTGGCCTTTTCCAGGATTATACCGCGCAGCAGTTGGATAGCCGGGAAGGAAACTCCGGGTATAGCCAGCGGGCACAATTACGAGTTGATGATGAACAGTGTAAGAGTGGCCGATAGGGAGGCCCAAGTCACAATAGTGTCTATGCACTGGGGGGAGGAACACCGGGATTATCCCGAAAAAAGAGATGTGGAGCTGGCCAGGGACTTGGTGGATGCCGGGGCCGACATAGTGGTGGGGCATCACCCCTGCGTGGTTCAGGGAATCGAAATATACAGGGGGAGAATAATAGCGTACAGTCTGGGAATCTTTATGCATAACGCTTCCGGCCGGAAAAAGGGCGGAGAGGGGATTGTGCTGCAAGTGGCATGGGACGGGGGGGAAGGATATGGGGCCAGTATAATACCTTCGCACTTTGATAGCGGAACAGTTCGGATATTGAAGGGAGATGACGGGAAAAGGGTGCTGGAAAGGGTCAACCGGCTTAGCCACCCCTTTAAAACGTCCGTCGGCGGCAAGGGGGAAGTCAGGGAGCTGCCGTAGAACACAGTAATTAACTATTGTGCAAGGTGCTGAATAAACACAAATGTTTCCCATACATTAAAAAGGGTGAAATTGCGGATGAAAACTTATATCGTAACAGCGGCGGTTATCCTAGAAAAGGACAGGGTGCTTCTGGCCCAGAGAAAAAGCGACGGACCCCACGGATTGAAGTGGGAGTTTCCCGGGGGCAAGCTGGAAGAGGGAGAAAGCCCTGAAGAGTGTGTAGTCAGGGAAATAAAAGAAGAGTTGCGGATGGACATAGAGGCGCTGGACGTATTTAAGGCGGTCACGCACCGCTACGGGGACAAAAACATACTCCTGCTGGCTTATTTGTGCCGGCGAACCGGTGGCGACCCGGTGCCGCTGGGTTGCCGGGATGTTTCGTGGGTACCGGTGGAAAAGATTATGGATTTTGACCTGCTGGACGCCGACCTGCCCATAGCGAAAAAGCTCCGGGAAGTTTATCCTATCTTTTTCCGGGATTTAAGAAGCCCAGTACGAAGCCGAGTATGCCAACCGCCACCAGAAGGGCGATAAAATAAAATGTTTTTGTTGTAACCAACTTGTCTCACCCCGCATGAGAGACTACATGCAACACTCCTAATTGTTGTGCTGCTGCCGACCGTTTATCATATCGGCCACAAGCTGCAAAGTGCTTACAGTATGCATGGACAGAATTTCGTAAAGGAGAAGCGGCAGCACTTCTTGGAGGGAAGGGCCCACCTCTCCCGACGACACCTTTTTCTGGATCATATCTCCGGATCTGTTGAGGGTATTATTGACCAGGCTATAAATAAGGTCCTGGTTTTTTTTGATAAATTCATCGGCGTCGATAATTGGGATCATATGACAGTCTCCGTTTTTAGTCTATTATATAACAGCGATGGAATAAACACCAATGGCTTATACTGTATTCCTTAGTTGCAAGTTACATGGCCGACGGTTTATTCCAAGGCCCTATTCTCCCGAAAGAGAGCTTTTTCTTAGCTTTTTCTTCAAAGGAATGCATCAAATTCTGGATTCTGACTCCTGGATTCTGGATTCCAGTCGCCCGAAGGGCGATTTTGTTCATGTATAGGAAACTATGCTTGCATTATTACTTGTGGATAAGTTTTCTATACATGGGGGTTTGTAAGGGGGTGCGCCCCCTTGCGATTGCGGGGTGCTCAGGACGCGCAGCGTCCGTCGAAGGGGCGGCAGCCCCTAGCGAACAAGAAAAGCGATACTTTTTTCAGCTATTGGGTGATGTAATCGCTTTTCTTGTGAACCAGGGCGGGCAGGATGGCATCTTTGAAAACATTGAATCCCACCCGGTCAATGTATCGTCCCAGTCTTTCGTTGGTTCTGCCTTCTTTTTTGTAATGCTCAATGATCCTGTCCAGTATGTCCAGCACCTGTTGATGGGTCTGGTGTTCTGCCAATACTTGTCCGAAGCGCGGGCTGACGCCTCCGTTGCCCCCCGCATAGACGGTGAACCCTTTGGAGGCGCCCATTGCCCCGAAGTCGATTGTTGAGGAGTCCATACATTTGTTGGGGCATCCGCTGACGCTGATTTTAAATTTTGATGGAAGCGTCATGCCGTGATACTTTTTGTCTATTTCACTGCCCAGGGCGATGGAGTCCTGCTGTCCGCGCTTGCAGAAGGTCATCCCGGGGCAGAACTTTACGCTCCGCACACACAGCCCTATGGCCGCCCCCGGAGGGATGCCCAGGTCCTGCCAGGCGGCGTCCACATCC
>JBBIMW010000023.1:0-28673 GCA_037444185.1 Peptococcaceae bacterium | reverse complement strand
AGGGCTGCGCACCGGTATTTTTCCGCCACATCGGCTATTTTTCTGAGCAGGCTGAAGTCCGTAATCACTCCGCCCGGAATGTGGGGCGCGATGGCGTATGTCCCGTCCCGTTGCAGTATGGCCCCCTTTTCAAGCATGTCCCGGTCGGAGCCGGTGTTTTGAAATCTGTTGTCCAGATTGTTGGTGATATTTTGTTGTGGTGTTTCCATGGCATATCCCCCCGCGCAGTATGTTTTGTTTTTATATTTCCCCCCTCAGACCCTGGTCATACCGGCAACGAAAGCCTTCCCCCGGCGGCCAGGGAGGCCAGAATATACATGGCGTGGGACCAGTTCAGGGGGAGAACCCAGGCCGGACCGCCGTTGTAACGGTGCACCTGTTCCGGTAAAAGTCCGGCGGGGGAGGAATTGTTCTCAGCCCATACTAGATATTCCAGTGCCTTGTCTCCGTCTCCCCGGAGGGACTGGTAAATGGACATCCAAAGGGTGGCCAGCACCCACGGGTTGCCCCCGGCATAGGAATCCCCCTCGTAACGGTGGATTCCCCCCACCTGGGGGTTAAAAAGCTTCTTTTCAATCTCTCCGGCGGTGGACTGCATGCGGGGGTCGGTGGGGGGTATGACGTTAAAGGGGAAGCACAGCCCCAGCAGCGAAATGTCCAACCGCCCGTCCAGGGAGACGGCGTGGTATCTGTAAGGGGCATGGGGAATTTGCAGCAGGTAGGCTTCCTGGCCGTTATCCAGGGCTCGGCAGTAATCCCATTCACACACCCTGCGGTTTACAGATTTTATGAAGGTCCCGGTTTTGCCGTACCACTGGCTGCCGAGTATCGACTCCTTTATTGATTCTGCGGTATTGTGCCATAAATCCCGGGAGGGGCTGTCCCCCATGGCCGAGGCCAGGGCGGCGGCGCCTTTCAGCCCGCCGTAAGCCGCTGCCGCCGAATAAGTGCTTTGGGAGAATTCATCTTCCCATATGTCCATGGTGGGAAGCGGCAGGCCGTTTTCCACCAGCCTGCTCCTGACCAGGTATCCTGCTCCGGAATAGACCGACGGCCAGATATGGTTTAGAAAGTCGCGGTCGCCGGTGAGGGAGAAGTGGTGGTAATAGCCCCACAGCACCGCCCCCGGCTGGTCAATCTGCTGTCCCCAGGTGGGCGCCCAGTGGCCGTCCATAAAATATCGCTGCTGCCAGCTGCCATCGGCATTCTGCACTCTGGCGGCAAACTTGTAGAACATTTCCGCCTCTTGATGATGGCCCGCTTCATCCAGGGCCAGGGCCACGAACATGCCGTCCCTGGGCCAGCAGTATCCGTATCCGCCGCAGGCCACGTAATGGGAATCGAATTCCGGCGCCGCCACCGATGCGCCGCCGGTCTTGTCGGTCATTATTTTTGTGGCCAGAAGGGACCGTTTATAGAGGGGCCTGTCCGGAACCATGCCGGACGGCGCCTGGTTTAGCCATGATTCCCAATACTTGGAGGCGGTGTCCAGCAGGCGGGTCGGGTCGGACAACACCGGAAGGCCCAATAGTCCGGTGAGGGAGCCTTCGCTTCGGGCGGCGGCCACCACCAGGGGAAAAACCGCCTTCTCTCCGGGTCCCACCGTGCCCAAATCCCAACCCATGGCGCCGGCGCCGGATTTAATGTTGTCGGTGTTGCCCCAGAACTCGCCCCTGGATGCCCCTTCAAAAGGGTCCGATGGAGTGTTCCTGCGCCCGCAGTGAATGCCGTACGGCGTCATGCCCGGGCATTTGACGCCGAGAAAAACATTGCGCCTGAACTGTACCAGTGCCTGATGGGGGGCAAGGTAGTGCATTCCGTCCTGGATGTCCGACTCTTCTATGCTGAAGGAGCAATAAAGTATCAAGTTGAAGGACCGGCCGGTGTGTCCGTTGTTGGCCAGTGAATAGAGCCTGACCAGGATGTCGTTTTCCGGCAATACAAAATCGGCCTGGGATATGATAATACTTTCTTCCGGACGGATCATTTCCGTGACAAAGATATTCGTGTCCCCTTGATAATACTGCCGGTGTTGAAAGCAGCAGCCGTCCAGCCAGACGGTGCCCCTCTCTTTTTCCTGCAGTCCTGTTTTCAGTATTCCCATGTGCTGCCCCCAGTCTATCCGGGGCCAAAACAATCTGTGCAGCATTCCATCGGACCTGATGCTGCAGAGCATCCTGCCGTTGCCAACGATGCCTCCCGGTAGAACTGGGTCTGAAAAATTATGCATAACCAACCTCCGGACAGTGTTTCAGGTCCCGGGGGAGATACCCGCTCCCCGGTCTACAGCAATTATATTCCGGAAAGTGTACGGAGGCAACAGGGCCGTTAATGCAGCAGGGGATTAGATGTCCTGCCCCTGGGGATGTATGTGGTGTGAAGTATTTCCCTGGCCTTGTCGCCCAGGGGATGCCCCAGGAATTCTTCATATAGCTGTCTGACGGCCGGGTTTTCTTGAGCCCGGCGGAATTTTTTGCCGGCGTCTATACGGTACAGGGAGAGGGCCCGCTTCGCCCTGACCTCGGCGGAGGGGGGTTCCTTTCTTACCTTGCCCAAAACCGGCTGGCCGCCACCGCCTACGCAGCCTCCGGGACAGGCCATGATTTCTATGAAATCAAATTTTTCCCCGGCCTTTATTCTTTCCAGCAGCCTGCGGGCGTTTCTGGTGCCGTGGGCCACCGCGATTTTGATTTGACGCCCTTTAATATTTACCCCGGCCTCCTTGATTCCCCGCAGACCCCTTACTTCTCTGAATTCAATGGCGGTGTCCGGCTGACCCCCGGTGAGGGCCAGGGCGGTTCTGACGGCCGATTCAGTAACACCACCGGTGGCGGCAAATATTGCTCCGCCTCCGGTGGAAAGCCCCAGGGGCCTGTCGAAATCCTCATCCGGCAACTGATCCAGCCGGATGCCGGCGGATCTGATCATCCTGGCCAACTCTCTGGTGGTAAGCACATAGTCCACGTCACGGCTTCCTTTGGTTGTCAGCTCCTGCCTGGCAGCTTCAAATTTTTTTGCTGTACAGGGCATGATTGCCACCACCACCATTTTCCCGGGATCTATGTCCATTTTTTCGGCCAGGTAAGTTTTTGCCAGAGCGCCGAACATCTCCATGGGTGACTTGCAAGTGCTTAAATTATCGATAAATTCGGGGTAAAAATGCTCACAGAATTTCACCCAGCCCGGGCTGCAGGAGGAAATCAGGGGAAGCTTGCCCCGCCCTTCAAGTCTTTCCAGAAGCTCGTGGGCCTCTTCCACGATGGTCAGATCCGCGGCGAACTCGGTGGAAAAGACCATGTCGAATCCAAGTCTCCTCAAAGCCGCCGCCAGCTTGCCGGTGACCGGGGTCCCCGGGTCCAGGCCGAAGGCATCGCCGATGGACACTTGAATGGCCGGGGCCGTCTGCACCACCACCACTTTGTCCCGGTCCTCGATGGCCCGCCATACCTCGTCGATGTACTCCCTTTCGGCCAGTGATCCGGTGGGGCAGGCCATCAGGCACTGACCACAGCCTATGCAGTCAACTTCACCCAGATCCTTCATGAAAGCCGGGGCGATTACCGACTCATAGCCGCGGTTCCTGGCCGAGTACACGTTTATGCCCTGGACCTCCCGGCACACTGCCTCACAGCGGCGGCACTTGACGCATTTATTGTAATCCCGTACTATATACGGGTTTTTTCGGGCCAAGGGCCTTTTGAGAATCTCGCCGGCCACCCTGATCTTTCTAATCCCCATTTCATCCGCCAGGCGCTGCAGCTCGCAGTTGAGGTTGCGTACGCAGTTGGTGCAGTCCAGATTGTGTTCGGAAAGCATCAGCTCCACCACCCTTTTGCGGGCCCGCCTGGCCCTGGGGGAATTGGTGTACACCTGCAGTCCCCCGGACACCGGGTAGACGCAGGATGCCTGCAGGCTGCGCCTGCCTCCCGTATCCACCTCCACCAGGCAGACCCTGCACACGCCGGCTTCATTTATTCCCTTAAGGTAACAGAGGCTGGGGATTTCCACCCCTATGGACCGGGCCGCCTCCAGCAGATTGGCGCCCTTTGCCGCCCGCACTTCCCTTCCGTCTATCCATAGATTCACCGTTTCCTCCGGGATGGAGTATTCATCCCTGGGCCGGACTGTGTCAACGCCGGTCGTGGCAGTCACCGGAACACCACCGCCAAGTAAATTATTTTAATAATAGTCTTTATCGGCGGGTGGATATTTATAAGCTGATGCGAAGACCGGTGATGATTTAGGGAAAATTTATTACTGTTGCCGGGGGAGGAAATGGTAGAAAATTGTAGTAAATGAATTATGGTGATATGTTTATGAAGAATCATTCCGAAACGGGAAATGCCCCGCTGATACTGGTGGTGGACGACAGCCAGCTGATCCGCGTAAAACTCAGAAATGTATTGGAAAGTGACGGATATTCAGTGGCTGAGGCGGCGGACGGAATTATTGCCCTTGAATTGTACGGGCGGCTGAATCCGGATATGGTCTTGCTGGATGCCATCATGCCGGAAATGGACGGCTTTGCTGTATGCAGCCGTATCAAGAAACACTCCCCGGGGGACAGTACGCCGGTGCTCATGGTCACCACCCTTGACGACGAGAAATCGGTGAATCTTGCTTTTGAATCCGGTGCCACCGATTATATTACAAAGCCGATTCATTGGGCCGTGCTGAGACACCGTGTGCGCCGGCTGCTGCGGGCCAGGAAGGCCGAGGAGATGGTAAGGGTGGCCCACGACCAAATTAAACAGCTCCTGGCGTCAATAACTAATATTTTTATCGGCGTAGACCCGGAGGGACGGATCATCATGTGGAACGCACAGGCCGAAAAGATCTTCGGAATTCCGGCGTCCGGCGTTCTGTCGAAACCTTTCAAGACATGCAAAATACTTTGGGACTGGGACAAAATAATAGGATACGTTGCAGAATTGCTGGAAAAAGGCGGCCCCATGCGGGTGGAGGAAATAATATATGTACGTCCGGACGGAAAACAGGGGCTGTTGGACATCACCATCAACCCCTTGCCAAGCGATTCAGTTAAATTGCCAGGATTTGTAATCATTGGATCTGATATAACTGAAAAGAAAAAAATGGATACCCAAATTGTGTTCAGCCAGAAGATGGAGTCGATAGGCCAGCTGGCCGCCGGCATTGCCCATGAGATAAACACCCCTATGCAGTACATAGGCGACAACATGGTTTTTTTAAGGAATGCTTTTACCGACTTCTGCAATTTCAATCAGCATGTTATCGAACTGGTGAAGGCGGTGGAAAGCGGTACAGTGACCGGGGAAATGCTTTCTGCGGCACTGGGCGAAAAGAGCAGGCTGGACATGGAATTTCTGGCAAGTGAAATACCTTTGGCCATTGAGCAGTCCATGAAAGGAATAGACCGCGTCAGTAAGCTTGTTCTGGCCATGAAGGATTTCTCCCACCCGGGGACCACAGGTAAAATATTTTCTGATATAAACAGCGGCATAGAGGGCACCATTACAATCTCAAAGAACGAATGGAAATATGTGGCAGATTTAAAAACTGATCTGGACAGCCATCTACCTCTGGTTTATTGCGTCATCAATGAGATCAACCAGGTGGTTTTGAATATGATTGTCAATGCGGCCCAGGCCATAAAGGACGCAATCGTTCCCGGTTCCGGCGATAAGGGGCTGATCACGATAAAAACTGAAAGAAAAGGGGATTTTGTGGCAATCGCCATCAGTGACACCGGGGTGGGAATCCCCGGGCCAATGATGCATAGAATATTCGACCCTTTTTTTACCACCAAGGATGTGGGGGTGGGAACCGGGCAGGGTCTGGCCATAGCTCACAATATTATTGTAAACAAGCATAACGGTGGCATAAATGTTGAGTCGGAAGTGGGAAAGGGGACAGTGTTCACTATATGCTTGCCAATAAAGCCCAAGGAAGTTGATGGATAGTGATGATGAAGAAAAAGGTGCTCTTTGTGGATGACGAGCCGAATATAATTCAGGGCCTCAAGAGGATGCTTTACAATATGCGGGAGTCGTGGGACATGTTTTTTGCCGGCGGGGGGGAGGAGGCCCTGAAAATACTGTCCGAAAACGATATTGACGTAATTGTCACCGATATGCGCATGCCGGGCATGGACGGAGCACAATTGCTGGACATTATCAGCAAGCGCTGTCCGCAGGTGGTCCGTATAGTGCTGTCCGGCTACTCGGACCAGGAAATGGTCATGAAAACCGTGAAATCCGCCCATCAGTTCCTGGCTAAGCCGTGCGATGCCGCGGCGCTGAAGCACGGTATTGAACGGGCATGTTTATTGAAAAACCTGTTGAATAACGAGTCGCTTATAAAGGTGGTCACGGGCATAAAGACACTGCCCAGCCTGCCGGAATACTACGGTATGATAGTTGCCGAATTGCAGTCTCCCAGCCCCTCCCTTCCCAGGGTGGGGGATATAATAGGCCGGGATGTGGCCATGACGGCAAAGGTTTTACAGTTTGTGAACTCGGCCTTTTTCGGACTTCCCAATAGAATATCGAGCCCCAGGCAGGCAGTTACCCTGCTGGGGATTAACACTCTTCAGGCCCTCATACTCTATGTTCAGGTATTTTCTACAATTGATGAGAGTGGTGGGAGAACAAGCAGGGCCGCCATGGATGACCTTTGGAAACACAGCGTGACGGTGGGAAGCCTGGCCGGTGAGATTGCTTTAAGTGAATCCGCAGGTAAAAAAGTGGAGGACGATGCTTATGCGGCCGGTATGCTGCATGATATAGGGAAGCTTTTGCTGATGGCAGTCCCTGGCTATAATGAAGACATGAGGCGCTGCATCAGGGAAAAACAGTGCAGTTCCCAGGAGGCCGAGTACGAACTCCTGGGGACCTCCCACGCCGAGGCGGGGGCCTATCTGTTGGGACTTTGGGGGATTAACGATTCCATTGTCGAGGCGGTGGCGTTCCACCACAACCCGTCCGGAATGTCCGGCGAAAAGTTCACCGCGCTGACGGCGGTCCATTCGGCAGATTCATTATTAATGGAAAAGGGCTGTGACGATGAATACCGCAAAATTGATATGAAGTATATAAGCCGGCTGAGACTGGCGCACAGGCTGGACACCTGGCTGGAGTGCTGCCTCAGAATAAGTTTGAGGGGTAACTGACCAATGAAGAAAATACTTCTGGTGGATGACGACAGTAATATTCTTGCAGCCTACAGGAGGCATTTGTATAAAAAATATGAAGTGGCGGTCGCAGAAAGCGGCGCAGAAGGGCTGGCCGTTCTCAAGGAGCAGGGGCCCTTTGCAGTTGTTGTCTCAGATTTTCGCATGCCGGGCATGAATGGTATACAGTTTCTTGCGGCGGCCCGGAAGCTTTCTCCGGACACCGTCAGGGTGATGCTGACCGGGCAGGCCGATATGCAGGCGGCCATCGATGCTATAAATGAAGGAAGCCTGTTCCGTTTTCTCACCAAGCCGTGCTCCCCGGGTGATTTTATCAAGGCACTGAAGGCGGCTGTTGAACAGCACGAGTTGATAATTTCCGAGCGGGAGCTTTTGGAAAGGACACTGAAGGGAAGTATAAAGCTCCTCATGGATATACTTTCACTGGTTAGTCCCGCAGCCTTCAGCCACTCTTCCCGTGTTCGGAACATGGCTAAAAGGCTGGCCTTGCGCTTAGGCATGGAAAAGTTCTGGGAGGTGGAACTGGCAGCCACTTTATCCCAGATAGGCTGTATTACGGTCCCGGGAGAAATATTGGAAAAAAGGTACAGGGGTGAAGAGATCTCCCTGGATGAAAAAAATATGTTCCTGCAGCATCCCCAGGCCGGTAAAAGGTTACTGGCCAACATACCGCGACTGGAGGGAATAGCCGAAGCAATAGCTTACCAGGAGAAGAGGTATGATGGCACCGGCCCGCCGGGCGACAGGGTAAAAGGCAGGGACATACCCATGGTGGCCAGGATATTGAAAGTTGTACTTGATTATGACGCCCTTGTGGCTTCGGGAAAAACGCCTGCGGCGTCCATCGCGGCTTTGCGCAGTCAAGAGCACTTTTACGATCCCGATGTTATGGCCGCCCTTGATGCCGAGATAATCAGCGTCAGGGAGGGTTACATAGCCAGATCCATAGGGATCAGGGATATTTGCCCGGGCATGGTGCTGGCGGACGATGCAAAAGACATCGCGGGGGTTGTTTTGATTCCCAGGGGCCATGAGATCGATGATGTGTTAAAGGACCGGCTGCTCAATTATTCTAAATTCAGAAGTGTTGTTGAACCGGTAAAAATAATGGAAAAAGTTGAAAGGAGCAAAAAACAGGAGTGACAGCAGAAAAAAGGACCTTGCGAAACAAGGCCCGTTCATAAATGCTTTTTAAGGTGCGGTTATTCAATCACGCTTTCACCGCCGCAGTTGGAGCAGCGGTATGAACCGTAGCTTTTGACGGTCCTTATTTTATTGCCGCAGTGGGGGCAGGTGTAATCCACCACTTCGAGGAACGGCCGAAAGCCGAAAAAGGCGAAAACAAACACCCCTGCCACGGTTCCGCCAACATAAGCGGGAATCCCCGCCGCCATGCTGATTCCGCCGGTTACTAAAACAATTATAGCGAAAATGATGACCCTGATCAGGACGAGCATTAACTCAAATCCGGGATTCCTGACCTCACCGGAGTGATAATGATACATTGCCAAATCTCCTCCCCGGAAAACAAATTGATTTTTTAATTTTTATTCGGCAAACTGATCTGGATTCCTTCCACTCCCGGAGAAAAGCAAAAAAATCAGCCCTCAGAAAGGCATGAGATTATTGCTCTCGTCAAAGGCCATGGGTTTTAACTTTTCACTTATCTGCATCCTGCCGCTTTTCAGTGCTTCTTCGGCCAGGGATTCAGAAACAAGCATCTTTTCGAGGTTCAGGGTGTTTTTGATACGCACCATGCGGACCGCCCCCGGGTTCACCCCGCCCAGGCTTTTTACCGCTGCCCGGATGGCTGACATATCGTCGGGGTAGATCATGGGTATCATGGCCCTCATCACGAAGGTGCTGGTCATGGCATTCAGGTACATGGCCTCATGGTTTATGTTATCCACAAGCCTGCGGGTGGTAAAATCGGCCAGTCCGACGCCATAACCGTTCCCCCCGCAGCGGGGGGACAGATTCAGGACCACTATTCTTTTGATTTTGGGCCGAACTGGTTCGGGCACACCTTGTATTTTAAGGCGGCCGATGACATTTGTGTCCATTCCGGTGCCGCTGTAGTTCTTGCCCATCTCGTCCACCACCAGAACGTCCAGGCTGTCAAAGGGAATTCCCGGCATGACCAGGCGGGCCTCCTCCAGCAGTTGAAGCTCCCGGGAAGTAAAATCACCCGGCATAACCGCCTCAATGGCCATGGTGTTTTCGTGGGAGTCTTCCAGAATGGCCAGGCCCATCGCCACCGGCAGGTGTTTCAAAACCGCCGCGGCTGCCGCGGGTATTATGGAAGGAAGGGCTTCCACGCCGTGGCCGTGGATCTTCGAAGCTCCCTCGGGACCGCCCAGCCCGATGGCCACCATTTTCTGCAGGCCGCTTTCAGCCGGTCCGTGAAAAGATGTGTGGGGTTTTATTCTGTTGACCACTATTATTTTGTCAAATTCAAATGCCAGTTTGCTGACGTGGAAGGTTAAGCCGCCTTCCCCCGGGACGGGCCGGCTATGGTCCGGGGCCAGCACCGGTGCGCCTGTTCTTTCAGGTGTTATGCCAAGGTTGGCAAGTATTTCCAGCTGCCCTTGCACCGTGCCTCCTCCGTGGCTGCCCATGGCCGAAAGTATAAAAGGGTGGCAACTGCGGGAAGAAATAAATTCCACCACTGTTTTTAGAATTCTGTCGATGTTTTTTATTCCCCTGCTGCCGGCCGTGATGGCCACTTTATCCCCGCCTTTTAGCAGAGCCCCCAGTCCTGCGCTTTCCAGAGCGCCTTTTACAGCCTCTTCAATGGAGGAAATGCTCCTGTCCGGGAAAAATTGTCTTACTTCATATAATCCGGGAAATTCAGTCAATTTCACAACCCCTTTATTCTCCTTTGGGAGAAGACATCCCACGGGCGATTCCGACCTGCGGCTGAACAGTCTCCATGGCTTATGGCCGACGGAATGCATTAAATTCTGGATTCTGACTACTGGATTCCAGCCGCCCGCCAGGGCGGCTTTTTTTTGCCATTTTGAAGGAAACATCGGCATGACATGGAAGTATAAATTATTACCACAAATATATACGCCGCCCTGACGCAAACTCCTTTCTGAGGTGGTGGCCGCAGGGAATAATAGAGGGTAATCATGGTTCCGGGCGCGGGCGGCCCCGGGCCCGCATCAGGAGGTGATGGTATTGAAAAGGCAGGAAAGAAAGCTGGAGCATCTGAGACTTGCCCTGGAGATTCCCGAGAATATCGGCGGATCAGGTTTCCGGGACATTAAATTGATCCACCGGTCCCTTTCAGGAGTCAAACCCTCCCAGGTGGACATTTCGGTCCAATTCCTGGGCAAGAGGCTGGAGGCGCCGCTGCTGATCAACGCCATTACCGGGGGTCACCCCGACACACTTAAGATAAACAGGGAGCTGGCCATCGCCGCCAGGAAGACTGGTGTGGCCATGGCCGTGGGCTCCCAGAAGGCCGCCCTGGAGGATTCCCGGGTCAGCAAAACCTACGAGGTGGCCAGGGAGGAGAACCCCGACGGGGTGTTGCTGGCCAATCTGAGCGCCGCCTGCAGCCCGGAAGAGGCCGGGCGGGCGATGGAAATGATTCTTGCCGACGGGCTGCAGGTTCACCTTAATGTTCCACAGGAACTCTTTATGGAAGAGGGAGATCTTGATTTCGACATGGTTTTGCCCAACATAGAAAAACTGCTGAGAAATGTCGATTTCCCCGTTATTGTTAAAGAAGTGGGCTTCGGCATGTCAGGGGAAACAATTATGGAACTGTACCGGTGTGGTGTGAGGATTCTGGACGTCGGGGGGCGGGGAGGCACGGATTTTATCTCTATAGAGAATGCCAGAAGGGGCCTCATGTCCGACGGGCATGAACTGTGGGGGATTTCCACCGCGGTGTGTATATTCGAAGGTATGGATCTTGGTCTGCCGGTGGAGTTGATAGCCTCCGGGGGACTGAGGACATCCCTTGACATGGCCGGGGCCCTGGCGGCCGGAGCCAAGCTGGTGGGTATGGCCAGACCCATGCTGGAGGTGTTGATGAAAGGATCTTTGGATGCTCTGGTGGGACACATAGAAGGCCTTAAAAGGGGTTTGGTCAGGTACATGGTGATGACCGGTTCCCGGAACATCCGGGAACTGGCCGGAGTGCCCCTGGTGATTACCGGGGCCACCGCTGAATGGCTCGCCCGGAGACAGGTGGATATTGATTCTTATGCCCGGAGGCAGGGAAATTGGGCATGAGGCTGGGGGAGGGTGTCGGAATTTCCTCGGCTCGCAGATAGTTTCCCTATTTATTCCTCAGGGATCTGTCCAAACCGGCCGGCGGGTGGGTGGTGGTGAGCAGTTTAATCCCCGCCTGCCGCAGTTTTTACCTGGCGGTGGGGTCCATTTGGTCTTTGCCGGGCCCGGAGAAGCCCGCATGGTGGGTGACGCAGATCGCCTGGCAGGGGCCGGCCGATGAATTTTCCGGTGCTTGTGTACACAAAGCCCCGCCGTGTGGCAAGGCTTTGTGACTGGTGGACGGGAGGGGATTCGAACCCCCGACCCCTGCGTTGCGAACGCAGTGCTCTCCCGCTGAGCTACACGCCCCCGGGTATGAATCCCAGCACAATAAATAATATCACAAAGAGGTGGTATAAATCAAGGCTGTGTCTGCAGTTTAACGGGCGGTATAATTGAGGTGGCGGGAAAGGGATGGTGCCAACCGATGTATGGGGACATAGGCGGAAGTTCTGTGCTGGTTACCGGCGCCACTGGATTTGTGGGATCGCACCTGACCGGGGAACTGATCGGGAGGGGTTGCAGGGTGCGGGCGCTGAGCAGGTCGGGAGTTGCCATGGAAGGGGCGGAGGGGGTCAAGGGCGATGTTATTGACACTGAGTCCCTTAGAGGCGTCTGCTCCGGCGTGGATACGGTGGTCCACCTGGTGGCCGTAATCAGGGAGGAGAAACCGTACACCTTTGAATCCGTCAACCACCGGGGTACGGTGAACATGCTGAGTGCCGCAGTGGATTCCGGGGTAAAGCGGTTTATTTACGTCAGTGCCCTGGGGGCGGTGAACAATCCGCGCTATAAATACGCTTATTCCAAGTGGCTGGCCGAGGAGGCCGTCAGATCATCGGGATTGCGGTGGACCATTATAAAGCCTTCGATTATTTACGGTAGCGGCTTTGGTTTTTTTAACAGGCTGGTGCAGTCCATCAAGCTCAGCCCGCCTTTTTTGGCCCCTATGCCGGGGAGGGGGGATTCCCTTTTTCAACCGGTGGCAGTGGAGGATGTGGTGGAGTGCATAATCAGAATAATTGACGGCGAAGGGTTTATTTGCCGGTCAATTGATATAGGTGGCCCCCGCCACGTGTCCTACTCGGGCATGCTGGACGCACTGATGGAAATATTGGGCCGGAAGCGAATCAAGGTTCCGGTGCCTGTCTTTCTGATGAGGGCTGTTGTACCGGCTATGGGTTTGGTACTGAGAGATCCCCCGGTCACTCCGGTGGAGCTTAGGCAGCTGGAGTTGAACAACATCACCGACACTGAATCCATATTTAAAAACTTCGGTTTCCGGCCCAGGGAACTGAGGGATGGGTTGCGAGAGATCAAGGGATACCTGGAATCTTCCTATTGATTTTTTATTGACAGCCTCATTAGTGCCGTGGCCTCAGGATCGATTTCCAGTCCTGGCGTCGACAGTACCACACCGTAAATTGCGGTGGCCTGATCTATGGTAATATAGCCTTCCAAAACATCTTCTCTCACCATTTCCGGATCCCTCTCCAGCGGATTGCCGAAACCTGCTCCACCAGCAGCCTCAATGGTGAGTACGCACCCTTCCCCCAGGTTGCCGGCGAATTCCAGATCCTGATTACTGCATAAATTAATGAGTTCTCCCCGGGGATATTGTATTGACAGGGATGCCGCTCTCCCCGGTTGTCCCGATGACAGGTTCCGTGACGGCCCCGACTTCCCTTCGGCAAAAGCTGAAAGGGAGGTTTTTTTTGCCAGGAGGGTGAAGGTTTTTCTTATTCCCGCCCCCCCCCGGTACATGCCCGGCCCGCCGGAATTTTCAATCAGCTCGCAGCCATTCACCAGCAATGGGTAATCCCTTTCCATTATCTCCACCGGGATCGCCGTGTCACCTGCGGCGAAGGTACATGTTCCGGTCTCGCCGTCTTCAAAGGGACGGGCCCCCCGACCGCCATTACAGGCTCCCGGAAGGGTGTAATAATGTTCCTTTGCTGTTTTATAGCCGCCGAGGGCGAAAAGAATTCCCCCTCCGCTTTCTGACTCCGGAACCATGTCCGGAAGCAATGCGGCCAAGCATTTCAATACGGTTCTGGATACTCTTTCAGCGGTCACTGTCCGCCCCAGGGAGACCGGGGCCGGGAATTGCGCGCCCAAAACAGAACCCTCCGGTATAATAACATTTATGGGCCTTAACAGGCCCTGGTTGAAGGGCGGGCCTGGGCAGATGCGAGAGGTGACGGTGCTGTAAACGCAGGCCAGGGTGGCCCCCGGGGGGAGGTTCAAGGGCCGGTCCACCTGGGGGTGGGTACCGGAGAAGTCTATGGATAGAGAGTTGTTTTCGATAATGACGTCAGCCCTTATGGTTATCGCGGAGAGATCCCCCCCCCCTTCATCCGGGGGATCATAGTATTGCGCCCGGCCGTCTGGAATATTTCTGAGACATGCGCGCATCCTGTCTTCATAAAGACTGATGGCTCCCGAAGTGTAACGCCTGAATCTGTCAAAGCCGTATTTTTCCACCAGTTCCATCAGTCTTTTTTCCACTTTTTTCAGCGCGAATATCTGCGCCCTCAGATTTCCCATGAATTCGCGGCCTGTTCTCACGTTGCCGGTGATTATTTCCACCAGGCCCCGATCGAATTCTCCCCTGGACATAATTCTGACCGGGGCAATGCGCAGGCCTTCATGGAATATTTCGCCGGACCTGGGGTTGAGGCCTCCCGGTACGGCACCCCCCAGGTCTCCGTACCGGGCCAGGCAGGCTGCCAGGGCACCGGGCCTGTTGCCGCAAAATATGGGTGAGATGACCAAGACCTGGGAGATGGAAGACCCGGTCAGATAGGGGTCATTGGTCATTACGCAGTCTCCGGAGTTCAGGGACCGGAAGGGAAAGGCTGTTAAAATACTTTTTACCGTGGACGGAAGAAGTCCCGGGTAAAGGGATGGGCAGCCATGCAAGGCGGCCAGCTCGCCCCCGGGGGTGAAAATGGCGGCGGAACAGTCCCGGCCGTACCTTATGCCCGGGGAAAAGGACGTTTGGGCCAGAACTGCGCAAGCTTCTTCCGACACCGTGAAAAGTGCGCCGCTGAACGCCTCCAAAGCGGTAATCTCCATCATTTCACCCCCGTATCAATAATAATATTCCCCAGTGAGTCCACCACCGCCGACATGCCGGGCCAGATGACGGTGGTGGAATAATCGTGGTCCACCACCGCCGGTCCCTTTATGGTTGACCGGGGATGCAGATCGCAACAGCAGTATACCGGGGTGCTGACAAAACAATCATGAAAAAAAACCTTCCGATATCTCCGGGGCTTGCTGTGCTCTGTGCCAGAACGGCCCGGCGCCAATGGCGACGGCCGGCCTGGGAGGGACCGCGGGCTGACCTGCGCGGTCAGTCTGAGAGTAACAATCTCGGCCTCGGCATCATCCGGGACTAATCCGTATTCCAAATAGTGATTTATTCCAAAGGCCCTGTTAATAAGCAGAAGGTCGGCTTGCTTGAGCTTCCCGGAAGGAAATTGCATGTTTAAGTGGTAGGGATAACCACGGTACCTTATATCGGCGCTGCGGAATACTATTATGTCTTCCGGCGGCTCAAGGCCGCCGGCCAACCCCCTCCCGGCTTCGTCATGCAGGCGCTGGAAAGTGGCATCTATGTGTTCAGGGTTGGCGGAAATCAACGGAAAATCAATTTGCTGGGCCAGTGCGATTCGTATTGGGGATAAAAGCATGCCCAGGGCGGACTGGAGGCCGGGGTTGCGGGGCACCAGAACCAGCGGAATACCGAGTTTCAGCGCTAGTTCGGCGGCGTGTTGGGGTCCTGCGCCCCCATAAACCATCAGGGTGCATTCTCTGGGATCCAAACCCCTGTCAACCGTTGCCTTTCTTAAGGCCCGGGATAAGAGTTTGTTGGCCGAAGCCACAATTTCCAGGGAAGCTTTCTCCGCTTTGGCGGTTCCGGCATCAGTCGGGGTCGGTACTGATGGCAGTAGGCCGGGGCCGGTTCTGCCCAGGCGAAGGTTGGCGCCGGCCAGCGTTGGTGTTATTCCGCCCCGCCCATTCTGAATTCTGGATTCTGGATTCTGGATTCCGGCAGAATAAGGAATGCAGAATGAGCTATTTGTAGGGCAGACCACCGCGCTGCCCGGGGCGATGCTGCTTTCACCCCCGAGGGGGACGGTGTATACCTCAAATTCATCAGTGCCCCCTGGTCCGTCACCCCTTGTAATCCGGCTTGCGGGCCGGGTGTGATGGTGACGGCGAACCACACATATTCTGGTCTCCACCGCCCCCATGTCCAGGGCGATAAGGCCGGTGCGCCCGGTAATTTCAGTCATGTTCAGTGAGGACAGAAAACCTCCGGCCGGTCCTGAAAACAATAGGCCTCCGTTTTCGGGGGACACCCTGTCCGGGACTGTGACGCCGCCGTCGGGCAGAAGAAAATAAATACGGGGCGGCGACTTTTCTGAGACGTTCCGGAAGCTGCAAATTTTATCCAGAAAGCGTTGCATAAGGGGCTTTGTCATGGCGTAAATAACGGTGGCCAGCGCCCTCCTGTACTCGCCGGGCATGGGAAAAGCGTCCGAGGACAGGGTTACCGGGACACCCGGCAGGCGCCGGAACAATATTTCTCCGACCCTCCTCTCGTGCATGGGGTTTTCGCAGGAGTGGAGAAAACAGACGGCAACCGACCGGACGCCGGTTCTTGACAGTTCCGACGCCAGATTGATTATTTCGTCCTCATCCGGTTGTTCCAACGCCCTTCCGTCTGGCAACACTCTCTCATTGACTTCGTATGTTTGCCTGCGGCTGACGGGGAAGCGGTCTTTTCCGTTCCGGCGGAACTGCGCCGTTATGCCGGGCGGTCTGCCTGCGAACAGTATATCTCTGAATCCCCGGGTGATCAGCAGGGCCACACCGGGGCCCCCGCCATGGGATACGGCGGCGGAGAAGGTTGTGGAACCTATCACCACCGGCCCCAGGCAGCCCGGCTCCAGGCCGTGTTTTTCACTCAGCGCCGCCAGGGCACCGGCGGCGGAGGCGGCCGGATCCCCGGTTACGGTGGGGATCCTCAGGCAAAGGGTTGTGTCCGTGTCCTGTATGTAAGCGCAGGCGGAAGTGAAGGCATTGCCTATGTCCAGTGAAGCCCTCCACTCTGACGGGCGGATTTCTTTAGCCATGCAGCACCTCCAGCAGTTCTCAATTCCCGGTCACTGTTTTCTTTAGCCAATCTAGAAATATTTCCCAGATTTCGGAGTAATGAGAAGAGAACTGGTGGTCTGCTCCCTTCACCATGATCAGTTCCTTAGGGTTCAGGGCCGCGCTGTAAATAATCGAGGCCTCCTCCGGCGGCACCACGTTGTCGTTGCTTCCGTGCACCACCAGCAGTGGTCTTGGGGCGATGAGGGAGGCGCAGCGGGGCACATCGTACCTGGAGAGGTCGGTGAAGAATTGTTTTTTAAGGTATATAACCCCTTCGGTTCCGGCCAGGGCCACGGGCTCGTCCTCGCCTCCGGGCAGATCCCCATCGGTGAAGCCGAGGAAAAGATCCATCAGGGACGACGGCGCCGCCCAGGTGCAGACTCCGCTGATCCGGCTGTCAATGGCCGCATGGCAGACAGCAGTTGTGCCGCCGAAGCTCCTGCCCAGGGTGACGATGGGCCCCAGGCCTTTCTCCAGACAGAAGTCCACGGCGCAGGCGAGGTCACCGATTTGTCTTCCCAGGGTGAGGTCCAGGAAAGATCCCCGGCTTTCGCCACACCCTGCGAAATCAAACAATAGCGAAGCATAACCCCTTTGCATGAGGAATTCCGCCATTTCCAGCGCTTCGCCATGTCCTTCCTTGCTGCCCGTAAAGCCGTGGCAAACAACCACCGCCGGCATGTTTTCCCCCGGTCTAGAGAAAAGCAGTCCGGCCAGGGTTTCCCCTTTTTTATTGTTGAAGCAGACTTCTTTCATTCACGCTTCTCCCCTTGCACAGCAACATTAAAACTAATATTATCCGGGAAAATAGCATTATCCTGCCGGACTGCACTATAAATAGCCCATTCTGCACTACTCATTCTGTCGGGAGACAGGAGACGGGAAACAGAATGGCAAGGACGACGGCGCCGCCCCGCCGGGACCGGATATTTATTTTTCAGGAAGGTGATCGAAGGGGGGGGTCGAAAAATAAATTGATACAGAAAGGGTTTTCGGGCGGGGTACAGTGGATGTTGACGGGGCAAACCATCAGGCGCGGGTTTCTTAAGGGGGTTTCGGTAACCTGGGAATTGGCGAAAGTAGTGGTGCCGGTGTATGTGCTGGTCACCTTTTTAAAACATACTCCGGCCCTGAAGTATGTTGCCGGGATCTTTGAACCGGCCATGAGACTGGTGGGCCTTCCGGGGGAGGCCTCCATCGCCGTTGTCCTCGGGATGCTGGCCAATTTGTATGCGGCCCTTGGGGCCATTGCCTCACTAAACCTCTCGCCTAAAGAGACCACCATCATTGCGCTGATGCTTTTGATCTGCCACAGCCTGCCCATGGAGACGGCGGTGGCGCAAAGGGCGGGGGTAAGCGGGGCGCTTATGGCCCTGATCCGGCTGGCACTGTCGGTGATGGCGGGAATATTTTTGAATATTGCGCTGTAAAGAGGAATTGGAGTGTGGGGACCGTTGGATTGGGGACCATTTATACTGGAGGTCGGGCGTGGCATTGCCTTCAACCTGTTGATAATGGCCTCCATAATAATACCCATAATGATTTTGCTTGAAATCGCCAGGGACTTGAAGCTGTTGGACCGCTTTTCCAAAAAGATGGCGCCAGGGCTGAAAATATTTGGCATGTCCCCCGAGGCCTCTTTCCCTCTGCTGACCGGGTTCTTTTTCGGCATCAGCTACGGGGCGGGAGTGATCATAGAGGCCGCCAGGAGCGGTAGAATTTCCTGGAAGGACATGTTCCTGATCAATGTGTTCCTTTCGGTCTGCCATGCTGTAATCGAAGATACGGCGCTGTTCATAGCCCTGGGGGCCGACCCCCTGGTTATTGTGGCGGGCAGGCTGGTTTTAGCGTTGGCGGTCACCTATCTGGTAAGCTGCACAAAATATGTGGCCATGAATGATCGGAAAAGGTGCTAAATTCTGAGTTCTGCCGCCCGCAGGGCGAATTTGTTCAATGCAGGGATTTTTTGTGTTCTTTGAAGGCGTCGGAGTCGAAAAATTTATCCAGTTCCTCCTTCATTTCGTCATCGAACAAATCTTTTATTTGAAACATGTTGGAGCACAGTTTTTCATTTAAATAAACCGGGGCGGAGAATCTCAGGGCCAGGGCTATGGCGTCAGAGGGCCTGGAATCGATAATGGCCTCACCCTGGGGCGTGTTCAGCCGCAGCTCCGCAAAGAAAGTGTTTTCCTTTAGATCGGTTATCGTCACACTGGTGATTGAGGCATCCATTTTGATCAGAATGCTGTGAAGCAGATCATGGGTCATAGGTCTTTGAAGGGTGGTCCCTTCCATGGTTGTGGCGATGGATTGGGCCTCCAGCACGCCTATCCAGATGGGAAGAACCTTGTCTTCCTTCTCATTGGTCAGCAGCACTATGGGGTTGCTGTATAAGTCGTAGGCTATTCCCTTTATATAAAGCCTTATCATTTCTCCCACCATCCTATAATAAATAAAGTTAGCAAGGAATTCGGCAATTTTCATCAAGATAATTCTTGTAGTTTGGCTGAAGACACTGGTGTTGATTAAATTTTATAGTCATTTAAATATTTTATGCGGGTTGAGGGAGTTGTAAGTTAATATTATCGCTAATGACACGGTTATTACAAGTATATTTATAGGGGAATGAGAATCCGCACAGGCCCAGGGCAAGAAATCCTTTACGGGTACATCCTGTACAGCGTTCTGGGAAATGGTATGGCCTCCCTCACATGTTCGATTCCGCATATCCAGGCCACCGTTCTTTCAATGCCCAGCCCGAACCCCGAGTGAGGGACACTGCCGAATTTCCGCAGATCCAGGTACCACTGGAAAAACTCTTTGGGGAGGTTGTGTTCTTCAATCTTTTTTTCCAGGAGGTTAATGTCACTGATGCGTTGCGACCCCCCGATTATTTCACCGTATCCCTCGGGGGCCAGTAGATCCGCACCCAGTACCACATCTTGGTTTTGTGGGTCTGGCTCCATGTAAAAAGCCTTGATTTTGGCCGGAAAGCAGTGGATAAAAACCGGTGACGAATAGCTTTCAGATATTAGAGTCTCGTCAGGGGCGCCGAAATCGTCCCCCCACTCAAACGGGTGGCCACGGTCGTTCAGCATTTTAACCGCCTCCGTGTAGCTCAGCCGCGGGAACGGCGCCGACACGGCCCTCAGCCTGCCGGTGTCCCTTTTCAGCAGGCTGAGGTCTTCACGGTGTTCGTCCAGCACAGTTTTCACCAGGTGGCAAATCAATTCCTCCTGAATTTTCATGTTGTCCTCGTGGTTGAAGAAAGCGGCTTCGGCCTCCAGCATCCAGAACTCCATCAGGTGCCTGCGGGTTTTGGACTTTTCCGCTCTGAAGGTGGGGCCGAAACAGTACACCCTGCCGAGAGCCATGGCTGTGGCCTCGTTGTACAATTGGCCGCTCTGGGAAAGGTAGGCCCTGGAATCGTGATAATTTATTTCAAACAGGGTGGAGGTTCCCTCGCAGGCGTTGGGGGTGATGATGGGCGCGTCGGCCAGAACAAAATCCCTGGAGTGCAGGAAGTCACGGCAGGCCTGCTCCACCGTGGACCGCACCCTCAGTATGGCCGCCTGCCGGGGGCTTCTTATCCAGAGGTGCCTGTTGTCGGACAGAAAATCCACGCCGTGCTCCTTGAGAGTGATGGGGTATGGCTGGGCCTTGGCGATTAGCTCAATACCGGTGACGGTCATCTCCACGCCATTGGAAGACCTGGGCTCCTCCCTGACCACCCCGGTAATCTTCAATGAGGACTCCTGGGTCAAGTCGTTGGCGGCAATGAACAGATCCGGGTTCTCCCCCTTCGCCAGCACGCACTGTATCTGTCCGGTACCGTCCCTGACGATGAGGAATTTGATTTTGCCGGAGGACCTTTGATTGTATAGCCATCCCCTTATTTCCACTTCTTCTCCCACGTGGTTTTTCAAATTCTTTATCAATGCCCAGCGCAGCACGGAACACTCTCCTTCACCGTAATACCCATTCAAAGGCAGTCTATTATAGTATAATGACGGAAGATGAAAAATATTTGTATCCGCCCCGACCGGGACTGATTAGGATTTTTTGCCCGCTGCGGCCGCCGCCCGCCCGGCGATGATCCGCATTATGTCGTTGGTACCGTCGGCAGGAATCAGCAACTGGGCGTCCCTGCAGTACCTTTCAACAGCGAACTCCTTCATGCAGCCGTAAGCTCCCATTATGTCCATGGCCTTCCGGGTGCACCTAAGGGCCGCTTCGGAGCAGTAAAACTTTGCCGCTGCCACCTCCGCATCCGCCCGCCTGCCCTGGTCTATGGTCCAGGCGGCCCGATAAGCCAGCATCCGGCAGGCCTCCAGGTCGGCATAAATCTCCGCCAGCTTGAACTGCACGGACTGCAGGGCGGTGATGGGCTTGCCGTATAACACCCTTCCGCCTGCGAACTTTACGGCGGCATCCAGGGACGCCTGGATCAGTCCCAGCGAAATGGCGGCGATGCCAGTACGCCCGTACTCTGTAATTCCTTTTAGAGCCAACTGAAGTCCCTGGCCTTCCTTCCCCAGCATGTATTCCCCTGGCACCCGGCAGTTTTCCAGCACCAGTTCACCGGTAACACAGCCGTGAAAGCCTATCTTTTTCTCCAGCCGGCCGTGCCTATAGCCGCCCATTTGTCTGTCCACCAGGAAGGCAGTGAATTCCTTTTGCGGGGAGTCCTTTGTTTTAGCCACCACCATAGCCACTTCGCTTATGTGGGAGTTGGAAATAAATGCTTTGCGGCCGTTCAGCACGAAGTGTCCGCCGTCACCGGCGGCATCGGTGGTGTTTCCGGCAGGGTCGGATCCGCCGGCTGATTCGGTAACGCCCACTGCGCAAATGATGTCACCCCGGATGAGGGCGGGAAGGTACTTCTTTTTGACCTGTTCTCCGCCTCCTTCAACTATTACTCCGATTCCCAGGTGTGCACACTGCACACTCATGGCTAATGCCGCGGAGACCCTGGCCAATTCTTCCACCAAAAGCATGCGGGCCAGGTTTCCCATATTGGCGCCGCCATATTCCTGGGGTGCGGTTATTCCCAGGAATCCCAGGGAACCCATTTTTTTAATGGCATCCATGGGTGTTTGGTCAGTTTTTTCCATTTCGTCAACCAGGGGGACGATTTCGGCCTGGGCGAATTCCCGCACTGACTTTTTCAGAAGCTCCAGATCCGCGTTCAGTCCAAATTCCATATTATCAGTCAACCTCCCGTAATATTTATATGAAAGGCACTTAATGTTATTATTTTTTGATAAAAACTAAAAGTCCTTCAATTTCAAACCACAATTGCGGAGTAAAAAAAATTGTACCGGTTAAAATAATAAAAAAGCCGCCCTGCCGGGCGGCTGGAAGCCAGGAGTCAGAATACAGTAGTCAGTAGTCAGAATTTAATGCATTCCTTTGAAGAAAAAGCTCCCTTTCGGGAGAACAGGGTTTTGGAGTATGGCATCGAATATCCGCCAAGGGAGCGCGAGTACGGCGTGGAGGAATATCTAAGATCCAGGGTTCCGTGGGGCACTGAGCCCAGCCTCAAGCAGAAAACCGATGAACTGGGCGTGAATTTCGACAGGTTTATTGACGGCCTGAAACACAACCGCACGGACATGGAGATGGCCATGGAGTTCGGTGTGTCCGAAAAGGCTATAAAACATCTCAGGGAACACTTTTTGAGACGGGGGCTGGGGTCCGTTTTGGGACAGGACTGACGGCGAGGGTGCTTGGGTTGTGCTGAGACTGATGGTGATTTTTATTATCGTTCCCCTGATTGAGCTATTGATCATAATTAAAATAGGGAATGAGCTGGGATTTTGGCCGGCTCTGGCCCTGGTGGTTATTCCGGGACTGTTGGGGGCGGTTATGGCCCGGTCCCAGGGAAAGGCGGTTTTTTCCAGGGTAAAAAGCGAAATAGCCAAGGGCAGGCTGCCGGGAGTGCAGATAATAGATGGTATGCTTATTTTTTTTGGGGGAGTGTTGTTAATTACCCCGGGTGTCGTTACAGACTTGCTGGGACTTACGGTGCTGCTGCCCGGAGTCAGAAAACTCTACCGGGATTGCCTGATAAATAGTTTCTGGCGTCTTGTGGCGGCAAAGAGCTTGAGACTGCATATGAAGAAACCGCCATTTTAGCACTGGTCCTGGGGGAGGAGTTAAAAATAACTGGCTTGTTTTGACGGCGTTATGCTATAATAAGCAATTATATGTAATGAGAAAGCGAATTGTATGCCCGTTTGAATTAAACATTAAATTATTATGAATTTAATATTGTGGAGGTTGGTGATTATGTTTCACGAACGGTTCGTCAAGGTCGGCCTCACCTTCGACGATGTACTGCTGGTGCCCGCTGTCTCGGAAATGCTTCCCGGGGACGTTGATCTAACCACCCGACTGACAAAGAAGATAAAGTTAAATATACCGCTGATGAGTGCGGGAATGGACACCGTCACGGAATCCAGGATGGCGGTGGCTTTAGCCAGGGAGGGCGGCATTGGGGTCATTCACAAAAATATGCCCATTGAGAGACAGGCATTGGAAGTGGACCGAGTAAAGCGCTCCGAGCACGGAGTGATATCGGACCCATTTTACCTTTCCCCCGACAGTCCGGTCAGTGAGGCTCTGCTCTTAATGGAAAGGTACCGCATATCAGGGGTTCCCATCACTGAAAACGGCAGGCTGGTGGGCATACTGACCAACAGGGATTTGCGGTTTGAAAAGGATTTCAGCAAGCCGGTGCACATGGTGATGACCAAGGACAACCTCATCACCGCCCCCGTGGGAACAACCCTGACCCAGGCCAAGGAGATTCTGCAAAACTACAAAGTGGAAAAACTGCCCATTGTGGACGAAGAATTCAACCTCCGGGGGTTAATCACCATCAAGGACATAGAGAAGGCCCGGCAATATCCAAATTCTGCCAAGGACGCCAAGGGCCGGCTGGCGGTGGCGGCGGCGGTGGGAGTCGGCGATGATACCATGGAGAGGGTGGCGGCGTTGGTCAGTGCCAGGGTGGACGCCATAGTGGTGGACACCGCCCACGGGCACAGCAGGGGAGTCCTGGATACGGTGTATGGCATCAAGTCAAAATTTCCGGATTTGGAAGTGGTGGCCGGCAACACCGCCACTGCGGAGGGAACCAGGGATCTGATTGAGGCCGGGGCTGACTGCGTAAAGGTTGGCATAGGGCCGGGATCCATCTGCACCACCAGGGTGGTGGCCGGCGCCGGCGTGCCGCAGATAACCGCCATTTACGAGTGTGCCCGTGAAGCCGGTAAATTCGATGTGCCTGTTATCGGGGACGGGGGGATAAAATACTCCGGTGACATTACCAAAGCTATTGCCGCCGGCGCAGACGTAGTGATGGTGGGGAGTCTCCTGGCCGGGACCGAGGAGAGTCCCGGGGATATTGAGATATATCAGGGCAGGAGCTACAAGGTGTACCGTGGGATGGGGTCCCTGGGGGCCATGAAAGAGGGCAGCAGGGACAGATACTTCCAGGAGGGCCAGAAAAAACTCGTGCCGGAAGGCGTGGAGGGAAGGGTTCCGTTCAAGGGGCCCTTGGCCGAAACCGTCTTCCAGCTGATGGGGGGCCTGAGGGCCGGCATGGGGTACTGTGGGGTCAATAACATAATGGAATTGAAGACCCGCACCAAGTTTATGAGAATAACACCGGCGGGCCTGAGGGAAAGCCATCCCCACGACGTGACCATTACCAAGGAGGCTCCCAATTATAGCCTCAAATAATTATACCGCATTTCCCGGAATATCAGAGAAACCTTAAGGCCTCAAACATCTCCACATATTCCCGGGGGACGTCCTCTCCTATGCGGGCCATCAATATATTGGCCGGGTGTTCCATTATTTCCGGATCGTTTGTGCTTGTTTTCTCAAGGCCTGCGGAGCCGAACAGTCCGGTGAGCATTCTTTGGTAACTCCACAGGTTCAGTCCGTTTCCCTCCAGATCCCAGTGCCAGCAGTATTCCATGGTAATGACGATCCGGCTTTGCATCAGCGGGTTGGAAAAAGCTCCGCGGAGCAGATTTCTGCCCAGCCTGCACTTTCTCCACTGCGGGCTTATTTCTATGGCTCCCAGTTCCAGCACCAGCGGGTGTATGGACCAGCGGGTGTATGGATCTGGGTTGTGAAAGGAAACATATCCCACCACGGTGTCAAGGGACCTGGCGATATAAATCATTCCATCCGGAGAGCCGGCTATTTCGCAGAGACTTGTTTTTTGCTTCGGGGCTTTGCGGAAATTATTGAGGTTTTCGTCAAATTCAAGGTTCTCCAGATATTCTCCCGCAACCGGCCCCTCTATGAACACTATACCTTTATCACACTGGAACTGAAAGAAGCATTGAGAAACGTATTCCCTCATCGCCGGACGCCACCTCGCCTGTTTCCGCCATCGACCGCCGGGGGATGCATATTGCCGGTCAGCCCAGCGAAACAACCACTCGCCTTTATATGTATTATAATCCACAAATAATCGATCCACAATCTGAAAATAGTCATGATGTATTACTCGTTCTTTATTCCTTGTTTTATTATGTCAGAACTCAGAACCAGGAATGGGAGAAGCGGGATAAACAACCTATAACTTAATAACTTAGGTGCCGGGTACCTAATTTTTCTATTGGCAATAAAAGGAATATGGAAATATGTGGTGAATTTAAAGCAGTAACAGTTAAAAAGGATGGTGTTGATAAAGTTGGGTGGCAAGCTTCATTCATTGACAGATGTTTTAAAGAAAACATTGTTTTTCTTTGAGGAGCTTTCTGTGTCCGAAATAGTTCCCCACGTGCACAGAAAAATGTTAAGGGACTACGCCCAGGATCAAGTTGAGGAAAAGGTGTTGTTATGTTTGCGACAGAACACTTGTTTTGCGTACAGCCCCAATGGTCTTTGGAGACTGAATCTGGAGGGGGGCCGGGACAACGACCAGTTTTATGCCTATCTGCTCAGGCGTCAGCAGCCCGTGAGCATAAGGGAAATACTGAAGGCGGGGACAAACAGTAAAAATAAAAAGAAAATAAAGCCACTGGTTTCCGGGGAGGCCGGTTTAATTTCCGACGGGCGTTTCATTCAGCTGGACAATGGCTGTTGGGGTCTTACCGAGTGGCAGGTGGAAGCCGATCAGTACTCTTTGAAGCACTTGATAATCAAGGCCCACAAAGTCCATCCCGGGGGATTGTCGGTTCAGCAGGTGCACGAAATAGTGAGCAAATGGCGGCCCACCCCGGCTAAAGCAGTGGAGGACATTATGGGGAAGTTTAAATTTTTTGAAAAAACGGGCGAGGGCGTTTGGGTTTACAACCCGTTGGTGCATGTGGCCTATGAGGATATAATGAAGAGGTTTGTTTCATCCCTAGACAGGATGAGGGGTAAGTGGCACAGGGACCGTATCCGCTGGAAAAATAAACTGGGAGTGTTGGAAAGGCAGATCAATGAAGTCGGCAGCGTGTACAAGGAGACGGCGGCGGCGCTGGCGGCGAGGGTGGAGGAGGCGGGGCGGAACGAATACCTGGTTACCCAAATGGCCGAAAAAGACCTGCTGCTGTCATTAAGAAAAAAGGAGATATACAGGTACAGGGAACACGTGGCCAAACTGGAGGCAAAGGCGAACAGCATACTGCACCAGTGCAGGATATGGGTCAAGAGGGCCAGGGAGGCGGAAGAGGAAAAGGATAGGCTTAAGGATGTCATGGTTAAGAATCAGGCCAGTCTGGAGGCTCTTTTTATTAAATTGCAGCAATATAAGGAAAAAGACCGGGAGAATAAAATCAGGGTGGCGGAGATTAAAGAAAACCACGCCAACAAAACTGCGGAGTTGCAGTCGGAGGTGTTGGAGCTAAAGCAGAAGATGGAAAAGCTGGTGGAAGGTCATAAACAGGAGGAAAGAAGATACAGAGAAGAGATTAATATACTGAGCAACGATCTGAAAGAGGCGCTGGAAGGAAGTGACGAGGCCAGGCGGACGGTGAAGTTTTTGCAGCAGGAACTTAGCTTGACCCGCAGTGAGCTGCGCAGGGCGGAGGAGAATGCGAGAAGTCCGCTGGTGAAGGCACTGATTAAATTGACAGGCTTCTTTTCAAGGCCAAAAAAAACAGAGGCGTCTTAAAACCAAGGCGTCTTTTTTTTGTGAAAAATGTGATATTATGTTTTCGTCGGGAATTAACGTGAACGGATTGGCATTTTGTTTTACCGTTAGCAGAGAGGTGGATAATGGAGTACAGGGAAAAATCGACAACCATATTGAGGGACAGAAAGACGGTAAGCGTGACTCCCGATCCGGTGACCAAGAAGGTTTTCCTGACTCTGCCGGAACCGGGGCTGACAGATAACCGGGGAGATGTGGACAGGCTCAGTGGGGAGTTGTCCAAAATAGCGGGCAAGGTAACCATCGGCCTGGACATGATGAGGTTGATCCCGGAAATAGTCAGAGAGTCCGGCTGGAGGGTGACTGCTGTGATTGGGGAGTTTGACTGCGGCTGGAAGCTCATCGGTCTGGAAAGGGGCGACACCACGGCCAGACATTTCGGCTTGGCGGTGGATATAGGCACCACCACTGTAGTGGTGTATCTGGTGGACATGAACACCGGTCATGTAGTGGACACGGAAGCTGATTACAACGGCCAGATAAGGTTCGGTGAGGACATTCTGAGCAGGATTTCCAGCGCCCGCGAACCGGAGGGCCTGCTGACACTGCAAAGCGCAGTGGTGGATACGCTTAACGGGCTTATAATGAAGCTGTCATTGAGAAGCGGTATTTCCACCGCAGAGATGACCTCTGTTTCCGTGGGGGCAAATACCACTATGATCCATCTGTTCTTGGGGTTGGATCCCGGCAACATCTGCACGGCGCCATACATTCCGGCGGTCAACAGCCCGGGGGTGATGGAAGCCGGTGACCTGGGACTTTCCCTGAACAAAAAGGCGCCGGTCCTGCTGCTTCCGGGGGTTGGCAGCTATCTGGGGGGGGACGTAATCGCCGGAGTGTTGGCCAGCGGCATGCACAAGGTCGATGAAATATCATTGCTGGTGGACATAGGCACCAACGGGGAAATAGTTATGGGCAACAGCCAGTGGATGGTGGCCTGCGCCGGGGCGGCCGGGCCAGCCCTTGAGGGCGGGGTGGCCGCCGGCGGCATGAGGGCCGGCCCGGGGGCGGTGTATAAAGTAAGGATAGACCCGGTTACCGGACGGTTGGAGTACGGGACCATCGGCAATCAGCCGCCGTTGGGAATTTGCGGTTCCGGGTTGGTGGACTGCATCGCGGAATTGTTTTTGGCGGACGTTATAGACAGAAGCGGCAGGTTCCGGGAAGGAAGGGACTCCTTTGTGGTGGTGCCGGCTGAAGAGTCCGGCACCGGCGGAGATATAACGGTAAGCCAGGTGGATATAAATAACTTTATGCGTACCAAGGGAGCTGTCAACGCTGCTTTGGATCTCCTGCTGGAAAGCGTGGGTTGCGGTCTGGGGGACATAGACAGGTTTTATGCCGCCGGGGCCTTCGGGCATCACCTGGATATCGAGTCTGCGGTTACCTTGGGACTTTACCCTGACTTACCCCGGGACAGGATGGTCAAACTGGGCAACAGCTCCGGGGAGGGGGCCAGGTTGGCCTTGATGTCCAGGGAGTGTCTCCGGGAAGCCGGGGACATCGCCGGGAATATAACCTACTTCGAACTGGTGGTCAACCAGGAGTTCATGAACAAATTCGTCAGCAGCATGTTCATTCCCCATGCCAATATTGATTTTTTTCCCACGGTTATGAGGAGATTGACGGAGAGGAGGTTGTTCTCGGGATAATTGTGCGGGCCGTGACAGCGAAATGAAGGAAAAATAAGGTACAGCATTTAATTATTCTGTACCACATAAAAAGGAGGCTACCACCCTTGCCGGACAACGACGAATTGAAAACCATGCTTCGCGCTGTTATTCGGGAGGAATTGAAACCGGTACATCATGAATTGATGGCGTTGCGTCAGGGCCAGCAGGCTTTGGAGCAGGGCCAGCAGGCTTTGGAGCAGGGCCAGCA
>JBBIMW010000022.1:24215-37708 GCA_037444185.1 Peptococcaceae bacterium | reverse complement strand
CTCAACGCCGCCCACTTTGTACTTGCTGTCGCCGATGACGAAGGAGGCGCTGGCCCTGACATCGGTGGAGGCCGGGGTCACCACGTTGGCCACCACGCCGGAAGCGACGGCGGTGAATCCGGGGAACACGCCGGTGCTCTGCACCAGGTTACCTTTCACGGCAACACCGACGGGGCCCTCGGCGACATCGCGGTCAATTCTCAGGGTGATTCCGCTGAACTTGACCTTGCTGGGAACGGAGCTGGTGGACCTTACGGTGACACCGACGGTCCAGCGTCCGTCAGCGGTCACTCCCCGGGCGATGCTGGCCTTGTCGATGACCAGGTCTCCTTCAACCACTTCAACATTGGGCAGGGACGGGAACATCCCGGCCGGGAACTCCAGGTACAAACCGCCGGCAGTGCCCGTGAACGGTGTAAAAGCTCCGGCGGCGTTGGTTGTAAGAATCATTCCCTTGGCGGTTTCCTCAACAATTATGTCCGGCAGCGCCTGGCCGGCCGCGCCTGCTACTACATTAGCCGGCTTGTCGACTTTCACGGTCACCGGCCTTGTCACTTTAGCCACCAAAACTTCTCCGGTGGCGCCGGCGGTGCCGCCCACTATAACCTTGATGTCCCCGCTGGCAGCAGCGGACACGTCGATGGTGGCCTTCTCCAGCACAGCCTTGAGCGTACCTACGGACGCACCCACATTGGACTTGATCATGACATTGTCCGTGCCTACAGGAGCAAATGCGCCGAGGTTATAGTTCTCACTGTTCAATGTATCCTGCACAGGCATGCCAGCCACATTCCACTTGGCCCCGCCTGTCAGGGTGAGGGTAACGGTGCGCCCGGCCACCAGGCTGCCGGCAACGCCTTCCTTAATCATGATTTTGCCGATTTCTCCGCCAGTCTTGCCGGCGGTTACAGACTTGGGCTCACCGAAGGCGCTGACGCTTACGGAGAAATCCTTGTAAGTGCCGACGGTCAGCGAAGACACCTTGGTGGAGCTGTCACCGCTGATGGTGGCCACCACATCGCCGAATTTGGCAACGCTTTCGTCGGTATTAATGGTTAGACCGGTAATGGTATAATAGGCCGCGCTGGTTGAACCGCCAGCCAAACCACTTATACACAGAGTCCTATCGCTGTCGGCACGTGTAATATCACCTGCCCCAGGCACAACAGCGGCGTCGCCCCACACCCGCACACCGGCGATGAGAGCCGGGTTAGCCCATGTATAGCCATTGGGGAGCTTTATTTTTATGCTGTTGGCGCCGGCCTTCAAAGCGCCTGCGCGATCTTCCTTGACCCGGATGGTGGCCACTGCGCCGCCGGCGGAGGTGAGGGTATTCACCTCGTCGATGGCCACGTCAACATATCCGGAACCAACGGAGGCCACAGTTACCTGTCCATTGGAAAAGGAGGAGCCGGGGGCGGCCTCAAAGGTAACCTTTGCGTCACCAGTGGCGCCGGCTGGCACATAAAAGCAGTTGAAATCCACATAGAACAAGCCCTTGTATGCTTCACTGCCAACACGGGGAGTTACGGCAATGTCCCACTCCCTGTAAGTATTGTTTACGCCAGGGGACACCTTAACCGCTCCGGCACCAGTCACCGTTACGGGGGTATCGACCTGGTTTTGAACACCTGCTGAGCCGGCGTCAACGTCCGGTACCGCGAGTGCGACTGCATTGGTATAATAATCCGCCGGCAGAGTCATGCGGACAGTGGAGGTGCCAACCAGTGTCCCCGCCGGTATTTCCACCGCCAACCTTACAAAAGTCTGGGCAGGGTTATCGTTGTACCATGTTCCCGGAGTTACCAGTTGGACTGTGTTTACGGCATACGTGGACGCAGCCGCCGCCGGGGTGGCCATGGGCAGCAGCAGGGTGGCCAGCATGGCCAGGGTCAGCAGAACCGAAATAAGTTTTCTGCTTCTCTTCTTCAAGGCTTTTGTTCCTCCTTATAAAACATGTTCTTTATGGTGTTTTTTTGCCGCGGGTGCCTCTTCTCCCGGCATGCCGCCGGCGGGATATTCATTTCCCCCTTTCCCATCCGCTTTCTTTCATTGGATGCTGTGTGCAGGCCATGATGTGTGCTGGGTATGGGGTGCGTTGGCACCTGGCCAGTCGGTTGACTAAATATGGCCAAAAAGGTGTATTCTACACCGGCGGCCATATTCCTTCCCGGCGGGGAACCAAATGGATTGTCTGCTCCATTTTCCCTGTTTCGTTAGACAACGGGTCGGCTGGTAAAGTTCCGTTCCTTAGAGAAAAAAAATTTTTGCTTGGGGGTGATTTCCGGGGCCGGGAATCCAGAATCCATAATGGATTAAGCATCAGAAGGAGTTTTTGTTTTATTCTGGATTCTGGCTCCCGGATTCTGGATTCCCAAATTACAATATCTGCCGGCAGGTATTTACCATAATTATATTGAAAATAGTCTAACTAAAAAATAAACCCGTGAAAAATCCTTTCATGGAACTTTCACGGTATTATTTTTGTCTAAGGGGTGCCGGCGATAAATCAGTGCCGGCTCCGGAGGAGTGTATCCTTTGGAAGGCGTGGACCGGACCAAAATAAAAAACATAACGGCCGAGCTTATCAGGCGGTCCCAGAGGGGGGACGCCGGCAGTTTCGAGGGGCTGGTGAGGCTGTACCAGGGGAGGGTGTTCGGGCTCTGCCTGAAGCTCACGGGCCAGCGGGACGACGCCGAGGACCTGGCCCAGGAGGTGTTCATCCGGGCCTTCCACTCCCTGAAGGGGTTCCGGCTGGAGGCCGACTTCGGCACCTGGCTGCACCGCATAGCGGTGAACATGTGGCTGAATATAAAGAAAAAAAACTCCAGGGTGGTGCAGCTGTCCCTGGACGATCCCATATCCACCGAAGAGGGGGAGGTAAGCCGGGAGGTGGCCGGCCCGGAGGGGGCGGGGGATCCCCTGGCGGCCCTGGAGGAGGCGGAATTCCGGGACTTGGTGCGGCGGGCGCTGATGATGCTCTCGGAGGAGCACCGGACGGCCCTGGTGCTTAGGGATATGGAGGGTTGCTCCTACGAGGAGATGGCGGTGGTGCTGCAATGCTCCCTGGGGACGGTGAAGTCCAGGATCAGCCGGGCCAGGAAGGCGATGAGGGGGCTTATGGGCAAGGAATTTGGGGTCGGAACTCAGAACTCAGAACTCAGAACTCAGGAGCTTAGTGATTGAAAGGGTTTTGATGAGGGGCTTATGGGCAAGGAATTTGGGGTCGGAACTCAGAAGCTTAACAAGTAAGGGAGTTTCAATGGGGATAAAGGAGCCGGCAAAAACTTTCCAGGACTTGGTGGTATGGCAAAAGGCCCACCAGCTTGTTTTAATGACATATCGGTTTACCTCCAGGTTTCCTGACTCCGAGCTATACGGTTTGTCGTCTCAATTGCGGCGGGCGGCTGTGTCGGTACCAGCAAACATTGCTGAAGGTTTTAAGAAAAGAGGCAAGGCGGATAAAAGCCGATTCCTTAATATAGCCCAAGGCTCCCTTGAAGAATCGCGGTATTATTTGATTTTAGCCAATGATTTGGGATACGGTGATACTAGTTTGCTCATGGATCAGCTGGAGGAAGTCAGTAAGCTTTTAGTTTCTTACACCAGCGCAGTTCTGAGTCCTGGGTTCCGGGTTCCGGGTTCCGGGTTCCGGGTTCCGGGTTCCGAGTTCTGAGTTCTGGGTTCTGGGTTCTGGGTTCTGGGTTCTGGGTTCTGGGTTCTGGGTAAGGAGGTGAGGGCGGTGTCCGATCCGGGCAAAGAGGGTTGCGTTGGAATGGGGGAGCTTTTTTCAGCCATGCTGGACGGGGAACTGGCCGGTGAGGACAGGGCCCGGCTGGAAGGGCACCTCCTTTTGTGCCGTCAGTGCAGGCAGGAATATGAAATCTGGCGGAGGATGGCCGGGGCCCTCAGGAGCGATCCAGCCAGCGGGGAGCCTTCCCCGGGTTTTTGCGCCGGGGTGATGAGGCGGCTGGCGGTTGAAACGGCTCCTGGACGGAGACTGTTCCGGACGCTGCGGACCCCCGCGGCGGCGGCGGCCGCCGCGGTGATGATGTTCGCCGGCTCCTGGGGGCTGCATGTGGCCTACAATACCGCCGCGCCCAAAACCGGGGTGGCGGTGGTGCAGCAGCAGCCCGGGGGGGGACATGAAAGAACCCCGGTCGTTGACGGGGAAGCGGGCAAGGAAAGGGGCGCCGCGAAAACCGTGGACGGCGGCGGAGGGCCGGAGGCCGGTCCGGTGACGGCGGGGCCGGGGCCGGCGGGGGACGGGGCGCCGGCGGCCCCGCCGCAAGGGGCGGTTTTAGGGAACGGTTCAGGGGGCGCGGCGCTGGTAAGCTCCCGCAAAGAAATATTGAGCACCATACTGAAGCTGTCGGTGGCCGACGCCGCCGCCGCGTCCAGGGAGGCCCTGGCGGCGGCCGGGGAGCTGGGGGGCGGCGGGCAGACGCTGGCGGCCCAGAAGAGGGACAGCGGGGAACTGTTGATACTGAGGCTGGCGGCGCCCGCCGGGACCGGGGGGAGACTGGCGGACCGGCTGGCCGGGCTGGGGGTGGTGCTGGGCAGGAGCGAGGAAATAAGGGACGTCACGGACAGTTACACCCAGGCGGCGGGCAGGCTTAGGGAAATAGAGTCCGGCGCGGCACCGGGCGGGGCGGGGCGGCCGGAGGCCGAGGCGTCGGCCCTGAGGAGGCAGATACAGTCCTGGGATGAGGAATCCTCCTCCCACATAATAATACTTTGGCTGGAGCAGTATCAAAGGACCCAGTAGGCCTTCAGGCGGAAAAAAGCCGCCCTTCGGGCGGCCGGAATCCGGAATCCAGACGGAAAAAGTTATCCGCAATAGCATAATTTCCTATGTCTAAAAAAAGCCTTCCCCGGGCAGGGTGAAGGCTTTTTGTGTGGTCCAGGAAATTATACAATTTGATGAAACGTCAAGAATTGGGGCCTTTCCCCAGGGCGGAAAGGACCGCCGCCGCCTCGGCCCTGGTCAGGGGGGCCCGGGGGTCGAACACCTGACTGGATCTGCCTTTGATTATGCCTTGGTGAAAGCCCCAGGCCACGGCCTCCCTTTCCTCCCCCGTCAGGGCGCCGCAGTCCCGGAAGGGGATTTCCGCGCCGGCGGGGGCCGCCCCCCGGGGGCGGAGGGTTTTTTTCAGCCAGACCATGAAGGGGGCCCGGGCGATGGTTTCACCGGGGTTTTTTACGGCGACGGGGGCGGGGGGGGGCTGCCCCGCCAGGACGGCGCCGATGACGGCCAGCTCGGCCCCGGCAAGGGGCCTGTCGGGCCGGAAGGCGCCGTCGCCGTATCCCGCCATGATGCCGGAGGCCGCCGTGGAGGCGATGGCCCCCCCGGCCCAGTGGCCCTCCGTGTCGGTGAAATGGCGGGGGGCCACGTCGCGCCGGGAGATGGTTTTCCCCGCCACGGCGCCGCCGGCGCCGTCCACGGTGACCACCCTCACCGCTCCCTCCCCCACCGCAAAGCGCAGGGGGTGCCGGAAGGACCCCGTCCCCCCGGCCAGGGGGACGTCTTCCCGGAGGCCGTTTTCGTGCCATATGTACAGCCGGTCCCCGGAGGTGTACCCGGCCAGCACCAACTGGCCGTTTTCCTCCAGGGCCGCCGCCATGAAGACGGGCTTTTTGGCCCCCGGGGCCGACCAGGCCCTGACCTCCACCGGCACGCTCCGGTACGGGGGCGGGGCCAGGAGGGAAACCAGGGTTATTTTTTCCCCGGGCAGCAGGTCCCCGGCGGTCACCGGCAGGCCGTCCCTGGTGACGGCGGTGTGGGGGCTCAAGGGGTAGCGGCGGCCGTCCGCCGCCCACAGATACCGCCCCTGTGCCGCCGACAATATTTTTGTTTCATCCTCCAGCAGATCGGCCACGTCCAGGCGCCAGACCTCGGAAAGGTCGGGGGAAAGGACCGCCCTGACCCAGGTGCCGGGGGAAAGGATCCAGGGGCCGGTGAGCAGTCCCCACCTCCGGACCTCGGCGCCGGGCCCCAGTTTATACGCCTGAAAGCGGCCCTGCAGGTCATTTATGTAAATTTTTTCTTCCTTTGCGCCGGTGAACAGCACTTTTCCGTAAATCACCCCGCTGTAGGCCGCGATCCCCAGCAGGGTCCCGGCGCCGGGCAGCTTCACCGCCACGGCGTAATCACCGGGGAATATGTCCTTTAAAGACGAGGGGGAACGGTCCTTTTGCACCCCGGCCCCGGAGAAAACCTGGAAGGGCGGGCCGGGGCCGATGGAGATGCGGTTTTCCCCCGGGCTGACGGCGGTGACAGGGCCAAGGACCATGTGCCTGTTCACCAGTATGGAATTCACCGCCCCTCCGGCCGAAGGGCTGATCAATGTCACCTGCTGGCCGGGCATTATATTTTCCAGCCCGTCCAGGCCGCCGGACCCGAAGGCTGTTTCCAGGGGGTCGGTTTCCTCGAAGGTGTCATGGTGGAGGTAAAGGGCGCCGGGGGAAATGTCGTGTCTTTCACTGCTGTTGAAAAGCTGCACCCACCGGGTTTCGCCCTTGGTCCCGGAAGAAACCCGGGCCACGTTTCCCTTTTCAGCCAGGTAGTTGGAAACCACCCGCCACAGGGTCTGGGTGGGACCGTCAATAACGGCCTCCAGCCCGATGCCCGGGGGCAGCCCGGCGGTGTCCTCCCGGTAAGTTCCGTTCACCGTCAGCCCCTTTTCAGCCAGGGAGCTCTGGCGGTAGCCCCCCTCCAATATTTCCCCGCCGGCCTCCAGCCATATCCGCCCCCCCGGCCCTTCCCTGGCCAGCACGCTCTCCGGACTCCACAGCCGGCCCCACGTGTAAAGGGCGCCGCCGCCGTAATAAACCCTGTGGCCGGGGCCGGGGCCGTCCCTTTCCGGCTCCGCCGCCCCCTCCCGCCGGTGGCGGACTTTTTTGCCCCCCGGGTCCACCCGTCCCCCGCCGTACAGACTGATCACCCCGCCGGGGGATACCTCCCGGATGATGCCGGTGGCCAGGGGCTGCCCGTATGCCAGGGAATAGTCCTGCCACAGCTCCAATGAGCCCTCCGCGGCAGGGTGCTTTACCGAGGAAGCCTTTACTTCGATGACATATTCCCCGGGCAGGGGATACTCTATGTGCACCTGCTCCACATTGTTGACGCCGTCGGGTTGCTGACCCAGAAAATCATTGCCTGTGCGCACCTTTCCGTCCGGGGAGGTGACCGAAAGGTCCAGATCGTTCACCAGGGACTTTTTGGCCGGGGGATCCCCGGCGGGATCGGTCCAGGCCAGGGTTATCTTCAGCGGAGAGGAGGGATTTTCCACTTTATATGTGTATTTTTTCCGCCCCCCCCGGGGCAGCCCGGAATTTTCCTCGGCTAAAAGCATTGTTTTTTCCTTCAGGGCCATTACGCTGCCGGCCAGGTCCAGCACGCCGAAGCCCTCCTTCGACGGCCCCCCCTTTGGGGAGCGGGCGCCGTTGATCAGGGCCGCTTTAAGGGACGAAGCCCGGGGAGCGTCCACCCCCATCTCCCGGACCATGAACTCCCGCAGCAGGGCGGCGGACCCGGCGGCCACCGCCGCGGACATGCTGGAGCCCTGCATCCGGGTGTACATGGGGTGGCCCGGCAGGTTGCCCTGGGCCAGGCTGGACCGGGTGGAAATGACCGAGGCGCCGGGGGCCGCAAGGTCGGGCTTTATCCTGCCGTCCCCGGCGGGGCCGCGGCTGGAAAAGGGGGCGGTGTCCAGGGTGTCCCCGGAGGAAGGGTCCAGGGCCGGCCGGGGAACCAGGGAGGACCCCACCGCCAGGGCGTTTTTGCTGTTGGCCTCGGCGGTCAGGGTGCCGGGGCCGGGGCCGGAGTTGCCGGCGCCGAATATGACCAGAAAATCCGGGTGGCGCCGGATGAAGGCGTCGGTTCCGGCAGCGTTTCCCGAGTAGCCGTTGTATTCGCTCCCCCAAGCGTTGACGTGTATCCTGGCCCCGGCCAGGTAGGCCGGCAGGAAAAGCCTGTCCAGTTCCGCCGGGGGTGAGATTTTCCCCTCCCGGTCCAGTATGCCCTGGAAGTAAAGGGACGCCTCCGGGGCCAGCCCTTTGAATTTGCCGCCGGAGGCGGCGCCGCTGCCGACGATGGTCCCCGCCACGTGGGTGCCGTGGCCCGAAGGATCGTCGGCGGCATCCCTGCCGGCCCAGGACCTGAGCATTATTATCCTGGGCTTTTTGCCCGGCCCGGAGACCAGGTCCGGGTGTATGTCCTCTGTGGAACCTTTGTCGATGCCGCTGTCGGCCACGGCCACCACCTGGCCCCGGCCGGTGAGGCCGGCGGGGGTGACGAATCCGGGAACGCTTAATAAGTCGGCCCCGACAATTTGTCGGCTCCTGTCGTTTAGAAGCCGGGCCCCGCCGGCGTCCTGGCCGGGGTCGCCCCCGGCCCGGGCGCCGGCCATGATTAGCGCAGCGGCTGATATGAAAAACAGAGCCCTTCTCAGCATCAACACGCCTCCATACGCCGCCCCGGCGGGCGGCGGAACCCAGAATTCAGAATAAAGGGGTTTTCATTATATATTGACGGGGCCGCGGGTGAAAATGTTGCACATTCCCGGAACTGCCAGCAACAGTAGTATTTCGACACAATGGATACTTTTCCTTTGACAATTATTGAAAGGATTGATCATTTATGGCGTTAACTTTTTCCATATGGAAGGGCGGTTATGATATAATAACAAGAAAAGCCGCCCTGGCGGGCGGCCCGGGCCCCTTTGCCACATGGCGGAATTCAGAATTCTACACTCAGAAACCGGAACGGGAGGTGAAAATAAATGTCGCCGACCATCAGTTCCTTTGACGGCATAAGAATTTACATAAATACGCGGGAGGAGGGCCATCAGACACCTCACTTCCACGCGGAGTATTCCGGAATGGAGTGCGTGGTGGATATCACGAATCAAGTTGTGCTGGCGGGCTCGCTGCCGAGAAAACAGCTCTTGAAGGTACTGGCCTGGGCGGTAAAGCACGAGGACGAGATGTCATTTTCGCCGATGGACGGGAGTACCGGTTCAGTATGAAGCCCGTCATAAATGAAGGCGGGGCATGGGAGCAATTAAAAGACATCGGTGTGTTTAAGAACAGTCTGACAATAATAAACAACACTCCGGCCTGGGACATTGGGGGCGACCGCGATGAATACAGGTGCCTGGACATTGACCCGGAGATAATAAGGCAGCGGGGGGAGCAGGTCAACGGGGACGCCGCCGGCTCTCAACCGGCGGCGCTTGATTGACGACGAACAGTGCTTTTCAGTTCTGGTACTGCCCCCTGTATTTGTGGTCCCTGGACAGAATGTTCAGCATGCCCAGAGCCCTCCCGGTGCCCTTGGCCACGCAGCTCAAGGGGTCGTCGGCCAGGTGCACCGGCACCCCGGTTTCCTCGCTCAAAAGCCTGTCCATGCCGTGCAAAAGGGCCCCGCCCCCGGTCAGCACAATACCTTTGTTCACAATATCGGCGGCCAGCTCGGGGGGTGTGCGCTCCAGCACTTCCTTCACCGCCCCCACCACCGTCTCCAGGGGCTCCCTGATAGCGTCGTGGACCTGCCGGCGGCTTATTTTCACGGCCCTGGGCAGACCGGACACCAGGTCCCGGCCTTTGATCTCGTAGTCCTTTTCCGCTGTGCCGTTGAGGCAGGCCGTACCCACCTCTATTTTTATTTCCTCCCCGGTGCGCTCCCCTATGGCCAGGTTGAACTCCCGCCGGACGTAGCGGACGATGGCCTCGTCAATTTTGTCCCCCGCCATTCTAAGGGACCGGCTGCAGACGATCCCCCCCAGGGAAAGCACCGCCACGTCGGTGGTGCCGCCCCCAATGTCCACTACCATGGTGCCGCTGGGCTCGGATATGTCCAGCCCGGCCCCCAGGGCCGCCGCCAGGGGCTCCTCGATGACATAGGCGGAGCGGGCCCCGGCCTGGATGGTGGCCTGCCGCACCGCCCTCTCTTCCACCCCGGTGACCCCCGAGGGGATGCAGACCATCACCCTGGGACGGAAAAATATTCTGTTTCCGGCGGCCTTGTTAATAAAATAGCGGAGCATTTTCTCGGTCACTTCGTAGTCGGCAATCACCCCGTCCCTCAGGGGCCTGGTGGCCACTATGTTGCCCGGGGTCCTGCCCAGCATGCGGCGGGCCTCGGAACCCACCGCGATGACTTTCTGACTGTCTTTGTTTATGGCCACCACCGAGGGCTCCTGCAAAACTATGCCCTTTCCCCTCACGTAGACCAGCACGTTGGCGGTGCCCAGATCCACCCCTATGTCCACATTCAGCCCAAACATCAATTCTTTCCCCTTTCCCGCCAGAAGAGGGCCCGGCCCACCCGTCCTTCTCATTCTGAATTCCGGATTCTGTGTTCCGACAGAATGAGCACTGCAGAATAAGGTATTTTCAATACAGAACATACTTTTTGCGGTACAATTCTGCATAAAAGGCAAAAATCCTTTGTCTTGCGGGGGATCGGCGGCGGATTTTCTTTTTTCGCGGCCGCGCTTTTGGGGAATTATATTCCGGGATGGGGATTTCCGGGCCGGCGGCCCGGGGATTGGGTGCGGAAAAGGGGATTGCCTTATATTTCTTTGAATTTGCGCCGGGTGGCCTCGCCGCCCCGCAGGTGTCTTTCCGATTTATTGAATTCAAGCACTTTTTTTACTTCTACGGCTATTTCTTTGTTCAACGAAGGGAGCCTCTCCGTCATGTCCTTGTGCACAGTGCTTTTGCTCACCTCAAAAACCTGCGCCGCCTGGCGAACCGTGGCCCGGGTCTCCAGAATATAGCAGCAGATGTCCAGCACCCGCTTCTGAATATATTCCTGCATGTCGATGCCCCCCACCGGCTCGAATAAGGGTCTTGGCCCTCACAAAATATATATGCCGGCGGGCCATGCAAATTGCTTTTTGCTATTCTTTCATTTTGCTGATCTCAACGCCAGTATAGTAATGTTTGACTATATCCTGATATTTCGTTCCCTTCAGCGCCATTCCCCGGGCGCCGTACTGGCACATGCCCACGCCGTGCCCGCGCCCCACGGTGGTGATCCTGACCCGCCCCTCCTCCAGGGCCATATTGAAGCGGGCCGAACGCAATCCCAGCATCTCCCTGGCCGCCACCGCCGGGATGACCCTGTTCCCTATGCGCACGGTTTTGGGCTGGCCCCCGGAGGTTTTTTCCAGCACTTCAAAAAAACCTTTGCGGCCGGGCCCCGCCGGTACGACGCCGACATCCTCACCGGCGATTTTTTTCAATTCCTCCAGGGTCAGAAAGACCTCCCGCACAGGCTGGGGGTCGCTGTCATAGGGGCAGGGCACCCCTTTCAAGTAGGGGATGTCGAACTTCCACACCTCGTGGGAGTTCACCGTCCCCTGGCCGCCGCAGGAGGCGTGGTACACGGGGTCGATGATCTGCCCCCCGTGGGTGATGACTTCACCGGCGGTGGAGTTGACGGCTTTGGAGATTTTATAATGATAATGGTAGTATTTCAGCGCCCCCCAGCGCCTTTTCATCTCCTCCCGGGGAATCCAGGCCTGGTAATGCCCGGGGTCGTCGCAGAGGTCGGCGCCGGGGTGAAGGGGGTTGGAGACCCCTCCGGCCACCAGCCTTTTCATCACATAGGTCCTGGCGGCCACGGCCTGGGCTTTGAGGGCCTCCTCCGGAAAGCCGGCGGGCATTTCGGCGGCCACCACGCCCGTGACATAGTCTTCAATAGGCAGGCTGATTATTTTGCCTTTGGCGTGGGAGTACATGCGCACCACGGTGCCGGCCTTTTCTATTTTGGCCGGGCTCATCCAGCCGACGGCCGCCGGAATGCCCGCCACCGCCGCCGCAGTTAATATGAAGGCCGCCGCCAGCAATCTGATCATCTCTTTCCCGCCTAACTCTTCCCCGCGCCGGAGGAGTTGTCCCGCCGGATACCGGTTATTAAGGCAGCGTGGGGATGGTTTTTCTGTAATATTTATTCTTGCCATCCATATATTGTATTATTGCACACGGTGCTTCCTAAGGCAATATTTTAATTTTCCAGACGCACTATGTCCGCCCCCAGCCCCCTCATTTTTTCAACAAAGTTTTCGTACCCCCGGTCGATGTGATGCACGCCTCCCACCCCGGTGGCGCCTTCCGCCGCCAGTCCGGCCAGCACCAGGGCGGCGCCGGCCCTTAAGTCGGTGGCATTGACCATGGCCCCGGAAAGCCTGCTCACGCCCTGGACGATGGCGGTGCGGCCCGCAACTTTAATCCTGGCCCCCATTCTCCGGAGCTCATTGACGTGCATGAACCGGTTTTCAAACACTGTTTCTGTGATCACGCCGGTTCCGGAGGCCACGGCCATAAGGGCCGTGAACTGGGGTTGCATGTCGGTGGGAAAGCCGGGGTAGGGCATTGTTTTTATGTCAGCGGCTTTGGGGGCTTTGCCGGAGCTGACCCGCACCCGCCCGTCGTTTTCCTCCACCTCCACCCCGGCCTCCCGCAGCTTGGCCAGCACAGGATTGATGTGGCTGCCGATGACGTTTTCCAGCAGTACGCTTCCCCCGGCCATGGCGGCGGCCACCATAAAGGTGCCGGCCTCGATCCTGTCCGGAATGACACTGTAGGAACAGCCCTGGAGCTCCCCCACTCCCTCCACTCTGATCACCTTTGTGCCGGCCCCTTTGATTCTCGCCCCCATGGCGTTGAGAAAGTTGGCCAGGTCCACCACCTCGGGCTCTTCGGCGGCGTTTTCAATCACCGACATGCCTTTGGCCAGGGACGCGGCCATGAGCAAGTTTTCCGTGGCCCCCACACTGGGGTAGTCCAGGTATATTCTGGAACCCGTCAGGCTGTCCGCCCTGGCCTCGATAAATCCATGCCCCTGCCTGATGTCCGCCCCCAACAGGCAAAATCCCTTTAGGTGCAGGTCTATGGGCCTGCTGCCGATGGCGCAGCCCCCCGGTGTGGATATGCGGGCATGGCCCGTTCTGGCCAGAAGGGGCCCCATGACCAGAAATGAAGCCCTCATTTTTCTGACAAATTCATAGGGGGCCTCGCACCTTTCCAGCTCCGGCACCATTATGTCCAGGCCGCCCTTTTCCTTTTTTACTTCGGCCCCCAGAAATTCAATCACTGAACATATTGTCGCCACATCCGAAAGGTCCGGCACCTCCTCCAGGCGGCAGGGGGTCTTGGCCAGCAGGGAGGCGGCTATAATCGGCAGCACCGCGTTTTTGGCCGGGCTGATTTTCACCGTGCCGGACAGTTCTTTTTTCCCCCGTATTATAAAACTTCCCATGGTCAGACCGTTTCCTTCCCGCATTTTGGCTGTTGCCTGATGACTAAAGTTTTCCCATATAAACTAATTGGCATACAATTAAGCAGAAATCAGAATACAAAACTCGGCGATCAGAATCCCGGGCATTCCGGGTTCTGAGTCCTGTATTCTGAGTTCTGAGTTCTGTATTCTGAGTTCTGAGTTCTGAGTTCTGAGTTCTGAGTCCTGTGTTCTGTGTTCTGAG
>JBBIMW010000022.1:0-24205 GCA_037444185.1 Peptococcaceae bacterium | reverse complement strand
ACGAGGTGGTGAGCATTTCAGTAACCAGTGTTCAGTGTTCAGTGTTCAGTGTTCTGTGTTCTGAGCCCCAAGAAAGAAACCGGGAGCATATTTGATCCCGGTTTCTTTGATAATGGTTTGGCTTTTAAGCTACTGCAAGGCTTTCAGCCTGTTCAGGGCGCGCTTCAGGGCCAGTTCCGCCCTTAAAAGGTCAAGCTCGGCGGATTTTTCCGAGATTCTCCTCTCGGCCCTCTCCTTGGCCCTCTCGGCCCTTTCCCGGTCAATCTCGTCGTCCCGCTCGGCGGAGTCCGCCAGTATGGTCACCTTGTTGTTGCGGACCTCCACAAAGCCCCCGTTCACGGCCAGCTTGAAGGCTTTGCCGTCCTGCTGCTGGACCTTGACCACGCCTATTTTCAAGCCGCTCATCAGGGGTGCGTGGTTGGGCAGTATGCCCAGCTCCCCCGCCTCCCCCGGCACCACCACGAAGCGCACGTCCCCGGTAAAAACCTTTTTTTCGGGAGTGACTATTTCCAGGCGCTGAGTGCTTTCCGCCATGATTTACACACTTCCCTCTAGCATCCGTTTTCCTTTTTCCACCGCCTCTTCAATTCCCCCCACCATGTGGAAGGCGCCCTCGGGCAGATCGTCGTGCTTGCCGTCCAGTATTTCCTGGAAGCCCCGCATGGTTTCCTTCAGGGACACATACCTTCCAGGCTGGCCGGTGAAGGTCTCGGCCACGTTGAAGGGCTGGGACAGGAACCGCTGCAGTTTCCTGGCCCGGGCCACCACCAGCTTGTCCTCGTCGGAAAGCTCCTCCATGCCCAGGATGGCAATGATGTCCTGGAGCTCCTTGTAGCGCTGGAGCACCTTCTGCACTCCCCGGGCCACCTGGTAATGCTCCTGCCCCACCACGTTGGGGTCCAGTATCCGGGAGGTGGAGTCCAGGGGATCCACCGCCGGGTATATGCCCAGCTCGGAAATGGCCCGGGACAGCACCACAGTGGCGTCCAGGTGGGCGAAGGTGGTGGCCGGGGCCGGGTCTGTCAGGTCGTCGGCGGGCACGTACACGGCCTGCACCGATGTAACCGAACCCTTGGTGGTGGAGGTGATCCTCTCCTGCATCTGGCCCATCTCGGTGGCCAGGGTGGGCTGGTATCCCACGGCGCTGGGCATGCGGCCCAGCAACGCCGAGACTTCGGAACCGGCCTGGGAGAAACGGAAGATGTTGTCTATGAAGAGAAGGGTGTCGGCCCCCAGCTCGTCCCGGAAAAACTCGGCCATGCACAGCCCGGTCAGGGCCACCCGCAGGCGGGCCCCCGGGGGCTCGTTCATCTGTCCGAAGACCATGGTGGTCTTGTCCAGAACTCCTGCCTCGGACATTTCCCGGTACAGGTCATTGCCCTCCCGGGTGCGTTCCCCCACTCCGGCGAAGACCGATATGCCGCCGTGCTGCTTGGCGATGTTGTTGATCAGCTCCATGACGATAACGGTCTTGCCCACGCCAGCGCCGCCGAACATGCCTATTTTTCCTCCCTTGAGGAAGGGTACCAGCAGGTCGATAACCTTGATGCCGGTTTCCAGCTGCTCCGCCCTGGTGGACTGCTCCACCAGCGGGGGGGCCGGCCGGTGAATGGGATAATAGTGGTCGCTCTTTATCTCCCCCAGGCCGTCAATGGGCTCTCCCAGCACGTCCACCAGCCGGCCCAGCACGGACTTGCCCACGGGGACGGTGATGGGCCGGCCGGTGTCGGATACCTCCATGCCCCTCACCAAGCCGTCGGTGGAGGTCATGGCCACGGCCCGCACGCAGTTGTTGCCGAGGTGCTGGGCCACTTCCATGGTGATGACGTCGTTTTCGCCCCTGGCAACCTTCAGTGCGTTATATATTTCAGGCACATGGCCCGGGGGGAAACGGACGTCCACCACCACGCCGATGACCTGAACGATATGACCAACGCTCATTAGTCGGTACTACCTCCTTTGCCTACAAAAATACTGCATTTCTCACGGGTCAGGAAACAGGAGACAGAAGCACCAATCCCTCACTGTATTCAGGCTTCTGGATTCTGAATCCCCTCCCTGAATTCAATCCCAAAATAAAGGTTACTCCAGCGCCGCCGCGCCGCCCACGATCTCTGAAATCTCCTTGGTGATGGCGGCCTGGCGGGCTTTGTTCATAGACAGGGTGAGCCTGGCGATCATGTCCGAGGCGTTCTTGGTGGCGTTGTCCATGGCGGTCATGCGGGCGCTGTGCTCACCGGCCTTGGACTCCAGCATGCTCTGGAACACCGCGTTGGTCACATACTTGGGCAAAAGGGCGGCCAGAACCTCCTCGGCCGAAGGCTCGAAGATATAGTCCGCCTTGCCGGCGCCGGCCCTTTCCCCCTCCCCGCCCCCGGGGGGCTCGGCGGGAAGCAGCTTCACCGTCACGGGGCGCTGCACCAGCACGTTTACAAACTCGCTGTACACCAGATAAACTGCGTCGAACTCTTTGGCGGAATATTTTTCAATGATAAACCGGGCGATTTCCCTGGCCTGGGCCGAGCTGACGTTTTCCCCGAGGCCCACGTACTGCTGAATGATGCTGTGCCCCCGCTTGCGGAAGTAGTCCCGGCCCTTGCGTCCCACGCAAATCAGCCCGGCGTCGGGGGCATTGCGCATTTCCGTGGCGGCCTTGCGGATTACGTTGGCGTTTAAGCCCCCGCACAGCCCCCGGTCCGCGGTGATTACAACGTAGACCACCTTTTTGGGATCCCGCACCTCCAAAAGGGGATGCTTGACCCCCGTGGTCACGGAGGCCACCCTGCCCAGCACGCCGGTGATACGCTTGGCATAGGGCCTGGCGGCAACGACATTGTCCTGGGCCCGGCGCATTTTGGCGGCCGATACCGCCTTCATGGCCTTGGTTATCTGCTGGGTGCTCTTGATACTCTTGATGCGGCGCCGCAAATCACGTAAACTTGGCATCTAATATATCACCACCTTGCCGCTGACTGTAACGGGCAGGATTACTTTTTAAACACTGCTTTAAATTCATTGATGGCGGATTTCAGCTGCTCCTCGGTTTCTTTTGCCAACTGGCCGGTCTCGATGATGGCCTTGCCCACCCCGGGCCTGTTGGCCTTCATGTATTTGAGAAATTCCGCCTCGAAGGGCAGCACCTGCTCCACCGACAGGTCGTCCAGGTAGCCCCGCACCGCGGCGTAAATGGACATCACCTGGTCTTCCACGGCCATGGGCACATACTGGTTCTGCTTTAAGAGCTCCATCATGCGCTGCCCCCGGACCAGTCTGGCCTGGGTGGCCTTGTCCAGGTCGGACCCGAACTGGGCGAAGGCGGCCAGCTCGCGGTACTGGGCCAGGTCCAGGCGCAGGCTTCCGGCCACGGACTTCATGGCCTTGATCTGGGCGGCGCCCCCCACCCTGGACACCGACAGTCCGACGTTCACGGCGGGACGCTGTCCGGCGTAGAAAAGGTCCGGCTCCAGGTAGATCTGGCCGTCGGTGATGGAAATCACGTTGGTGGGAATGTAGGCCGAAACGTCGCCGGCCTGGGTTTCAATCACCGGCAGGGCGGTCATGGACCCGGCCCCTTCCTCGTCCGACAGTTTGCAGGCCCGCTCCAGCAACCGTGAGTGCAGGTTGAACACGTCACCGGGATAGGCCTCCCGGCCGGGGGGCCGGCGGAGCAGCAGGGAAAGCTCGCGGTAGGCGGCGGCCTGCTTGGAGAGGTCATCGTAAACAATCAGCACGTGCTTGCCCTGGTGCATGAACTCCTCGCCCATGGCGGCCCCGGCGAAGGGGGCGATAAACAAAAGGGGCGCCGGGTCCGACGCGGTGGCGGAGACAACGATGGTGTACTCCATGGATCCGGTGTCGATAAGCCTTTGCATAACGTTGGCCACGGTGGATTGTTTCTGCCCCACGGCCACGTATATGCAGATGCAGTCCTTGCCCTTCTGGTTGATGATGGCGTCCACGCCGATGGCGGTCTTGCCGGTCTGCCGGTCCCCCAGTATGAGTTCCCGCTGGCCGCGGCCGATGGGAATCATGGCGTCGATGGCCTTCAGCCCGGTCTGCAGCGGCTGGTGCACCGACTTGCGCTTCATCACGCCGGGGGCGATGCGCTCCACCGGGCGGAACCTGTCGGTGACGATGGGCCCCTTGCCGTCCAGGGGGCGACCCAGGGGATTCACCACCCGGCCCAGCAAGGCGTCCCCGACGGGCACCGACACAATGCGGCCGGTACGCTTGACGGTGTCGCCCTCCTTGATGTGGGTGTATGCTCCCAGCAAAACACAGCCGATGTTGTCTTCCTCCAGGTTCAGGGCCATGCCCAGGGTCGGTTCCTCTCCGGGGCCGGGGGCCGGGAACTCCAAAAGCTCCATGGCCATGCATTTCTCCAGGCCGTAGACCCGGGCGATACCGTCACCCACCTGGATAACGGTGCCCACGTCGGCCATTTCTATTTGCGCTTTATATTTATCAATCTGCCGCCTGATTATGGAGCTTATTTCTTCAGGACGCAAATTCATGCTACTGGTTCACCCCTATCCGTTAACTTATTTGCCTTAAGTGCTCCCTCAGGGTGGCCAGGCGGGTACGGATGCTGCCGTCTATAACCCGGTCCCCGATGCGCACCACCACCCCGCCGATCAGAGACGGGTCAACAGTGTACGTGGTTACCACCTTTTTGCCGGTGAGCTTTTTCAGTAGATCCGCCAGCCGATCCCTCTCCTCCCGGGTCAGATCCACGGCGGAGGTCACCGTGGCCCCGGTGACATTGCGGGACTTGTTGGCCAGGCTGATAAAGTGGGATACGATGTCAGCCAAAAACTGCTCCCGCCGACGGTCCACCAGAAGTTTTAAAAACTCCATGGTGATGGCCGATACATAGCCGGAAAACAATTCCCCCAGCAGAGACTTCTTGTCCTCCGCCGTGATCCGCGGATGGTAAAGCACCTTTTGGAGGTGGCGGTTTTCCCCTATAACGGAGCTGACGGACTGCAGCTCCCGCTCCACGGCGTCAACGGCCTGCTCCCGCCCGGCGATTTGGTAAAGGGCCTCGGCGTAGCGGGCGCCCACCGCTCCCCTTAACATGGCAGATCCCCCGCCTCCTTAATAAATTCCTGCACCAGTCCGTGCTGGAGGTCCTGGGTGATTTGCCTGCCGATAATTTTATCCGCCACCATGATGGACAGGGTAACCACCTGGTCGCGCAATTCAGCCACCGCCTTCTCCTTCTCCCGCTGGATTTCCTGCAGCGCGGTCTCTTTAATCCGGCCGGCCTCGGCCCTGGCGGCCTCGATGATCTGCTGGGCCTGGGCCTCCCCGGCCTTGGCGGCCTGCTGAATAACGGCCTGGGCCTCCTCCCTGGCTTTTTGCATGTCGGCCAGGTAGCTCTGGCGCAGGGCCTCGGCCTGTTTTCTCTCTTCCTCGGCGGCCTTCACGTTGTCGTGAATAAACTGCTGCCGCTTTTCCAGGATGTTTACAATGGGCTTGTAGACCACCAGGCGCAGAAAAATTAAAAGTACTATAAAGTGAAAAACTTGTGCCACCAATGTGCTGTTAAGACCCAATGACTTAATAACCGCTTCCATATCCGGCTGCTTACCCTCCTTCCCTTCGGCCGGGTGACCAGGGAACTGCCGCAAAGGCGGGCCGGCGACAGAAATTGTCTTTTCGGCCGGCCCCGCTGCAATACCCTTTGCCACCCCGCCAACTGTGGAAAATCCCTGTTAGCCGATTTTACCCATCAATATGAATGCTATAACGATGGAGATAATGGGCAGAGCCTCGATGATACCTACCGAGATGAACATGGTAGTCATCAGGGTGCCTTTGAGCTCCGGCTGGCGGGCAATACCTTCAACGGTCCTTCCCATGACGAGACCGTCGCCTACACCCGCGCCGATGGAAGCCAGGCCCGCGGCAAGGGCCATGCCGATCATTGCAGCACCTGCGTTATCCATACTTATTCCCCTCCCTTCCCCAAATTTTTAAATCTTTTTAAATCGGTAGCACACTACCCGGAAAAAAGCTTACACCGCCTGCCGCCTCCCGCCGGGAGACGGACGGCGGCAGGCGGAAGGTGCCGGGAGGCGGCGCCGCTTAGCGGCAAAACCGGCCCGGCGGCTTTCAATGGTCTTTGGCCGTGGCCTGGCCGATATAGGCTATGGTCAGCATGGTGAAAATAAATGCCTGGACAAAGCCCACAAAAATACTGAAGGCCAGCCAAATCACGGAGGCCAGAAAGCCGCCCATCAGGGACGCCGCCAGGCTGAACAGCCCGAGGAGAACCGCAATCAGCACCTCGCCGGCGAATATGTTTCCGTAAAGACGGAGGGACAGCGTGATGGGCTTGGAGAATTCTTCAACTATCACTATCGGCAGGAATAAAACATTGGGTTTGACGAAGTGCTTGAGAAATCCCAGTCCACTGTACCTGAACCCCAGTATCTGCACCAGCAGGAACACGGTGAGGGCCATGCCCAGGGTGGTGTTTACGTCCGCGGTGGGAGACATCATGGTGGGCACCAGTCCCCAGAGGTTGCTGAACAAAAGGTAGATAAAAAGAGTAAGTACAAGACACATCAGCCCGGCGCCCTTTTTATAGTCCATGTTTTCATAGACCAGGCCCCGCAGAAACTGAAAAAGCTCCTCCACCATAAGTTGCAGTTTGCCCGGCCGGTCAACCTTCATGTTTCTGGTGGCGGCCACCAGAAACAGCCCGACCAAAAACATGACCACCCAGGTCATGACGATGGTTTTGAGATTGAGATCGCCCAGGGGGGTATGCACGATGCCGTGGTGCCCCAACTCCAGGAAGCCCCAAAAATCCAGATCCTTGTGAACTTCATCTAATCCCCTCATTTTCCTTTTCTCACCCCTTTCTCCATAAAATTTTTATATATGCTTGTTTTCGGCGCCCACGTTTATTTTCCGTAATACTTTTTTAGGAAGGCCTCGGATTGCCGGTACAGTCTCATGCTTTCGGCCACGGACAGGGTGACGGAGACGTACGTGGGCACCAGTATGCCGGCCCCCACCGCCAGCAGATTGATAAAGGGCAGCCTCTGGCTTATGAAGAAAAGCACAGCCATGATCAGCCCAAGGCGGAAAACAAGGCCCCAGTTCATGTGCTTTCTGGCGGCGCCGGGCCTTAATCCGGGAATGTTTTTTATTCTCCGGGCCAGGGTTACGGAATTGTAAACCCCCACCATTATCCCCACGGCCGCGCCCCAGACGATACCGTTCTGGGGGTGAAAGGCCAGGAGAAGAAATACCCCAGCCAATATAAAAAGGGAATACCTGACTGTTTTCCTCAACTGATTGTCCAGTTCCGGCACGGGCTTGCCGTATATCACGGGCAAATCACTCCTTAGCCTCCCGGGAGGCTGTTGAAAAAGTCCACTTGCTGCGTTGCGGCGGCGGCTTTTTCGCTCCAACGCACCACCAAGTACGCCTCCGCTCAAATCCTTGCCGCGCCTTGCACCTGGAGCTTTTTGAACAGCCTCCGGCTGTATTCGGCTATACCTGCTTGATGCCGTACACTCTCCTAGCAGAATCGTTTTACGATGTTGATAATGCCCCACACGCCGGCCGCCACTCCCAAGAGCACGCCGGCCACCATCAGCCAGGGGGCCGTGCCCAGCTGGCCGTCCAAAAACCTGCCGCCATAGAACCCCAGGGTGACTGTGACGGCCATTTCCACACCGATGGCGGAGGTCACGGCCAGGGCCTGAAAAATCCCGGCGGGTTTTGGCTTCCGATTGTCCGTCACGGGCAACCTTCCCTCCGCCGGCATTGCTTGGCCGCTGATCCCGACCGTTCGCGCCACAAATTTGTCATCTCGCTGCCACTCCGCATACGTTAATCTGTTCTACAAAAACAATGGTATTCCTCCACCCGGCCTCAACTTTTTTCATTACGGGCTGTGATAAACTTCGCCTGGCTTTGTCAGCGCCGTCGATCCGGATGCTCACGTATGTCCATATACGCTCCGCTCCGCCCCTCCGGCGCTTTCGCGCCACGCTGGTTTCTGACAGCCCTTTACGGGCTGTCACCCCGGCCATCAGCCGGCAAATTCCGGGGGAGGGTTCTCCTCCAAGCCGTGGCGGTACAGTATGGCCTGCACGATCCTTTGCGAGGCCCTGCCGTCACCGTAAGGATTCAAGGCTTCCGACATGCTGCGGTAGTGATCCGGATCCTCCAAAAGCCTCCCGGTCTCCGCCAGCACCGCCTCCCTTCCGGTTCCCACCAGCGCCACGGCGCCCGCCTCCACGGCCTCGGGGCGCTCGGTGGTGCTGCGCAGCACCAGCACCGGCTTGCCCAGGGAAGGAGCCTCCTCCTGCATCCCCCCGGAGTCGGTGAGAACCAGGCAGCACTTCCGCATTAAATTTACGAAGGGGTCGTATTCCAAGGGCTCAATCAGGTGGACCCGGTCCAGCCCCTCCATCACTTCGGAAACCACCCGGCGGACAGCAGGGTTTTTGTGCACCGGGAAAACTATTTCCACGTCCGGGTAGCGGCGCACCACCTCCCTCAGGGCCAGATAAATGTCTCGCATGGGCTCCCCCAGGTTCTCCCGGCGGTGGGTGGTGACCAGCAGAACCCTTTTGTTTTCAAAATCGATTTTTTCCAGTCCGGGGTCGGAAAATCTGTATTCATTTTTAACGGTGGCCAGCAGGGCGTCTATGACGGTGTTTCCGGTAACATATACGCTTTCCCCGGGCACTCCCTCCGCCAACAGGTTTTCCCTGGCCTTGCGGGTGGGGGCGAAGTGTAGGTCCGCCAGGGCCCCGGCCAGGCGCCGGTTCATTTCCTCCGGAAAGGGGGAATATTTGTTTCCGGTCCTTAAGCCGGCCTCCACGTGGCCCACCGGCACCTGCAGGTAATAGGACGCCAGGGCGGCCGCAAAGGTGGTGGTGGTGTCCCCGTGCACCAGGGTCAGGTGGGGCCGGTCCTTCTCCAGTATCTCCCGTAGCCCTCCCAGGGCCCTGCCGGTGATGTCGAAAAGAGACTGGCCGGCCCTCATTATGCCCAGATCGTAGTCCGGAGATATTTCAAAAAGGTCCAGCACCTGATCCAGCATTTCCCGGTGCTGGGCCGTCACCGCCACCCGGCAGGAGACCTTCCCCGGATGCCGCTTAATCTCCTTCACCAGGGGCGCCATTTTAATGGCCTCCGGCCTGGTGCCGAAAACCACCAGCACTTTTAACATTTTCCATCTCCCCGCAACTCAGGTACCGGGTACCAAAGTTATTAAGTTATTCTTTCTGTTCCGGATTCTTTATTCCAGCAGAATTCTGAGTCCCGTCCCGCTTCAGAAACCTTCCCCTGGGCCCCCCCACATTGCTGAAGGCCGAGTTGAAATTCCTGTACAGTGTCTTATAATCCCTGACGCGGTGCCATTTTTTTATAAATCCTTCGGGCAGATCCTCCCTCAATGTCACCGCCCCCCAGCCCCCCGGCACCGGGTAGGCGTAATAGGGCTTGTCTTTGGGGATGCCCCGGACGAAGACCACCTGGGGGATGGACCATTCCATCCTGGCCAGGGACACGCGGTGCATGCCGTCGCAGATTATACTGTGCACGGAGCCGTCCTCCTCCACCGACTCCTCCACCACCGGGGGCAGAACATCCACCGGCCCGCCGCCTTCTTCCAGATAAATGCTGACGTACCCGTCCAGGCAGAACAGGTCCACCCCGAATTCCTTCAGCTGCCAGCGCAGCTCCCGCACCTTCCGCAGCTCCGGGGAGAGTATATAGGACTGGGGCGGGGAAAGATGGTCCGGCCGTATTTTTTCCAGGGAAATGCAGGCCTCCCGGTAAATAAAAATATCCGGCCGGGTAAGCATGCTCACCCGGCGCAGCCCTTCCATCAGCTCGTCAACGCCGTGCCTTTCAATATTTAGAATTTTCACCGGCACAACCCGCCTTTCATTTTGTTTCAAGCCGGAAACGGCCTGTTCCGCGCCCCTCATCCCGTATTCCCGTTTCGGGTTGCGAATTCCGGGCACTGATCAGATCCACCCCGATTAAATCGGCCACACTGTCCACAATCAGGTCCGGCCGGGGCAGCCGACCCTTCAGCACTCCCTCCATGGCCCGGTGCTCCTTTTCCGGCCGGCTGAGCACCCAAACGGTGCGCATGCCCATTTTTACGGCCGGCTCCAGATCGTTGTGGTAGGTGTCCCCCACCATCCAGGATCGCCGGGGGTCCACCCCCAGGGCTTTGACGGCCCTTTCCAGCAGCCCGGCGGAGGGCTTGCGCACCCCCTCCCGGTAGCTCAGCCCCGCAAAATCCACCATGGAGGCCAGCTCGGGGCACGCAGAAAGAAACCCCAGGTAATAGGGCGCCCATATGTCGGATACCAGCCCCACCTTGAAGCCAGCTTTTTTCGCGTATCTGACGGCGCCGGTGGCCCCCGGTATCTCTTCCGGGGCGGTTGCCTGGTCCAGCCACACCCCGGCCACCTGTTCCTCCGGAAAATCCAGGCCGGGAAAGGAATCCCTGAGACACCGGCACATCTGCCGGTGATCATCGAAGGCCCTGCACATTATTATGTCCGCCACCCGCCCCTTTTCAGAGTCACCCAGCCCCATCAGGCGGGCGATCATTTTGGCCGGGGAGATTTCCGGCCCCCGGGCCAAGGTGGATCCGATGTCAAACAATACCGCCCCCAAGCAATCGAAACCTCCCGCCGGACTATATTTTCAAGGGCCAGTGAACCACTTCCACACCGTAGCGGCCCAGCAGCTCAACGCCCTCGGAAGTGCCCTTAAAATCCCTGCGCACCACCACCCTGGACATCTCGCAGGAAACCATCAGCTTGGCGCAGGTGACGCATATGTCGGCATTGACGTAAAGGGTGGCCCCCTTCACCGCCAGGCCCCGCTTGGCGCACAGGCAGATGGCGTTCTGCTCGGCATGCACGCAGGGCTTGTAGTCCTCACGGCCGGCTTTGTCCTTCAGGCACCGGCCGGTGTCGCAGCAGTGGTCCTCGCCGCTAACCACACCGTTGTACCCGTGGGAGATGATGCGCCGGTCCACCACCACCACCGCCCCCACTTTTTTGCGCAGGCAGGTGGACCGGCGGGCGATGGTTTCCACCACGTCCATATATATTTCATCAAAGGATGGCCGCTCAAAACCCATGGGCCTGTCTCCTGACTCCTGTATCCTTAATAGATCGGGTATTTTTCGCACAGCCCGCCGGACATCCCGCGGGCCTTTTCCAGCCGGGAGGGATCCCCGCCGGAGCTGAGGGCGAGGTGGATGATTTCGGCCACCGTCACCATATCCTCAACATTCAGCCCCCGGGTGGTCACCGCCGGCGTGCCCACCCTGATCCCGCTGGACACCGCCGGCGGCTGGGGGTCGTAAGGAATGGCGTTTTTGTTCACCGTCACACCGATGCCGTCCAGCAGTTCCTGGGCGTCCCTGCCGGTAATCCCCTTGTTCCTGAGATCCACCAGCATCAGGTGATTGTCCGTGCCTTTGGCGACCAGCTTGAATCCCCGCTCCTTCAGGGCTTCCGCCAGGGCTTTGGCGTTGGCCACCACCCTCTCCTGATACTCCCTGAATTCAGGCTTCAGGGCCTCTCCCAGGGCCACGGCCTTGGCGGCTATGACGTGCATCAAGGGGCCCCCCTGGATGCCGGGGAAAACCGCCCTGTCTATGGCCTGGGCGTACTTCTCCCGGCACAGTATCATGCCGCCCCTGGGTCCCCGGAGGGTCTTGTGGGTGGTGGTGGTCACCACATCGGCGTAAGGCGCGGGATTCATGTGCAACCCCGCCGCCACCAGCCCGGCGATGTGGGCCATGTCCACCATCAGCAGGGCCCCCGCCTCGTCGGCGATGTCTTTGAATTTTTTAAAATCAATGGCCCTGGGATATGAGCTGTAGCCGGCCACAATCATGCGGGGACGGCTGCGGACGGCCTCCCGGCGCAGTTTGTCAAAATCTATGATGCCGGTTTCTTCCTCCACACCGTAAAAGACTATATTGAAGTACTTCCCGGATATGTTCAGAGGGCTGCCGTGGGTGAGGTGCCCGCCGTGGGACAGGTTCATGCCCAGTATGGTGTCCCCAGGGGACAGCAGGGCGAAATAAACCGAAAGATTGGCCTGGGCCCCGGAATGGGGCTGGACATTGGCGTGATCGGCGGCGAAAACCTCCTTCGCCCTCCGGATGGCCACTTCCTCCACCATGTCCACATGCTGGCAGCCGCCGTAATACCTCCTGCCCGGATAACCCTCGGCGTATTTGTTCGTCAGCACGGACCCCTGGGCCTCCAGCACCGCGGCGCTGGCCAGGTTCTCGGAGGCTATCAGCTCCAGGGTGTTGCGCTGCCGCTCCAGTTCGAGATCAATGGCCCGGCACACCTCGGGGTCGGCCTGGGACAGTGTGTTTTTCAAACTCATTTTTTTATCTCCACCCACCTTCTTCACCGGCAGTATTTTTTTTCTATATCGCAGATCTTTTCCACCCGGCGGGAGTGCCTTCCCCCGCCCCGGAACCCGGCCTCCAAAAAGGCTCCCACAATGTCCAGGGCCAGGCCCGGGCCCACCACCCTCTGCCCCAGGGCGATAACATTGGCGTTGTTGTGCTCCCGGGCCATCCTGGCGGAAAAAGTGTCGTGGCAAAGGGCGGCCCTGACCCCGGGCACTTTATTGGCGGCCATGGAAACGCCTATGCCGGTGCCGCAGCAAACTATTCCCAGGTCAAAACGGCCCGAGGCCACGCCCTCGGCCACCGCCAGGGCGTAGTCCGGGTAATCCACCGAGTCCTCGGAAAATGTTCCCAGGTCCTCGCAGTCATGGCCCTTTCCCCGGATATATTCCGCTATCTCGCATTTCAGCCTGAATCCGCCGTGATCTCCCGCCACCGCCAGCCTCAAGACAGCATCTTCCCTTCGGTGTAAAATGCGGCAATACATTATTATTCTACAACAATCAGCCCATACCTCCACAATACGCGCCTAAAATATGGTCTGCCCCGGCGGCCGCCATTTTTCAATTCAGCCTCCCCGGCGCTTTTCCCTTATAATCCTTTCCACCGCCAGGCTGATCAGCCGGGACAGCCTGGCGGCGGTCCGCCTGTAATCCTCCGGGCCGCCGCCGTACGGGTCCGGAATGTCGCCGTCCTCCCCCGCGAACCCGGCCAGGGTGTACACCTTGCCGGCGGCCCCGGGGCAGATCCGGAGCGCCTCGCGCCGGTGTCCGGCGGTCATGGCAAGGACCAGGTCGGCCCAGGCCACCGTTTCCCGGTCTAAAACCGATGAGCGGTGGCTTCCCAGGTCAATTCCCGCCTCCCCCATCACCGCCACGGCGTTTTCCGAGGCGGGCCGGCCGGGCGTGGCGGAGGTGCCGGCGGAGCGCACCTCCGCCTCCGGCAGGCCGGCCCTCTCCATCTCCCTGGCGGCAATGGCCCCGGCCATACTGCTGCGGCAGGTGTTGCCGGTGCAAACGAACAAGAGCTTCAAAACCACACCTCCCCGGCCTTAAATTATTATCTTTATCCCTATGCCGATGAGAATTATCCCCCCAGCCAGCTGGGCCTTTTCTCCGGCCCAACGCCCCGTCAGCCGCCCCAGCCAGAGGCCGGCGAAGGTCATCATACCCGCCACAATGCCGAAGGTTACGGCCACCAGCAAGAGGTCGACCTTCTGGGTGCCCAGGGTAAATCCCACGCTCAAGGCATCCATGCTTACGCCGGCGGCCAGCGCCAGGAGGCCCCAGGTGCTGACCAGCACCACCTTCGGCCCCTCCCCACCGTCGCACCGGTATGCGTCCCGCACCATTTTGGCCCCGAGAAAAACAAGTATCAGCGCCCCGGCCACACCGGCGGCCCGGCCCGCCAAGCTTCCCGCCAGATGGCCGGCGTACCAGCCGGCCAGCGGCATAAATATGTGGAAAACAAGGACCGTGGCGCTGATCAGCAGGGCTTGGCCCCGCCTCACCCCGGCCATGCCGATGCCCAGACACATTGAAAAGGCATCGGTGCCCATGGCCGCCGCCAGTAATAGTATGCTTGAAAAAGACATGGTTCAACTGTCTCCCGTCTCCCGACAGAATAAGGGATACAGAATGGGCTGCTTTCAGCGCACCCTCACAATACTGCCCCCGGCGGCCCTCCGGAGCCTGTTGGCCACAGCCAGGCCCAGGCCCCTGGGCTCAACCCCCTCGGCCAGAATAACGTCCACACCGCTGCCCTCAAACCGGCGCAGGGCGCCGTACAGGGCGGCGGCCACCGACGCCTGGTCGGACGCCTCCCCGGCCGGAACCGCCAGCACATCCCTGTATTCAGCCAGGTTTCCGGACCGGCAGATCACCCCCACCTTTTCACCCCGGCGGGTATATTCGGCGGCCAGCCTTTTTATTTCCAGCACCACCCGGACGGGATCGCCCTCCACCAGCAAAAGGGGCGCCGACGGAGCGTAGTGCCGGTATTTCATGCCGGGAGAACGGGGTCTTTGGGGGTCCTTGCCGCCCCTTGTCAGCGAAGGGTCCAGGGCCACAGCCCCGGCAATTTCTTCAATCTCCTCCGGGGTCACCCCCCCGGGCCGCAGTATGACGGGAACCTCCCCGGTCATGTCCAGAACCGTCGACTCCACTCCCATTCCCGCCGGCCCTCCGTCCAGTATGACGTCTATCCGCCCCCCCAGGTCGCTGTAAACGTGGTCCGCCGTGGTGGGGCTGGGCCGTCCGGAAATATTGGCGCTGGGCGCCGCCACGGGCACCCCCGCCTCCCGGATCAGCCCTAGGGCCACGGGATGGTCCGGCATGCGGAAGGCCACGCTGGAAAGGCCCGCCGTCACCTCCGGCGGTATCTTTCCGCCTCCCCGCAAAACCACGGCCAAGGGTCCGGGCCAGAATCTCTCCATCAGCAGCAGCGCCTTTTCCGGCGCTGCCGGACAATGCTCAAAAACCGTTTCCAAACCTGCAATATGTACAATCAGCGGGTTGTCCAGGGGCCTGCCCTTGGCGGAAAACACCCCCCGCACCGCGGCGCCGTCCAGGGCGTTGGCCCCCAGCCCGTACACCGTTTCGGTGGGGAACGCCACCAGCCCCCCGCAGCGCAAAATAATACCGGCCTGCCGGATTATTTCCGAGGCCGGGCGGTTTTTGTCCACCTTCCAGTATGCCGTCTGTCTCTCCTCCGGCGCCAAGGGCATCCCTCCGCAACAGTAAATGGTATCCGGCGTGTGGATTTATTTTTTAACGGCCGCCAGCAGCCTTTCCCGGCCGGCCGGATCGCTGTATGTTTCGACATGCCACCCGGCGCCCATTTCCTCCCGCAACACAGGGCCCTGGCCGGGGCCCATCTCCATCAGCAGCACCCCTCCGGCCCGCAGCAGCCGCCAGGCTTGGGGAATAAGGCGGCGGTAGGGATCAAGCCCTCGGCCCCCCCCGTCCAAAGCCTCCCGGGGCTCAAAATCCCTTACCCCGGCCATCAACCCCGGCATATCGGAGGAGGGTACATAGGGCAGATTGGCGGCCACCAGGTCCGCCCGGAAATCCTTATCTTCCAGCAGGGGAACCAGCAGATCCCCCGGGCGGAATTCCACCCGGCCCAGCACCCCATGCCGTTTCGCGTTTTTTCCGGCCACCCCCAGGGCCTCCGGTGAAATATCCGTGGCATACACCTTGGCCGATTCCAGCATCACCAGCAGGGACACGGCAATGGCGCCGCTGCCGGTGCCCACGTCCACCGCCACCGGGCTTGCCATGGGACTTAATATCTCCAGGGCCTTTTCCACCATCAGCTCGGTTTCCGGCCTGGGAATCAGCACCGCCGGCCCCACCAGGAACTCCAGCCCCATAAACTCCTTGCGACCGGTGATATAGGCCACGGGCTCACCGCCGGCCCTCCTTTCCAGCAGCCGCCGGAACTCCTCCCCCCGGTCCGGGGGCAACGGACAATGACCGTCCCGGTACAGGGCGACCCGGTCCTTTCCGGTGCAATGGGCCAGCAGAACTTCCGCGTCCAGCCTGGGGGTGTCCCCGCCCTTTTCCCTCAGATAGGCGGCGGCCAGATTCAGCCACTGCATTATGTTCACCGGCAATACCCAAACCCCAATTCATGCCCTTATTCCAGCTGCCGCAGTTTTTCCGCCTGATCGGTGGTGATCAGGGCGCCGATTATTTCATCCAGCTCCCCCAGCAGTATCTCCTGCAGCCGGTGGGAGGTAAGGCCGATGCGGTGGTCGGTGACCCTGTTCTGGGGAAAGTTGTAGGTCCTGATCCTCTCGCTCCTGTCCCCGCTGCCCACCTGGGACTTGCGGGCGCTGGCGATCTTCTCCCTTTGCTCCTGCTCCGCCTTGTCCAGAAGCCTGGCCCGCAGCACCCTCATGGCCCTGTCCCGGTTTTTGTGCTGACTTTTTTCATCCTGGCAGGACACCACTATGCCGGTGGGCAGGTGGGTGATCCGGACGGCGGACTGGGTGGTGTTCACCGACTGCCCGCCGGGGCCGGTGGAGCAAAAAAGGTCGATCCGGAGGTCGCTGGGGTTTACCTCCACCTCCACCTCCTCGGCCTCGGGCAGCACCGCCACCGTCGCCGCCGAAGTGTGGATGCGGCCGCCGGACTCGGTGGCGGGCACCCTCTGCACCCTGTGCACCCCGCTTTCAAACTTCAGCCTGCTGAAGGCCCCTTTTCCCTCGATCATGAATATGACTTCCTTGAAGCCCCCCAGGTCGGTGAAGCTGGTGTTCATGATCTCGGCCTTCCAGCCCTGGCGCTCGGCGTAGCGGGCATACATCCTGAAAAGATCCGAAGCGAACAGGGCGGCCTCCTCGCCCCCGGTGCCGGCCCTTATTTCCACCAGCACGTTTTTTTCATCGTTGGGATCCCTGGGCAGCAGCAGAAGCCTTAGTTTTTTCTCCAATTCTCTCTTTTTTTCCTCCAGCCCCTCCAGCTCGGCCTCCACCATCTCCCGGAAATCCGCATCCAGCTTGTCCTCCAGCATTTCCCTGGCCTCCCGGATCCCGGCCAGGGCCCTTTTGTACTCCCGGTACGCCCCCACCGGCTCGCCCAGTTCGGCGTGGGCCTTCACCAACTGCTGCCAGCGGCTGTTGTCCGCTATCACCCCGGGATCGCTGATCTGTTTTTCGAGTTCTTCGTACTTGCTTTCCAGACCGGCCAGTTTATCCAGCATTGACCCGGCCCCCGCTTTCCCCCAAAACGCCCCCCCCGGCCGTGACGGCCGGTTCCACCGGGGCTTCATTTTCTTTCAACACCGCCGCCATGGCCGCAATGGCCACCTCCACCTGGCCGCCGTCGGGCTCCCCGGTGGTCAGTCCCTGCAGCCACCTGCCCGGGGTAGTCAGCAGCCGGCAAATAAAACTCTCAGCATATTTCGCCGAAAGCTTCAGCAGTTCGTATGAAATGCCGGCCAGCACCGGCAGCAGCATTATCCGGGACACTATACTGAGCCACAGTTCCTGGTGCCCCAGCAGGGCGAACATAAATATGCTCAGAACCAGCACTATGAGCAGAAAGCTGGTGCCGCAGCGGGGGTGGAAGGCCGGGAAACGCTGCACCTTTTCCACGGTGAGCTCCTGGCCCGCCTCGTAGGCGTTGATCACTTTGTGCTCCGCCCCGTGGTACTGAAAAACCCTCTTTATGTCCTGCATCCGGCCGATCAAAACCACGTAGAGTATGAAAACGCCCAGCCTGATTACGCCCTCCACCATGTTTTGGACAAGGCTGCCCTGGACGTAGCCCTTTAAAAGGTGGGCCGCCCCCGTGGGCAAAATCACAAAGAGCACCACGGCCAGGCCGAAGGCCAGGCCTATGGTCAACACTATTTCAGTCTTGCTCAGGTTCTCCTCCTCGCCCAGGGCTTTATTGGCCGAAAAACTCAGGGCCTCCACGCCGATGACCAGGGCCTCCACCAGCGCCACAACCCCCCGGAGGAGGGGCCATTTCAAAAAGGGATACCGCTGGGTGACGGACCCCACCTCTTTGGTGTCCACCGTGATGTCCCCGTCGGGAAGCCGCACGGCGATGGCCCTGCTGCGCGGGCCCCGCATCATCACGCCCTCTATTACCGCCTGCCCGCCGTACTGGAAGCTGTATGCCATAAAAAACAATCTCCCCGGTGTCAAATTAATTTGGCAGAGCCCGGAGCCCTGCCAGTCATCCCTACTTCAGGCCGTATTTTTTGCGGAATTTCTCGGCCCGGCCGCCAACCTCGATCTGCCGCTGGGACCCGGTATAGAAAGGATGACACTTGGAGCAGATTTCCACCTTCAGCTCTTTGCGGGTGGAGCCTGTGGCAAAGTTTTCCCCGCATACGCAGGTCACCCTGGCTGTCTGGTATTTTGGATGAATTCCTTCTTTCATCGGACGCACCTCTTCCCCTTCACCGTTGTACATTGTGAAAACCCTCAGGGAGCACACAACACAAAATTATATCACACCGGGCCGCGCACCGCAATATGGCATTTATGTCTCCCCGGAGACGGGTTCCGGATCACCTCGCCGGACGGCTGAAGCTGCCCACCCTGAGGCCCGGCACCGCCCCCAACGCCGCTATCAGCCCCGGAATGCCCATTGTGCCGCCGGCGGCGGGGGCCAGCCCGGAAAATAGCAAATCCGGGTCGATATTAAGATTTCTCAGCTGCACCATGCCCACACCGGTTTCTTCCACCAGCCGGACCAGGGCCTCCACCTCCTCCTCCCGGTCGGTCAGCCCCGGGCTGACCAGCAGATTCAGCGAGGTGAAAACCCCCAGCCGCACCGCCGCCTTTATCGAAGCCCGCACGTCGGCCAGGCCGAAGCCCGCGGGCCGGTGGTAATAATCATACGTCGACTGCCGGGCGCTGATCAGACTTACCCGGACAGAGTCCAGGCCGGACCGGCACAGGGACTCCAGGCTGCCGGTCCGGCCGGCGTTGGTGTTGATATTGATGGTGCCCCGGCTGGTTTTTCGCCTCAGGACCAGAAGAGATTCCCGGATCAATTCCTCCTCCGTGGTGGGCTCCCCCTCGCAGCCCTGGCCGAAGCTGACAATGGGACCGCCGGCCCCCTCCAGGTGCCGCAGTCCCAGTTCCACCACCTCTTTTACCGTGGGCTTGAAATCTATCCTGGACTGGGGCGACGGGCAGCACCCCGCGGGCTGCAGCGATATGCAACCCAGGCAACCGGCGTTGCAGGCCCGGGATACAGGGATTCCCCCCTCCCAGCGGCCGTAAAATATGTTCTGGGCGGTGAAGCAGCCATACTCCAAAGCACAGCGGGACAGATGCCCCACCAGGCGGTTGCCCGGCAATTCCCCGGCCAGCCCCCTCACCAGCCCTGTCAGTTCCGGAGTGTTATAGCGGGCCGGATTCCAGCGATCCGGACGGTCGGTTTTCAGCGCAGCGGCATATATCCTCCCCCGGCGCCAGGCCACGGCGGTGTACCCCAGCAGAGGCAGCGGCCGTCCGGCCCCAGGCCGGCGGTAGGCCGGCCAGTAAGTCCTGGTGTATCCCTGGGGCAGCAATGCCCCCACGGCGAAGGCCGGGCCCTTCCCCCGGCGCATCCCCTCCGCCGGCACAAACCGACCGCCGGAACCGACCCCCACCGGAATCCCGCCGGGGATCAGCACCAGGGTGGACCCGGGGGGCAGCTCGATGAAATCCTCCCGGACCAGCTCTACAAAACTGTCCCCCGACCTTCCCGCCGGCCCGAGGGCCGGGTGGTCGTAATATCCGCCGCCGGCGTCCGCATATACAAGGCGCAAGGACAAAACCCCCCAGGGCCATTATATCACAGACCCCGGCGCCGCAATAAGGGGCACGTTTACGCCCTCATGCGGCCCAGGCAGAGCAGGGGATCGTGGGGCGTCCCGTCCAAATGCAGCTCCAGGTGCAGGTGCGGGCCCTTGGACCTGCCGGTGTTGCCCACCAGGGCGATGACATCCCCCTTGGCCACCCACTGCCCCTCCGCAACGAGGAGCCTGGAGGAGTGGGCGTACAGGGTGCTCAGGCCACCGCCGTGATCAAGTATCACCGTCAGGCCGTAACCGCCCCTGGGGCCGGCAAAGGTTACCCGCCCGGACATGGCGGCCCTGATGGGGGCGCCGTGGTCGGCGGCTATGTCGACCCCCTCGTGGGGCCTTCCATCCCGCATGCCGAAGGGAGAACTGATCCAGCCCAGCACCGGCCATATCAGATCACCCACCGGCAATCCCCGGGAAACGGCGGCGGGCACACTGCCGGACGCCTCCGGATTTTTGGCTATCAGAAGCTTTTGTCCCGCCAACACCAGATCCTGGTCTTCCAGGCCGTTGGCGGCGGCTATGTCCTCCACCGGAACACCGGCGCCCCTGGCAATGCCGGACAGGTTTTCACCCGGCAGCACCGTGTGGATATAGACGCTTCCCGGCACAAGTAGCACCTGCCCGTCCCGGATTATGTCGGCGTCGGCCAGGTTGTTCATGGACACCAGATCAGAGGCCGAAACTCCCAGGCGGCCAGCTATGGACAGCAGTGTTTCGCCCCTGCGCACCACATACCGGCCGGCGGCCGCCGCCATATCCTGAGAAGATCCGGATTCGGCCCCGCCGGCCCTCTCCGCTGTCTCCAGATAAGAACCCTTTTCCGCAATCCACTCGTCCGGCGCCGCCGTCAGTGAAAACGCCGGCCATCCGCACAGTAACAACCATGTAAGCATCACTGCCATAATTTTTTTTGTTCTTTTCATTTTATAAACCCCGATTCACACCTCTTTGTCAAATTTTAGGTGGTCCGCTTAACAGTATTGACATTTTTCCAATATTTAAAACATGTCGCCCTGCTGTGCCCGGCAACGGCCGGGACAAGCCCCCGCCTTCTTTGCGAAGGGGAAAATATAACATGGTTCACTGACAGGCAAACCATGTTTTGGGGTACAATTGGGACAACTTTGTTGAGTTGGCGTGGACATTTCGCAAGGACAAATCCTTTGTGCCGGGGGGGGGTTAGAGGCAAATTCATGGGAAGAAAAGACGACATAAAGCCGATCGGCGAGGCGTTCCGGCGGCATGGCGCAAAATACGTGCTGACGGAAAAATTAGAATTGCCCGCGGGATTCAAATGCTGTTGCGCCGCAAATCCCGGAATAGCTGCATCAATTCCAGGTTGTTTTTCGTCCTCCTGATCCTGTCCAGCATCAGCTCCATGGCCTCCACCGGCGCCATGCCGGACACGGCCTTGCGGAAATGCCACATCCAGTCCAGCTCGAAGTTGCTGAGCAGCAGCTCCTCCTTCCTGGTTCCCGACCTGACCACATCAATGGCCGGAAACACTCTGCGCTCGGCCAAACGCCTGTCCAGTATCAGCTCCATGTTGCCGGTGCCCTTGAATTCCTCGAAGATGACATCGTCCATGCGGCTGCCGGTTTCCACCAGCGCCGTGGCCAGGATGGTCAGGCTGCCCCCCTCCTCCAGGTTGCGGGCAGCCCCGAAAAAGCGCTTGGGCCGGTGCAGGGAGGCCGGATCCACGCCGCCGCTCAAGGTGCGGCCGCTGGGGGAAACCACCAGGTTGTGGGCCCTGGCCAGCCGGGTGATGCTGTCCAGCAGGATGACCACGTGGAAGCGGTGCTCAACCAGGCGCTTGGCCCTTTCCAGCACCATATCCGCCACCTTGACGTGGTTTTCCGCCGGCTCGTCGAAGGTGGAGCTGACCACCTCCCCCTCCACGGACCGCTCTATGTCGGTGACCTCTTCCGGCCTCTCGTCTATAAGCAGCACAATCAGGTAAATATCGGGGTGGTTGATGGTTATGCTGTGGGCTATGTCCTTTAAAAGGGTGGTTTTGCCCGCCTTGGGCGGAGCCACTATCAGGCCCCTTTGCCCCTTGCCGATGGGCGCTATCAGGTCGATGAGCCTGGTGGAATAGCGGAGGGAACCGGTCTCCAGCCGTATGCGCTCGTTGGGATAAAGCGGGGTGAATCCGTCGAAGTGCAGTCTCTCGGGTGATTTTTCAGGGTTGATGCCGTTTACCCTCTCCACCCTCAGCAGGGCGAAATATCTTTCGTTGTCCTTGGGGCCCCGCACCTGCCCCTCCACCAGGTCGCCGGTGCGCAGGTCGAACCTCCGGATCTGGGAGACGGAAACGTATATATCGTCGTAGCTGGGCAGGTATTTAAAGGGCCTTAAGAAGCCATAGCCCTCGTTTATTATTTCCAGCACACCGCTGGCCATGATCAGTCCGGTCTGCTCGGTCTGCTTCTTAGTGATTTCAAATATCAGCTCGTTCTTGCGCAGCCTCGAGTATCCCATCAGATCCAAATCCCTGGCGATTTTGTATAGCTCCTGCATGGTTTTGTTTTCCAAGTCCGTGTAAGTCAAGTTAACCCCCCATTGTCCCGGCCCCCGGCCTTCGGGCATGGTTGCCGGACCCCAGTCTGCAGTAATGTGGAAACAGTGCCCTCTCCCCGCAGTGATTAAAAGGCGGAAAAGAAAGTCGCGGCCCGCTTTAAGAAAACCACGGCCGGCCCGATGGCGGCATTGATTCCGACCGGCCCGGCCGGAAAAAAGATATAGGGATGCCAATCACAGGGAAGGAGGACTGTTATAATATATTTTAACCTATCTGCCGGACGCCTTTTCCCAGTCCGTCAGGAATTTACTGATGCCTATGCCGGTCAGCGGGTGGTCCAGCATCTGCATAATCACTTTGTAGGGGACGGTGGCTATGTCCGATCCGGCCAGGGCGGCCTCGGTCACGTGGACGGGATGGCGGATGCTGGCGGCAATGATCTCGGTGCCAAAACCGTAATTGGAGTAAATGGCCATGATCTCCCTTATCAGTTCCATGCCATTGTAACCGACATCGTCAAGCCTCCCCACAAAGGGGCTGACGTAGGAGGCGCCGGCCAGAGCCGCCAGTAAAGCCTGATTGGATGAAAAAACCAGGGTGACGTTGGTCTTGACGCCCTTTTCCGAAAGCACCCTGACGGCCTTCAGCCCCTCCGCGTTCATGGGTATCTTCACCACCACGCTGGGGTGAATGGCCGCCAATTCCATCGCCTCCGGCACAATTCCGGCGGCTTCGACGCTCACCGCCTCGGCGCTGACGGGACCGTCCACGATGGAAGCGATCTCTCTCACCACCCGGACGAAATCCCTTCCCTCCTTTGCTATCAGGGAGGGATTGGTGGTTACTCCGCTGATCACCCCCAGGCCGTGGGCGGACTTTATTTCATCTATGTTCGCAGAATCAATGAACAGCTTGATGGCGAACCCCTCCTGTCTCCTGATCCTAAGCTTTTCCGGAGCTGCCGAACAGCCTTATTTTCTCCCGGATGATTTCGGTGGCGGCGTCCCTGGCCGGCCCCAGTATTTTTCTCGGATCGATCTCGCCGGGATCTTCCACCACCACCTTCCTGGCGGCGTCCACAAAGGCCTCCCTTATGTTCGTGTCGATATTGACCTTGCGCACCCCCAGCCTGATGGCCTCCTTGATGGCGTCGTCGGGCACGCCGGAGGAACCGTGCAGCACGATGGGTATCTTCACCAGGGAGCGTATCTTTTCCAGTCTTTCGAAATCCAGCCGGGGCTCCCCCCGGTACCTGCCGTGGGCCGTGCCGATGGCTACGGCCAGGGAACCCACACCGGTTTTTTCCACAAAATACCCGGCCTCCCCGGGATCGGTAAGCATGGCCTCCCGTTCCGTGACGGTGATGTCGTCCTCGGTGCCGCCTATTCTGCCCAGCTCAGCCTCCACCGATATGCCCAGGGGAAGGGCGCACTCCACAACCTTCCGGGTGATGGCTATATTCTCCCCCAGGGGCTTTTTGGACCCGTCGATCATCACCGAGCTGAAGCCCGCCCTGATGCACCACATGATCTGGTCAAACCCGGTGCCGTGGTCCAGGTGCAGCGCCACCGGAACCCTGGCCGTGGCGGCGGCCTCCCTGGCCATGGCCGCGATAAAATTGATCCCCGCATATTTGATGGCGCCCTGGCTGGCCTGCATAATCACCGGCGCCCTTTCGGCCCCGGCGGCCCTGACTATTGCCTGCACTATCTCCATGTTGTTGCAGTTGAAGGCCCCCACCGCGTAACCTCCGGCTTCGGCCTCCCGGAGAAGATCATCAACAGGTACGAAAGGCATTTTCAACCCTCCCAAACAAAAGTATTTCATCACTTGCGCACTTTTCTTGATGTATAGGAAACTATGCTTGCATTATTAATTGTGGACAAGTTTTCTATACATGGGGGTTTGTAAGGGGGTGCGCCCCCTTACGA
>JBBIMW010000021.1:29036-39092 GCA_037444185.1 Peptococcaceae bacterium | reverse complement strand
CCTGGCCAACGGCCAAGAGCAGTATGAAACCTTCAAGAGCAACATCACCAGGAAGACGGCAGTTCAATACGACTACCGGCACACAGATGGAGAATTGTTCTCCTGCGTTAAACCCACCCTGGAAGCCTGCAGGCAAGCGAAGGAAAACTGGATAGCCAAGAAGGAGGCACAGCAATGATAGCCACGAAGGAACAGGAACGCAAGACTTTTGAGAAAATCAAGCAGATGGTCGCCGAACTCGGCGAAAACAGCTACCTGGCCGCAGCCTTACACAGGAATACATCGACCGGGCCATCAAGGCCGACGAGAACGAGAATAGAGCCAAGAAGGAACTTGCCGCAGTCAAGGCGGAGTTGGAAGGTGTACGGAGCGCTCATCAGGGCACCACAAAAGCCCTGGAAGAGACCAGCGAAAGAGCCCAAAAGTACGCTTACGAGATAGACGACCTGAAGGAAAAACTGAAGGCGGCCAAGCTGGAGATTACCATACTGAAAGCCAAACTCTACGATTACATGACGGCGGCAGGATAAGGCCGCCGGTGCCCGCATAGCCTGCCGCCTCCGCGCGGCGCGGGTGGATAACCAACCAGGAGCAGGCAAAACACAGGAAAGGATGGTCATACGAAATGTCAATCGACGCAACAAAGGTTTACTCCCTGGAATCTTATTACGGCGGAACAATCTCCGCAGCCGAAGCAGCAGAGGAAGGCATCAGAACTGACGGATTGAAACTTGCCACGATTGAAGCTTGCAAGGCTCAAATAGTAGAAGGAAATCTCGGTAATGCATATGGCGGCCCGATTGAAGTCTTAGAAGGAGTTTTTGAATTCGACTTTGACACTGGAGAATATATACAACTCCCCGCGAATACGAGCTGATGAGCGACGAGGAGAAGCAGCACCGCCAGGAGCAGTCAGAGAAATGGCAAAACAAGATCGCCGAGCTTCGGGCGAAGAAGGAGGGAAAACAATGAATAGAGACGAGCTGAAGAACAGAATCGCCGGAGCATTATACGGCGTGGCAATCGGGGATGCACTGGGTGCCCCGCTGGAATTTATGAGCGCAGATCGGATAAAGGAGCAACACGGGCAGGTAACCGACATGATAGGCGGCGGATGGCTGAATGTTGAGCCAGGCGAAATCACCGATGACACCCAAATGACGCTCGCGGTCGCAGAGGGCATCGTAGAGAAGCCAGGGTACCCGTTCCCTGCTATTGGGCGCCGGTTCGTAAAATGGATGAAAAGCGGCCCAAAAGACATAGGAGGAACCTGCGGGAGCAGCATAGCAAGAATAGCTTCAAGGAGCCACCAGGGAGCCACCAGTAAGGACGAATGGCACAGGGCGGCCAAAGATACCGCGAAGGCAAATAGAGGACGTAGCGGCGGAAATGGAGCGCTCATGCGTACAGTTTACCCAGGACTTTATTACACCAGTAAGGAGACGGCAGCGCGCATGGCCGTGGATATAGGCAGAATGACCCACTGGGACGAAAAATCAACAGAGGCTTGTTTTTTATACACGACAATGATACACTTAATAACCGAAGCGGTTATTAATGAAGATTTATCAAAACCATTAGCCGAGATGCTCGCGGGAAGCGAATATGACCTAGTGGAACTTTTGTCCGAGGATGAGGACAGCGCTTTAAATCCAACGGGATACGTCGTCGATAGCTTCAAATGCGCTTTGATTTGTTTTTACACTACCCGAACATTTGAGGATGCCGTGATAAAGGCAGCGAATCTCGGCGGAGATGCAGACACAATAGCGGCTATCACCGGAGGGCTCGCAGGAGCCTTCTACGGATATAACAGCATCCCGGAGCGATGGGTGGATACTCTCGCACCAGCAATCAGAACGCAGCTCGACAGGCTCGTGGACGCGGCGGTAAAGAACAGAGAGGCGAAATGCCGATGACAAAAGTTGTTCATTGCAAAAGGGAGAAGTATGACATCTATATTGGCAGGCCCAGTAAATGGGGAAACCCTTTTACTTGCAGCGTTGCCAGAGCTAAAAGGCCGGGTGCTTGGTTGTTGGTGCAAGCCAAAAGCTTGTCACGGGGATGTTTTAGCAGGGTTAGCTGATGCATTGAGTGATAGTTAAAAAGGACGGGAGGAAAGATAGAATGGCATATGGACGACCACTAAAAGGTAAATCGCGGAGGGTGCCGATAACCGTCCACGCACCCATTGATATACTGGATATTATCGACGAATACACCGATGAGCGTGACCAGCAGCAGGACGGGGCATACTCCCGTTCGGACTTTTATAACGAAGCGGCAACCTTCTACCTAAAGCACCTTGGAAGGCTGCCGGAGGACGAACAGGAGACTCGCAGGGGTGAGCGTACCGAAAACGTACCAAAAAAAATCGGAGAGAGAAATAACCATGATAATAGGGATAATTTAAATAATAAAAATGAGCAAAAATCGGGTGAGATAACATGAAAATATTTTTCACTATCGAGTGGGAGTGAATTCCGGGCGCCGGGTTCCGCCGCCCGGAAAGCGATTTGTACTGCCGGCATTTTTTCCGGGCGGCGGCTTCGGTTATTTGTATTCCTCCGCCATCTCCAGTATCCGGGCCAGGGTTTTTTCCCGGCGGGCGTCTATTTCACCGAAGTTCATGTAAGGCACATAGAAAGTTTCCATGCGGTCGTGCTCCGCTTTGGCCTTGGAGATGAAGTCCACGGCCAGTTCCATGCTGCGCCGGTACATTTCCCGGGCGGCGGTTTTTTCGGCCAGGTACTGGGCATTCAGCACCGGATTGACGAACTGCATGGTGTCGATGACCCGGTCCATTTCTCCGGGCACGGAGAAATGGGGCTCCACGGAGTTGATCACCGCCGTGTCCAGGGCCGGTATGACTAGGTGGTCGATGTTTTCCGGGGTGAGGGCGCAGTGGAAGGCCACGACATTGAATCCCCTCATCATGGCGGCGTCCATCAGGCGCCGGACCAGTGTGGTCTTACCGGTGCCGTCATCCCCGCTGATGATGTATCTCTTGCCCAAGTGGCCCGCCACTGTGTCCAGGTGGCTTACCGGTCCCTCCGGGGTGATGGCGGTGATGAACAGGCGCCGGGCTCCGGGTTTTTCGGTCTGGCGGTCCCTGCCCCCGAAAATTTCATGGGTGAGTTCCAGGCACAATTTGTCCAGGGCGCCTACATCCAGGGCGCCGGTGTCCTGGTAGTACGACTCCACCTGTTCCAGGAATATCTTGGCGCCGGCCAAGTGTCCGTATGCCCGCCGGAAAAGCCTAGCCACCTCCCGGTTTGACGCCAGTATTTCATCCTTGTTCCGTATCAGCCCCCCGGCGTTCCAGTGATCTCCCAGATGGATTATTTCATCCACCGCTCCGGGGTTTTTGGGGTCCACCACGTGGGGGGCCGTGCCGTCCAGCAGGGCCACCCGGATGGCCGGAATCACCACGCCGTCCAGGGACCCGTTGTCCGAAGAGCAGCAGTGGAATTCCACATCATATCCCCGCTCCAGCATGGACTCGCCTATTTTTCTCATAAAGGTGGACTTGCCTACACCCGGCCCGCCCTTGATGACAAATATCCTGGAGGCGTCCGGTTCTATGATGTGGTCGTAAAAAGAATAAAATCCCCTGCAGGTGTTGCCACCGGGAAAGACTTTTTTAAGCCTCCCCATACCCATATGCACATGGCCTCCTTATCCGACCAAATCCCGCCGCACCGGTATAACCGGCGCCGGGTCACAGTCAATATATGCGGGAGGATGAAGATTTGACAGCGGATGATAATGGGCGGGGCAGAATCCGGAACCCGGAATGGGCGGGACGGGCTGACCGGCGCAAAAATAGCCCCGTGACAAAACGCCGTTGATATGTTACCGTTTTACCATCACAACACCCGTCATTAATGACGGACTGCAGGGGGCGGCGATATGCCCGGCCCGGCCACGGAGGTGTTCCGGACAATTGGCTGACATGGACAGAGCACACATTCTTGAAGGAACTTTTCTCAGCAATGTTGAAAATTTCAAAAGGACTCTCCTCAGTGTCAATGACGGAGTTTACATGACGGACCGGGAAAGGAGAATCATATTCTGGAACCCCGCCTGTGAGGCCATAACCGGTTACAGTGCGGGGAAAGTGCTGGGGAGCAGGTGCTCGGAGAATATCTTAAACCACGTGGATATAAATGGGAACAGCCTCTGCGAGGGGGATCTTTGCCCGCTTCACCAGTCAATGGTGAAAGGGCTGCCCGGGGAAAGGCCCTTTTTGCTGCGGGCATTGCGTCGGGACGGGTCCCGGGTGATGGTGGAGGCCAGTGTGGCGCCGCTGTTTGATGACGAAGGGAAGGTCATCGGCGGCGTGGAAATATTCCGGGATGTTACAGAAAAACAGGGACTGTCGGAAATGAAGGCCCGGTTTCTTTCGGGGATCACTCACGAGCTGAAGGCTCCCCTCACCATTGTTCAGGGTATGCTTGAGCTGGTGCTTTCCGGCGATATAGGTAAATTGACCGAAGTGCAGAGGGAGTTTCTAACCAGCGCCCTGAACGAGGGGGACCGAATCAAAAGGATGCTGGAGGACATTCTGGACCTGGCCCGCTTCGAGGCGACGGAATTTTCCTTCAACCTCCAGGCGGTGGAGCTGACTGACCTGCTGCACCAGCTGGCCGGAAGGTATGGCGGTGAGGCATCCAGAAAGGGTTTGAGACTGGAACTGTCCATAGTGGATCCTATGATTGTGTCCGGTGACAGGGACAGGCTGTACCAGGCCTTTGCCAACCTCCTTTCCAACGCCGTCAAATACACGGAAAAGGGGACCGTGAGGATCAGGGCTGAGCAGCGGGGGGGACGGGCCGTGGTTTCGGTGGAGGACAGCGGAGCAGGCATGGACGAGAAGTATCTGGGCAGTATTTTTGAACAGTTTTATCGCATTGACAACGAGGTGACCCGTAAGGTGGGGGGTACCGGCATAGGGCTGTCCATTGTAAAAAAAATTATACACCGCCATGGCGGGGAGATCTCGGTGAAAACCGCTCCAGGGCTGGGCAGTGCCTTTACAGTCATTCTTCCTTTGCAATCTGCCCGGCAGTATAAATAAACATTGCGGCGAATGATCCCTAAGGGAAGGAATTGTTCAGGGCGCGTAGAAGTAATGTACATTATAAAAGACCGTCACATGGGCGGCCGGGAGCCGCTGGAACGCGGGTAAAAGAAGAAGTTAGTTTTATAGCCATACCACGAAGGTATCTGTCCGTACGAAACGGGGGTTCTTCGTGTTTTTTATTTCTCAGGCGGGAGAGGGTTGACTATGAAAGTGGCAGTGGTGGACGGGCAGGGTGGCGGAATAGGAAAGCTGATCACGGAGAAATTGAGAAAGGTCCTGGGAGACAGGGTTGAAATAATAGCCCTGGGGACGAATGCCATGGCCGCCGCCTTGATGTTAAAGGCCGGGGCCGACCAGGGGGCCAGCGGTGAAAACGCCATCTGTGTTGTGGCCGGTAAAGTGGATGTTATACTGGGGCCTATAGCGGTAATTATACCGGACTCGATGCTGGGAGAGATCACTCCGGCCATGGCCCAGGCCATCGCCGGTGCCGGCGCCGAGAAAATACTGATGCCGCTTAACAAGTCCAATGTTACCATTGTCGGACTGAACAGTGAACCCCTCCCCCATCTGGTGGACATGATGGTGCGGAGGGTTGAGAGCAAAATCAATCATTTGCGGGCCGGAACATAAGAACTGCGGCCCGTAATAAACTTTCGGTTGAAAGCTTCCTTGGCAGGGCTTTTAACCTCCCGGATCCGGAGCCGTTTTCCATGAAAAGGCGGCGCCGGTCAGTCTCCTCTTTTATGCCGGTATGCGGTCTGGGGCCCTCATATCGGCTTTTTTTATCGTTAAGGAAAGCATGTGCCGCGTTAAAGTATTAAAGCGGGCTTTTTCTTCAAAGGAATTGAACACCGGCCCGGGGGGTGGTAGAATTATATAGAGGATAATGCATTAACGCGGGAGGTGATGTTTAATGATAAGGAAACAATGGATGCTCCGGGAGGTAGCGCACTGCAAGGAAGGATGCTCTTGACGGTCCCGGGCATGACGTTAAACTGCCCGCCGGATGCAGTAAACAAAGAGGGGCTTCGGTATTGCGAAGCCCCGTCTTTCGTTTCCGGTCCGGGGCTTGACGGGAAGCAGTCTCATGTTAAAATTAGTCTAGTTTATGCGTTATTTGCAGAGGTGCGGCGGAATGTTCGGTACCCGGATAGTGATTGCGGATGCTGATGCGGCCTATCGACGACATTTGAAAGAGACCCTCCGTCACGCCGACTATCTGGTGGTGGGGGAGGTTGCGGACGCCAGGAGTGCGCTGCAGGTCATCTTCCAGGCCGAACCCCGGGTGGTGGTTGTGGATCCGCATATTTCCGGAGGCGAGGGCATCGATCTGACCGGGATAATTGACGAACACAGGGTGGCGCCGATGGTGGCCATAATGCCCCACACCAATGGGGAAATAGAGGACTTCGCCCGTCTTCCGGGGGTGTATGGAATTCTGTTGAAACCGCTGCAGACATGGATGGTGCAGCCGGTGATAGAATCGGCGCTGGCCAATTTCGACCGGGCCATGAAGATGGAGAAGGAATTGAATGATTTGCGCCAGGAGCTGGCAAACAGGAAAATAATAGAGATGGCCAAGGGGCTGTTAATGGAAAAAAAGAAGGTGCCGGAGAGGGAAGCCTATAAATACCTACAGAGAATCAGCATGGACAGGTGCGTTCCCCTGGTCAGGGTGGCCAGGAATGTAATAATGCACTATCAACAGGGTAAAGAATGATTTTAATGAATGATTTTATCGTAAAAAAGAACAGGTATACAGTATATTTCCCTGAAAAGCATTGATTTTGCCGTAGCCGGTGCTATACTACTGAATATGATGATTTCAGGGCGACGATGTCCTGCCCAGGCATTCCGGCGGAAGCCTGGGCGGGGCTTTTTTGTTTTTATGTTGTCCCGGCTGGTCCGGGTTGGGGAGTGTGTATTGTTAACCGGGAGGGGGGAAGGACTGGAAGTATAGAGATGGTCAAAAAGGTGCAGCCGGAGGCTGTCAAAAAGATGCGGATGTAAGGCGCGGCAAGGCTTTGAGTTAAAGTGCGCCGGCGGTGCGCCGGAGCGAAAAGGCCGCCGCCGCGGCACAGCAGATTGACCCTTTAAGCAGCTGTCCGGAGAAAAACGGGGGCCGGCAGATAAACAAAGGCTTCCCCGATGGAATTACTGTATTTTTTAGGAGGATGGAACTGATGAGTTTTAGCAAAGGAATCAACGCCACGGCAGCCACTTTGACCCGGGCCCGCACCGGTGAGAGCAAGTGTCCATACAGCGGGATGTGCGTAACCTGTCTGGATGGATGTCCGGGACTGTGCGAGGTGGGCAAGTCCGCCGTGCGCGGCAAGGAAGTGCTTTACCCGCAGCCCTTTGGAAAAATCACCGCCGCTTCGGAAAAGGATTACCCGGTGGACTATTCCCATTTCAATATCATGGGCACCGCGGTCGGGGCCGTGGGCATAGAGCCGGATTCCGACAAGGCTATTTTCCCGGCGGTGGATATTTCCTCGGCGGTGGGCGCCAATGGAGAAATCAAACTGGACTTTCCCGCCGTGGTGGCGGCCATGGGTTCCACCGATGTAGCCGCAAACAACTGGTCGCACCTGGCCGCCGGCGCCGCCATCTCGGGCTGCGGCATCGCCATTGGCGAGAATATTTGTGCCATGGACCCCAATGTTGAGATTAAAAACGGCCGGGTGACCCATTCCCCGAACCTTGTCCGGCGGGTCAGGGACTTCCAGGACTGGTACAACGGCAAGGGTTTTATAGCCGTGCAGGCCAATGTCGAGGACACCGCCCTGGGTGTCCAGGAGTACGCCCTCGACAAACTGGGGGTGGAGGCTGTTGAGCTGAAATGGGGCCAGGGGGCTAAGGACATCGGCGGCGAAGTTAAGCTGAACACCCTGGAAAGGGCCTTGCAGCTCAAGTCCCGGGGTTATATCGTGCTGCCCGACCCGGAAAAACAAAAAGTACAGGAAGCTTTTAAAGCCGGCGCCTTCAACGAGTTCGAGCGCCACTCCCGGGTCGGCATGGTGGAGTACGAATCCTTCATGAAGAGGGTGGAGGATCTCAGGAAGTACGGCGCCAAGTACATTTTCCTGAAGACCGGCGCATATCGTCCCGCCGACCTGGCCAGGGCGGTTAAATACGCCTCTGACGCCAGGCTTGACCTGCTTACCGTGGACGGCGCCGGTGGCGGCACCGGCATGAGTCCGTGGAGGATGATGAACGAGTGGGGCATTCCGACGGTTTATATTCAGGCCCTGCTGGCCAAGTATCTGGACCGCCTGGCCGCCAGGGGCGCCTATGTTCCTCCCGTGGCCATAGCCGGCGGGCTGGCTTTGGAGGACCATATTATCAAGGGCTTCGCCCTGGCCGCACCATACATCAAGTGTATCGGCATGTCCCGGTCCGCCCTGGCGGCGGCAATGGTGGGCAAGACCGTGGGCGAGGCCGTCAAGGCCGGAAAAGTGCCCAACGAGTACAAAAAGTACGGCGAGACCCTGGAACAAGTATTCATCGGCGCCAGTGAGCTCAAGGACAAACTTGGTCAGGAGGATTTCGACCGGCTGCCGGTGGGGGCCATCGGGGTATACTCTTACTTTGAGCGCCTGGCCCAGGGGATGCGCCAGTTTATGTGCGGCGCCAGGAAGTTCGGCCTGCAGTATATTACCAGGGACGACATTGTGGCCCTGACCAGGGAGGCCGCCGGGATCAGCGGCATCAAGTACGTGATGGAGGCCGACGCCGACGAGGTTGAGCAGATTTTGGGCTGAGTATAAAAAACTGTTGTATTAATGAACCTGTGAGGTTATAATTAAATCGTCATAATTGATGAGACGGGTACGATGACGTATCTGAAAACATATGGCAAAGATGCCCTCTCGGGTTTTGTCTTTCAAAACCCGGCGAAGGGCATTTTCTCTTATCCTGATTACGGAGGCACACTCCATGGCCGAGCAGAGGATAGTTCTGGTGGATGGCGACTCCAGCTGGAGAAAAAATTTAAAGTCAATGCTTACAAAGCTGGGCTATTGGGTGGTGGGGGAAACCGGGGATGGTCTCAGCGCCCTGAAGATGATAAGGTCCCGGCAGCCGGAATTGGTGATTATAGATGCCGGGATCCCCGGGATGGACGGCTTCGAGGTGGCCAAAATACTGCACGAGGATAAGCTGGCCCCGGTGATTGTGCTGGTCTCGGCGCACTCGCAGTCCATGGTGGAGAAGGCCAAGGAAGCCAGGGTTTCAGCACTGCTGATCAAGCCGGTGGACGAGGCGGGGCTGTTGCCGGCCATAGAGCTGGCCCTGGCCAATTACGTCGAGATCGTCAGGCTGGAGACCAAGGTCAAGGAGCTCAAAGAACTTCTTGAGACAAGGAAGCTTTTGGAGAGGGCCAAGGGAATTCTGATGGAAACCATGGGCCTTTCGGAGGCCGAGGCTTTTCGCAGGATGCAGAGGCAGAGTATGAACAAGAGGATATCCATGCGCCAGGTGGCGGAGGCGGTGATATTGGCACAAAACCTCAAGAACTAGGAGGCTGTTGAAAAAGTCCATCTGCTGCGTTGCGGCTACGGTTTTTTAGCTCCAACGCACCGCCAAGTACGCCTCCACTCAAACCCTTGCCGCGCCTTGCATCTGGAGCTTTTTGAACAGCCTCCGGCTGTGTACGGCTGTCATGCTTGGCCGTAACTCAGGGTGATTTTGAATATAAGACGGTATGGTGCGGTATTGTCAAAGCGGGCAAAGGCGCCCTCCACAGAAAGTGTTTTCTGTCCACTTTCTGTGGAGGGCGCCTTTATTCAAAAAAATCATGGAAGGTGGCATTCAAGGTGGAAAAGGAAAGGAAAAGCGAAATCCTGGACAAGGCCAGGGAGGCCCAGGTGAAGTTTGTGCGCCTGCAGTTTACCGATATTCTGGGTGTGCTGAAGAACGTCGCCATCACCGTGGAGCAGCTGGAGAAGGCGCTGGACGGGGAATTG
>JBBIMW010000021.1:0-29017 GCA_037444185.1 Peptococcaceae bacterium | reverse complement strand
CATCGAGGGATTCGTGCGCATCGAGGAGTCAGACATGTATTTACGGCCGGACCCGGACACATTCGTGGTGTTTCCCTGGAGGCCCAGGGAAGGCGCAGTGGCCAGACTGATGTGCGATGTTTACAATCCCGACGGAACCCCCTTTGATGGTTGCCCCCGCAATGCGCTGAAAAAAGTGCTGGCGGAGGCGTCGGCCATGGGGTATACCGTGAAAGTGGGGCCGGAGGCTGAATTTTTTCTCTTCCAGGTGGATGAAAACGGCCGGCCCACATTGAAGACCCACGACAATGCCGGTTATTTCGACCTTACTCCGGTGGATATGGGGGAAAACGCCCGCCGGTCCATGGTGTTGACCCTGGAGGAAATGGGGTTTGAAATCGAGGCCTCCCACCATGAGGTGGCCCCCGGTCAGCACGAAATCGATTTTAAATATTCGGACGCCCTGGATGTGGCGGACAAGGTGATGACCTTCAAATTTGTGGTGCGCACCATAGCCCAGCGCCACGGGCTCCACGCCACCTTTATGCCGAAGCCCGTTTTCGGCATAAACGGAAGCGGCATGCATTGCCACCAGTCTCTGTTTAGAAACGGTGAAAATGCCTTCTACGACGGGTCGGACCCGGACGGGCTGAGTGACACGGCCAAATACTACATCGGCGGTCTGATGAAGCATGCCCGGGCCTTTGCGGCAATCACCAACCCCACTGTCAACTCGTACAAGCGGCTGGTTCCCGGTTATGAGGCCCCGGTTTACATTGCATGGTCCAACCGGAACAGAAGCCCGCTGATCCGTATTCCGGCCAAGAGGGGCATGTCCACTAGACTGGAATTGAGGAACCCCGACCCTTCCTGCAATCCCTATCTGGCCATATCGGCATTTCTGAAGGCGGGCCTGGACGGGATCAATAACAGTATCCAGCCCCCTCCGCCCTGTGACCGCAACATTTATCATATGACCGGGGCCGAAAGGGCGGAGCTGGGTATCGCCAGCCTTCCCGCCAGTCTCAAGGAGGCCCTGGAGGAACTGTCCGCCGATGAGGTAATCAAGTCGGCCCTGGGCCCCCATATCTATGAGAAGTTCATACAGGCCAAGACCAAGGAGTGGGATTCCTTCCGTGTCCAGGTTCATCCATGGGAGGTTGAAGAATATCTGGCCAAGTTCTAAGAAGGCATTGCAAAACCCATTTATACCGCCATCCATCCTCACCCCGGCTGCGTCCAGTATACAGCCGGGGTTTTTTTGCAAAAACACTTTCTTTTTTTAAAAGTTGTGCTATACTTATGCATAATAAATTAAAACATACTGTGGTACAGCGTGGTACCGCACTTGCGAGAAGGCGATGAGGCCGGGGGCAGGAACGTGTACAGTTCTTTCTGCCTGGTCAGGCCTTTTTTTAATGCTGACCACCAGTAGGGCGAGAGGTGTAAATATTTGTGGATCGACTGACAAGCGACGATGTGCGCAATTTGGCCAGGGAGTTGGGGGTCAAATTTATCCGGCTTCAGTTCACCGATATTTTCGGTGTGCTGAAAAATGTGGCTATTACGGTTGAGCAGCTGGACAAGGCCCTGGAAGGGGAGCTCATGTTCGACGGGTCGTCCATCGAGGGTTTTGTCCGCATTGAGGAATCGGACATGTATTTGAGGCCCGATCCATCCACCTTTGTGGTGTTCCCGTGGAAGCCGAGGGACGGCGCTGTGGCGAGGCTGATTTGCGATATTTACAACCCCGACGGCACCCCGTTCATAGGCGACCCCCGCCATGTGCTGAAGAAAGTAACCGCCGAAGCCAGGGATATGGGATATACCATGCAGGTGGGACCGGAAGCGGAATTTTTTCTTTTTCATGTGGACAGTGAGGGCAGGCCCACCACCGTCACCCACGACCGGGCGGGGTATTTCGACCTCACTCCCGTGGACCTGGGGGAAAACGCCCGCAGGGACATGGTTTTGACCCTGGAGCAGATGGATTTTGAAATTGAGGCCTCACACCACGAGGTGGCTCCGGGCCAGCATGAAATAGATTTTAAATACTCGGAAGCGGTGGATATTGCCGATAAAGTGGTCACCTTCAAGTTTGTGGTGCGGACCATAGCTCAGCGTCACGGGCTGCACGCTTCCTTTATGCCCAAACCCATATTTGGCATTGCCGGGTCGGGGATGCACCTAAACCAGTCGCTGATGCACAACGGCAGCAATGCCTTCTACAACCCGGACAGCCCCGCCCAGCTAAGCGAGATAGCGATGAATTATATCGGCGGGATTATGAAGCACATCGGGGCCATCACCGCTGTCACCAACCCCATTGTCAACTCCTACAAAAGGCTTGTGTCCGGCTATGAAGCGCCGGTGTATGTGGCTTGGTCCAACCGGAACAGGAGCCCACTGATCAGGGTGCCGGCCAAGAGGGGTATGTCCACCCGCATCGAGCTGCGCAGTCCGGACCCTTCCTGCAATCCGTACCTGGCCCTGGCGGTTTGCCTGAAGGCGGGGCTGGACGGAATAAAAAACAAAATTCAGCCCCCGCCTCCCTGCGACAGGAATATTTACGAAATGACCCGGGAGGAACGCCGCGAGATGGGAATCGACAGCCTGCCCGGCAGTCTGGACGAGGCGTTGACCGAATTGGCCGGGGACCGGGTGATAATGGAAGCCCTGGGGCCCCACGTCAGCGCAAGGTATTTGGAGGCCAAGCGGATTGAGTGGGACAGATACCGCATACAGGTGCACCCGTGGGAGATAGAGGAGTACCTGACCAAGTATTAAGAGGAACTCAGAATCCAGGAGCCAGAATCCAGAATATAATACAGGACCTGGGAAACGGGTCCGTTTATTCCGGTCTTCTGAATTCTGAATTCTAGGTTCTGTATTCTGACGTCACAGTAATGCTGAATAGCTGAATAGTCCGGCCCGACGGAGCGCCGGCCAGGAAAGGGCGACGATGCCCGCCGCAGGACATGGTACTATGTGGACCGTGTGTACTGGGGTGGGCTTTTTTTATGCATGGGTGAAAAATGGGTGGGAAAGCGGCGCAGGAGGTTTTACAGAATTATGAGAATGAACGGAATGCCTGCCAGACAAGGTCTGTACGACCCGCGATTCGAGCATGACGCCTGCGGCATTGGTTTTGTGGCAAATATCAAGGGTAAGAAATCAAGTCAGATTGTGCGCCAGGCCCTTGATATTCTTGTAAATCTTGACCACCGCGGGGCCAGGGGGGCGGAGACCGACACCGGCGACGGGGCCGGCATATTGATGCAGATTCCACATGCTTTTTTTGAAAAAAAATGTGCAAAGGCGGGTATTTATCTGCCACCTCCGGGAGAATACGGTGTGGGTATGCTTTTCCTGCCCCGGAACGCCGCCCGGCGGAATGAGTGTGAAAAAACCGTGGAGAAAATTGTCCGGGAGGAGGGTCAAACCCTGCTGGGCTGGCGTACCGTTCCGGTAAACGATCACACCCTCGGCGGGGCGGCCAGGTCGGCCCAGCCCTTTATCCGGCAAGTTTTTATCGGCCGGAACGATGAAGTTGACGGGGAGATGGCCTTCGAGAGAAAGCTTTACGTGATTCGCAACCGCCTTAGAAAAGAGGTAAGGCTGACCCATATTCTGGAAGGGGAGATTTTCACCTTTTATTTTGCCAGCCTGTCATGCCGGACCATAGTCTACAAGGGAATGCTCACACCGGGGCAGTTAAGCGGATACTACCTCGATCTCAAGGATCTGGACATTGAAACCGCCATCGCCCTGGTCCACTCCAGGTTCAGCACCAATACCTTCCCCAGCTGGGAAAGGGCGCACCCGTACCGCTATATTATCCATAACGGGGAGATCAACACCCTGCGCGGAAACATTAACTGGATGCATGCCCGTCAGGCCATGTTCCAGTCCGGTCTGTTCGGTGAAGATTTACTTAAGATTCTCCCGGTAATCGACCAGGACACCAGTGATTCGGGGATGTTTGACAACTGTATGGAATTTTTGCATCTGGCCGGCCGCTCCCTCCCCCATGTGGCCATGATGATGATTCCGGAGCCGTGGTCCAACCATGAAAGCATGAGTGATGAAAAGAAGGCTTTTTATCAATTTCACAGCTGCCTGATGGAGCCGTGGGACGGTCCCGCCGCCATCGCCTTCACCGACGGCAAGGTGGTGGGGGCCGTACTGGACCGGAACGGCTTGCGGCCTTCACGGTACTATGTAACCAAAGACGACTTGATAGTGCTGGCATCGGAAGTGGGAGTGCTGGATATTCCGCCGGAGAAGGTGCTTGTCAAGGAGAGACTGCGTCCGGGGCGCATGTTGCTGGTTGATACCGAGGAGGGCCGGATTGTGTCCGACGAAGAGATCAAACACCGCATAGCCATAGGAAACCCTTACCGCCGGTGGCTGGATGAACACATGGTCAGACTGAAGGACCTGCCGCCCCGGCCCGGTGATTCGCAACCGGAACATGAAGCTATAGTCCGCCGGCAGCAGGCCTTCGGCTATACCTTTGAAGACCTGGTCAAAATTATAGAGCCGATGGCTAAAAGCGGGGTTGAGCCGGTGGGGTCCATGGGAGCCGACTCTTCTCTGGCCGTTCTGTCGGAAAGGCCCCAGCTTTTATACAGTTATTTCAAACAATTGTTTGCCCAGGTGACCAATCCGCCCATTGACGCCATTAGGGAAGAAATTATTGTGTCCTGGGAGATCACCATCGGCGCCGAGGGAAGCCTGATCAGCCCCAAGCCCGGAAGCTGCCGCCGGATTGCACTGGAAACACCAATACTGGACAATGGAGAACTGGCAAAAATACGTAATATAAAACTGGAGGGCTTTAAAGCCGTGACCCTGTCCATGCTGTTTGCAGTGGCGGAAGGGAGCCGCGGAATGGAAAAAGCCCTGGACCGCCTTTTCAGCGAGGCGGATCTGGCCATCGACGGCGGCGCCAACCTGCTGATTTTGTCCGACCGCGGCGTGGATGGTAAAAAGGCCGCCATTCCGGCGCTGCTTGCCGTATCCGGACTGAATCACCATTTAATCCGGCAGGGAACCCGGACCCGGGCAAGCATTTTGCTGGAATCCGGTGAGCCCCGGGAAGTGCACCACTTTGCTGCTCTAATAGGTTACGGCGCCAGCGCCGTCAATCCCTACCTGGTTTTTGAATCCCTGGAAGAGATGATGGGGAGCGGGATGCTTACCGGTTTGATCTATGAAAAGGCGGTACAAAACTATATCAAGGCGGTCACCAAGGGGGTGGTCAAGGTGATGTCCAAAATAGGCATTTCAGCTGTACAGAGCTACCATGGGGCCCAGATTTTCGAGGCCCTGGGTATTGACCAGCCGGTTATCGACAGGTATTTCACCTGGACCCCCTCCCGGATAGGGGGCATCGGGCTGGAGGAAATCGCCCGGGAGACGGAACTCAGGCACCAACGGGCCTTTTCCGCCCGGGAGGGCCGGAACGGCGTGCTGGATTCCGGATCTACGCACCAGTGGCGGCATGACGGCGAGGAACATTTGTATAATCCGCAAACCATCGTCATGTTGCAGCAGGCTTGCCGTAACAACGACTATAGTCTTTTTAAGCAGTATTCCGCACTGATTGATGAAACGCAAAAAAAGGTGACTTTGCGCGGGCTTTTCAATTTTGCATCAATCAGGCCTTCCATTCCCATAGATGAAGTGGAGCCGGTGGAGTCCATCTGCCGGCGTTTCAAGACCGGGGCCATGTCCTTCGGGTCAATCAGCCGGGAGGCCCATGAAGGTCTGGCCATCGCCATGAACCGTATCGGCGGCAAAAGCAACACCGGTGAGGGTGGAGAAGACCCCGCCCGCTACGTCCCCGACCGGAATGGCGATCTCCGCCGCAGCGCCATAAAGCAGGTGGCATCGGGAAGGTTCGGTGTCACCAGTGAGTACCTGGTCAATTCGGAGGAGATTCAGATTAAGATGGCCCAGGGCGCCAAGCCGGGCGAGGGGGGGCAATTGCCCGGACGGAAGGTGTACCCCTGGATTGCCAAGGTAAGGGGTACCACTGCGGGGGTGGGGCTGATCTCCCCCCCTCCCCACCACGATATATATTCCATCGAGGATCTGGCCGAGCTGATATATGATTTGGCGGCCAGTTCGCCGGTGTCCACAATCGCGCGCTGATCGTGGCCGGCGGAAGCTGGTTTCCGAGGTGGGGGTGGGCACCATTGCGGCGGGGGTGGCCAAGGGACGGGCCGATGTGGTGCTGATCAGCGGATACGACGGCGGCACCGGCGCTTCGCCCCGCACCAGCATCAGCCACGCGGGGCTGCCGTGGGAGCTGGGCGTGGCTGAAACCCATCAAACTCTGGTATTGAACGATTTGCGGGACAGGATAGTGGTGGAAACCGACGGCAAGCTAATGACCGGCCGCGACGTGGTCCTCGCCACCCTCCTGGGTGCCGAGGAGTACGGTTTTGCCACAGCCCCCCTGGTGGTTTTGGGGTGCGTAATGATGAGGGTTTGCCACCTGGACACCTGCCCGTGCGGCATAGCCACCCAAAATCCGGAATTGAGGAAGAGGTTCAGGGGAGATCCGCGGCATGTGGTCAACTTCATGACCCTTATCGCCCGGGAGGTGCGGGAAATCATGGCCCAGCTGGGATTTCGCAATGTAAACGAAATGGTGGGCAGAACTGATGTGCTGGAGGTTGACCGGGCGGCTGACCACTGGAAGGCCCGGGGCCTGGATCTTTCCGCCCTGGTTTACCGGCCTGGTGTTCCGGATGACGTCGGCAGGTATTGTAAGGTGGAGCAGAACCACGGATTGGGAAAAACACTGGACAGACAGACGCTTTTGGAAATTTGCCGGCCGGCCCTGGACCGCAGGGAGCCGGTGGAGGCCAGGCTGTCCATCCGCAATACAAATCGCACAGTGGGAGCCATTCTGGGCAGTGAAGTCACCAGGCGTTACGGCGGGGAGGGCCTGCCGGAGGACACTGTGCGCCTGTATTTTGAAGGTTCGGCGGGACAGAGTTTCGGCGCCTTCGTACCCCCAGGCATAACCATGATACTGGAGGGTGATGCCAATGATTATTTCGGCAAAGGGCTTTCCGGCGGCAGACTGATTGCTTTCCCGCCGGCCGGGTCGGACTTCGTTCCGGAGGAAAACATAATCGTGGGCAATGTATCCTTTTACGGCGCCACATCCGGTGAGGCGTACATCCGGGGCGCGGCCGGGGAGAGGTTCTGTGTCAGGAATAGCGGCGTGCGGGCTGTGGTGGAGGGAGTGGGGGACCATGGATGCGAATATATGACCGGCGGCCGGGTGGTGGTGCTGGGGCCGGCCGGGAGGAATTTTGCCGCCGGCATGTCGGGCGGCATAGCCTACGTATTGGACGAGGACGAAACTTTTTCCGGACGCTGCAACCGGGAGATGGCGCTTTTGGAAAGGCTGGAAAAAGCTGATGAAATAGAAGAAGTGAAGGAAATGATAGAAAAACACCTGGGGTATACCGGCAGCGGGCGGGCCAGGCGGGTTCTGTACAACTGGGGCGATTTGCTCCCGAAGTTTGTCAAAGTTGTTCCGAAAGACTACCAGCGCATGATGAATGCCATTGAGCGGGCTCATGCAATGGGCCTTGGCGGTGAGGAGGCCATTATGGCCGCCTTTGAAGAGAACTCCAGAGACGTTGCCCGGATCAGCGGGAACTAAGGGGGTAAAGTCATGGGCAAGCCAACCGGGTTTATGGAATATCAGAGGGAACTCCCTCAGTACCGTCATCCGCTGGAACGAATCGATGACTGGCGTGAATTTCACTATCCCATGCCGGAGGAGGCATTAAGGATTCAGGCGGCGCGCTGTATGGACTGCGGCGTACCATTCTGTCACAGCGGCATTATGTTGGGCGGAATGGCCTCGGGCTGTCCCAATCACAATCTGATACCGGAGTGGAACGAAATGGTCCACCGGGGCCTGTGGAAAGAAGCCCTGGGCCGCCTGCTGAAGACCAATAGCTTTCCGGAGTTCACCGGCAGGGTGTGCCCGGCCCTGTGTGAGGGCGCCTGCACCGCCGGGCTGGTTACGGCGGCGGTGACAACGAAGAGTATTGAGTGCGCCATTATTGAAAGGGCCTTTGAGGAGGGGTGGATGACACCCGGTCCGCCGCCGGCGCGCACGGGCAAAAAGGTGGCCGTGGTTGGATCCGGCCCCGCCGGCCTGGCCTGTGCGGATCAGCTCAACAAAGCCGGCCATCTGGTCACTGTGTTTGAAAGGGCCGACCGGATCGGCGGCCTGCTGATGTACGGCATTCCCAATATGAAGCTGGACAAGGGCATTGTCCGGCGGCGGGTGGATTTGATGGCGGCGGAAGGGGTCGAATTCGTCACTAAAACGGAAGTGGGCGGGGATTATCCCGCCGGCGAATTGTCGAGGGATTTCGACGCCGCGGTTCTTTGCGGTGGCGCCGCAAAGCCCCGGGATTTGCCGGTCGAGGGACGGGAACTGCAGGGAATCCATTTTGCCGTGGAATTCCTGGGAGTCAACACCAAAAGCCTTTTGGACTCCGGCCACGCCGACGGAAAATTCATTTCTGCGGTGGGTAAGGACGTCATTGTCATCGGCGGCGGCGATACAGGGACGGATTGCGTAGGCACCTCCCTGAGGCACCGCTGCAGGAGCGTCAACCAGATTGAGATCATGCCCAGGCCCCCTGCCTGTCGCCAAACGGACAATCCCTGGCCGCAGTTTCCGAGGATATATAAAACCGATTATGGCCAGGATGAGGCCGCCGCGCTTTTCGGCCGGGATCCGAGGCATTATTGTACAACCGTCAAAAAATTCACCGGTGATGAGAGGGGGTGGGTGAAAGAGGTACACACGGTGGAGGTCGTCTGGGCGGGTGATGGAACAGGACGTATTGCGCCCAGGGAGATTCCGGACACCGGTAAAGTCTGGCCCGCTCAGCTGGTGCTGTTGGCCATGGGGTTTTTGGGTCCGGAGGATAACCTGCTGGAGCAGCTCGGTGTCCACAGGGATGACCGCAGCAACGCGAAGGCCCAATACGGCAAATTTGCCACCAATATAAATGGTGTTTTCACCGCCGGGGATATGCGCCGGGGCCAGAGCCTGGTGGTATGGGCCATAAACGAGGGGCGGGGTGCGGCCCGGGAGTGTGACAGGTACTTGAAAAGTGGTAAAATAAACACGGGGTGTTTATATTGTCATACAAGGTAGCTGTCATAGGAGGCGGCCCCGGCGGTTATGCGGCCGCCGTTAGGGCGGCCCGGTTGGGGGCCGGGGTGGTTCTTTTGGAAAAAGAAACTGTGGGGGGCACCTGCCTGAACCGGGGATGCGTGCCCACCAAAGTCTTGGCGGCGGGGGCTTCGATAATACGAACCATACGCCGGGCGGAGGATTTCGGTGTTGCAGCCGGGGATGTGTCCGTTGATTTCAGCCGTCTTATGGAGCGAAAGGACCAGGTGGTGGGCAGGCTGGTCCAGGGTGCGGAATTTCTATTAAAGAAGAACAATGTTGATTTGGTCAGGGGGGCGGCCAGGCTGGCCGGCAGAGGAAAGGTGGCCGTGGACTCGCCGGAAGGTCCACGGGAGATTGAGGCCGAAAACATTATATTGGCCACCGGAACCGGACCGGCCTTGGGCCTGGGTTTCGGCTACGATGGAAAGACAGTTGTAACTTCCGACGAGGCGCTCAAGTTGTCCGGAATTCCCGGAAGGCTTCTGATCATCGGCGGCGGCGCCATTGGGTGCGAATTCGCCTGCATTTTCTCCGCCCTGGGATCCAGGGTCACTGTGGTGGAAATCATGTCCTCCATATTGCCGCAGGCGGACGTGGATGTGGCCCGCCATGTGCAGGGCCTGCTGAAGAGGCAGGGCATAAATGTAAAAACAGGGGCGAAGGTGCTGGGGGTCAAAAGGCAACCGGCTTTCCCCGTGGCTGTCCTGGAAGGCGGGGAGGAAATAGAGGCGGACGTGGTGCTGATATCCACCGGGCGGGTTATGAACCTGGACGGACTGGGCCTGGAGGAGGCCGGGGTGGCATTGGGAGACTGCGGCCAGGTACTGGTCAATGACAGAATGGAAACGTCGGCGCCGGGCGTTTATGCCGTAGGCGATATTACCGGGGGATTCCGGCTGGCCCACGTGGCTTCGGCCCAGGGGCTGGTGGCGGCGGAGAACATTATGGGCCGCCTCCGGAGTATGGACTATAGTGCCGTGCCCTTTTGTGTTTTTACACACCCGGAGGTGGCCGGCGTGGGCTTGACCTCCCAGGAGGCTCTGCGGGGCGGGATCAGGGTCAAAACGGGCAAGTTCAGCTTTATTGCCAGCGGCAAGGCCCAGGCCATGGGGGAAACCGAAGGTTTTGTGAAGGTCCTGGCCGACCCGGGAACGGATAAAATTCTGGGTGTACACATGGTGGGACCCCGGGCCGCCGATCTGATTGCCGGGGCCGCATTGGCCGTTAAGGAGGGGCTCACCGCCGGTCAGCTGGCAGAAACCATGCACGCCCACCCGACATTGGCCGAAGCTGTCATGGAGGCTGCGGAGGCGGTGCATGGCATGGGCATCCATTGTAAATAGCTAATGCTGCATTTCTTATTCTGCCTCCGGGCTCCTGGCTTCTGGATTTCAGCCGCCCGCAAGGGCGATTTTGTTGTCTGCGGCGGCTAAAGGTGTGTTAAAATGTTTCATATGACAAAACTGCATTGGAGGGAATCACATATGAAACATACCCTTGCCGTACTTGTTTTAAACAAGCCCGGTGTGCTGGCCAGGATTTCCGGTCTGCTCAGCAGGAGAGTATTCAATATCGAGAGCATCGCCGCTTCTTCCACTGAAGAACCGGATATAACCAGGATAACCATTGTGGTGCAGGGGGACCACCGCATACTGGATCAGGTGGTCAAGCAGCTCTCCAAGCTGGTGGACGTCATCAAAATACAGGAGCTTGCCCGGGGCCACGAATCAGTCGAAAGGGAGCTGGCTTTGATTAAAGTAAAGGCCTGCGCCAACCGGCGGTCCGACATAGTGGACATTGTCAACATATTCCGGGCCAACATCGTGGACGTAAACCGGGAGACCGTGGTTATCGAGTTGACCGGCGACGAGCAGAAGATAAACGCCCTGTGTGCAGTATTGGAGGATCACGGTATTGTGGAGATGGTGCGCACGGGAATAATTGCCATTTCCAGGAGTCCGGAAGCCATCAAGCACAGGATGGGCTAGGAAACTGATGCAAAAACCCTTTTTTTTCTGTCCGCCCTTGGGAGGAATTCGCGGTGCGGCGGGAGAAGTATTTGTGCATGAATGAATATCCATAAATACTAACAGTTTGCGCCGCAGTAATGACATAAATAAACAGGTGTATGTGTATAATATATATACGGCAGGCAAGAGCAGGGGGTGTGCCCGCGTGTCGCAGGTCAAAAGGATTATGATCAGTCTTCCGGACAGCCTGCTGGCTGAGGTTGACGGCATTGTGGCGGCAGAGCAGTTGAACCGCAGCGAATTTATCCGTGAGGCGATGAAGCTTTATATAGCCGAGAGGAAGCGCCGTCTGCTCCGGGATCAGATGAAAGCCGGCTATATTGAAATGGCCAGGATAAATCTCTCTCTGGCCATGGAGCAGTACGCACTGGAAACCGAGGTGACCACCGCCTTCGAGCCCATGTTGGAGGCAAAATAAAAATGCTGATCCGCCGTGGTGATATTTTTTTTGCCGATTTAAGCCCGGTGGTGGGGTCTGAACAGGGAGGCACAAGGCCGGTGCTGATTCTGCAAAATGATATCGGCAACCAGTACAGCCCTACAACCATTGTGGCGGCCATCACTTCACAGATTGACAAGGCAAAGCTTCCCACCCATGTTGAAATGAGGGCCGGCGAGGGGGGCCTGGAAAGAGATTCGGTGATTCTGCTGGAGCAGATCAGAACCATCGACAAAAGCCGCCTGATGGAAAAGGTGGCCATACTGAACGAGGAATTGATGAAAAAGGTTAACCAGTCCATTGAAATAAGCCTTGGGCTGATCGAAATCTAGGAGGCCGATTCTCAACAGCCTCCCGGTTTTTAAGGGGCGGGCACCCGTCGGGGGTGCTCTTTTCGATGCCCGCCAACTGATACAGGAAAGGGGAAATGGAAGTGAAGCCCCTGATCGGAATAACCTGCGCCTGGGACGAGGAAAGCGGCAGTTTCTGCCTCAGCCGGATGTATATAGAGTCGGTGGAGGCCGCAGGCGGGGTGCCCCTGCTTCTGGCCTCGGCTGCCGACGGTGTTTCCCTGGAAAGGATGGTGGGGGCCGTTGACGGACTGGTGCTTTCCGGGGGAACCGATGTCGACCCCGCCCATTTCGGGGAGGAACCGGTTCCGGCGGGAGGGGAACTATGTCCGGAGCGGGACGCCTTTGAGCTGGCCCTGGCCAAACTGGCGCTGGCGGCCGACATGCCGCTGCTGGGTATATGCAGGGGTATGCAGGTGCTGAATATAGCCGCCGGGGGGGATATATACCAGGATATGGCCAGTCAGATGGAGGAGCCGCTGCTCAAACATTTTCAGCAGGCTCCCCGGTGGTACCCCACCCATGGGATAACCGTGCTGCAGGGAACCATATTGGCCTCGTTGCTGGGGTCCGGCCCGGCCAGGGTGAACAGTTATCACCACCAGGCGGTCAGGAAGGTGGCGCCCGGGTTTGTGGTGTCGGCCCGGTCCGGTGACGGGGTGATTGAGGCCGTGGAAGCGAAGGGGTTGCTTTTCGCCCTGGGCGTACAGTGTCACCCGGAGGCCATGTGGAAAAAGCATCCGGTGTTTTTGAACCTTTTCAGAAAGCTGGTGGAGGTTGCGGTGGGGCAACGGAGAAGTTTTTCAACTAACCGGGGACCGAAGGAGAGGGTGTAAGATGTGCGCAGCCGTGTGGTGAAAGTGCGGTTTCCGGTCGGATTGTTTGCGATATGGAGGTTTTGGGTCGAAATAATAATTAATCCCTGTGCTTGCACTATAATGTCGAATTATAATATAATGACGAACTAATTAAACATAAAATAATCAGTGCAGCAAACCAAAAATAATAATGGATTCTTTTCTATTCCGGCAGGATTTATTGATAAAATACAGAAATAACAACAGAAACATAACATGACTGTTGTTTGTGTCAACTAATGCCGGAGGTGCGGGGAGGAAAATGGAGAGAGAGAGATTGGATGTGCTGGTGGTGGATGATCAGCCAGGTGTGCGCTATTTGCTGGAGATAATCATAAGGGAGGAAGGGCACCGGGTCAGGCTGGCCAAGAATGGGCTGGAATGCGTTGAGGCGGTTAAAGCCTGCAGGCCGGATCTGGTGCTTATGGATATACGAATGCCGCTTATGGACGGAATTGAGGCGTTGGGCAAAATTAAAGTAATCTCCCCTGAAACCGAGGTGGCACTGATGACTGCCTACGTTTCCGACGAGACGGTGCAATCGGTACTGAATAAAGGGGCCCTCTGCTGCTTTACAAAACCCTTTGACGTGGAGATAATGAAGACCTTCATCAGGGATTTCAGCCGGAAGATTCCGGGCATAAGGGGCAATGTTTCGGCGGTGGTGGGCTAAAGGCGGGGCGGCATATATCAAGAATAAATATCTCCATGCCGGGCAGGAATTCCTGCTGACCCGATTTTATCGCCACATCCAGTTTATGGAGCCAATAAAGAGACCTGGTCAGTTGTCCCCGGTCAAAATTTTTCTGCTGGGCGGACATTTTTTTTGCCACGTAGGGGTGTATCCCTATTTTGTCAGCAATGTCCGCGAAGCGGGTGCCGGATTCGATGGCCTCTCCAGTGCGCAGTATAAGCCTTATTTGCCGCGCCGCCATGGACAGTATCAGCTGTGGCGGATGCTTTTGTCTGAACAGGCGATGTATTCCGGCCAGGGCCCTGGTGGGGTTCTTTTCACCGATGGCGTCCAGCACGGCAAAAATATCTTCCTCTGGATGGCTGGAGATTACCGCCTCCACATCCTCCCGGGTGATTACATCTCTTTCTCCGACATAAGAGATCAGTTTGTTGATTTCCACCGAAAGCGCCTGCAGGCTGTTCCCCACCCTGGCCAGAATCTCCCGGGCCGCGGCCTGCGCCAGGGACTTGCCCGCCAGTCTGGCCCGTTTGTCCAGCCAGGCCGAAAGTTCACCCGTTTTCAGAAGACTGAACTCCACCACTTTTCCCATCCCGGCGATTTTTTTGTATATCTTTTTGCTTTTGTCTACGCTTTCCCCGGCGTCGAATACCAGGCAGGTGTGAGGATTTGGCGCGGCCAGGTATTCCAGCAGGGGGGACGGTTCGTCACCGGCGTTCGGCGCATCGCCTTTTTTCCCCGTGAAAAGCGTTGCGTCATGGACCAGAACCAGTCTTTTGCCGGCAAAAAAAGGAGTTGCGCAGGCCAGGGAGATTATGTCCGCCATTGAAGTCTCCCGTCCGTCCAACAAGTTGAAGTTGAATTCTCCGGCTTCTCCGGGCAGCAGCATTTCACGCATCCTTTTTACGGCTTCGCCACGCAGATATGTCTCCGGGCCGAAGAAGAGGTACACCGGGGCCGTGCGTCCTGCCCGCAGCTCGTTCAACAGTTCGGTGTAATACCTCACAGCTCAGTCTTCCCGGACAATTTTTCGATTACGGAATCTACTTTTCCGTCCATGGTGGCCGCCCGGTCCCTCCGGTCGTCCACCCGCACGGTGGTAAGCACTCTTTTTGCGCCTGAGATGAAGGGCTGTTCGTGCATTTTCCTGATTGCGCCGAGAATCATATCCAGGTCACCTTCAATCACTGTGCCCATGGGCGTCAGCTGATACTTGAGGTCTTTTTCACCCCTGAGCACTTTCACGCAGCTGGCCACGTACCGGCTGACGCCGGTGGTTCCGGTGCCCAGGGGCACGATGCTTACTTCCACAATGGCCATAAAAGCACCTCCGGTGTGTAGCCCATTCTGCATTCCCCAGCCTGTCAGAATTCAGGACTCAGAATCCAGAATAGATCAATGAAGGGATATTTTCACTTGATGGCGCCGCCCCGGGCGGCGCAGGGGTCTGCCGGGAGACAGGGGACTGAAAGGGAAAGAAACCACCTTCTTTTGGAGGGTGGTTTCAGCTTTGCGCTTTATCGGCGTGATTATTGAATTTCAATGCCAGGCGCGACTTTTTCCTGGCGGCTGTGTTCTTGTGCAGAACTCCCTTGGTCACTGCTTTATCAATGGCAATCAACGCCCTGCACAGTTTTGTCCCGGCATCGTCCTTATTGCCGGCCAGCGCTTCATCAAATTTTCTTATGGAAGTCCTTAGGGCCGACTTCAGGCTGGAGTTGCGCAGGGTTTTCTTGCGGATTACCTCCACTCTTTTTTCTGCCGATTTTATATTTGGCACCTTTTCACCTCCCGACAGGCAACATTCTACCACGGCTGCATTTAAAATGCAACTCAAACCGTATATATTTGCCTGCTTCAGCCAATGATATTTAACAATAAAGAAAGAACGGGGGTGAGTATAAATGAACTGGATAGGTCCCATTGTCAGATTTGTGGTTTCGGCTTTGGTTCTGGTGGTGGTAAGCTGGGTATCGCCCGGTTTCGCGGTAATGGGCGGTTTCGTCGGCGCGCTGATTGCCGCCGCCGTTATCACCATTCTGGGATATATAGCCGAGGCCCTCCTGGGCGAGAGGATTTCGCCCAAGAGCAGGGGCCTGGTGGGTTTCATCACCGCTGCGGTGGTTATTTACCTTGCTCAGTTTATAATACCGGGACTTTTGAGTGTAAGCATCATCGGTGCCCTCATTGCAGCCTTTGTCATCGGGCTGATAGACGCGGTTGTGCCCACTGTGCTTAGATAGAATGACCTATAAACAGCTCATACTGTATTCCTTATTCTGCCGGGAGACAGGAGTCAGACAACTTAGGCAACCGGTACCTAATATAAGCTACATGGCCGATGGCTTATTCCAATGTCCTGCGCTCCCGAAAGGGAGTTTTTTCTATGTATAGGAAATTATGCTTGCATTATTACTAGTGGAAAAGTTTTCTATACATGGGGGTTTGTAAGGGGGTGCGCCCCCTTACGATTGCGGGGTGCTCAGGACGCGCAGCGTCCGTCGAAGGGGCGGCAGCCCCTGGCGAACAAGAAAAGCGATACCTTTTTTAGCTATTAGGCGATGAAATCGCTTTTCTTGTGTCATAACCACCTGGGCCATGGCATACAATTTTATGAAATTTTGGCGGGAGGGGCCGGAAGGCTGCATGATGGATGATATATTGGAACAGGCGTATGATGTGCAGGCATCGTTACGGGCTGCTCCGGATCTGCCGGGGGATTGTATTTTGCTGCGCACTGATGCTTTTATGCTTTTTTTTGATAATACAGGAGAGCGGCAAATTTTCCATTTTGGATATTGCCCTCAGGTGGAGCGAAAGGGACCCCCGGAGCATCATCCGGTCGGCGGCGCCGGTTTTCGCCTGGGCGGGGAACCAGGAGGGCCATCCCGGGGAGATCACCCCGGGATCCCTGGTTGCGGCCATACCGGCCCCTTTCAGGATAAATCCGGCCAGCCCCGGGGAACTGTTGGCTTCCCAGATACCGGTGCTGTCCCGGTTCATTAAAAAGAATAAAGATGATTACCGGATGGTTCCGGCCTTGGGAATCGTGGCCAGAACCGCAGTGGAAAACGGGGCGGGAAGCGGGCCGGAGTCTTTGGCGCCGCCCCCCCGGCTCACTTCCACGGCCCTGTTGGGCATATACTACACCCATACCGGCGAAACCTATGCCCTCACCGACGGCACGGAAAGGCTGACGGGCAAGAAGGGCGGGGTGGTGATGGCGGGAAGGGCCATAAAGGAAACACTGGAAAATGAATATGGAATCAGGGTGGCTTGCGATGAGAGGGTGAATGATGAGAAATACGCCCTGTCTTACGTGGAGTCCGAAAAGACCGCCCGGCGGTTGCTGGAAGAAAATAGGGACATGCAAATACTCCTGGATATACACAGGGACGCGGGAAAGTCCCGCAACCAGAGTCTTGTCAGGGTTAACGGAAGGGATGTGGCCCCCATTTTGTTTATTGTGGGCTCGGATGCCCGGTCGCCCTTTCCCAACTGGCGTAAAAATTATGATTATGCCCTGAAGCTGGAGGGAAAGATCAATAAAAAATATCCCGGCCTGTGTATCGGGGTAAGAATAAAGGAGGGCAGGTACAACCAGTTTCTGCACCCCCGGGCATTGCTGGTGGAGATGGGCAGCGTCAGCAATTCCACCGAGGAAGCTGTGGAGTCGGCAATAATGCTGGCCCGGGTCCTGGCCGGGGAGTTGATGGAAAGGGCGCCCCGCAGACTCTTTGACGAGTCCGGGGAGGATATTCAGCCGGCGCCCGCGGGCATTTGAGACGGCTGTGGAGATGTTTTAAAAAACGGCTGTAAAGACAATAATGTTACCGGGAGTGTGAAATAATGCGGGTTGATGATTATGCTTGAAAGGGGCTATACCATACCGTTGTTGCTGGGCATTTGCCTGGGGGCGGTTATCGCCGGGGTGCAGATTTCGGCCACCGCCCTGGGCGCCGCGGTGGGGCAAAATCAGTATTTAACCCCGGCCGCCATTGAAAATGTTTTTAAAAACGGGGCGGCTGAAAATATTATCGGCGCCGTGGCGGAGAAGACAGCTTATTTATCCGGCCTTCTCAGGGAAAAGGCCGGTCTTTTGCCGGGGAAAATCTCCGGCATGATGGAGCATGCCGGCCTGTTCATATTGGAGGTGATGGACTTTTTAAGGGCCCTCTGATATAATGTCGGATTGGGAATATGACCCGGCCGGCGGGAGGGACGCTATATTGTACAGGGAACAGGAACTGATCAGGAATTTCTGCATAATCGCTCATATTGACCACGGCAAGTCCACCCTGGCGGACAGGTTGCTGGAGTTTACCGGAGCTCTCAGCAGGCGGGAGATGACCGAACAGGTGCTGGACCAGATGGATCTGGAACGGGAGCGTGGCATCACCATCAAGATGCAGGCGGTGCGGCTGGGATACAAGGCCTCTGACGGACGGACATACCAGTTGAATCTGATTGACACACCGGGCCACGTGGACTTTTCCTACGAGGTGTCCCGCAGCCTGGCGGCCTGCGAGGGGGCGCTGCTGGTGGTGGATGCGGTCCAGGGCATCGAGGCCCAGACCCTGGCCAATGTATATATGGCCATTGAGAACAGCCTGGAGATTGTACCGGTGATCAACAAGATTGACCTCCCCAGCGCCGATCCCGGCCGGGTGAAGAGGGAGATCGAGGACGTCATCGGTCTGGACGCCTCGGACGCATTGTTGGTCTCGGCCAAGATGGGTGTCGGCATTGGAGAACTCCTGGAAAGGATAGTGGTCAGGATTCCGCCCCCGGGGGGCAGCCCCGGCAATCCCTTAAAGGCCCTCATTTTTGATTCCCATTATGATCCTTACAAGGGTGTTATAGCATATGTACGCATAAAGGACGGCGAGCTGGAGAAAAAGGACGCCGTCCGGATGATGTCCACCGGCAAGGAATTCGAGGTGGATGAGGTGGGTGTTTTCCGCCCGTCCATGACCTCCGTCGGCCGTCTGAAAACCGGAGAGGTAGGGTTTATCGCCGCCGGCATCAAGAATGTCAAAGACTGCATGGTGGGGGATACGGTGACCGACGCTTACCGGCCGGCGCCGGAACCTCTCCCGGGCTACCGCAAAGTCACCCCCATGGTATACTGCGGGCTTTATCCGGTGGACAGCGGCCAGTATGAGGATCTGAGGGAAGCGCTGGAGAAGCTGAAGCTCAATGACGCTTCACTGGTGTATGACCCGGAGAATTCCGATGCCCTGGGATTCGGGTTCAGGTGCGGCTTCCTGGGCCTTCTGCACATGGAAATAATCCAGGAAAGGCTGGAGAGGGAGTACCGTCTGGACCTCATCACCACCGCCCCCAGCGTGGTGTACAGGATAACCACCACTTCCGGCAACCTGCTGGAGATAGACAGCCCCACCAAAATGCCGCCGCCGGGGAAAATACAGAAAACCGAGGAGCCCTTTGTTTCTGCCACTGTTATGGTTCCAAAGGATTACATCGGGGCGGTGATGGAACTTTGCCAGGACAGGCGGGGAGTGTTCAAGAACATGGAGTATATGGGGGAGAACAGGGTGATGCTGTCCTACCACCTCCCCTTGAGTGAAATAATATATGATTTCTTTGATCAATTGAAATCCAGGACCAGGGGATACGCATCATTGGATTATGACTTGGCCGGCTACAGGGAGAGCAGTCTGGTTAAGCTGGACATTCTAATCAACGGGGAGCCGCTGGACGCCCTGACCGTGGTGTCGCACCAGGACAGCGCGTATATCCGGGGACGCCAGCTGGTCGAAAAACTCAGGGAGCTGATTCCCCGCCAGCTTTTCGACGTTCCCGTGCAGGCGGCCATAGGGAACAGGATTATCGCCAGGGAAACCGTCAAGGCCAGGAGAAAGGATGTGCTGGCCAAGTGCTACGGGGGGGACATTACCAGGAAAAAGAAGCTCCTGGAGAAACAGAAGGAAGGCAAAAAGCGCATGAAACAGGTGGGCAGCGTGGAAATCCCCCAGGAGGCCTTTATGGCTGTGCTGTCAATAAAGGATTAATTATGTCCATCGGACTGTATATCCATGTCCCTTTTTGCCTGAAAAAGAAGTGTGATTACTGTAGCTTCGTCTCGGTTCCCCGGGAGGAAGGCCTAGTTTCCTTTTATCTCGCCGCCCTGGCCCGGGAAATGGAGATGCGCTCCCGTTGCCTCGCCCCGGGGGAGAAACTGGTGGACAGTGTCTATATCGGCGGCGGCACGCCCACCTGTCTTACCGCCGGGGAGTTGGCATCCGTACTGGAGGGAGTACATTCTTTCTTCATTGTGTCCGGTGGTGCGGAAATAACGGTGGAGGCCAACCCGGACACTGTGGACTCCGGTAAGCTGGCCGGAATGAAAAAGGCCGGGGTCAACAGGCTGAGTATCGGACTTCAGGCCTGCCACCAGGACCTCTTGGACACCCTGGGCAGATCGCACTCGTTTTCCGGGGCGGCGGAAGTCTTCCGGGATGCCCGGCGGGCGGGCTACGACAATATAAACATTGACTTGATCTTCGGCATACCGGGGCAGAGTCTTTGGCAATGGCGGCAATGCTTGCGGGAAGTGGCTTGTCTGTGCCCGGATCATATTTCTGCATACGGGATGCAGATGGAGAAAAACACTCCCTTTTTTGAGAAGGTGCGGTCCGGATGGCTGGAAGAATGTCCCGAAGACCTGGAGGCGGAGATGTATGAGGTGTTGATTGACACCCTGGGCGGTCTGGGCTACGTACATTACGAAATATCCAGCTTCGCCCTGCCGGGGAAATTCTGCCGTCATAACCTGGGGTACTGGCACAACCTGGACTATATCGGTTTGGGACCGGCGGCGCATTCAAATTTGGGGGGCCGGCGCTTCTCCAACCACCCTTCACCGATCCGTTACGCCGAAATGCTGGAGGAAGACATCCCGCCGGTGGATTGGCAGGAGGAGACCAGCCCCGGGGCCGGGATGTCGGAAACCTTGTTTCTGGGGCTGCGCCTCTTGCAGGGGCTTGACCTGGAGGGCTTCGGGGAGAGGTTCGGCAAAAGTGTTGATGAGGTTTACGGAAATGAAATAGAGAGACTGACGGCCCTCAACCTTATTGAAAGGGCCGGCGGCAGGCTGCGCCTCACCCGCCGGGGCCTTCTGCTGGGCAATACGGTTTTTTCCGCATTTGTTTAATGAAAGGATTGGGGGCCGGGGATCAGGTTATCTTAATATTATGGGTTATTCTCAGTAACCCTTGACAAAAAGTATGCCGGGTGCTATTTTTTACGTAAAGGCGTTAGCACTCAATAGGAGGGAGTGCTAACAAGGAGGGTGGTCCGGTGTGAAAATGGATACCCGCAAACAACAAGTACTTATAGCCATTATTGCTGATTTTGTGGCCACCGGCGAACCGGTGGGCTCGAGGACCATTGCCCGCAAATATGATCTGGGGGTCAGCCCGGCCACCATAAGAAATGAAATGTCGGACCTTGAGGAACTGGGATACATTGAGCAGCCCCACACTTCGGCGGGCAGGATCCCTTCACAGCAGGGCTACCGCTATTACGTGGATTTTTTAATGAAGAAAAAAGCTCTGAGCAGCCAGGAAGAGGACTTGATCCGGCGGGGGTACGAGAAAAAAGTCAGAGAAATAGGCCAGGTAATCACCCGGACAGGCGCCCTGCTGTCCAGGATGACCAGATTTCCCTCAATGGTGGTCAGCCCAAGGCCGGATGTCATTTACTTCAAGCGAATACAGTTGGTGCTGATGAATCCAGGACAGGTCATGGTTATTATGATCATGGACACGGGGGCGCTGCAGACCAATATTATAGAAGTGTCCGAGGGGGTCGGCCAGGTTGACCTGGACACCATTACAGAGGTGCTGAACGCAAAACTCAGCGGGCTTTCAATGGACATGATAAAAATGACTTTAATCAGGGAAATATATTTTGAGCTGTCCAAGCACAGAAATATACTGGAACTGGCGATGCACCTGATACAAAGCGGGCTGAACAGGGAAAGGGAGGACAAAATATACCTGGGCGGCGTTATCAATATATTGAATCAGCCGGAGTTTCACAACATAGAAAAGGTGAAAACGATTCTGAGCCTTCTGGAGCAGGAGGATTTGCTGTGCAATCTGATGGAGGCCGGCAGCTCCGGTGAAGGTGTGTCGGTGCGCATAGGCGGCGAGCTGAAGAGGGAGGAAGTCAAGGATTGCAGTATGGTGGTGGCCAGTTATCACATAGATGGAAAGCCCGTGGGGTCTTTAGGCGTGCTGGGGCCCACCAGGATGGATTACGCCTGGGTGATCAGTGTTGTGGAGTGTATGACTAGAAACATGTCCGAAGCCATTGAAAGAATGTATAAAGGATGGAGATAAACCGCCATGAGTCTTAAACAGCAGGCCAGTACCGGCGCCGAAGTGAATGAGCGGATGGCCGCCCTCGTATCCAATGCAAGTGCAGTCAGGGCCATCGCCTCTGCGGTGGAGGGCACGCTGGGCCCCAAGGGACTGGACACCATGCTGGTGGATAAGTTCGGGGAAGTGGTGATCACCAATGACGGAGTCACCATTCTGACCATGATGGAGGCCAATCACCCGGCGGCCAGGATGCTGATCAACATCGCCAAGGCCCAGCAGGAGGAGATAGGCGATGGTACCACCACCGCCGCGGTGCTGGCCGGGGCCCTGGTGGGCCATGGTGTGGAGCAGGTTTCCAGGGGTGTGCCGGTAGCCCGGGTCATTGAGGGTTTGAGGGCCGGAGTGCAGTCAGGAATAGAAGCCATCAGGCGGCGTGCCAGGAATATAGAAGATGTCCGGGACCCCTTGGTCAGGCAGGTGGCTTTGATTGCCGGCAGGGGGCATGAGGATATTGCGGACCTTGTGGTCAGGGCCGCTGTTATGGTGGGCAGGGAAAAGCTTTTGGACCGCAACTTTAAATTCACTGAAACCGTGGTGGCTGAAGAAGGGGCTGAAAACCAGGTTTTCAGAGGGGTAATCGTCAGCAAGGAACGTATGAGCCGGCAAATGCCGGCGGAAATAACCGGCGCGGGTGTCCTTGTTATTGATGACGCGCTGGAGCCCGAGGAAATAGAGGACGAGGCCCTGGCCACCGAGGCCGGCTTCAGCCGTTACATGGATTTGCAGAACCAGTTCCGGGAAAATGTGCGAAAAATAGTTGAATTGGGCGCGGGGCTGGTGCTGGTGGACCGTGGTGTGAGCGAGGCGGCGGAGGAAATTCTGGCCGACGCCGGAGTGATGGTGGTCCAAAGGGTGTTGTCCCGGGAGCTGCGCAAGGCTGCGGAACATACCGGGGCCAGGATGATAAAGCGCAACGGCCTGAAAAAGGATCTCCAGCAGCTGCAAAAATGTCTTGGAAAGGCCGGCAGGGTTTACAATGACGAGAAGCTCGAACAGGTGTGGATAGAGGACGGCGGGGGCAAATCCATGGCCACGGTGCTGGTGGGGGCCGCCACTGCGGAAGTGGTGGGTGAAAGGGAGCGCATAGCCAAAGATGCGGCGGCGGCGGTACAGGCGGCTGTGCGGGGAGGAGTGGTGCCCGGCGGCGGCAGTGTTGAGCTGGCGGCGGCCGGGGAAGTGGCGAAAATAAGGCCGGGTGTGCGGGGCATGGCGGTATACGGCATAGACTGCGTGGTGGAGTCCCTGAAAGCCCCCATGGCCCAAATCGTGGGCAATGCCGGATTCAACCCCCTGGAAAAGCTGGGTGACGTTATTGCGGCCCAGGCCGGAAGCGGCAAAGACTCATTGGCGGTGGACTGTGATACCGGCGAAATAAGGGACATGTGCGAAACAGGGGTGGTGGACCCGGCTCTGGTGAAGACTCATGCCCTCAAGGCGGCCGGAGAAATTGCGGAGGCCATATTAAGAATAGATACCATTATCAAGAAGCGCGAGGAAAAAGCCGCCGGCTCCGAAGGCGTATTGCGAGGTGATTAAGGTTATGGAGGATAAGGAGAGCGGAACTGTTGCGGAAGTGGCTGAAAAGACGGGCGAAACCGGCGGGGGGGAGGAACCCCGTCCGGGAGACGCGGTTGTTGAGGCGGGGGAAGAAGAAAAGCTGCTGAAAATGTTGAATGAAGAAAAGGCTAAAGCCGGGGAGTATTTCAACCGGCTGGTCAGGATGCAAGCCGATTTTGAAAATTTTCGCAAAAGGGTGAGCAGGGAAAGGGAGGATCTGCTTAGTTACTCCAACGAGCGGCTGATACTGTCACTATTGCCGGTGGTGGACAATTTTGAAAGGGCACTGGCGGTTGAAAACAACGACTACGGGAAATTGCTGGCCGGTGTGGAGATGATATACCGGCAGCTTCAGGAGATCCTGGCCAGGGAGGGACTTGTATCCATCCCCGCCACAGGAGAAATATTCAATCCTGAATTGCACGAGGCCGTAATGAGGGAGGAAGGCGGCGATTACCCTGAAAACACCGTCATTCAGGAGTTGAGAAAAGGGTTTTCTTACAAGGGAAAGGTAATCAGGGCGGCGATGGTGAAAGTGGCCGGCTGATTTGATTAGTGGGAGGTTGCATAATGAGCAAGGTGATAGGCATAGACCTGGGCACCACGAACTCCTGTGTTGCCGTGATGGAGGGCGGGGAGGCCATAGTGATACCGAACGCCGAAGGCGGGCGCACCACGCCTTCGGTGGTGGGGTTCTCCAAGACCGGTGAAAGGCTTGTCGGGCAGGTGGCCAAAAGGCAGGCGGTCAGCAACCCCGACCGGACCATCAGTTCCATCAAGCGGCATATGGGAACCGGTCATAAGGTGGAAATAGACGGAAAAAATCATACCCCCCAGGAAATATCGGCCATGATATTGCAAAAGCTCAAGACCGATGCCGAGGCCTACCTGGGGCAGAAAATAGAGAAGGCGGTCATCACCGTGCCGGCCTATTTTACCGACGCCCAGCGGCAGGCCACCAAGGATGCCGGAAGAATCGCCGGCCTGGAGGTGCTGCGCATAATAAATGAGCCCACTGCGGCGGCCCTGGCTTACGGCCTGGACAAGGAAGAGGATCAGACCATACTGGTGTTCGACCTGGGCGGCGGCACCTTTGACGTTTCCATCCTCGAGCTGGGGGACGGGGTGTTTGAGGTGAAGGCCACCAGCGGGAACAACCGCCTGGGAGGGGACGACTTCGACGACCGGGTGATCCACTGGCTGGTCACGGAGTTTAAAAGAGAGACCGGGATAGACCTGCGCAACGACCGTATGGCCATGCAGCGCCTCAAGGAGGCCGCCGAAAAGGCCAAGGTGGAACTGAGCGGCGTGGCCACCACCAATATAAACCTGCCTTTTATCACCGCCGACGCCAACGGGCCGAAGCACCTGGAAATGAATCTGACCAGGGCGAAATTTGATGAAATGACGGCGGACCTGGTGGAAAAGACCATGGGTCCCACCAGGCAGGCCATGGCCGATGCGGGAATGGATCCCAGGGATATACACAAGGTTTTGATGGTGGGAGGTTCCACCAGGATACCGGCGGTCCAGGAAGCCATCCGCAAATTCCTGGGCAAGGAGCCCCACAAGGGAATCAACCCGGACGAGTGTGTGGCCATAGGGGCGGCCATACAGGCCGGAGTGCTGGCCGGCGAGGTGAAGGATGTACTGCTGCTGGACGTGACGCCGCTGTCCCTGGGCATAGAGACCCTGGGCGGGGTGTTCACCAGACTTATCGAAAGGAATACCACCATCCCCGCCACCAAGGGACAGATTTTTTCCACCGCCGCGGACGGGCAGACCACCGTGGAGATTCACGTGCTTCAGGGGGAGCGGGCCATGGCGTCGGACAACAAGACCCTGGGGAGATTCTCCTTGACCGGCATACCGCCGGCGCCCAGGGGGGTTCCGCAGATAGAAGTGAAATTCGACATCGATGTGAACGGTATTGTCAATGTTTCAGCCAAAGACATGGCCACCGGCAAGGAGCAGAGCATAACCATAAGCGGTGGCGGCGGGCTGTCTGAACAGGAAATAGATAAAATGGTCAGGGAAGCGGAGTCCCATGCCGAGGTCGACCGCAGGCGCAGGGAAGAGGTGGAGCTGCGCAACCAGGCGGACAGCATTGTTTACCAGGCGGAGAAAACCGTCAGGGAACTGGGCGACAATGCCGACAAGGCGAAGGTGGAGGTTGTGCATGCGGCCGTTCTGGATTTGAAGGAAGCCCTCAAGGGAGACGACATGGAACTGATCAAAAGAAAGCTGGAGGCCTTAACCCAGCCTTTGTACGAACTCACCACACTGCTTTATCAGCAGAAGACCCGGGACCAGCAGGCCGGGGAAGGCGGCGGCGACCCGGGAGGGGAGGGGGCCGGACGGAAGGACGGGAAGGTTGTAGATGCTGACTATGAAGTAAAGGAAGACAAGTAATATTAAATGTGACATTGTGCGAGCACCGGGGCTGAAGGATCAGGACAGAGCCGTCTGCAAGTCCGGCGGGGCTTTCCGGGCCATTCCGGGTATTTACGTTTTGAGCAGGGTGGTGAGATATCAACTGTGTCCAAGCGGGATTATTACGAAGTACTGGGAGTATCCAGGCAGGCTTCGGCCGAAGAAATAAAAAAGGCGTACAGAAAGCTGGCGCGCCAGTACCACCCCGACGCCAACCCGGAGAATAAAAAGGAAGCTGAAGAGAGGTTCAAGGAAATTGCGGAAGCGCACGAGGTGCTGAGCGACCCGGAAAAACGGGCTGGTTATGATCGTTTCGGCCATGCCGCCAACGGTCAGGGATTTGGTGGTTTTAACGGTTTCGGCGCCGATTTCGGAGGCGTCGGCGATATATTCGACATGTTTTTCGGAGGTGGCGGGAGGAAAAGGAGGGGGCCGGAAAAAGGCGGCGACCTCAAGATGGAGCTGGAAATCAGTTTTGAAGAGGCCGCCTTCGGACTGGAGAGGGATATAAAGGTGCCCAGGACCGAGGAGTGCGGAACTTGCGGCGGCTCCGGGGCCGCTCCGGGCACAAGGGTACAGATCTGCCAGGTGTGCAACGGGGCCGGGCAGGTTCAGTTTGCCCAGAGCACACCCTTCGGGCGGATCGTCCAGTCCAGGGCCTGCGACCGCTGCCGCGGCAGCGGCAAGACGATAGAAAAGCCGTGCCCCACCTGTTACGGCGCCTGCCGGGTCAGAAAGACCAGGAGCATTCACGTGAAGGTGCCGGCCGGAGTGGACAGCGGCACCAGGCTGAGGGTTGCCGGGGAGGGGGAGGCGGGCTTAAGGGGCGGGCCCAGGGGAGACCTTTATGTATATATATACATAAAGCCCCACAAGTTTTTTCACCGCGAGGGCAACGACGTGGTGCTGGAAGTACCCCTCAGTTTTGCCCAGGCCGCCCTGGGAGATGAAATAGAGGTCGATACCCTGGACGGCAAGGTTCAGGTAAAAATTCCCGAGGGAACCCAAACCGGCACTGTATTCAGGCTGCGTGGGAAGGGAATACCGGATCTGCACGGGCACGGCCGGGGGGACCAGCATGTCCGGGTCAGGGTGATGGTCCCCTCCAGGTTGACGGAAAAACAAAAGTCTCTGTTGAGAGAGTTTGCCAGTCTAAGCAGTGAAAATCCCTCCGGAACAGACAAGGGTTTTTTTGGAAGGGTCAGGGATGCTTTTATGGGCTGATTTTTTAGACGCTCCCAGGCTTTATGAAAGGTTTGATTGGTTTTGAAGTGGCTTGAGATAGCCGTGCGGGTCAGGCCCGGAGATGTGGACGCAGCCGGCGGACTATTTGATCTGATTGGTACAGGCGGGGTGGTTATTGAGGACCCCGCCCTGATTTATGAAGTCATAGCCGGAGGAAACCGTGAAACTGTGGCTATGGACTTGCCCGGGAGCATCGGGGAACTGCCGGTGGTAAAGGGGTATCTTCCCGTTGATGAAAGACTTGCCGGAAGGCTGGAGGAATTCAGGGCGGCCCTGGGCGGGATTGATCCGGAATACCCGCCGCTGGTTTCCCTTGAAGAGTTGGAGGACGGCAGCTGGCTGGCCCGGTGGCGGGAGCTGTACAGGCCTGTAAAGATTGGCCGGAAGTTTGTGGTCAGGCCGGCCTGGGGAAAAGATGATGTGGAGGAAGGACTTCTGGAAATCCGCCTGGACCCCGGGCTGGCCTTCGGTTGTGGCACCCATCCCACCACCGCCATGTGCATGGTTCTCCTGGAAGAAGTGATCCGGGGCGGGGAGAGGGTGTTGGATGTGGGCACGGGATCCGGCATTCTGGCCATTGCGGCCGCCAGGCTGGGGGCCGCAATGGTGCTGGCGGTGGACTCCGATCCGTTGGCCGTGCGGGTGGCCTGGGAAAATGTGGCGGCCAACGGGGTGGAGGACATTGTTTCGGTCCGGGAGGGCGATCTGCTGGACGGCGTTGAGGTTGCCGCCGATGTTGTCGTGGTCAACATCGTGGCCGACGCAATCATAAAAGTGGCGCCGCAGGCAATGGACCGGCTCGGGAGGGGAGGTCTACTCATTGTCTCCGGTGTCATATCCCACAGGCGGGATGAAGTGGCCGCTGCCCTGCGGAAATGCGGCCTGACAATGGTTAAAACTCTGGAAGAGGGCGAATGGGCCGGGTTTTTGTGTTGCAGACCGGCTGCAGTTTGAAAATCCTCCCCCCGCGTACACTCCGGTAATGCTCGGATTATTTTCAGGGCAGGAGGCCGAATATGCACCGGTTTTTTATTTCTCCGGAACAGTTCGTTGTAGAGCGGCCCGTGCTCAGGGGGCCGGAAGTGGGGCGCATGGTGAAGGTTCTCCGGCTGAAGTCCGGTGATGTGGTGGAAATACTGGACGGCGCCGGGAGGGGGGCCAGGGCGAAGATAGACCGGGCGGAGAAGGAAGAAGTAATTCTTGTCCGTCTCGACGAGTACATTCCCGGCGGTGAGCCCCCGGTCAGGGTTACACTGGTGCAGGGGCTGTCCAAAGGGGAAAAGATGGACTTGGTAATACAAAAGTCCACCGAGCTGGGTGTGGCCGAGATAATACCCCTGGTTTGCCGGCGCTCGGTGCTGAGGCTTGATGGTGATAGAGCCACGGAGAGGCAGGGGCGCTGGCGGCGGATTGCCCTGGAAGCGGCCAGGCAGTGCCGCCGGGCTGTGATTCCGGAGGTGCGCCGGCCTAAGGGGATTGATGAGGTGCTGGCCGGTATTCCGGAGGGTACGGTTTCCTTTCTGCCCTGGGAGGGGGAGCGGCGGGGCCGCCTGGGGGATTTGCTGAAGGGAGACAGGCCGGGGCGGGTGTACATATTCATTGGTCCCGAGGGTGGCTTCGAGGAATCGGAGGTGGACCTGGCCAGGAGGAAGGGAGTGTTCGCCGTCACCCTGGGGCCGAGGATATTGAGAACTGAGACGGCCGGGCTAGTGTGTGCGGCGCTGGTTATGCACCATTGGGGTGGGTGATGACGCTTTTGCCAGAATCCATCTTGCTGGGCGCATCACAGA
>JBBIMW010000020.1:0-39185 GCA_037444185.1 Peptococcaceae bacterium | reverse complement strand
GGAATTAAGAAAAAAAGGTGTAACCCTGCAATTGCTGTGGATGGAATACAAAGAGCAAAATCCCCAGGGCTACCAGTACAGCCGCTTTTGTGAGCTATACCAGAAATGGAGAAAGACTATTGACCCGGTTTTACGCCAGCCATATAAAGCCGGGGAAAAAATGTTTGTTGACTATGCCGGCCCCACTATGTTCGTGGTGGATAAAACCACCGGGGAAAAGATACCAGCCTATATCTTTGTAGCCGTTCTAGGTGCCAGCAACTACACCTGCATAGAGGCCAGCCTGTCCCTGGATCTCCACGCCTGGATCAGTTCCAACTGCCGGGCCTTGGAGTACTTTGGCGGCGTCCCCGGGATCATAGCGCCGGACAATTTGAAAACCGGTGTCAGCCACCCCTGCCGATATGGGCCCGATATCAACCCCACCTATCAGGACATGGCCAACCATTATGGGTTGGTGGTTATGCCGGCCCGGGTGGCCAAGCCAAAAGATAAACCAAAGGGAGAAAAAGGGGTCCAGTTAGTGGAAAACTGGATTATGGCCCCTTTGAGAAACCGCATTTTCTTTAGCCTGGCTGAATTAAACCAGGTGCTTAAAGAGTACCTGGAAAAGTTGAATAACCGCCCGTTTCAAAAAATTGAAGGCACCCGCAAAAGCCTTTTTGAATCCCTGGGGAAGCCGCCTTTGCGGCCGCTGCCGGCTTTTAGATATCAATTTGCCGAGTGGAAAAAAGCAAGGGTGAACATTGACTACCACATTGAGGTTGATAAATGCTATTACAGTGCTCCGTATCAGTTGATAAACCAGCAGGCGGATGTCCGAATTACCGATAATACCGTGGAAATACTGTCCAAGGGCAACAGGGTGGCACTGCATTCCCGGCTAAGGACTAAGGGGACCTTTAACACTGATCCTAATCACCGGCCCATTTCCCAGCAGGAATATCTGAAATGGACACCTGACAGGCTGATCAACTGGGCTAAAGAAGTGGGGCCATATACCAGCCAGGCGGTGGAAAAGATCTTAAGCACCTACGCCCACCCCCAGCAGGGCTTCCGCTCCTGCCTGGGTCTAATCCGCTTAGCTGGCAAGTACGGCAAGGACCGTATGGAAATTGCCTGCCTGAAGTTACTGGCCATAGGCACTCCCAGCTACAGGGCTGTCAAATCCATGTTGTCTAAAGGGTTAGATCAGCAGGTACTGAATGAAAATATCCCTGTTCCCCCTATACAGCACGATAACCTGAGGGGTCCCGGATATTATGGCAAGCCCAAGGGAGGGATCTACCTGTGCTAACACACCAAACCATTGACCGTTTGCGCCAAATGAAGCTTACCGGGTTGGCCCAGGCCCTGGCGGCCCAGATGGACAAGGGCGACTTCAACGATTATTCCTTTGAGGAACGGCTGAGCCTTTTGGTGGAGTATGAATGGACATACCGTCAGAACAAAAGGCTGGCAATCCTTTTAAAAAAGGCCAGATTACGTCTGGGAGCCTGCATGGAGGATATTGATTATGTCCACCCCCGGGGATTGGACCGGAGATTTATGAAAAGCCTGGCCAGCTGCCAATGGATAAATGCTCATCAGAATGTTATCATCACCGGCCCGGGCGGAGTTGGCAAGACCTTTATTGCCTGTGCCTTGGCCAATGCGGCCTGCCGTTTGAATTTCACCACCCGGTACCACCGGGTACCGCGGCTGCTGCAGGATATGGCTTTAGCCCGGGCTGACGGAACATATCCCAAGCTTTTAAACCGGCTGGCTAAAACAGACCTGCTTATCCTGGTGGATTGAAACTAAAACAATCATTAAATACAGAATGCAGATTTGTCATCACCGCCGCCCCCGCCGGGGGCGCGGATTAAAAGGATAAAATAATCGCCGGTTAAGCCGGCGATTATTTTATCCTTACCCTATACCGACTTTGCACACGGGCTGCCCGGCCTCCAGTCCTGGCAGGCTCCGTTGAAGATCTGCACGCAGTTCACTTCTTTGAAAATGAAAAATACAAAATCCGGACAGCAGCATTCGTCACAATGGGGCTTTGGGAAACCCTTCATTTCACTTTTCATTTCGGCAAGGGTCTCCCGGGCGGTGCTCACAGAATCCTGAACCATAGGGCTACCTCCTTAAACATATATTTTGTACCATGGTATGTATTTGGGCACTTTTCTGACATTGTTCCCGGGGAATTTCCCCGCCTGAAGGGATGGAAAGCATAGCCAGAAGAAAAAATGGCCATAATACTGCCGGAGGGTTGAAAATGGCGGCAAAAATAGGCATTCCCAGATGCCTTCTGTTTTACAAATATTACCCTTTGTGGAAGGTTTTTTTTGAAAGCCTGGGGGCTGAAGTGACTGTTACGGGACCCACTACTAAGGTGATTTTGCAGGATGGCCTGCGGCACTGCGTGGACGAGGCCTGCCTGCCGGTGAAAATAGCCTTCGGACACGTGGCCGCCCTGAGGGACAGGGTGGATTACATATTTATCCCTAGATTGGTGAGTGTTCATCCCCGGGAATACATCTGCCCCAAATTCTTGGGATTTCCCGATATGGTGCGCAGCTGCGTGGGAAATCTTCCCGGCACTATTGATACAAACATAAACCTCTACCGGCGGGAAGGAGATCTATACCGGCAATTCTCCGAAGCGGCGTCTCCATTCTGCAAAAACCCGGTCAGGACGTACGCCGCCTTTAAAAAGGCATTGCGGGAACAAAGGGGTTTCGACAGCCGGGTGGAAGGCGGCATGACACCAGGAGAGGCCCTTCCGGGACACCCTGAAAAGGCCGGCCCACCGCCTGATGGTGCCTTCTCCGTGGCGGTGATTGGACACCCGTATAATATATATGACGGCTTTCTCAACATGAACCTTGTCCGGCGACTTGAAGGGGCCGGGGTAAGGGTGATGACCGCCGAAAACGTCCCGGAACAGATGGTCAACCGCTACGCAGAAACACTGGACAAGCGTCTGTTCTGGACCCTGGGAAGGAGAATGGTGGGGGCTGCCTACTATTTTATGGATCATCCCGACATCAGAGGGATTATCCACGTCGCCTCCTTCGCCTGCGGCCCGGACTCCATGACCGGGGAATTGATCGAAAGAAGGGCCAGGCGCAAGGGAGGCATGCCTTTTTTGAATCTCACCCTGGACGAACATACCGGCGAGGCCGGGGTGGTCACCAGGATAGAGGCCTTTTTGGACATGGTGAAATACTGATTCCGATTCGAAATGGGGGCATATACAGTGAAAGTAACTTTCCCGCACATGGGTCACCTGTGGATTTGCCTTCAGGCCATGCTTGAATACCTTGGGGTGGAAACGGTAATCCCGCCCCCGTCCACAAAAAAGACATTGACATTGGGCTCCAAGTATGCGCCGGAATTCGCCTGCATGCCTCTGAAGCTGAATCTGGGAAATTTCATGGAGGCCAGCGAACTGGGGGCCGACACCATACTTATGGCGGGAGGGTGCGGGCCATGCAGGTTCGGCTACTATGCCCAGGTGGAGTATGAGATACTGAAGGATCTGGGCTACCAATACAGGCTGGTGGTGATGGAGCCGCCGGAAAAACACATCAGCGAGCTGTTGTCCAGGATAAAGTATATAACTGGAAACCGCTCCTGGCTGGAGGTGATCCGGGGGATAAAATTCGGATATCGGAAGGCCAGGGCCATGGACGAACTGGAGATGGCGGCCATGCGCACAAGGCCCAGGGAAATCAGCCCAGGGGATACGGACACGGCCTTTTCCGGGGCCATGAAGCGGATTACGGGGGCGAAGCGGCCTGAAGACCTGCCCGCCGCCATAGAAAAGGCTGCCGGAATACTGAAGGAAGTCCCCACCCGGGACCGCCCGGTGATCAAGGTGGGGCTTGTGGGTGAAATATTCACCCTGTTGGAGCCCTTCGCCAACCTTGATGTGGAGAGGAAGTTGGGGCAGCTGGGGGTGGAGGTGGACCGGTCCCTGTACCTGAGCGAGTGGATAAACGACCATTTGTTCATGGGACTGATCAGGGGATTGCGCAGCAGCAGTACATATAAAAAATCAGCCCCCCCCTACCTGAGACATTTTGTGGGAGGACACGGGCAGGAAACACTGGGAAGCGCTGTTTACTACAAAAATCTCGGGTACGACGGCATCATACAGATTCTGCCATTCACCTGTATGCCGGAGATAGTGGCCCAAAGCATACTGCCGGAGTTCAGCCGTGACACCGGCATGCCGGTGATGACCATAATAGTGGACGAGCAATCCGGTGAAGCCGGCCTGCTTACCAGGCTGGAAGCCTTTGTGGACCTTTTGTGGGAAAAAAACCGGGGAAAAGAGAGGTTGGCATAATGTTGGGCTTTTTGGGACTGGACGTCGGCTCAGTGAGCACCAACCTGGTGCTGATGGACGAAGAGGGCCGGGTGATGGAATATGTTTACCTGCGCACCAGCGGCCGCCCAATACCCGCGCTACAGGCGGGGCTGAAACAAATCGGTGACCTGGCCCATCCCCGCATCACCGTCAGGGGAGTGGGGGCCACCGGCAGCGGCAGGCACCTGGCCGGAATAATAGCCGGGGCGGACGTGATTAAAAACGAGATCACTTCCCACGCCGTGGCGGCGGTGAAGCTTTCGCCCGGAGTGAAGACGGTGCTGGAAATAGGGGGCCAGGATTCAAAAATAATAATCATCAGGGACGGAGTGGTGGCGGATTTTGCCATGAATACGGTGTGTGCCGCGGGCACCGGATCATTCTTGGACCAGCAGGCGGCCAGGCTGAACATAAGAATAGAGGACTTCGGGGAGTTAGCCATGAAATCCGTGTCCCCGGTGAGAATAGCCGGCAGGTGCGCCGTATTTGCGGAGTCCGACATGATCCACAAGCAGCAGGCGGGCTACGATTTGCCGGATATACTGGCGGGGCTGTGCGAGGCCCTGGTCAGGAACTACCTCAACAATGTCGGCAAGGGGAAGGAGATTTCGGCCCCGGTGGTATTCCAGGGCGGTGTGGCGGCAAACCGGGGGATGAAGGCGGCCTTTGAGAAGGCGCTGCAAACCGGAGTGATTGTTCCGCCTCACTTCGACGTCATGGGGGCGGTGGGAGCCGCCATGCTGGCCAGGGATCACGCCGCCCGGGGAGTTCCCACCAGGTTCAAAGGCTTCGGCGCCGCAGAAAACGATTTCCGGGCCGGGAGCTTTGAGTGCGAAGGCTGCCCCAATCTCTGCGAGGTGGTGGAGATCAGAGAGGACGGAGAGGTTATCGCCCGCTGGGGGGACCGCTGCGGCAAGTGGTCCCCCGGGGTGGTCAAGGAGAAGATAAGTTGACTAAAATAAAACTATTGCGGAAAAAATACTCATAATATAAAATTATCACATGAATTTACCGGCGGGCCGCACCGCAATTCCGTGCAATTTTTTCACGGTGATCCTTAGTCGGCCAGAAGAGAGGAGTCAGATGAGATGAGCGAAGTCAAAATAATGCTCAGCGAAAAAGAAATGCCAACCCACTGGTACAACATTCAGGCGGACATGCCCAAACTGCCGGACCCGCCACTGCATCCGGCCACCCAGAAGCCCGTTGGGCCTGAAGACCTGGCGCCCATATTCCCCATGGAGCTGATCAAACAGGAGGTTTCAACGGACCGCTGGGTGGAAATTCCTGAAGAAGTGCGGGACATATACAGACTGTGGAGGCCCTCTCCCCTTTTCCGCGCCCGGCGGCTGGAAAAACACCTGAACACACCGGCCAGGATCTTCTACAAGTACGAAGGGGTTAGCCCTGCCGGCAGCCACAAGCTGAACACCGCCGTCCCGCAGGCATATTACAATAAAGCCGGGGGGGTCAAAAGGCTGGCCACCGAAACCGGCGCCGGACAGTGGGGCATCGCCCTTTCCCAGGCCTGCAATTTTTTTGACATTCAGTGCACCGTCTATATGGTGAAGGTCAGCTACAATCAAAAGCCTTACAGAAGATCGGTGATGGAAATATTCGGCTCCACGGTGATCCCTTCCCCCAGCCCCATGACGGAGTCGGGCAGAAAAATTCTAAGCGACGACCCCGGCTCCCCCGGCAGTCTGGGCATAGCCATCAGCGAGGCGGTGGAGGACGCCGCCGGCCGTGAAGACACCAATTACGCCCTGGGCAGCGTGCTCAACCACGTCTGCCTCCACCAGACCGTCATCGGGCTCGAGGCCAGGGAGCAGATGGCCAAAGCGGGTTATTACCCGGACGTGGTAATCGCCTGCTGTGGAGGCGGCAGCAATTTCGCCGGGCTGGCCTTCCCCTTCGCCCACGACAGGCTGACCAAAGACTCCAGGGTGAGGCTTCTGGCGGTGGAACCGGTTTCCTGCCCCACCCTGACCAGGGGAGTATACGGCTATGACTATGGCGATGTGGCCGGACTGGCCCCCATAGTAAAGATGTACACCCTGGGGGCATCTTTCATGCCGCCCGGCATACACGCCGGAGGGCTGCGCTACCACGGGGACTCGCCGCTTCTAAGCCTGCTGGTCAGGGAAGGGGTGGTGGAGGCCGCCGCCCTGGGCCAGACATCCGTGTTCAGCGGTGCCATACAGTTTGCCCGCTGCGAAGGAATCATCCCGGCCCCGGAATCGGCCCACGCCGTCCAGGCCGCCATCCAGGAGGCCGTCGCCGCCCGGGAGGCCGGGGAGGCCAGGACGATACTTTTCAACATGAGCGGCCACGGATACCTGGACCTGCCCTCGTACGACCTGTACCTGGCCGGCAAACTGGAGGACTACCCGCTCCCAGAAAACGATCTGCGGGCTGCCCTGGAAAAGCTGCCCCGGGTATAAAACCCGGGAGGCTGTATCCGGCTATATCTGTTTGATGTGGTATAAATGGGTTTTGCAACACTCTCCCGGGTCTCCTGAATTGACAGTGTATTGAATATAAACTATAATTTATTCAGCAGTGTAAAACCGAATAGTCCGCTGGGGGTGCCGGAAGGCTGAGAGAGAGCCCGTTCTCAACCCTTTGAACCTGATTTGGGTAATGCCAACGTAGGGAAGCAGGAGTATGGCTGTATTTTTTTAAAGCGACTTGAACACTTAAGCTTACCCTTGGAGGTAAGCTTTTTATATCTAGGAGGCTGTTGAAAAAGTCCATCCGCTGCGTTGAGCACTGTGAATAAATTGATTTTTTTCAGGAAGGTGTGACGGAGGCTTGAAAATAATTTTAAACGGCAGGGAGGAGATTCTGACGGACGGCTTGACAATTGCCGGGCTGATTGATTTAAAGGGTCTGGATTCCGGCACCGTCATCGTTCTGCACAACAACCGTACGGCTAAAAGGGAGGACTGGCCCGGGACCGCGCTAAAGGACAATGACAGGCTTGAAATATTGAGGCTGGTGGGAGGAGGCTAAAGTCAGTGGAGGACATTCTCAAAATCGGGGGACATGAACTGAGCTGCCGGCTGTTCCTGGGAACCGGCAAGTTTTCTTCCAACAGGCTGATTCCGGAGGTGGTGAAGGCCTCCGGCGCCCAGGTGGTGACCGTGGCGCTGCGGAGGGTGGATCCAGAATTCGAGGAGGAGAACATAGCCTCCTATGTGCCCGGGAACTGCATACTGATGCCCAACACCTCGGGGGCCAGAAACGCCATGGAGGCGGTCCGGATAGCCAGGCTGGCCAGGGCGGCGGGATGCGGCAACTGGGTCAAAATAGAGGTAATCACGGACAACAGGTACCTGCTGCCCGATAATTACGAAACCATAAAGGCCACCGAGATACTGTCGGACGAGGGATTCGTGGTGCTGCCCTATATGAGCCCGGACCTAATGGTGGCCAAAAAACTGGCGGCGGCGGGGGCGGCGGCGGTGATGCCCCTGGGCTCCCCCATAGGCAGCAACCGGGGGCTTAGAACCAAAGAGCTGATTAGAATTCTGATTGAAGAAATACCCCTGCCCATCATCGTGGACGCCGGTATCGGCCGCCCCTCCGAGGCGGCGGAGGCCATGGAGATGGGCGCGGCGGCAGTGCTGGTGAACACCGCCCTGGCCACCGCCGACAACCCCGTGGCCATGGCCCGGGCCTTCAGCCTGGCCGTGGAGGCCGGCCGCACGGCTTACCTGTCGGGTCCCGGAGAAGTGGTGGAGTACGCCAGGGCCTCTTCACCCCTGACCGGCTTTATATTAGATTGAGAAGAGGGGCCAGGCATGATTTTTTATGATACTTGCCGGAGATACGCCGGATTCGATTTTGACGGTTTTTTTGAAAAGGTTACGGATCATCAGATAAGAAGAATTATCGCCAAAGGGCGGATTAGTGAAATGGACTACCTGGCGCTCTTGTCACCTAAGGCCGAAGACCATCTGGAGGAAATGGCCCAAAGGGCTTGCCGGCTTACCGTCCAGCACTTCGGCAGGGTCATCCTCATCTATACTCCGCTATATCTTTCCAATTACTGTATAAACCACTGTGTTTATTGCGGCTTTCAGATTCACAACCGGCTGGAAAGGAAAAAGCTCACCCCCGCCGAGGTGGAGAGGGAGGCCGAAATGATTGCGGCCACCGGGCTCAAGCACATACTCATACTTACTGGCGAGTCCAGGCTGGATTCACCTGTCTCGTACATCAGGGAGTGTGTTGAAGTCCTGAAGAAGTTTTTCACCTCCATCAGCATCGAGGTATACCCGCTGGAAGAGGAAGAATATGCCGGGCTGATTTCTGACGGAGTGGACGGATTGACCATCTACCAGGAGGTGTACGACGAGACTGCCTACGTCGGCCTCCACCCGGCGGGGCCGAAAAGGAATTACCGCTTCCGGCTGGAAGCGCCGGAAAGGGCGTGCAGAGCCGGGATAAGAACGGTCAATGTCGGGGCGCTGCTGGGGCTGCACCACTGGCGGAGCGAGGCTTTCCTCACCGGACTGCACGCCAGCCACCTCCAGGACATGTTCCCGGAAGTGGAGGTGGGTATTTCTCCGCCCCGGGTACGGCCCCAACTGGGCGGCTTTCAGCCAAGGGTAAAGGTGAGCGATAAAAATCTGGTGCAATACTTGCTGGCCTTCAGACTTTTTATGCCCAGGGGATCCATCACCATTTCCACCAGGGAGCGGGCGGAAATGCGGGATCGCCTGATCGGGCTGGGGGCCACCAGGATGTCCGCCGGCTCCTGCACCGCGGTGGGCGGCCGGCACGATCAGCAGGCCCCCGGACAGTTCGAGATACACGACCGGCGCAGCGTGGCCGAAATGGCCCGGGCCATATATTCCCACGGCTACCAGCCGGTTTTTAAAGATTGGCAGATGATTGTCTGAAAATGCCCGGGCGGCGGCAGCCAGGCAGGCCGGTGTGGTATTAAGTTGTTTTCCGGCAACATGGAGGGAGGGATGCCGGAATGGCGGTTAAACAAGGGCTAGCAATATTGCGGGAGACTGACATATACGGCGTAACGGCGGAGGAATACTCTTTGGGCAGGAGCAACACAGAGATTGTGACCGGAATGATTGACGCCGGAATAAAGGTCATACAGTACCGGGAGAAAGAGAAGAAGGCCCGGGAAAAATACCGTGAGTGCGTCAAAATAAGGGAGATGACCGGCCGGGCCGGGGTCACCTTTATCGTCAACGACAATGTGGATCTGGCTCTCATGGTGGGGGCGGACGGAGTGCACATCGGCCAGGATGACCTGCCTCCGGAAAAGGTCAGGGAACTGGTGGGAAATGACATGATCATCGGCCTCTCCACCCATTCTCCAGCCCAAGCCAGGGAGGCCGTGAAGGCGGGGGTGGACTATATAGGCGTGGGCCCCATTTTCGCCACCCGGACCAAAAAAGATGTTTGCAGCCCGGTGGGGCTGGAGTACCTGGAATACGTTGCGAATAACATCAACCTGCCCTTCGTGGCCATCGGGGGAATAAAGGAGAGCAACATATCCGAAGTGAGCCGCAGGGGGGCCAGGTGCATAGCGATGGTAACGGAAATAGTGGGGGCCGGGGACATATGCGCCAGGGTGCGCTCCCTCAGGGCGGCCCTCACCCGAAAGGAGATTTGACCCATGAACTACGCCACCCAAATGGACGCCGCCCGCAGGGGTATCGTCACCGGGGAAATGGGGGCGGTGGCCCGCAAGGAGCAGATGGATGTTGAAAGGTTGAGGCAGCTGGTGGCGGAAGGCAAAGTGGCCATACCGGCCAACAAAAACCACGCCTCCCTGGTTCCCTGCGGTATCGGCCAGGGAATGAGGACCAAGATTAACGTCAACCTGGGCGTCTCCAAGGACTGCTGCAGTATTGAAGGCGAGCTGGAAAAGGTTCGGCTGGCCCTGGATCTGAAGGCCGACGCCATCATGGACCTGAGCTGCTACGGCAAAACGGAGGAATTCAGGCGCAAACTGATCGAGATTTCCCCGGCGGCCGTCGGCACGGTACCGGTATACGACGCCGTTGGATTTTACGAAAAGGAACTGAAAAAAATCACCCCGGAGGAATTTTTGGGAGTGGTGGAAAAACACGCCCGGGACGGGGTTGACTTCATGACCATCCACGCGGGAATCAACCGGGAGGCCGCCGCCAGATTCAAAAAAAATCCCCGGCTGACCAATATTGTTTCCAGGGGCGGCTCACTGATTTTCGCCTGGATGGAGCTGAACGGCCGGGAGAACCCATTTTACGAGTATTTTGACGATCTTCTGGATATATGCAGAAAACACGACGTCACCCTCAGCCTGGGCGACGCCTGCCGCCCGGGAAGCTTGAAGGACGCCACCGACGCCTCACAGATACAGGAACTCATCGTGATGGGGGAACTAACCATGAGGGCCTGGGAGAAAGACGTCCAGGTGATCATAGAAGGCCCCGGCCACATGGCCCTGCACGAAATTGCACCGAATATGCTGCTGGAAAAAAAGCTGTGCCACGGAGCGCCTTTTTACGTACTGGGACCGCTGGTCACCGATGTGGCGCCCGGTTACGACCATATCACCAGCGCCATCGGCGGGGCCGTCGCCGCCGCCAGCGGCGCCGATTTCCTGTGTTACGTGACCCCTGCGGAACACCTGCGGCTACCCACCCTGGAGGACATGAAGGAGGGCATCATGGCCTCCAGGATTGCCGCCCATGCCGCCGACATTGCCAAGGGGATACCCGGGGCGCGCCGTTGGGACGACGATATGAGCCGGGCCAGGCGCAACCTGGACTGGCAGAGGATGTTCGAACTGGCCCTGGATCCGGACAAGGCCAGAAGATACCGGGCGGAGTCCCGGCCCGAAAATGAAGATTCCTGCACCATGTGCGGCAAAATGTGCGCCATGCGCAGCATGAACAAGGTGCTGGAGGGTGCCGACCCGCTTTAGTCCCGGAATATGCGGCGGCTTTTGGCCACCGGACATGCAATGAACGGCAGGGGAAAAACAAATGCACAAAAAAACACCACTGGGAGAAGTGGGCGAGTTCGGGTTGATCCGGCGCCTGGCCGGGGCCTGGGAAACCGGCCGGCGGGCGGCGGCCCAAAGGCACCGTCACTGCTGTTTCGATGAGTTTGACGGCGACAGTGCGGCATCCCGCCTACGGCTGGGAATAGGGGACGACGCCGCCGCCATTGATGTGCCCAATGGCACGGTGCTGCTCTCCACCACCGACATGCTGGTGGAGGACATTCATTTCATGTGGTCCGGGCACCGGGCCCGGGCCCTGGGAAGAAAATCCATGGCCGCCAGTGTCAGCGACATAGCGGCCATGGGCGGCCTGCCCGGCTGGGCCTTCCTGTCCGTCGGCGTGCCGCAACGGTCGGCGGTTGAAGATGTGGAGGAACTATACGCCGGCATGGGAGAATCGGCCACCCGCTTTGGATTTGTTTTGGCCGGCGGCGACACGGTGCGGTCGGAGAAATGGATAATCAGTGTAACCATGCTGGGAACGGCCCTTTGTGATCCCATTGCCCGCAGCGGCGGGCGGCCCGGAGACCTGATTATGGTCACCGGAACTGTGGGCGACTCCGCCGCCGGACTGCACCTGCTGTTAAAAAATGCAGACGAGCGGAACACCATCTCCGGGGACGACGGCGATTATCTCCTGGACCGTCACCTGGACCCCACGCCCCGCCTCCGGGAGGCGCTGGCCCTGGCCCGGCACGGGGGAGTCAGCGCCATGATCGACATCAGTGACGGCGTGGCCAGCGAAGTACATCACATTTGCAGGAGCTCTCTCTGCGGCGCCCGGCTGGAAATTTCCCGCCTGCCGGTCAGCCGCCAGGCGGCCGGACTGGCCGGGGCCGCCGGGATGGACGTCATAAACTGGGCTCTTTACGGAGGAGAGGACTACGAGCTTTTGTTCACCACCCGGCCGGAAACAGCCCCCCCCCTAATCAAGCTGGTTCTGGAAAGGACCGGCACACCTGTGTCGATCATAGGAGAACTTACAGAAGAAAAGGAAGGAATCACCGCCAGAGGACCGGACGGCAGGCTGTCACCCCTGCCGTCCCTGGGGTACAACCATTTCGCCGTACCGTAAACAGCTATGCCGCAACGCAATAAACGGACTTTTTCAACAGCCTGCCAGGACGTGTTTTTTAAGGGGGGCCGGGATCAATGAAGGAAGCTTACCGGGTGATAGACGCCAACCTGAACCGAGCCAGGGAGGGACTAAGGGTGCTGGAGGAAATCGCCCGCTTTATCCTGGAGGACCCCGACCTTTCCTCAAGAATGAAAGATATGCGCCACAGGCTTTCAGCCACCGCCGGAATCCTTCCCGGCGGGATGGATGAGTTATTGAAGGCGAGGGATCCGGAAGGGGATGTGGGCGCCGGTTCCTGGGCCCCGGGCGAAAAAACCAGGGACGGAATGCTCTCCCTGGCCACGGCCAATATAAAAAGGGTTCAGGAGGCCGCCAGGGTGCTGGAGGAGTTCGGAAAATTACTGGCGCCCGATATAAAGGATTTCAAAGAAATAAGATTTGAATCCTACCGCATTGAGCAGGAGCTATTCAACAGGCTGCCAGCACGGTTCAGGCGGCCGGAAAATAATGCGGGGCCGGGAACGTCATGTCCATGAACTACATCCGCCTCCCCGGACCGGCCATGGGGCCGGCCGGAAACAGCGGGGCCGGCCGAACCGCGTCAGAGCCGCCAAGCCGAAGGACGGCTTTTTTTGTGCGGCCATTTATGGTATAATGTTCCGTAAATTTGTTCAAGGCAGGGCACCGATGGAAATTATCACAACCCACACCAACACGGATCTGGACGCCCTGGCGTCCATGGTGGCAGCAAAAAAACTTTACCCGAAAGCGGAAATGGTCTTTCCGGGAAAGCTGTCCAAGAATGTGGAAGAGTTCATGTCGCTGCACAAGGATATTTTTGCGGTAAAAACCGTCAAGGACATCAAACTGGACGCCGTAAAAAGAATAATTCTGGTGGACACCAAAAACCCCAAAAGGATCAACAAGCTGGCCGAGCTGTTCGGCAAGCCCGGAGTGGACGTACATATATACGACCATCACCCCTGGACCGAGGGAGACAGCCGGGGCTCGCTGGAGGTGGTGGAAATAATAGGGGCCACCACCACTCTGCTGGTGGAGAAAATAATCAAGGAAGGAATTAAAATCACCCCCCTGGAGGCCACCATCATGGCCCTGGGCATACACGGCGACACAGGTTCACTGCTCTTCACCAGCACCACGGCCAGGGACGCCGCTGCGGTGTCTTTTCTCATCGACAGGGGGGCCAATCTGGGAGTGGTGGCGGAATTTCTGGGCAGGCCCATGACCGACGAGCAGAAGGATTTGCTTAAAGCCCTTCTCATGTCCGCCGAGAGACACCTGATAAACGGGGTAAAGGTGCTCATCGCCAGGGCCCGGACCCAGGAATTCGTAGTGGGGCTGTCACTGCTCACCCACACCATATCTGAAATTGAGAGGCTGGATGCCATATTCACGGTGGTGCACATGGAGGACAGGGTGCACGTGGTGGGCAGAAGCAATATTCCCCAGGTAAATGTGGCTGAAATACTAGGGCCTTTTATGGGGGGAGGCCACCCCGGGGCGGCATCGGCCACCATTAAAAACGGCAACGTGAACGAAGTGGCGGAGAATCTGGTGGTGACCATACAGGAAAAGGTCAAGCCGCCGCTGGCGGCATCGGATATAATGTCCAGCCCAGTTAAAACCGTATTTGTGAATACCCCCATCGAGGAGGCCAACATGGTTATGATGCGCTACGGCCATTCCGGGCTTCCGGTGGTGGAGGGATTGCATCTGAAGGGGGTCATATCCAGGCGGGACGTGGAGAAGGCCGTCAACCACGGTCTGGGGCACGCCCCGGTGAAGGGGTACATGACCACCAATGTGGTCACAGTGCACCCGAACATGCCGGTGGCCGAAGTCAGGGAAATAATGATCGAAAACGATATCGGCCGGGTGCCGGTGGTGGAGGGAGGCCGTCTGCTGGGAATAGTCTCCAGGACAGACGTACTGAAGACCCTTCACGGCGATATACAGGGGGGCAGGTACTATGCCGTGCATGGAGGCCAATCCAAGCAGACTTTCTATAATAATATAGCTGAAGTAATGAGGCGGGGGCTGTCTCCCAGCGTTCTGGCCATTTTAAGGCAGGCCGGCGACATTGCCGAATCTATGCAATTCAAAGTGTTCGCCGCCGGCGGGATGGTCAGGGACCTGCTGGTGGGATACGATAATATTGACGTGGACATTGTGGTGGAGGGGGACGGCATCGCCCTGGCCGAAGCCATGGCCGGACAAATGGGGGCCAGACTGAGGGCGCACCCCAAGTTCGGCACGGCGGAACTTGCGTTCCCCGACGGATTCAAAGTGGATGTGGCCACCGCCCGGGTGGAATATTATGAATACCCGGCGGCCCTGCCCCAGGTGCAAAGCTCTTCCCTCAGACAGGATCTTTACCGCAGGGATTTTACCATCAACGCCATGGCCGTATCCTTAAACCAGGACAGTTTCGGCGATCTGGTGGACTACTTCGGAGGCCGGGAGGACCTGCACTACGGGCTGGTGCGGATTCTATACAACCTCAGCTTCATCGAAGATCCCACCAGGATACTGAGGGCCATAAGATTTGAGCAGCGTTACAAAATAAACATAGAGCCCCGGACCGTCAAGCTTTTGCAAGACGCCGTGCGCCAGCAGGTGCTGCTGAAGGTGTCCAACGACCGCCTGTGGGATGAGTTGAGCCATATACTGATGGAGCCCGAGGCGGCGAAAATGCTGGCCCGGCTGGACGCGCTGCAGGTCTGGCCCCAGGTGCTGCCGGACGTCAGCCACTGGGAGGTCCAGCCTGTTTTAAAGGGCATCAACAAATCAACCAGACTTCTTATGGACTGGGGATATAATGATCTGGCCGACCCCTGGCTTCCCGTGCTGATAGCCGTACTGCACTGGTCCGAAGAGGAAGTGGCCAGAAATATCTGCATCAAGTACAACCTCAACCGGAGGCAGACCGAGAAGATACTGTCCACCCTGGAGGGCTGGCAGGATGTACTGACCCACCTCTGGAGAGATAAAGGGAGTCTGCGTTTCAGCGACTTGGCCCAAATGGTGCTGAGCTTGCCCAGGGAGTCATATCCCTTGCTGGTCACCCTGCTGGACGAGGACCGCATAAGACAGCGCTTCAGGGACATCCTCAGAGGCATCAGGGAAAACAGGCCCTCGGTCAGCGGAAAGTACATCAAGTCCCTGGGCTACAAGCCGGGACCGGTATACAGGGAAGCCCTCACCGAGCTTTGGCGGGCCCGGCTGGACGGCATAGTGAGCAGCGAAGAGGAAGAAAAGGAATTCCTACGGGAATACCTGAAAAAACAAAGGGGGGATAAGGACAATTGTTAGACTTCTTCGACCCCGAAAAGCTACTGTACATGACCCCGGCGGTGATAATCGGCCTGACCGTTCATGAATACGCCCACGCCAGGGCGGCTTACAGCCTGGGGGACAGGACGGCCCACCACCAGGGGAGGCTGACCCTGAATCCCGCAGCCCACGTAGACGTGCTGGGGCTGATTATGCTTTATTTCGCCGGTTTCGGCTGGGCCAGGCCGGTGCCGGTTAACCCGTTCAACTTCAGGGGCAACAGGGACGCCGGCATGATCATGGTGTCCCTGGCCGGGCCGGCCTCAAACCTTCTTACAGCGGTGATGGCCGCCGCCCTTCTCGGGGCTTTTCTGTGGGATGTCCCCCATGCCGGCCGGATTACCCAGGAAATAATAAGAATCAACGTTATCCTGGCCGTATTCAATTTGCTGCCCATCCCCCCCCTGGACGGATCCAAAATAATAACGGGATTATTGCCGGGCAGCCGGGAGTGGGTATACAGATTCGAGCAGTACGGCATTATCATACTGGTCCTCCTGCTTTTCACCGGCATAATCGGCAAGATACTGGGAGTGGTCATTGTCCCGGTGTACAGCTTCCTTACCTGGGTGGCCAGGGTGATGCATTCGGCTTTCTAGGAGGCTGTTGAAAAAGTCCACCTGCTGCGTTGCGGCGGCGGCTTTTTCGCTCCAACGTACCACCAAGTACGCCTCCGCTCAAATCCTTGCCGCGCCTTGCATCTGGAGCTTTTTGAACAGCCTCCGGCTATATCGGCTATATTTGCTTGATGTCGCATAAATGGGTTTTGCAACACTCTCCTAGTGGACTGTTGAAAAAGTCCACCTGCTGCGTTGCGGCGGAAATCGTATCAGGGAAGGGGATTTTATCTTGGCCAAAAATAAAATTCTCAGCGGGATGAGGCCCACCGGCCGGCTTCACATAGGGCACCTGAGCGTGCTGGAGAACTGGAAAAAGCTCCAGGAGGAGTACAGCTGCTTTTTCTTCTCCGCAGACTGGCACGCCCTGACCACATCCTTCGAAGAAACCGGGGAAATAAAGAAAAACACCCTGGAAATGGTGGCGGACTGGCTGGCGGTGGGGCTTGACCCTGAAAAAAGCGTTATTTTCACCCAGTCCGATATAATGGAACACGCCGAGCTGCACCTGCTGTTCTCCATGATCATACCTCTAAGCTGGCTGGAAAGGGTGCCCACATACAAAGACCAGGTACAGCAGTTCAGGGAGCAGGGCAAGGACATCATGACCTACGGTTTTTTGGGCTACCCCCTGCTGCAGGCGGCGGACATTCTCGTTTACCGGGCGGACGCCGTGCCGGTGGGAGAGGATCAGCTACCCCACCTGGAACTCTGCCGGGAGGTGGCCCGCCGCTTCAATCACATGTACGGCAGGTCAGTTTTCCCCGAGCCCAGGGCCCTGCTGGCCAAGGTAAGCCTGCTGCCGGGAATTGACAGTCGTAAAATGAGCAAGAGCTACGCCAACGATATAGGCATTTTCACCGGCACCGACGATCTAAAGAAAAAAGTAAACTCCATGATCACCGATCCGGCCAGGATAAGAAAAAACGATCCGGGACACCCGGAGGTGTGTGTGGTTCACAAGTACCACTCCATATACAGCCCCGGAGAACTGGCCGGCATCGAAGACCAGTGCCGGAAGGGGGAAATAGGGTGCGTGGCCTGCAAAAGGATAATTCAATCCAGCCTGGACAGAGTGCTGGCCCCGCTCAGGGAGAAAAGGAAAGAAATAACATCCCGCCCGGGCTTTGTGGAGGAAGTGCTGGCCGACGGGGCCTCCAGGGCCCGCCGGGAGGCCGCTGAAACCATGCGCATGGTCAGGGAGGCCATGAGGATTTAAGTCCGGCATGTATCAGCCATACATTTTTACCCCCGTTGACAGGCAGAATAAAGTCAATCACTGCCGCAAACGGGGGTTTGTTGTGAAAAAACTGAACAGCCATACCGCGAAAAAACAGCGCCGGCAGGAGACGGGGAGGGGAAGCCGTGGCGGAGGCGTTGATAATTCTGGCCACCCTGGCCCTGGTGGCCGCCATCGTCCTTTCTGCGCCCGTCCATCTATCTGTGCGCTACGGCAGGGAAGGGAAAGCCGATCGCCTGAGGGTGGATCTGTCACTGTGGAAGTTTAATATTTGCCGGTACAGCGTGGATATGCTGGACATTGACGCCACTTTGCGCCGGGCGGCGCTGATCTATCGCCCCGGATTGCAAAGGGACGGCGGCAGGGTGTTGTCAGGAAAAAGGAAAAAAGCCGCACTGCCGGTCACCGTGAATGCTTTCAGGCGGCTGCTGCAGTGGGCGGATGTGCTCAGCCTGGCCGGACCTTACCTGGAATACATCAGCCGCCGGACAACTATCAGCCATCTGGCCTGGAAGACCGTTTTCGGGCTGGGAGATCCCTTCCGGACAGGTATGGCCACAGGATTGATCTGGTCCCTGAAGGTTTGCGCAGTGTCGTTGCTACTTCGCCGGACAAAGACATTAAAACTGCCCGCCCTGGCGGTGGTCCCGGACTTCAGCAAGCCCTGCCTGACAGTAAACCTGGACTGCCGGCTTGGCGCCAGGGCGGCGCATGTTGTCTATGCCGGCCTCGGGCTTTTGGTAAAGCTTCTAATAGGCGGCGGACTTTTTAGAATAATTGAATTGTGCAGGCGCGGCAAAATCCGGGAGACCAGGCCATAACCCGCATATTTTGCGCATTTCTGGCAACAATTAAGAGTGAAGTCTATAGGCCCAAAAGGAAAGCATTTTGAAGGAGGTGGCTGCAATTTGGCGGGCCAACCTATTGAGTCCCTAATGAAAACCGCCATGGAAAATATCAAGGAAATGGTGAACGTGAACACCGTGGTGGGAGATCCCGTGGAATCACCCGACGGAACAGTGATTATACCAGTATCCAGAGTATCGTGCGGATTCGCCGCAGGCGGCGGGGAGTTCGAGGTCTCTGCCGGAGAGGGCGGAGGAGGACAGGATCAGACTCCTTTTTTCGCCGGCGGCAGCGGCGGTGGCGTGTCAGTCAGACCGGTGGGCTTTCTGGTGGTGGGGAACGGCCGGATCAGGCTCTTGCCGGTGGACGGCAATGCCATCGCGGACCGGCTGATTGACGTCGCACCGCAAATAATTTCCCAAATCCAGGCCATTTTGGACCAGGAAAAGGTGCGGCGCTCACCCGCCACTGCGGGGGAAGCGGTTGCGGCACCTGGAGCCGCACTGTAGGCCCTTCAGCAAGAAAAGCGATTTCATCGCCTAATAGCTGAAAAAAGTATCGCTTTTCTTGTTCGCCAGGGGCTGCCGCCCCTTCGACGGACGCTGCGCGTCCTGAGCGCCCAGCAATCGTAAGGGGGCCGCACCCTTACAAACCACCATGTATAGAAAACTTATCCACAAGTAATAATGCAAGCATAGTTTCCTATACATTAAAAAAGCCGCCCGGCCGGGCGGCTTTTTTATGTCCTTTACAGTGCTTGAAACACTTATTTAGTATTCAACAATATACTGGTACGAATAAATAAATATATACATGGATCCCATTTGGGCAGGGGGGTGTCCCACTGATGACAGTGGTGGTGGTGGGAGGAGGATGGGCCGGCTGCGCGGCGTCCTATGCAGCGGCCCTGGCCGGGTGCAGGGTGATACTGCTGGAAAGGACAGACATGCTGCTGGGCACCGGACTTGTGGGGGGCATCATGCGCAACAACGGCCGCTATACCGCCATTGAGGAAGTGGCGGCCATGGGGGGGGAGGACCTGGTCAGAGTCATCGACGGTAGGGCCCGCCACCGTTGGGTTAATTTTCCCGGTCACAGGCACGCCACGCTATACGACGTAACCGGCATAGAACCCATAATAAGGAGGTTTCTGGCAGAAAAGGGGGTCATCCTGAGACTGCAGCACAGGGTGACCGACATGGTAAAAAAAGACGGATACATAACCGGTGTTGTCACTTCGGGAGGCGCAGTCACGGAAGGAGACGCATTCATCGACGCCACCGGCACGGCGGGGCCGGTCAACAACTGCACCCGTTACGGAACCGGCTGCGTCATGTGCATTCTAAGGTGTCCCAGTTTCGGCCCCAGGGTGAGCCTGACCGCCAGGGCGGGAATCGCTGAAATCACTGCCGGCGAAAATTCCAGTCAGTTTGAGGCCATAAGCGGCTCATGCAAGCTGGATAAAAAATCCTTGGCCCCCTGGCTGGTCAACAATGTGGAGAGGGACGGTGTAGCCGTCATCCCCCTGCCGGAAAACATAAAAAGGGAAAGCCTGCTGGACCGCAAGGCCTGCCAGCAGTACAATCTGAAAGAATACGCCGACAATCTGGTACTGCTGGACACCGGGCACGTCAAGCTGATGACTCCCTATTTCCCACTGGAGGTATTGAGAACCATAGACGGCTTCGCCAAAGCCAGGTATGCCGATCCCTATTCCGGAGGAAGGGGAAACTCCGTGCGGTTCATGGCCATCGCCCCGGCCACCGTTGAACTGCGGGTCAAAGGCGCACCCAACCTTTTTTGCGCCGGTGAAAAAACCGGCCTGCTGGTGGGACACACCGAAGCCATCGTGACGGGCATGCTGGCAGGACACAACGCCGCCCGGTCCGCCTCGGGCAAGGAACCCGTAATACTTCCCGAAACAACGGCGTCCGGCGACCTTATTTCATTTATGCTGAACCGGATGGAAACCGGGACCGGATTGAAGATGAAATACACATTCTCGGGATCGGTCTACTTTGAAAGAATGAAAGAAAAGGGTCTGTACGCCACCAGCCTGGAAGCCATAAAAAAACGGGTCAATAGCGCCGGACTGACCGACATATTCAAAAAATAACCGGATTCAAGCCCTCCCTGTTCTATAATTTACCAGTGGAACATAATTTAAAACATAAATAAGCCGCCCTGGCGGGCGCAGAATCCAGGAGACATAAAATCAAGGCAGGGGTGGGGCGCTTGGTCAACGTACTCTGGCTGGGCATGATGATTTTCGGCATACTGACGGCCGCCGCCAAGGGCAATATCGAAATAGTCACCAAGGCGGCCCTGGAGGGGGCCAATAATGCCGTCAAAACTTCCCTGGGTCTAATCGCCATTATTGCCTTCTGGCTGGGCGTCATGAAGCTGGCCGAGGAATCGGGGGCAATCTCCCTGTTGTCAAGAATCATCGCACCGCTTTTACGGTTTCTGTTTCCCGACATCCCCCGGAATCATCCGGCCATGGGGGCGATAATAATGAATATCAGCGCCAATATATTGGGGCTGGGAAATGCGGCCACACCCATGGGCCTCATCGCCATGCAGGAGATGCAAAAGCTGAACCGGGGCGACAAAAAAACCGCCACCCCGTCCATGTGCACTTTTCTGGCTTTGAACACCTCGTGCATTACTCTGATCCCCACCACCATCATAGGCATCAGGGCAATGTACGGGTCCACCGACCCCGCCGGAGTTGTGGGCACCACCATCTTCGCCACCGCCTGCGGAATGACGGTGGCCGTATTGGTGGACAAGCTGCTGAGGGAGTTTCATACAAAGACAGGGAGGCATTAACCTCATGTATCCCCTGATAGTGGATCTCTCCGCATGGGCCATACCGTTGATACTGTTGCTGGTCCCCCTGGCGGCCATGGCCCGGGGCGTAAAAGTGTTCGAGGCCTTTGTGGAGGGTGCCGAAAAAGGGTTTTCCACGGCCGTCAAAACAATACCCTACCTGGTGGCCATGATGGTCTCCATAAACATTTTCAAGGCCTCCGGCGCCATGGAAGTCATGGCGGGAGCACTTTCACCCCTTCTGCACCTGACCGGCTTCCCCCCCGAACTGATTCCCCACGCCCTGATGAGGCCCCTTTCCGGTGGAGCGGCCCTGGGAATCGCCACCGACGTCATCGCCGGCCACGGGCCCGACTCCCACCTGGGCAGGCTGGTGTCCACCATGCAGGGGACCAGCGACACCACTTTTTACGTGCTGACTCTTTACTTCGGTTCCGTGGGCGTCGTCAGATACCGCTACGCCATATATTCCGGCCTGGCCGCCGACCTGACCACCTTGGCGGCATCGGTTTACATAGTTAACAGGGTGTACGGCTGAACTCACCGGGCTACAGCGGCCATTGATGTGGCACCGCACATAACTTAGGTACCGGTTACCTAAGTTATTCATTCTGTCTCCTGTCTCCCGGCAGAATAAGCAATGCGGCATGAGACGCAAACCTTTCAGAGGTTTTTTTGTTTTCGGCCGGCATATGTGATAAAATGCTGTCGTAAGACGGCGCCGCCTTTGGCGGCCCCGGCCACTGCCATGGAAAGGGAGATGGTGTGTTTGGAAAGACTGCACAAATTCATGGCCAGGCACGGCGTGGCTTCACGCCGTGCCTGCGAAGAAATAATCGCCTCCGGCAGGGTCAGGGTGAATGGAAAAACTGTAAACGTCCCCGGAACCGTGATAAACCTCGCCCGGGACAGGGTGGAGGTGGACGGAAAAATGCTGGGCAAGCCGGAAAGGCTGGTGTATATACTGATCAACAAACCCAGGGGCTATCTGTCCACCGCCAGGGACCCGGGGGGCAGGAAAATAGTCACCGACCTCCTGGATGGAATAAGTGAAAGGGTATTCCCTGTGGGAAGGCTGGACTATGACAGCGAGGGACTTCTCCTGCTGACCAATGACGGCGACCTGACCCACCGGCTGACCCACCCTTCCCACGTCATACCCAAGACTTACCGGGTTAGGGTCAGGGGTGTGCCTGGATCCCGGGTACTGGAGATGCTGTCCCGGGGCGTGCAGCTGGAAGACGGCCTGACCGCCCCGGCCGGCATACAGTTCATGGAAGAAAGGGACGGCAACGCCCTCCTGGAAATGACCCTCCACGAAGGGCGCAACCGGCAGATCAGAAGGATGTTCGCCAAATTGGGACACGAAGTGATCAGGCTCAAGAGAGTGAGAATCGGGAACCTCGTTCTGGGAAACCTAAGGCCCGGACAATACAGGCTGCTACGTGAAAACGAAGTGCGCGGCCTGAAAAAAATGGCCGGGACTGGTATAATTTCCCGGCTGGCGGGGAATGATAGAAAAAGCTCCCTTTCGGGCGAGCAACACACCGGAATAAACGGAGGAGAAGGGCTTGCCCCGATGCGCATCCTGCGGAAACAACCGGTTTCTGGCAAGCAGCATTACGTCCAGGGAGGAAGAAAGCGCCAACCCTCCGCCATACGGATTAATGGCCAATTTCGACCCCAACGGCCGGATAATCACCATGGAGTGCCTGGGGTCAAGCCTTGACGAGGCCCAGGCGGCCTTTGAAGACCCGCCGGCTTTTTTCAATTTCTGTCCCGTCTGCGGATCCGGCAACATAAAATGGCAAAATTAAGCAGGATTTTCACAGGGGAGGATAGAATAATCAAAGCATCCCAAGTATGGCGGAAGGAGGTGGCTTTTTGACAGACAGTCAACTGAGGGGCAATCCGGCGGAAGGAACCGTCAGGGCCAGAATAAGGCTTGATTTCAGGGGAACGGCCAAGCCCGGCAAGATTTTCTTCAGGGGCAAGTCCGTCGAGAAGATTGCCGAAGAGATCCGGGAACAGAACGTGGCGGCATTTCGCAACATCCCACTGCAAGGAATAAGAATTCTGGACATTGATATAGGAACAGAGGTATATACCGTTTTCGACGAATTCAGCAACAACGAAAACGCATATGCCCCCATAGTGCTGGATGTGGCCGCCGATTCCCTGGAGGACCTGGTAAAGTTGGTGGCCCGGGATGATTTCAGAAAGATTGAGGTGTTGTCCCCGGGATCCGTGACCCTGAGCAGGATAGATCTCGAGCGGACGATGTTCAGGGTGGCCGAAGAGCTGAAGCACTGCAGAATGCAACTGGAAAGAAAGTACAATTTAAAGTGACGGGCCCTCAAACCCCGGATAAAAATCCCTGTATAACCATATTTTATTGCAGTGATCATATTCTTTTCCCTTCAATTGCTTGGCGGTTCCCGGGAACCGCCGGAGTAAAAAACCAGCCGGCCGAAAGCGGCAACCCTGAGCGGGTGCCCGGAAGCTACGCCGTCACTTTTTTTGCGGGATTATTTACTGCTGCCCTATGTCCGGGTGGTGGTAAACGGAGAGATTAAAGGATCTGAATGTTTCCAGCGGCGTTGAACATCCCGGCAGGGGAACAGCGCACGATCCGAACGGCAGCGTGGTTACCCTGGGGGAAGTGGCTGTTTTCAGATAATTGTCCGTGCCGCAAGCGGCAGAATGAGCTAAGTATTGTGTTTTGATCGCGGCTTTAATATAATTGATTTACTGAAATTGAAAAACTGCACTCCCATGCGGAGTGCTGCGTTTTATTCGGGGAGGTGTGTTTTTTGGCCCTCCATGGGAGCAGGAAGGTGGCCAAGGTGGCCCTGCAAATGGCATTGTCTGAAGACAGGGAACAAGAAAGGGAGTACAAGGCCCTTTTCGCCAAGGAAGGGATAAAGACCGCAGCCGTTGATTACGGCGGTGACTTCATCTCATCCTATAACAAAATCATCGAAAGAGCGGTGGTGGCCGCCAAAAGGGAGGGCGTAATCAGGGAAGTGCACGCCGAAGAAGGAGCCGTGGCCGGGGCCACCAGGGAGGCCATGTCCCAAATCATGCAAAAGGCCCTGGGGCTTAATATAGGCGGGAAAATAGGCATCGCCAAGCACCGGGACCACATCAGCGTAGCCGTTTTTTTCGGCGTCGGCCTGCTTCACCTGGATGAGGTGGCCGTCGGCCTGGGACACAGGGCCGTGACCTCGGACTGAAATAATGCGCAGAACGGGAGGATGGCAATGGAAAGGCGGGCTGTAAGGGGAATAAGGGGGGCCGTGACTGTAAACCGAAACAATGCCGGGGAAATACTGGAGGCCACCAAGGAGCTCCTTGGTGAAATAATTAAGGAAAACGGCATCGACACAGAGGACATAGCGGCGGCCTTCTTCACCGTCACGCACGATCTCGACGCGGAATTCCCAGCTACGGCGGCCAGGGAGTTTTTGGGCTGGACCCATGTGCCCATGCTGTGCGGCAACGAAATCAACGTCCCCGGCCGCCTGGGAAAATGTATCAGGGTGATGGTGCTGGTGAACACGGAGAAATCCCAGAAGGAGCTAAAGCATGTGTATTTGCGGAAAGCCACCGTATTGAGGAAGGATCTCCTGCCGCAATAACTATTTATGCATTGACAAGGCAGGCAGGCGTCTGTTATATTTTGATATAGCTGAGATGAGAAAAGAATAGTTGAGACGAGTATGAGCTGAGATGAGATGGGCGGGCATTGTTAAATCAATGGGATTTTAACGGCCGGTACTCATTTGAGTGCCGGTCTTTCATTTTTCCAGGGAGGTGACGGAACCTTTGTATTATCCGGACGAAAAAGAATACATGTCCCGCCGCAAGTTCTACAAATCCGTACCGGTAAGCCTCGAATTCCCCTCGGACACCGAGACCCCCATTACAATTTACGCCAGGATCGCGGGCAAGAGGCCCTCATTCCTTCTGGAAAGCGTAGAGGGGGGGGAAAGGCTGGGCAGGTACTCCTTTGTCGGCACGGACCCTCTTCTGACCTTTACCTGCAGCGGAAGCTCCATTGTGGTGGAAACGGGAAAAGGGAGATTCCGGCGGGCCGGGAACCCGTTCAGGGTGATTGAGGGCCTGCTGGAGGACTTCCGGTCCCCGGCCATGGAGGGCCTGCCCAGGTTCTACGGCGGCCTGGTGGGATACCTGGGCTACGACCTGGTCAGGCACATAGAAAGGCTTCCCGATTCCGGGCGGGAAAAACCGGGGGTGCCGGACAGCATTCTGATGGTCCCCGGGGTGACGGTGGTCATAGACCATCTAAGGCATACTTTGAGGATTATCGTCAATACAGTGCCGGCGGACGACGGGATGAGGGAGTACGGCCGGGCGGTCTCCACCATCAACGAGATAGCCTCGGCCATCCGGAAAGGGGGCCGGCCGCCGCTGCCCGCGGTTCCCGCAAACTGCGGAGCCGGAACAGCCACGCCGAACCTGACCAGGGACCAGTACATAAAAAGGGTGGAGAAGGCCAAGGAATACATCCGGGCCGGGGAGATTCTGCAGGTGGTCCTTTCCAGGAGGATCGACACGGACTTCCGGGGCGATCCCTTCAGTGTCTACAGAAGGCTGAGGCGTAAAAACCCGTCCCCCTATCTCTATTTCCTGAACCTGGGGAGTCTGGCGCTGGCCGGGTCATCCCCGGAAATGCTGCTGCGGGTGGAGGACGGGCAAGTGGAGACCAGGCCCATCGCCGGCACCAGGCCCAGGGGCTCCGGACCCCGGGAAGACCAATTGCTGGCCGCGGAACTTCTGTCCGACGAAAAAGAAAGGGCGGAGCACGTAATGCTGGTGGATCTGGGCAGGAATGACGTGGGCAAGGTGAGCAGGCCGGGGACTGTAAAGGTTCCGCAATTTATGGAGGTGGAGAAATATTCTCACGTGATGCACCTGGTTTCCTCGGTGACGGGGGAGCTGTCCGGCAGGTGTACGGCAATGGACGCGCTGAAGGCCTGTTTCCCGGCGGGCACGGTATCCGGAGCGCCCAAGGTGAGGGCCATGGAAATAATAGAAGAGCTGGAGCCAGCCCGGCGGGGACCGTACGCGGGGGCGGTGGGGTACCTGGGTTTCAACGGCGGCGTGGACACCGCCATCGCCATACGCACCATAGTTTTTCACGGTGGAAAGGCGTCGGTGCAGGCGGGGGCCGGCATAGTGCACGATTCGGATCCGGCCCGGGAATTCAGTGAAACAGAAAACAAGGCCGGCGCGCTGATAGAATCCTTGACCGGGGAGGACGGCCACAGTGCTTTTGATTATTGATAATTACGATTCCTTTACTTACAATCTGGCCCAATATTTTTCAGAAATCGGCGCCGAGGTGACGGTGGTCAGGAACGATTCTCTGGGCCCCGGCGACGTAAAAAAAATGCGCCCGGCGGGGGTGGTTATTTCCCCCGGCCCCGGCAGCCCGGACGGCGCCGGCATTTCAAAGGAGGTGATTATCAGGTGCGCCGGCAGTATTCCCATCCTGGGGGTCTGTCTCGGTCACCAGGCCATAGGCAGCGCCTTCGGCGGCGATATCATAAGGGCGAAGTCCGTCATGCACGGTAAAACCTCCCTTATACACCACGACGGAAAGGGAATATTCAAGGATATTCCGGCTCCGTTCAAAGCCATCAGGTATCACTCCCTGGTGGTGGACAGCCGGACCCTGCCCCGGTGCCTGGAGGTAAGCGCCTGGACCGGCGACGGCGAAATAATGGGATTAAGGCACAGCGGCACCGGCGTAAGCGTGGAGGGGGTCCAGTTTCACCCGGAGTCTATTCTTACCGATCACGGCCGCAGGATACTTATCAACTTTCTTGTCAACAACCGGCTAATCAGCCGGACACCGGAGGTGTCTTTAACATGAACGGCGGGGAACTGATCCGGGAGGCCATCGCGGCGGTGGTGGCGGGGGACGGTCTGGACGAATCCCGGGCGGGCAGGGTAATGGAGGTCATCATGAACGGCGAGGCGAGCCCGGCCCAGATAGCGGCCCTTCTTATAGCCATGAGGCTGAAGGGGGAAACGGTGGATGAAATCACGGGCTTCGCCCGGGTGATGAAAAGCAGGGCCACGGCGGTGCGCACCACCCGGGAAACGCTGGTTGACACCTGCGGCACCGGAGGCGACGGGGCCAACACCTTCAACATATCCACCGCCGCCGCCCTGGTGGCCGCAGGCTGCGGGGTGCCGGTGGCCAAACACGGCAACAGGTCGGTTTCCAGCCGCTGCGGGTCCGCCGATGTTCTGGAGGCCCTGGGGGTGAACATAGACCTGCCGGCGGCGGAACTGGAGGAATGCCTGGAATGCGTCGGCATCGTCTTTCTATTCGCCCCGTCACTGCACAACGCCATGAGGCACGCCGCCGCCCCCCGCCGGGAAATAGGGGTGAGGACGGTATTCAATGTACTGGGGCCGCTGACCAATCCCGCCGGGGCCAATGCCCAGGTGCTGGGGGTGTACAGCCCGGAGCTGGTATCCAAGGTGGCCGGGACGCTGTCCAGGCTGGGCACCAAAAGGGCCTTCGTGCTGCACGGCGCCGGGGGCACCGATGAGATCACACCCCACGGGCCGGCCACAGTTTGTGAAGTATTTGAAGAAAAAATCAGCAGCTACCGCATCGACCCCCTTGAATTCGGCATCGCCAGGTGCGGCCTGGAAAGTCTGAAAGGCGGCTCCCCGGCCGAAAACGCCTCCATAATCAACGGTATACTTTCGGGGGAAAAGGGCCCCGGACGGGACGCCGTGGTGTTGAACGCAGCCTTGGCGGTGCTGGCCGCCGGCTATGCCCCGGGACTGCCCGGGGCGCTGGAAATGGCGGCGGCCAGCATAGACTCCGGCGCAGCCATGGAAAAACTGAGGGCACTGGTGGACTACACCACCGCGGGGCGGTCCGGAAAGGCGGCCGCACTGTGATACTGGACAGAATACTGGAACAAAAACGGCTTGAAGTCAACGCCCTCAAAAACACAATGGATATTAAAAAAACCATGCGGGCCCTGGACCGGATGCCGCCTGCCAAATCAATGTCCGGAGCTCTTCGCAGGCCCGGCAGGGTGGCCTTGCTGGCGGAAATAAAAAGCCACTCCCCCTCCAGGGGAGTAATCCGGGAAAAGTCGGATCCATCTGAAATCGCAGGGATTTATGCCGGCAACGGGGCCGACGCCATTTCCGTGCTGACCGATTACGTCTTTTTCCGGGGACTGCCGGAACACCTGACCCGGGTAAAAAATTCGGTGACCCTGCCCGTATTGAGAAAGGACTTTATCATCGACCCGGTCCAGATATACCAGTCCAGGCTCATGGGGGCGGACGCTGTGCTTTTGATTTGCGCCGCCCTGAACGGCAAACAGCTCCGGGAAATGATGACGGCGGCCCTGAACACGGGAATGGAATCCCTGGTGGAGGTGCACGACGGGCATGAATTGGAGGAGGCCCTGGATGCCGGGGCATCCCTTATAGGCATCAACAACCGGGACCTGAAAACTTTTCAGACCGACATCGGCATCACCTTCAGGCTCTGTGAAAAAATAAAGGGACGGCCGGCCGTGGTGGTCAGCGAAAGCGGGATAAAAACCTGCGCCGACATGCAGGCGCTGAAAAAGGCCGGGGTCAGCGCCGCCCTGGTGGGGGAGGCCCTGATGGCCACCGGGGACATCGCCGGGAAGGTCCGGGAGCTGCGTTACGGCCAGTAAGGGGGTTTGGAATTTTATATATGGAAAAAGGTTGTGTCAGGGTAAAAATATGCGGTGTCTCGGACCTGGAAACGGCCATGGGGGCTGTGGAGGCCGGGGCCGACGCCCTGGGCTTCGTTTTTGCGCCCGGCAAAAGGAGGATAACACCGGATCAGGCCAGGGCAATCACCTGCAGACTTCCCCCCTTCGTTTCCAGGGTGGGGATTTTCGTCAACTCCCCGGCCCGGGAAATTACTGAGATACTGAATTATGCCGGGCTGGACACAGCCCAGCTGCACGGCGACGAAACACCGGAATTCTGCGGCTCCCTCGGCTGCAGGGTAATCAAGGCCTTTCCCGTGGCCGGCCCTGAGGATCTGCGGCCCGCCGGGAGATACCGGGTGGACGCCTACCTGCTGGACACCCTGACACCTGGGTCCCGGGGCGGTGCCGGCAAGCCCTTCGACTGGAGGCTGGCTTCCGGTTTCCGGCCCGGCCCCTTGGTGCTGGCCGGGGGCCTCACCCCGGACAACGTGCTGGAAGCCATCGCCACAGCCCGCCCCTTCGCGGTGGACGTCAGCAGCGGAGTGGAGACAAAAGGCCGCAAGGACCTTCAAAAAATAAAAGAGTTTATCAGGAGGGTAAAAGGTTGAACTACTTCATGCCCGACAGCCGGGGATACTTCGGCGCATACGGCGGCAGGTTCGTTCCCGAGACACTGATGCCGGCTCTGGAAGAGCTGGACTCGGCTTACAGGGAGGCCCTTGACGACGATACATTCATGGGGGCGTACCGGCACTGCCTTAAAAAATACGTGGGCCGGCCCTCGCCGCTGTACCCGGCGCAGAGGCTTACAGAGCATTGCGGCGGGGCCAGAATATACCTGAAAAGGGAAGACCTCAATCACACCGGGGCGCACAAGATAAACAACACCATCGGGCAAATACTGCTGGCCCGCAGGATGGGCAAAAACAGGATTATTGCCGAAACCGGGGCCGGGCAGCACGGAGTGGCCACCGCCACCGCCGCCGCCCTCTTCGGCACGGAATGTGTCATCTACATGGGCGAAGAGGATATTGTGCGACAGTCCCTGAATGTTTTCCGCATGAAACTGCTGGGCGCCCGGGTGGTTCCGGTGAAATCCGGAAGCCGCACCCTCAAGGACGCCATGAATGAAGCCATGCGGGACTGGGTGACCAACGTGGAAAACACCTATTATCTGGTGGGTTCGGTGGCCGGCCCCCATCCATACCCGGCCATGGTAAGGGACTTTCAAAAAATAATCGGAGAGGAGGCCAAGGCGCAAATAATGGACTGTGAGGGCAGGCTGCCGGACTGCATTATCGCATGCGTGGGGGGAGGCAGCAACGCCATGGGCATTTTTTATCCGTTCCTGGACAGCGCCGTCTCCCTGGTGGGCGTTGAAGCGGCGGGGCGCGGGCTGGAAACGGGAAAGCACGCCGCCACCTTGAGCCGGGGCTGCCCGGGGGTGCTGCACGGCTCCCTGAGTTACGTTTTGCAGGATCCGGACGGGCAGATATTGCTGGCCCATTCAATATCCGCGGGGCTGGACTACCCCGGCGTAGGACCGGAACACAGCCACCTGAAGGATTCCGGAAGGGTGAAATATATATCGGTAACAGACCGGGAAGCCTTGCAGGCCTTCCATTTGCTGTGCCGCACCGAGGGCATCATCCCGGCCCTGGAGAGCTCCCACGCCCTGGCCGCCGCAGCGGCCCTGGCACCGGAAACGGGCCGGGACGGAATAATACTGGTCAACCTGTCCGGCCGGGGAGACAAGGACGTGGATACGGTGTCGAAAAAAGAGGGGGTGGCGTTGTGACAAGGGGCAGGGACAGAATCGCAAACGCCTTCTCCCGTCTTCGGCGGCAGGGCCAAAAAGGGTTGATCTCATACTTCACCGCCGGCTATCCGGATTCGGCGCAGTCTCTGGAAATATTCAAGAAATTGGCGGACTCCGGGTCGGATTTCATAGAAATAGGCATGCCCTTTTCCGATCCCATCGCCGACGGGCCGGTGATCCAGAGGGCGTACAGTCACGCACTGTCCGGAGGACTGAAAACCGCCGACGTTTTCAATATCGCCGGAAGGCTGAGAGAATACACGGACGTGCCTGTACTGCTGATGACTTACTACAATCCGGTATTAAGGGCCGGGATCCGAAGTTTTGTCGGCAACGCCCGGAAATCGGGAATAGACGGACTGATCGTACCGGACCTGCCGCTGGAGGAGGACGCCGCCCTGCGCCGGGAGGCAAACGCCTCCGGCCTGTCACTGATACCTCTGGCCGCGCCCACTTCCACCCGGCAAAGGCTGATAAAGACAGCCACCATCAACGACGGATTTATATACTGCGTGACAGTCATCGGCGTGACCGGCTCAAGAAAAGAAATAAACACCGACATTGAGTCCTTTACCGGCCTTTTGAAAAAACACACGGACTCTCCGCTGGCCCTGGGCTTCGGCATATCCGGGCCGGAGGCCGCCAAAAGACTGGCCCCGCACTGTGATGCCGTGGTGGTGGGCAGCGCCATTGTAAGGGCGGCGGAGAACTGTGAAGTATTGCCGGAAATACTGGGCAGGGTGGGCAGTCTGACAGGGAACATAAAGGAGGCGATATTATCAGCGGATTGTTGAATCCATGTCATAAAATGTATTGTTTGGATCAGCCGCCTTGTGATAAAATAGTGTCCGTAGGACGGACCAACGAACCTCAAGGTGCCTTTCAAAAAGAAATCCACGGCAGGACGGCAGGGGGGATAACTGTGTCATTCAGATTATACGGCACCCCTTAGGGGTGCTTTGCTTTTTTGAAAAAAATCGTCAAATCACAGCACAATTGTTGGCAAAGGGGTAAAATATTCAGAAGCTGAACGGAGGGAGATCCGGCTTTGATAGTAGTGATGAGCCACGGCGCCGGCGAGGAGGATATTCAGAAAGTGATAGAAAAGCTTGAAAAATCGGGCTTTAGGATACACCTCTCAAAAGGTGTGGAGAGAACCATCATCGGAGCCATAGGAGATGAGACCAGGCTTGGCATCCCGGCCCTGGAAGCCCTGTCCGGGGTGGAGAAGGTGCTGCCCATACTGGCTCCTTACAAACTGGCCAGCAGGGATTTTAAAAGCCGGGACACGGTGGTGACTGTGGGCGATATAGAAATCGGCGGCGGCACGGTCCACGTCATGGCCGGCCCGTGCGCCGTGGAAAGCAAGGACCAGATGATAGAAACGGCCTTCCGGGTAAAGGAGGCCGGGGCCACCATTTTAAGGGGAGGCGCCTTCAAGCCCCGGACTTCCCCCTACTCTTTCCAGGGTCTGGAGGAAAAGGGCCTGGAAATACTGGCCGAAGCCAGAAAGGCCACGGGACTGTATATAATCACCGAGGTAATGGACGCCAGGATCCTGCCACTGGTGGCCGGATATGCCGACATACTGCAGATAGGCGCCAGGAACATGCAGAACTTCTTTCTGTTGAGAGAGGTGGCCGCGGCCGGAAAGCCGGTGCTTTTGAAAAGGGGGCCGTCGGCCACCATCGAAGAATGGCTCATGGCGGCCGAATATATCATCTCGGGGGGCAACCATCAGGTTATACTCTGCGAAAGGGGTATCAGGAGCTTTGAAACATATACCAGGAACACGTTGGACCTTACGGCGGTGCCTATATTGAAACACTTGACGCACCTTCCGGTAATTGTGGACCCCAGCCACGCCATAGGCAAGTGGCGCTTTGTCCCGCCCATGGCCAGGGCGGCCATTGCCGCCGGGGCCGACGGACTGCTGGTGGAGGTGCACCCCAATCCCGCCGAAGCGCTCTGCGACGGCCCGCAGTCCCTTACACCGGAGAATTTCAGAATTCTCATGGAAGATGTGCGCCGGGTGGGAAAGATAATGAACAGGGCGGTACCCGATGTCGACTGAACCCCTTTTCAACAGAGCAGCCATAGTGGGAATGGGACTGATAGGGGGCTCCCTGGGCATGTCCATAATCCGCAAGTCACTGGCCGGGGAGGTGTTGGGGGTGGGCCGCAGCCCCGGAACACTGAACCGGGCGGTGGAATGCGGGGCGGCCCACAGGGTATCCCTGGACTACAGCGCCCTCTCCGGGTGCGACCTGGTCATTGTGGCCACACCGGTGGGCTCCACCCTGGCCGTGCTGTCGGAAATATCGCCCCACCTGTCTTTGGGGGCGTTGATCACCGACGTGGGCAGCACGAAGATGGAGATAGTGGAAAATGCCACCGGTATTCTTCCTGGAGGTGCGGTTTTCATCGGCGGCCACCCCATGGCGGGATCGGAAAAAGAAGGCATCAGCGGCGCCGATCCGTATCTATTTGAAAACGCCTTTTACGTAATCACACCCCTGGACGGCACGCCTCCCGGCCATCTTGAAAAACTTGTCCGGCTGGTGGAGGGCGTCGGGGCCAGGCCCGTGTTCATGGACCCGCTGGAGCACGATCTTTCCGTGGCCGCCGTAAGCCATCTGCCCCATCTTATGGCGGCGACTCTGGTGAATTCACTGTTCGACCATCCCGGCAGCGATAAAATGTCTCTGCTGGCGGCCGGCGGCTTCAGGGACACCACCAGGATAGCCTCCGGCAGTCCAGGAATGTGGCGGGACATATTCATAAGCAACCGGATATTCGTAATGCAAGCTCTCTTTGCCTTCAGAGAAAGGCTGGATGAATTCCAGGAGGCCATTGAAAGGGGAGATGCCGGCAGGATATACGGCCTCCTGGAAAGGGCCAGGAAACTGAAAACCGGGATGCCGGCCCGGAAAAAAGGTTACCTGCCCGCCCTATGGGAAATTATGGTTTCAGTGCCCGACGGGCCGGGGGTAATCGCTAACATGGCCGGCGTACTTGGAAACGAGGGCATAAACATTTACGACATTGAAATAATGCGGGTCCGGGAAGGGGACGGCGGGACCATCAGACTGGCCTTCTCCAGCAGTGAAGAACAGGAGAGGGCGATTTCACTGCTTGCCCGGGCCGGCATCCAGGCCGGCAAATATAGAAACTAATCCAAATCCTTCATCAAGGGGGACGACGATATAAAAAAAGTAATCACCCGCTGCCGGGGGCTGCAGGGAACCGTCACCGTCCCCGGAGACAAGTCCATATCCCACCGGGCGGTGATGCTGGGTTCCCTGGCCGAAGGAGAAACCCTGGTGGAGAATTTCCTGACCGGAGAAGATTGCCTCGCCACCATGAAATGCTTTGAAGAAATGGGGGTGTCCTTCCGGGGCCCGGACCGGGGATGGCTTGCCATCAACGGCCGGGGCCTCCGGGGCCTCCGGGAGCCCCGCAGGGTGCTGGACGCGCGGAACTCGGGGACCACCATGCGGATCATGGCGGGAATACTTTCCGGACAGCCTTTCTTCAGCGTCATAACCGGAGACGATTCTCTAAATTCCAGGCCCATGGGCAGGGTGACGGAACCACTGATCAGTATGGGGGCCGGGATAACGGGGCGCCGGGACGGCACCCTGGCCCCCCTGGCCATAAAGGGAGGGGGTTTAAAGGCCATCGAACACTCCTCCCCGGTGGCCAGCGCCCAGGTAAAGTCGGCGGTTTTGCTGGCGGGGCTTTTCGCCGAGGGCTGGACCTTGGTAAAAGAACCCTCGAAATCCAGGGACCATACTGAAAGAATACTGAAACACTTCGGCGCTGAGGTGAATGTGCGGGGGAACCGGGTGGGTGTGCGGGGGGGATGCGCCCTGAGGGGAAGAAAGGTGCACGTCCCCGGAGATATATCATCCGCGGCCTTTCTGATGGTGGCCGCCGCAGTTTTGCCTGAATCGGACCTGACCATTCCGGGGGTGGGCACAAACCCCACCAGGAATGGAATAATCGAGGCGCTGAAAAAAATGGGCGCCGATTTAACGGTGATGAACACCCGGGAAATAAACGGCGAGCCGGTTTCAGACATCAGGGTGAGATCCTCTTCGCTGCGGGGTGCCGTCATAGAGGGAGACCTGGTGCCCCGGATGATTGACGAAATTCCTGTGCTGGCGGTGGCCGCCGCCGCTGCCGGGGGCGAAACCGTGGTCAGGGACGCATCTGAACTGAGGGTGAAAGAGTCGGACCGGATCGCCGCCGTAGTCAGCGGGCTTGGAAAGTTCGGCGCAAACATCACCGGGCTGGAGGACGGCTTTATAATCAAACCGGCCCCCAGACTTTCGGGAGCGGTGGTGGATCCCGGCGGCGATCACCGCATAGCCATGGCCATGACGGTGGCCGGCCTTATGTCCGGAGGAGAAACAGTTATTCTGGACCCGCAATGTGTGAACATATCCTTTCCCGGCTTTTTCGACGCATTAAAATCCGTTGCCATAGAATAATACAACCGGATAGGTTCCACCTGTCCGGATTTTTTTTATTATCTAGGAGGCTGTTGAAAAAGTCCGTAACAGCTATAAAAAAGGAAATCAATCAGACGTGTCGAAAATACTTTTTGTTCGTGTTTTTTAATACAATAATTGCCAGTCAAAAGGCGGCTGTTTTCACGGTCGTCCCGGAGAGTTGCCATGCAAAGAAAATACACAATTGCCATAGACGGACCCGCCGGCGCCGGAAAAAGCACCGTCGCCAGAGAAGTGGCCGCCGCGCTGAATTACAGATACGTGGACACCGGCGCCATGTACAGGGCGATGACCCTCCTGGCACTGGAAAAAAATGCTGATCTAAATGACCAACGGGGGCTGACCGAACTGGCAATCAGTGCAAAAATTGATATAATAGAGGACAGGGGAAAAAATATTAAAATATTGCTGAACGGAGAAGATGTCTCGGAAAAAATAAGGGACCCGCTGGTGACGCGTAATGTTTCCAGGGTCGCCGGCGTTTCCGGCGTGCGGAAGGTTCTGTCGGAGGCCCAGGCGGCCATGGCGGCGGGCGGAGGTGTGGTCATGGAGGGAAGGGACATTGGCACCGCAGTAATACCGGATGCCGACTACAAATTCTACATTGAGGCATCCCCCATGGAAAGGGCCAGGAGAAGGGCAGCGGACCTGGAAAATCAGGGATTCAGCGTAGACCTGGAAAAACTGGCCGGAGAAATAGAGGCCAGGGATTATATGGACAGCCACAGGGAAGTCAATCCTCTCAGGCCCGCCGATGACGCATTGATAATCGACTGCACGGACATGGCAGCCGAAGAAGTTACCGGCCTGATAATAAAAAGGGTGACGGAGGGCCGCCCCTGATGTTTTACGGTTTTGCCTGGACGGTGTGCAGATTTATACTGCTGACAGTCCGCAGAATGGAAATACTGGGAAGTGAAAACATACCCGGCCGGGGTGGACTGGTGCTGGCCAGCAACCACAGGAGCTACTGGGACCCCGTCATAGTGGGGTGCGCCCTGCCGAAAACAAGACAGGTGCGCTTCATGGCCAAGGCCGAGCTGTTCGCCATTCCCCTGCTGGGACCGGTCGTAACCAAGCTCGGAGCCTTCCCCGTAAGAAGGGGCGGGGCCGACCGGACGGCCATCCGCACAGCCCTGGGATACATTGATTCCGGAGGGATAGTGGGGATATTCCCAGAAGGGACCAGGAACAAGTCCGAAGGACTGCTGGATCCTCAGCTGGGTGCGGCCCTGCTGGCCACCAAGGCCGGTGTCCCGGTGGTTCCGGTGGCCATATTGGGATCCAGGGGCTTCTTTGGAAAAGTGAAAATAATCTTCGGAGCGCCCGTCGGCCCGATTCCGGGAAATACGGGGGGCGGGACCAAAAGGGCAAACCGGAACGACCTCGCCGAATTAAGCGTGACAATTATGGAAAAGGTGGCCGGTTTGATAAAAAGCGGTAAATAAAAATTGGCAAAGCGGTGGTACATAGTTGAAAGTTATTGTCGCCGAAGGTGCGGGATTCTGTTACGGGGTTAGAAGAGCCGTCGAACTGGCCGGCAAATGCGCCCAACAAAGCGACCGGCCGGTGTATTCTCTGGGACACCTGATTCACAACAGACAGGTTGTTGAAGAAATGGCCCGGCTGGGAATAAAGGTGATAGATACACTCTGCGAGGCCGGAGCCGGCGGCAAGGTGATTATCAGGACCCACGGGTCCGGCCCCGGTGCGCTGAAGGAGGCCGAAAAACGGGGCATAGAGATCCTGGACGCCACCTGTCCATTTGTAACCAGGGCGCAAAAAACAGCCCTTGAAATAACCGAAGCAGGCCTTCAGGCGGTGGTGGTGGGTGACGCCGGGCACCCGGAAGTGGCAGGCATTGTTGAGTGGACAGGCGGTAAAGCCATGGTTTTGGGAAGCCCGGAAGAAGCCCGGGAGAAAGAACTTCCCGAAAAGGTGGGAGTTCTTGCCCAAACCACCCAGACCAGGGATAATTTTATGGCCGTTGTGAATGTGCTGAGGGCAAAATGCGGTGATGTGGATGTTCACAATACAATTTGCAGCGCCACCGAGGAGAGGCAAAAATCCACTGTGGAACTGGCCCGGAAAGTGGACGTAATGGTTGTGGTGGGCGGCAAAAACAGCTCAAACACGGCTAAGCTGGCGGTACTGAGCTCCGTCCAGGGGACGGCCACCTACCGGGTAGAAACCGCCGGAGAAATTGAAGACAGGTGGTTTATAGGTAAGGCAACGGCGGGTATTACTGCGGGGGCTTCCACGCCGCAGTGGATTATTGAGGAGGTTGAAAGACGGATGAAGGAGTTGGGTGAAATGGTGGTCAGAGGTAACGAAGAGGGGATCATTGAGCAGGAAAAGGAGACCGTGGCGGAAAATCCGGCCGTGGAAACGCCGGCGCCGGAAGAGACTGAACGTCCCGAAGCCCGGGAAGAGGTGGATGAGCCGGCAAAAGAAGGGGGCATGGGGGACGTGGTGGATATAAAATCGGTGCGTCCCGGGGACACCGTTACGGGAGTCGTGGTGCAGGTCAACCCCGACGAAGTGCTGGTGGATATCGGGGCCAAGTCCGAAGGTGTGATCCCCCTTCGCGAACTATCTTGCTGCAATGTTTCATCCCCACACGATATAGTAAAGGTGGGGGATAAAATAGATGTGCTCGTCATTAAATCCGAAGACAGCGAAGGAAGATTAATACTTTCCAAAGAGCGGGCCGACGCGGAAAAATCCTGGGCTGTCCTGGAAGACCTCCTGGGCAGCGGCGGACACATAGAAGGAACGGTCAGGGAAGTGGTCAAGGGCGGCCTGCTGGTGGATATCGGGGTCCGGGCTTTTATGCCCGCCTCCCTGGTGGACCGCGGGTATATTGATGATCTCTCCAAGTTTTTGAACCAGAGGGTGACCGCCAAGGTAATCGAACTGAACCGGGCCAGGAAAAAGGTTATACTTTCCAGGAAGGCCGTCCTGGAAGAAGAATATGCCAGGAATCGCGAGGAAATATTCAATAACCTCGGCGAGAACCAGGTGGTCCGGGGCACAGTCAGACGGCTCACCAATTTCGGCGCCTTCGTTGATATCGGGGGCGTGGACGGCCTGCTGCATGTTTCCGAGATGGCCTGGCACAGGGTCAATCACCCGCAGGAAGTGGTCCAGGTGGGCGATGAAGTGGATGTGATGATACTGCGCATCGACCGGGATACAGAAAAAATATCCCTCGGCCTCAAGCAAGTGCTTCCCAACCCCTGGGACACCGTGATGAACAAATACCCCGTAGGCAGGATTGTCAGGTCCACGGTGGTACGGCTCGCCCCCTTCGGGGCCTTTGTCCAGCTTGAGCCCGGAGTGGAGGGACTGGTGCATATCTCCCACCTGGCCGACAGACATGTGCTGAAGCCGGACGAAGTGGTGAAGGAAGGCCAGGAGGTGGACGTCAAGATACTGAGCGTGGACCCCAAAGACAAGCGCATCAGGCTGTCCATCAGGGAAGTGGACGGGGAAAGAGGACCCCGTCCACCGAAGGCGCCCGAAGCGCCCAAGATGCATGAGGCCGGAGAGGGCGGCAATGTCACCATAGGCGACCTGGTGGGCGACATCTTCGACAAGAAATAAAGGCTTATTAAGGAATGCATTAAATTCTGGATTCTGACTCCTGTATTCCGCCGCCCGCAAGGGCGGCCTTTTTATATGTATAGGAAACTATGCTTGCATTATTACTTGTGGATAAGTTTTCTATACATG
>JBBIMW010000019.1:0-39866 GCA_037444185.1 Peptococcaceae bacterium | reverse complement strand
TGGGCCCTGGCGATCCGGGAGAAGGCCCTGGGTCCGGAGCACCCAAACACTGCGACGAGCCTGAACAGCCTGGGCGGGGTGCTTTACGCCATATCATACCCACAGATACATCCCTTCATGGGTATCATGCCGGGACTGAAAGCTTTCACGGCGGCGGTGCTGGGAGGAATTGGCATTATCCCGGGGGCGGTGTTGGGCGCCATCATCATGGGCCAGGTGGAAACTCTCACTTCGGCCTTTGTTTCCTCACAGGCCAGGGACGCCATAGCCTTCAGCATACTGATACTGGTGCTGATGTTCCGGCCCACCGGTATCCTGGGGCGCAACGAGCCTGATAAGGTGTAAGGAGTGTGATCAAATGACCAAGGCAATGTCATCGAAGAAAACGATCCTGCTGCTGGCCGCCACGGTGGCCGTGTACGCCATTATCAGGACACTGGTGACCACCGAAGTAATCAATCCGTACTGGCAGCGGGTGCTTGACCTGGCACTGATCACCACCATGGGAGCCCTGGGGCTCAGTCTGATTTATGGATTTACAGGCCAGTTTTCCTTGGGGCACGCCGCCTTTTTCGGCTTGGGAGCGTACGCGTCGGGGGCTCTTGACAAAACCATCGGCCAAGGTGAGTTGCCGATGTTTATCCTGTCTCTCTTTTTCGGCGCTGCCGTGGCGGGGTTTGTGGCCCTGTTGATAGGGTTGCCCATATTGAGGCTCCGTTCAGATTACCTGGGTATCGCCACCCTTGGCTTTGGCATCATTGTCAAGGTGGCAATGGACAACTCATCAAAGTTTCTTCCCATTCTGGGCGGTGCCACCGGCATGTCCGGCACTCCCCAAGTGGCGAACTTCGACTGGGTGTTTTTGTTCACAGTGCTGGTGATTGTGCTGGTCCGGAATTTTGTTTTTTCAACTTACGGAAGGGCCTGCACCTCGGTCAGGGAGGATGAAATTGCGGCGGATGTCATGGGTATCAACACCACCCGGATAAAAGTGATGGCCTTTGTGCTGGGTTGCTCCCTGGCGGGCTTGGCCGGAGGGATGTACGCCCACAGGTACCCCTTTCTGCACCCCAGCAGCTTTGATTTCCTCAAGTCCTTCGATTTTTTGCTGGTGGTGGTGCTGGGGGGGTTGGGCAGTTTGACCGGAACTGTGATCACCGCCATTGCTTGGGTGTTTCTTCTGGAAGGGCTGAGGTTTGTGCTGGGCGAGACCTTTATAGAATTCCGGGGAGTTATTTACGCGCTGATTCTGATTGTGGCCATTATTCTCAGGCCCCAGGGGATTTTTGGAGGCAGGGAGCTGGGGCTGCTGGTTCCCAGGCCATTGGGAACGCTGGTGGGAAGAAAGGATGGTGTCAATGCCGATTCTCGCACTTGAAAGTCTGGACAAAACCTTCGGCGGTCTGAAGGCGGTCAGCGATTTTGACATGACACTGGAAAAGGGTGAAATAGTGGGCCTTATCGGTCCCAACGGGGCGGGCAAGACCACGGTGTTCAACATGATCTCCGGTATTTATAAACCCAGCGCCGGAAAAATCACTTTTCTGGGCAGAGATATCACCGGTATGGCGCCCTACATGGTCTGCCAGGGAGGAATTGCCCGTACGTTTCAGAATATCCGGCTGTTCAAGGGGAACACCGTTCTGGACAACGTGATGACCATATATCACCCGAGGGCTGACTACGGACTTTTTGACGCCTTCTTCAGAACACCGCGGTTTAGAAGGAAAGAAGCGGCCATCATGGAAGAGGCCATGGAGTTGCTGGACGCTCTGGGGCTTGGGGACAGGGCCCACGATAAGGCTATGAACCTGCCCTACGGCGCCCAGAGAAGGCTTGAGATGGCCAGAGCCCTGGCCGGTAAGCCGGCGCTGCTGCTGCTGGACGAGCCGGCCGCAGGGATGAACCCCGTCGAAGTGGTAAAGATGGTGGAACTGATAAAATATGTCAAAGAGAAGTACAATCTCACCGTTTTGTTGATCGAGCACCAGATGGGCATGGTCATGAGGCTGTGCGAGAGGCTGGTGGTCATGGACTTCGGTCAGATTATCGCCACCGGTCTGCCGGCTGAAATCCGCAACAATCCGGTGGTCCTGGAGGCCTATCTGGGGAAGGGGGCGACGGTGGCGTAATGCTGGAAGTGAAAGACCTGAATGTATTCTACGGGTCCATTCATGCGCTGCAGGGAGTCTCCTTCGACGTCAGCGGGGGCGAGATTGTCACACTGATTGGCGCCAATGGCGCCGGAAAGTCCACTGCATTGAGGTGCATATCGGGAATAGTGAGGGCCAGAACGGGGGATGTTATCTTCCAAGGTCAGCGCATCAACACTGTGGCTGCCCATAGTATAGTCCGGATGGGTATATCCCAAGTTCCGGAGGGGCGGCAGATTTTTCCCAACCTGACGGTGCTGGAAAACCTTTTAATGGGGGCATTTACCAGAAAAGATAAAAATGAGACAAACGACAGCCTGGCAGAAGTCATGGACAGATTTCCCAGGTTGAGGGAAAGGGCCAAACAGATGGCCGGCACTCTGTCCGGCGGCGAGCAGCAGATGGTGGCCATAGGGCGTGGCTTGATGAGCAAGCCGTCCCTTTTGATCCTTGACGAGCCATCCATGGGGCTGTCTCCTGTCTTGGTGGAGGAGATATTCGAAATAATAAAGAGAATCAATCAGCAGGGAACGACGGTGTTGCTGGTGGAGCAGAATGCTTTCATGGCCTTGCAGGTCGCCCACAGGGCGTATGTGCTGGAGACCGGCAGGATAGTCTTCAGCGGTGACGCCAAAGAGATCCAGAATGACCCGAGGGTTCGCAGTGCCTATCTGGGGGAGACCGAAGAGGAAGCATTGTAAAATATGATTGACAGCCGTCTGGAAGGGCGGCTTTTCTGATTTGCGTGCGCCGGCGTTTGTTATACTGTCTTGACTGGGATAAATGTATGGGTTAATATTACCGTTAAAAAGCTGTAATATTATCTCATTTGCGGGGTGAAGGATGGTGTTTGTGGAACTGGCCATTATCGGCGGCGGTCCCGCAGGTCTCGCGGCAGGAATATACGCAGCCAGGGCGGACCTGAAGGCTGTGCTTTATGAGCAGGCGGTGCCCGGCGGGCTGGCCGCCAGCACTGAGATTATTGAAAACTATCCGGGGTTTGCCGACGGTGTCGGCGGTCCGGAGCTGACCCGCAGCATGGAAGCCCAGGCCAGGCGCTTTGGTTTGAAAATCGCCTACGCCGGGGTGGAGGAGATCATTAAAAAGGACGGGGGCTTTCAGCTTAAAACCGATGATGGTGAAATAAAGGCCGCTGCCGTGATCGTGGCCACCGGGGCCAGGCCGAAATTCCTTCAGGTAAAGGGTGAAAAGGAATTTCACGGCCGGGGGGTTTCCTATTGCGCCACCTGTGACGGCGCTTTTTTTCGGGGCAAGAGGTTGGCTGTCGTCGGAGGCGGTGATTCGGCCGTGGAGGAGGCGCTGTTTCTAACCAGGTTCGCGGAAAAGGTGTCAATTGTGCACCGCCGGGGAGAGCTAAGGGCTGCCAAATATTTGCAACAAAAAGCCATGCAAAACCACAGGATAGAGATGGTGTGGCACAGTGTTCCGTTGGAAATAAAGGGGACGGAGACTGTTGAAGGAATTGTTTTAGAGGATGTCCGGTCCGGAAAGACATTTGATTTGCCTGTGGACGGGGTGTTTGTTTATGTAGGCTACAGCCCCAGCACAGATTTGGTCAGGGGACTGGTGGAATTTGATGGCAAGGGATATATAAAGACCGATGACGATATGCGGTCCTCCACCCCGGGCCTGTTCGCCGCCGGCGATGTACGGAGCAAGGCGCTGCGTCAAGTGGTGACCGCAGTGGCGGACGGAGCCATAGCGGCGGTTTCGGTGGAGAAATATCTGGAAAGGCTGGGAGCGGGAAGCCCGGGCCATAATACGGACCCCCATGCCAATTAAATGGGCATGGGGGTCCGGGTTTACAAAAAAACGGCTGTATCCTTTTCGAATACAGCGGAGAAAGGGAGAGGAGATTAGGTTGTTGTCAGCCTGTTAAGCTTATTATACCGGCAGGCTTAATGCGAAAAAAGCTTTAGTCCCCAAACGGTTGGTTTTCCTGCGCAAGCGGAGTTATTAACAGCATTCCGGTTTTTTTTCGGCAGGTGCTGGAAGGGAGCCGGGGGACGGGGCGGGTAAAACCATTGAGTTTGATACTGAAGCCATTGAACTGGATAATCCGGCAGATCCCCGGTGAAAAACGCCAAATTGAATGAACATTTAAAAAAATCCCTGCAGCGCTGCAAACCGGTACCCACACCATGTGCTGAGACTGCGTGGAGATATTAATGACAAAGGAAGTGTTTATTCTGCTGGACAATGTGAATGAACTGATTGAAAACTTCAAAAATGGAAATATCAGGGCAATGGCCCGTATTATATCTAAAATAGAAAACGAAGACGAACACAGGGACGAAATTCTCAAAGGCCTTTTTGATCTGACCGGGAAAGGCTATGTTCTCGGAATCACCGGGTCTCCCGGGGCGGGAAAGAGCTCACTGGTGGACCGTATAACATCATATCTAAGGAAAAAAGGTGAAACCGTCGGGATTATTGCGGTGGATCCCACCAGCCCCTTTACGGGGGGGGCTCTTCTGGGCGATCGCATCAGGATGCAGGATCACGCCGTGGACCGCGGGGTTTACATCCGCAGCATGGGTACCAGGGGAAGCCTGGGCGGCCTGGCCAGGGCCACCAAGGATGTGGTGAAGGTTCTGGATGCCTTCGGCTACAACCGGGTGGTGGTTGAGACCGTCGGAGTGGGTCAGGCCGAACTGGATATAATGAATGTCGCCGACACCACCATGGTTGTTCTGACTCCCGGGGCCGGTGATTCCATACAAACCATCAAGGCGGGTATAATGGAGATTGCCGATGTATTTGTGGTGAACAAATGCGACCTGCCCGGGGCCCACAAAGTGGCATCGGAGATAAACCAGATGCTGGACCTGCAGGTGAAGGCTATGGAATGGCGGCCTCCGGTGGTGCAGGTATCCACCCTCAATGACACGGGGATGGGAGAATTGATGAACCAGGTTGAGAAACACAGGTTGTATCTGGTGGACAGAGGATTGATGGACAGCAAGAGGGAGGACCGGATCAGGAAAGAAACCCTGGAAATTGTTGATTTCAGATGGCATAAACTGGTGGACAGCCAGCTTGATTACAACGGATATGTAAATGAAATATTGGCCCGGGTCACCGGCAAAAAAACCGATCCTTACACCGCCGCCGGGGAGATACTAAAGTATGTCATAGAAAATTCCTGGCTTGACCCGGATATGCCGGGCAGATAGTAAACAGTGCGGAGGAGAAAATATGCGGGAGGCAAATGGTCACATCAACAGGGGAAAGGAACTGCTGGACATTTTGGTGGTGGTTTTGAAAGAGCTGGAAGCAGCCGGGGACGGCATGCCGGAGTACAGGGCATACCTGCACGGGCAGGTATATGGTATGGCCACAGCTCTCAGGATGATTTATCCGGGGTCCGGCAATCTCGGCGAGAGGGCGGCGCTGACATTGCGGCCGGCGCTGACCGAACACCGGTGCCACTGCGGCGAAGAAGGCTTGAAAGTTGACCCGGCAATGCTTTTTTTCGTTCCCAGAACGGGTTCCACTGTGGAAGACCACACTACGGCGGCCGGATCCCCCGGAACAGAGCCCGGCGATCCTCCGGATCCGGGTCTTCCAGGCTGAATGCAGACCGCTATCTTCCTGTTATGGCTTCAGCCTTGGCCGTATTACATACCGGGTCATAAAAGGCAAGTCTGATCATGTGTTGAAATGAATTGTAACAACTATTGGCACATCTTCATATTTTAAATATAGAACGCAACAAACCGTTCAGAAAAATTTGAAAGGAGGCAGTTCACGTGAGTGACGCCCTGTCTGTATTTAAGGACCATTTTATCCCCGGTAAATTCAATTTTGTAATCTGCCTGGTGATCTTCCTTGTGGCAGTGGCCCTGGCCCTGTGCGGCATACTTTCTCCGTGCACGGCTGGTGCGCTGATTTTCCTGGGGTTGGCACTTTGCTGCTGCGCCGCCTGCAACTGAAAATATCTTTTTCACTAAAGGGCTATACCTTTTGTGTAGCCCTTTAGTACAGTCAAATTCGCCCTCCGGGCGGCGGAATCCGGAATTCAGACTATACCGCTTGGATGTGGCAAAAAAGTGATTTCATCGCCCAGCACCCGAATTATGAATACACTTTAAGGAAGTGGGCAAGTGTGAAGCACAATAACGACGGGCGGGTTGAAGACGCGCTGGAGGGATTGGTGCAGAAGATTGACAGGTTGAATAAAGAAAAGGGCGAGGAGATAGAAAAAACCCGCCGGGCTCTGGCGTCCGTGGGGCGCCTGACTGAGGCCGTGGGCAGACTGCAGCGGCAAAAAAGACGTGAAAGAATACTGGCCAGAAGGATGGCATACATTCACCACCGGCTGGAGAAGGCGGCAACCGGTTCCAGAAGCGATTCAGCGGAGTTAAAAAGCATGACTGATGCAGTCAACAGGTTTTTAGGCGGGGCAAAAACCACCGGCCAGATAATCGAGATTGTGGCCGGCAGTCTGATAGTAATGATGGAAACCGTGAGGAATGTACTAAAAAGCCAGACGGCCGCCCGGGGCCATACTTCGCCGGGAGAGGCAAGGGGTGTCGACCTGGGGACACTGCTGAAGCCCATTAACACCCTTTTGAACTCACTGGTGAGCAAAAGCCAGACGTCACCGGCACCCGCTGAAAGCAAGAACACGGAAGCGGCGGATGACCGACAGCCCAAAGCGGACGCCCAGCAGCCCAAAGCGGAAGACCCCGGTTCCGTACCGGTGGTAAAGGCGGTCCCCGCTGCGGAATGCGTACCACGGGAAAACATTTAAAAGGGCGGCAACTTAAATTGCAGCCCTTTTTTTAATATTATTTTTTTTCGGGAATCAGCTTAAAAAAATTCTCCATCAATTCTTTCAGGGCCCCGGCCTGTTCCGGCGGCAGCGAGTCCTTAAACATTGCGAACATGGAATTCATCATTAATGACAGGGTGGCCGGGTCATACATGCTGATAAATTTTTCAATCATTTGGGGATCCAGATTCTGGGCCATGTTCTTCAGGGGTTCCGGCAGAGAACTGAAGTCAATGGGTAATTTATCCAATCTTTCACGCCTCCCGTTTTTTTTATAATCTACTTTATGATGTATATATTCATTTTGCGACTTTGCATTCTAAATGGTCTAACCATATGATACAAAAAATAAAAATAACTAAGTCCTGGTATACGGGGAGGTAATCTTTCAGATGAGCGAAGCCGGCGGCGGCAACCTGGGCGCTTCCATAGAAAAACTGATTGATCAAATGGAAAAAATGTACGACCGGCAGGCCATGGAGAGAGAAAGGACGGATAATTTACTGGCTCTCCTGGGCCGCCTTTCAGAAATTCTTGCCCGTATGGAGGACAGTAGAGTCCATGAAGCCGAGATGACAAAAAGAATTGAAATGCTCAACAAAAGTCTGGAGCGGGTCGCCGATATAAATGAAAAGCTGGCCGGAGGCGAAGGTGGACCGGAAAAAACCATGGACAGGGTGATAAACGGTGTAAAGGTCTTCGGCATGATACTCTCCACCCTGGCCAACAGCGTGCAATTGACTGTGGACAACGTAAATATGGTGCTGAACAGAGGATCGGACGTGTCCGGCAACAATCAGGCCACCAGGACCCAGACCGATCTGGCCTCGATACTGCAGCCCGTCAGCATATTGGTGAAAAATCTGGTGGATGAGAGAATGAAGCAGGATACCAGTTCCAGGGAGGAAGTCCCAGACGTCGGGGGGAGTCCGGAGTAAGGAAAACATCAATTGTTTCGGAGGCTGTCTGGAAAACTTCAGATGCAGGGCGCGGCTTTTTAAAAGTATCCCGGGCTCGCCGCCTGGAGGTGTTGACTGGACATGCTGTGGGCCGGGGGTGAAAAATGCGGCATGCTTGCCGCGATTTTATTTAATAATGGTAGATCAACAATTCGTACTTCTAATTGGCTATGAAAGATGTTAAAATTATATCTGGCAAAAATATAGAGGGGGCGTATTATGGCAAGGGAAAACTTCCCCATTGCTAGCGCAGGGTGGTCGTACCTTGTGGTGCTGGCTGTAGCCACGGTGTTGTTCTACAATGCATATAAGCCGGCCAGTGCTTTGACGGCGACACTTTTCGTTTTTACCGCATACTTTTTCCGCAATCCCAAAAGGGTGGTACCCAAGGACAGCAGGGCTGTACTGTCACCGGCCGACGGCGTGGTGATGTCGGTGAGCTGTGTGCACGAGGACAAGTTCATGGGAGGCCCGGCAAAGAAGGTAAGCATATTCCTGTCGATATTCAACGTGCATGTCAACAGATCGCCGGCGGCGGGCCGGGTGAAGTTCGTCAAATATGTTCCCGGCAAGTTTCTGCCTGCCTTTAAAAGCCATGTTTCGGAAATAAACGAAAGGAATTACGTGGGGATCGAAACCGGCCACTTCAAGGTAATGGTATGTCAGATTACGGGTTTTATCGCCAGGAGAATTGTTTGTTACGCCAAGGAGGGAGGACATCTGGACCAGGGCCAGATGTACGGACTGATTAAATTTGGAAGCTGTACGGAAATATACATGCCCGAAAATTTTGAAATACTGGTCAGCCCCGGGGAAAGCGTAAAAGGCGGCGAGACGGTTATCGGGAGGTTGCCTGATGAGAATTGAGGTTTTGCCGAATATTTTTACCGGGGCAAATCTTGTGTTTGGAATGCTGGCCCTGTTGTACGCCATTGAAGGCAGGTTTGACATCGGGGCGGCGTTGATACTCATTGCGGCCATATTGGACAGGTTTGACGGCAAGCTGGCCAGAAAGCTCGGGGTCAGCACGGATTTCGGCAGGGAGTTGGACTCCCTGGCCGATTTGGTGTCCTTCGGTGTGGCCCCGGCGGTTACCGCATATCTGTGGAGGCTTTACGACCTGGGACCGGCCGGCGTGCTGATGATGGTGCTGTTTGTTCTCTGCGGAGCCCTGCGCCTGGCCAGGTTCAATATAATGAACGTATCCGACTATTTTTTGGGAGTGCCCATCACCGTTGCCGGATCCCTGGTGGCAGCGTTGGTTCTTGTGGGCGGCAATGCCCACGTGGCGGTGACCGCCGTGCTGGTGGTGGTTTTATCGGGACTGATGATTAGCAGTGTAAGGCTGCCAAAATTCTAGGAGGCTGCTGAAAAAGTCCATTGAAAAAATCCATCTACCGAACAAATCTGTCACACTTTCACCCCGGACCGAATATTATATACCACAAGGCACCGGAGCCCGGCGGGACCGGCCGGCCCTGAAGATGTCCGTAAGGGGTGATGGCAACTTGCGAGTATATTTCGTAAGGATTCCGTCCTTTGTCAGGAGCCTTTTGCTGAAGGTGTGGAAATAACCAAAGGGACAGGTCGGTCGTGCCTGTCCCTGATTTTCGTGGTTTGCCGCCTGCTGGGCGGCTTTTTTGATGTATAGGAAACTATGCTTGCATTATTACTTGTGGACAAGTTTTCTATACATGGGGGTTTGTAAGGGGGTGCGCCCCCTTACGATTGCGGGGTGCCCAGGACGCGCAGCGTCCGTCGAAGGGGCGGCAGCCCCTGGCGAACAAGAAAAGCGATACTTTTTTCAGCTTATTCTGGATTCTGACTCCTGGATTCTGGATTCCAGTCGCCCTAAGGGCGAATTTGTTCATGGGGCACAATGGGTTTTGCAACACTCTCTTAGAGAATAATGCCGGCAATGCCGCCCAGGGCCCCACCCACGAGGCAGATTGACAGCTTTTGAAGGAGGGGGAGGAATAAAACTCCTGTTGGCAGGAAGACGCTCATCAGAATCCAGATAAAAATAAAAATCAGCATGCCCACACCCAGGCCATGGAAAAGCCCCTTTGTTCCAGTACGCCTGGAAGCGGTAAAACCTCCCGAAAAGACTCCAATTAACAGAAGGACGGAAGAGACAATGGAAAGGCTTGACTCCATGATGCCGGTAAAATGGTATGTTATTCCAATCAAAATTGACCCTGACAGGGAAATGGCCAAGGCTACGGCGGTCCCCCTGAGAATTCCGGCAAAATCCAGGGCGGGGCCGGCGGCCGGGTTGGTGCGCTTGATAGCCATAATATACACCTCCAGGAACTTTATACCATAAATCTATTCCAAACCATTCTGTTTATGATTGTTCGGCGGGGCATTTTTTCTGGACAGCCGGAAAAAGGTTTGTGGTATTATTAATAAGGAACCCAGCCTCCGGGAGGTAACGGATTCCCTGAAGGATTTGCGCCCATACAGTGAGATTGTATTCTGCGGTTACGGCGAGCCGACCATCCGGATGGATCTGGTGCGGGAAGTGGCGGAACATATAAAGCTGGCATGGGGTAAAATAATCAGGATCAACACCAACGGCCATGCCGACCTCATTCACGGGCCGGGCAGCGCAATGAAGCTGAAGGGCCTGGTGGACAGGATCAGTATCAGCCTCAATGCGCATAACAGTGAAAAGTACCAGGAAATATGCCGGCCGTGCTTTGGACAGGGAACGTACCGGGCGGTGGTGGATTTTGTTAAAAGCTGCGCAGGGGTGATTCCGGATATTACTCTGTCGGTGGTACAGTGGCCCGGGGTGGATGTCGAAAAGTGCAGGGAAATTGCCGGGAGCCTAGGGGCGGGCTTCCGGTTGAGAGTGCATTCATGTTAATAGATAGAAGGCAGGTGTTCGAGCTGTCAGATTACCTTGCTTATCTTAGAAAAATTTTCCTCTTTAAGTTCCTGGACGATGACCAGCTGGCCGAGGTCGACGGACTGATTATGGAAAGGATTTATCGCAAGGGCAGGATTATATTGGTGGAGGGGGAGCCGGGCGAAGCGGTTTTTTTTCTGAAAGAAGGGCGGGTAAAAATTTCAAAGCAGTCCGAGGACGGCCGGGAGCAGATACTGCACTTTATTCACCCGGGGGAGATGTTTGCCGAGGTGGTGCTGTTCGACGGCGGACCCTATCCAGCCACTGCGGAGGCGGTGGAGGACTCCAGGGTGGGACTGATCAGGAATAGGGACATGGAGAGGATTACCCTGGAAAATCCCGGCATAGCCCTGGGGATGTTGAAAATAATGTCCGGGCGCCTGCGTATGGCGCAAAAACAAATTAACGAACTGGCACTGATGGATACGGCAAGGCGAATGGCCAGCACACTCCTGTTCCTTGCCCACGAACAGGGAATTCCCTGCGAAGGGGGGCTGGCCATAGACATGTCCCTGACCAACCAGGATCTGGCCAGTATGATCGGCACTTCCAGGGAGACAGTGAACAGGATTTTGAGCGATATGCGCAAACAGAAGGCCGTCAAGGTGGATAAAAAACAAGTTGTCATCACCGATGTCAAGAAGCTCAAATCCTGGCTTTGATCAGATTATGCCGCATTCCATATTTTGTCAAGAGACAGAATGGCTTCGATCCGGATCTGCTGGTCTCCTACTGGTCTCACAAACATTTGGCCTTCGCTTGCGGCCTGGGCAGGTTCGGCAGGAACAGGTAGCTGATTACCCTAAGGGGCTGCGCCGGAAGGATAGGGTCTTTGGTCACCGACTGGGATCCGGGGGTGGAGTCCGGCGCCGGGACAGGGGCGGAACCTTTCCACCCTTGCCCCGGGAATTGCCGCTATTGTTTTAAGGCTTGCCCCGCCGGGGCCCTCGGTGAAGCAGGGCTTGACAAAGCCGCCTGTTACCGGGTGTTGCTTGAAGGTGACAGGCTGTATCCGGATTTGGAATTGTGCGATGTTTGCGGCAAGTGTTCCACCGGTCCCTGCGCTATACTTTAGTTTTCCTTTCAGCCTGGTCGGCCCTGTGGCCGGAAGTATGCCGGCCATCAACATTGATTTGGACTGCAGAGCCCGTGTGCTCTTCCACAAAGGTGTTTCCGTGAACGAAGGTTGCGGCTTTTTTGCGGTTTGTGTGCTTGCTCTTTTTTGGCATGAGAATATTCCTCCGTTAAAAAAAATGTTGTATACTATCTCTTAATATTTATAACCTATTTAATGGGCACACATGAGCTTGAGAAATTATTTCCCGGAGGGTGTAGATTATGGCCATTGCCGAAGAAAAGTTCAAAGTGGGGGGAATGTCCTGCAACCACTGCAAAGTGGCGGTTGAGAAGGCCGTTAAAGGCCTGCCGGGGGTATCCGGTGTGTCCGTCGAACTGTCGGAAGGATTGGTGCGGGTGGAGTACGATCCTGGTGAAATTGACCGGGAAAGGATCGCCGCCGCAATTGTCCGGGCCGGGTACCGGGTGGCCGGATGTTGAAGAAGGTGACGGAGGCGGCAGACATTGTTTGAAATAACGGTAAAGAGAAGATTTTCCGCTGCCCACAGGCTTGAGGGATATATAGGGCAGTGCTCGGCCCTGCACGGTCACACATGGACTGTGGAGGTTACTGTGGGGGGACGGCGTCTTGACGGCTGCGGCATGCTGTTGGATTTTAAAGCACTTAAAGAGATGGTGGATGGGATAATCCGTCAATTGGACCACACCTATCTTAATGAACTTGAATGCTTCGGGCCCGGTGGTGAAAACAACCCCACCGCAGAGAATCTGGCCTTTTTGATTTTCAGCAGAATCGGGGAGGAATTGTCCAGGATGGCGCCAGGCGTGGCGCCCCTTGGGGTCAGGGTGTGGGAATCACCGGAGGCGTCGGCGTTTTACCGGGGGGAGCAGGCAACATGAAAAGCGTGGTTCTTCTCTCCGGCGGCCTGGACTCGGCGGTTTCCCTTAGCCAGGCGCTGAGGGAGGGGGAAGTGCGGCTTTGCCTTACATTTGACTACGGACAGCGGGCGGGCCCCAGGGAAATAAATGGGGCGGCCAAAATGGCGGGATATTACGGACTGAAACATAGCATTGTCTCACTCCCCTTTTTAAGGGATGTCACCTCCACTTCCCTGGTGAACCGGGAAGCTGCAGTGCCGGAGCTTGAAGAGGAGCAATTAAGCCGGAGAGAAGAAATGGACTGGGCCGCCAGGCGGGTGTGGGTGCCCAACCGGAACGGGGTTTTTATCAATATTGCCGCCTCCTATGCAGAATCCATGGGCTGCGGGCAAATAGTAACCGGCTTTAACGCCGAGGAGGCGCGGACTTTTCCGGACAACAGCCGGGAATTCATTCTGGCTGCGAATCAAGCGTTTTACTATTCAACTCTGAGCAAGGTCAAGGTTGTCAGCTACACCCAGATGCTGGACAAGGTGGAAATTGCGAAGCTGGGCAAAAGACTGGGCACCCCTCTGGAATATGTGTGGCCGTGCTATCACGGCCAAGATGATATTTGCGGGCGGTGTGAAAGCTGCCGCAGGTACCTGCGGGCGGTTAGGCTGGCCGCTGAGGGCAACCCTGTAAATACCATTCCGGGCGCTGGGATCCGACAGTATGAGGATTGAATGTATATTTACACCCATAAAAAAATAATTACCTATACCGGGCATCAGCTTTCTTCCCTTTGGGCCTACCGGAACTTCGGCCTGCAGGGGGACAGCATGGTATGCTTCAGGGGGCCCTGCCGGGTTGATTTTTCGGAGATGGTGGATGTGGAGGACCTGCTGGGCAAGTCTCCCATCTATGGTTCCGATATGCTTCATTTTATTGTGGAACACTTCGGGGAAAGCCTGGAAAAGGGAGTATTGAGACAGAGATTGCTGATTGCCATAATAAAAGACGCCCTGGAACGCCCGGACCTGTTGAGGAAGGGGGATGACATATACCTCGGCGGAAGAAAGCTGTCCATTTCCATCGCCACTTCCTCGCCGGTGTCAGTATTGATACACGCGGCGCTGAACGTGGTTTCCGGGGGGACGCCGGTACAGGCGGCGGGGCTTTTTGACCTCGGCTTCAAGGAGGAGGAGATACTGGAACTGGGTGGAAGAATATGTTCATTGTACAGGGAAGAAACGGAGTCCGTCAGAATGGCCTGCTGCAAGGTAAGGGGTGTCGGCTGATTGGGAGCTTTTATCCGGGAAATTTTTTCCTCTGTGCAGGGTGAGGGGCCGTATCTGGGATGCCGGCAGATATTTATAAGATTCAGCGGATGCAACCTAAGCTGCCGCTACTGTGACACTCTCCGGCTGGCAGAAACGGGGCGCTGCAGTGTGGAGGTGCGTCCGGGCAAAAGAAAATATGTCGAAATGCCCAACCCCCTGTCGGCAGAAGGCTTGATGGACATACTGGAGGCATATTTTCCACTGCCAATACATCACTCCGCCAGCATGACAGGGGGAGAGCCGCTTATGCAGGCCGCTTTTCTGAAACAGATGCTGCCCGCCCTGAAGAATTTGAATATGCAGGTCTACCTCGAAACAAACGGTTCCCTGCCCGAGAGGCTAAGTCAGGTTATAGACCTCGTGGATATTATTTCCATGGATATAAAGTTGCCGGGCAATTCCGGCTGCGGCCCGCTTTGGGAAAGGCATCGCCAGTTCTTATCCATTGCCAGCCGGTCCAGGGTGTTTGTTAAAATAGTGATGGACGATCCCACCCCCTTGATGGATTTTGAAAAGGCGCTGGATTTGGTGGCCGGGGTGGATGACGGAATTACCCTGGTTATACAGCCTGTTACGGTGGGGGGCAAATGCGCCCTGTCTCCGGACAGGGCCTTGGAGTTGCAAGCGATGGGCCTGAAACTTCTGAAGGACGTCAGGGTGATTCCCCAGGCCCATGTGATGATGAATCAACTGTAGCTATCCGGGGGCGCCTTTATTCGACGGGAGGGGTGGATGTTTAGGTGGATATGGAGAAAATAGAGAAAGCCGTGCGGATGATTTTGGAGGCTATCGGGGAGAATCCGGAAAGGGAAGGATTGAAGGATACCCCGGCCAGGGTGGCCAGGATGTACCGGGAGATTTTCTGCGGCCTGTGGGAAGATCCCCACGAACACCTGCAAAAAATGTTTTCCGAGGAGCACGAGGAGATGGTGGTGGTAAAGGACATACCTATTTACTCCATGTGCGAGCACCATCTGCTGCCCTTTTTCGGCAAGGCCCATGTGGCTTATATTCCCCGCCGGGGCAATGTCACCGGACTGTCAAAACTGGCCCGGGTGGTGGAAGGTTTCGCCAAGAGGCCTCAGTTGCAGGAAAGGCTTACCTCCCAAATTGCCGACGCCATCATGAGAAATCTGTCCCCGCACGGAGTGCTGGTGGTGCTGGAAGCGGAACACATGTGCATGACTTTGAGGGGGGTGCGAAAGCCCGGTTCAAAGACAATCACCTCGGCGGTCAGAGGGTTTTTCCAGAAAAATGAGGCCACCAGGGCCGAGGCCCTCGCCTTGATCAAGGGTTAAAGGAGTGAACTGAATGAAGGAGGACCGGGAAAAAGTCACCCCGGGCAAGCTGGAGTTGATAGCCACCAAATCTTTTCCGCCATACAGCGAAATGTACCGGGTGGTGGATTTTTTGAATAAGAGCCTGAAGGAGCGGAAGCTGGTGTTCGGGCTGACCAGACAGCACGGGAGCGGTATGATGACCATAACTATATATGAGGTATAAAAAGCTATTGATTTTGGTGGTCCGATGCGTATACTGATAAGCAATGACGACGGCATTTTCGCCGACGGGATAGTCGCCTTGAGGGAACGACTGGAGAAAGTGGAAGAAATAAAAAAAATATACGTGGTGGCGCCGGACCGGGAAAGAAGCGCCATAGGGCACGGCATAACCATGCACAGGCCCATCAGGGCAAGGGCACTGAATTATTCGTCGCCCAAATCCAGAGGCTGGTCGGTGGACGGCACTCCGGCGGACTGCGTAAAGCTGGCCCTGGAGGAACTGCTGGATGACCCGCCGGACCTGGTGGTTTCCGGCATAAACCAGGGCGCCAACCTGGGCACAGACGTGCTTTATTCAGGTACGGTGTCGGCGGCGGTGGAAGCCGTGATTTGCGGATTTTCCGCCGTGGCCGTTTCTCTTACCAGTTACCGGGACCACGATTTTACAGCAGCTGCGGATTTCACGGCCGGACTGGTCCTGACGGTGAAGAGGGAAGGGATGCCGCAGGGTACGCTGCTCAACGTCAATGTGCCTCCGGGCCGGCCCGCCGGCGTTAAGACGGTACGGCTGGGCAGTATGAAATACATAAATATTTTCGACAGGCGCACCGATCCCCGGGGCAGGGAGTATTATTGGATGGCCGGGGAAGTGTGCGATCTTGAGGGCAACTGCCCGGACACGGATGTGGGCGCCAGTTCCCGTGGATATATAACGGTCACCCCGGTTCAGATAGACCTGACCAACCACAACGATCTGGAACGGATCAAAGGATGGAAGTTTTAAAACCCGTTTGCACGGCATCGAACAGGCATGGCCGGATGGAGTGCCTATCTTTTGAACAGATGCCTCACCCTCCTTATATCTCCGGAGGTGATCCCGCCCAGTATATAAAGGATCCAAATATACACGAAGGCGCCGGCGAAAAGCTTCAGGGACAGGCTGAAAAGCTCCGGCAGGCCGAGGGGCGCCACAAGACCCTTCACTTGAATAATGGACACTGCCATTGCTGCCGATGCCAGAACCGGCCTGTAAACGCACATGGACCGGTCCACTTTTAGGCCGGTGATTTTTTTCAGATCCCTGTAGTTCATCATTGACATTATTATATACGTCATGCCCAGGGACAGGGCGGTGCCCAGTATGCCGAAGCCCGGAACCGGGGTGAGGAAGTAAATGCCCAACAACTTTACCACCGACGCTTTCAATAGATTTTTAAAAGGTATTTCGGCCCTTCCCAGTCCCTGCAGTATTCCGGTGGTGGTTTGCTGAAGATAGAGGAACGGGCCGCATAAGGCCATTACAAACAGAGCGTCACCGGCCGACCCGTAGCCGAAAAGCGCCTGGCAGAGATCCCGGGGCAGCACGAGGAACACCGCCGCCACCGGGGCGCCCACCAGCACTGTAATGCGAAGGGCCTCCTGAATCCGGCTGTTGACCAGTGAGGGGTTCTCCTGGGCCAGGGCGTCGCTTACCGCAGGAATCAGTGCCGTGGCCAGGGCGATGGTGACCACCCCCGGGGTGAACAGCAGGGCCTCCGCTATGCCTACGAACTGGCCGTAAGTGGCGGTGGCGTCGCCCAGGGACATGCCGGACAGCAGCAGCCTGCGTGGTATAATCAGAGCGTCCAGTGACATCAGGGCGGTGGATATGAAACGGGTGAGGGTTACCGGCACGCCAAGGCTGAAAATTATCCCCAGGGGCCTGTCGACGGCGGCCTGGGAAGATGTGCGGGATGGAATACGGGGCCGTCTGGTCAAATATATGTAAACCATAATGATTAAGCCCACCATTTCCCCGCACACCACCCCCAGGGAGATTCCCACGGCCGCAAAGTGCACTCCATTGGGCAGCAGTGCCCAGGCTATAGCCAGGCCGGCCCCCACCCTGACCAGTTGTTCCGCCGCCTGGGTTATGGCGGTGGGGGCCATCCTCTGCAGCCCCTGAAAAAAGCCTCTGAAGGCGGAGCAAACCGAAGCGAAGAATATGGCCGGGATTAAGCTGACAAAACACATGTACACGTCCGGATTGGGAAATATGTGCCGGACCAGCAAAGGCGCCACGGCAAAGAGGATTCCGGTCAGTATAATACTGCTTGATGCAATTACCGCCAGGGATATTTTGAATATCCTGTAGGCGCCGGGCAGGTTGTTCCTGGCCGCCTCCCCGGCCACCAGTTTGGAGACGGCCACCGGTATGCCCAGGGTGGCCAGCACCAGCACCATGATATAGACAGGGAAAACCATATTGAACAGGCCGACGCCCTCGGGCTTGATTAGCCTCATCATCATGATCTGGTAGATGAAGCCGACGCCTCTATTGAATATACTGGCCGCCAGCAGAATGGAGGCGCCCAGTAGCAGGGACCGGGTGGACATGTTCTCACCTCTTTTGAATTGTATGTCCGGCGGTCGGCGTTAATGAAAAGTTTACTGGAATCATTTGCTAAAATTATGTTATATATCGCACAAACGGGTTTTGCAACATTCTTTCGGTTTTTAAAAAAGGATTTTAGTTTTCTGTGTGGAATAATTAAAAGGTTGGTGAAGTGCTGTCAGCCAGTTTTTTCCGTTTCATTATCACGGTGGATCGGCTCTTTGGGGGGCTGGTTTTTTAATGTGCGGAAAATTGAATGAAGAGGCGAATTTGTTGTGTTTAGCCGCTTTTGGGAATAGAAATACTTTACTCAGGCAACATTATTTGCAAGGGAGGCAAAGAATTTGAAGAGTTATCCGAGCGATAAGATCCGTAATATCGGAGTGGTGGCACACGGAGGTGCGGGAAAGACCTCGCTGGTTGAAGCCGTTCTGTTCAATACCGGGGCGGTCAGCAGGTTGGGCCGGGTGGAGGACGGCACCACCACCGCCGATTACCATCCCGAGGAAATAAATCGCCAGATAACCATTCACACCAGCCTGATACCGTGTGAATGGAAAAACTGCAAGCTGAACCTACTGGACACCCCGGGCTATTCAGATTTTATCGGGGAAGTGAAGGGCGCTTTGCGGGTGTCCGACAGCGCCGTTTTTGTGGTTTCCGCCGTTGACGGCGTGGAGGTGCAGACAGAGATAATTTGGGATTTCGTTGAGGACAAGAATTTGCCGAGGACTGTGTTCATCAATAAAATGGACCGCGAGAACGCAAACTTTTATAAAGTGCTGGACGGGCTCAGGGGAAAATTTACCGCCAATTTTGCGCCGGTACAGCTACCTATGGGTCAGGCCCTTGATTTTACCGGTGTGGTGGACCTGCTGGAACAGAAGGCATATACTTTTAAGGACGGCAAGCCCCAGGAAGTTCCGGTTCCCCAGGACCTGGCGGACGCCATTGCCGAGAACAGGGAAAAACTTGTGGAGGCCGCCGTTGAAGGCGATGACGAACTGATGATGAAGTACCTGGAGGGCGAGGAGCTCACTTCCGATGAAATAAAGGCGGGCCTGGCCGCCGGTGTTAAAGCCGGCAAGGTGGTGCCGGTGCTCTGCGGTTCAGCCACCAGGAATATGGCGATTGTCAATTTTATGGATTTTATGGCAAACTACCTGCCGGCTCCCGGAATTGAAGAGGGCAGGAGTTTCTCCGCACTGGTGTTCAAAACATTGGCGGACCCTTATGTGGGCAAAATGAATTTTATCCGTTTATACACCGGCAAGCTCAGGGGAGATATGGTGATTTACAACTCCAGGAAAGAGAAAACGGAGAAAATAGGCCAGATACTTTTCACCCGGGGCAAGACCACGGCCCAGGCCCAGGAGGTTGTAGCCGGAGATCTGGCGGTGTTGGTGAAACTCCAGGATACTGACACCGGCAACACCCTATGTGAAAAAGACAACCCTGTGGTCCTTGAAGGGATCGATTTTCCCGAGCCCACCCTTTCGGTGGCCATCATACCCAAGAGCAAAGGTGACGAGGACAAGTTGAGCAGCGCCTTGGGCAAATTGCTGGAGGAGGACAAGACCGTAAGGGTGGATAAGAATGTCGAGACTAAGCAGACACTGATTACCGGCATGGGCGAAATGCACCTGGACATTATTATGGAGCGTCTCAAACGCCGTTTCGGTGTTGACATCATCACCGAGCCCCCGAAGGTACCCTACCGCGAAACCATCAGATCCGAGGTCAAGGTCGAGGGCAAACACAAGAAACAGACCGGTGGCCACGGACAGTACGGCCATGTGTGGTTGAGGATGGAGCCTCTAATGGATGGGGATCTCCTATTTGACGAGGAAGTATTCGGCGGGGCCGTCCCCAAAAACTACTTCCCGGCTGTTGAAAAGGGCGTCCGGGAAGCCATGGCGGACGGTGTGCTGGCCGGTTATCCGGTTACCGGAGTAAAGGCGGTGCTGGTGGACGGCTCGTACCACCCGGTGGACTCTTCGGAGCTGGCCTTTAAGATAGCGGCCTCCCTGGCGTTCAAAAAAGGGGCCCAGCAGGCCAGGCCGGTGCTTCTGGAGCCCATAATGAGCGTGGAGGTAATTGTTCCGGAACACTTCATGGGCGACATCATAAGTGATTTTAACACCAAAAGGGGCCGCATACTGGGTATGGAGCCCGGAGGAAAGCGCACCAGGGTCAAGGCCCAGGTGCCCCTGGCCGAGATGTACAGATATGCCATCGACCTTAAATCCATGACCCAGGGACGCGGTTCCTTCAAAATGGAGTTCCTGGGGTACGAGGAGGTTCCGGGCAGGCTGTCCGAGGAGGTAATCAAGAAAGCCAAGGCCGCCGCTGAAGCCGAGAAGTAAGTCCCATCCGGCGCCGACGCGGGTTTATTGTAAGAAGTCACAGTATCTTATTTAGGCTCCCCATGGGGGCCGTTTTATTTTTTTGAGAATAAAATGGAAACATAATATAGTAAACAAAGTATGGGGGCGGGAAAAATGATCTATTTCGACAACGCCGCCACCTCCTGGCCAAAGCCGCCGGGGGTGCCGGAAGCAATATGCCGCTGTATCCGGGAATTTGGCGCCAATCCCGGCCGGGCCGGTCACAAAATGTCGGTTATGGCCGGGGAAATGGTGGAACGTACCAGGAGGAAGCTGGCCGGGCTGTTTAACACCGGGGAAAAAAACCATGAGCGGATTGTTTTCACCGCCAACGCCACCGAGGCGCTGAATCTGGCCATAAAAGGCATAATGGCGAAGGGCGGCCATGTCGTTACCAGTTCCATGGAGCACAACTCAGTGAGCCGGCCCATCAACCGGCTTGAGAAAGAAGGTGTACGGGTCACCAGGGTGAAGTGCGACGAAAAGGGCAGGATTGATCCCGCTGATGTCAAAAGGGCCCTGAGGCCGGATACCAGGCTGATTGCAATAACCCACGCCTCCAATGTCACCGGCACTGTAATGCCGCTGAAGGAGATAGGCCGGGTGGCGGGGGAGGCCGGCGTGGTATTTTTGGTGGACGCCGCCCAGAGCGCCGGGGTGCTGGATATAGACGTGAGGGAAATGAATATAGGTCTTCTGGCCTTTCCCGGGCACAAAAGCCTGCTGGGCCCCACGGGCACCGGGGGGCTATATCTGAATGAAGGGATAGAGCTTGAACCATTAAAGGAGGGGGGCACCGGGAATAAATCTGAGCTACCTGATATGCCCGGCGCGCCACCGGAAAGGTACGAGGCGGGCACGCTGAACACCGCTGGCATTGCCGGGCTGGAAGCCGGAATTGATTTCATTTCCGGTGAGGGGATGAAATCAATAAGGGATCATGAACTTGGCCTGATGGAGTTGTTTCTTGAAGGGGTGCAAAAAATACGGGGCATTGTTGTTTACGGTCCCGGCGGAAAAGAAGAAAGGGCTCCGGTGGTGTCTTTCCTGGTTGAGGGAAGGGATTCGGCGGAGATAGGGGGCATTCTGGACACCAATTACAATGTGGCCTGCCGGGCGGGCCTGCATTGTGCCCCGGACGCCCACCGCACCCTGGGCACTTTTGAAAGCAAGCTGGTGAGATTCAGTTTTTCTTATTTCAACACCGCCAGGGAAGTGGAAAGCTCCCTGGCGGCGCTGGATGAAATTGTGCGGAAGAACATAACCCTGCCGGGCGGAAAGACGGGTTGCGGCTGTTGAAATATGGTCAAGCCCTTGCCGGGCCTTGCAGAGCCTCCGGCCGTATCCGGCCATGCCCGCTTGATGTCGCGCAAACGGGTTTTGCATCACTCTTCTAGTTTATCTTTACGTTGGTGTTAATCCATTCCACTATGCTGTCCAGGGTGGCGCCGGGGGTGAATATCTCCTTTGCCCAGCCGTTGGCTTTCAGGGTGACGATGTCGTCGTCGGGCACCGTGCCGCCACCGATTATCATAATGTCTTCAGCGTTGTTTTCTCTTAATAGATCATAAACCCTGGGGAATAATGTCAGGTGGGCGCCGGAAAGTATACTCAGCCCCACCACATCCACATCCTCCTGGATGGCGGCCTCAACTATCTGTTCCGGTGTCTGGTGTAGCCCGGTGTATACAACCTCCATACCGGCGTCCCGGAGACCCCTGGCGATTACCCTGGCGCCCCTGTCGTGCCCGTCAAGACCCGGTTTTGCCACCAATACCCTTATTTTTCTGGCCATGAATACCACCTCGCTGCAATATTCTTAGAAAATTGGCTTCTCCCTGTATTCTCCGAATACTTCCCGGAACAGCTGGACGATTTCGCCTTCGGTGGCGTACGCCCTGACGCAGCCGAGAATATAAGGGATCACGTTTTCCGTGCCTTGGGCCGCTTTCCTCAATGCGTCCATGTTCTCCCGGACCCTGATGTTGTCCCTTTCGCTGCGCAGTTTCTGCACCCTGGCCACCTGGTCCTTTTCCACTTGGGGGTCGATTTTTAGTATTTCAATGTCCTGCTTTTCATCCTCATTGACAAATTCGTTGACACCCACCATAATGCGCTTTTTACTGTCCACCGTCCTTTGGAAATGGTAGGCGGCATCCGCGATTTCCTGTTGGAAGAAATTCTGGTCTATGGCCGCCAGCACACCGCCGCGCCTTTCAATTTCCGCGAAATATTTCTCGGCCTCCTCTTCCATTTTGTTGGTGAGGGCCTCCACGAAATAAGATCCGGCCAGGGGGTCGATGACATTGGGCACACCGGTCTCGTAGGCCAGTATCTGCTGAGTGCGCAGGGCAATCTGGACGGATTTCTCGGTGGGCAGGGCCAACACTTCGTCCATGGAGTTGGTGTGCAGAGACTGGGTGCCTCCCAGTACCGCCGCCAGGGCCTCGTAGGCAGTGCGCACAATATTGTTTTCGGGCTGCTGGGCGGTGAGGCTGCAGCCGGCGGTCTGGGTATGAAAGCGCAGCATCCGGGACCGGGGGTCCTTTGCTCCGTATTTTTCCTTCATGCGTTTGGCCCAGATTCTTCTGGCGGCCCTGTATTTGGCGATTTCTTCAAAGAAGTCGATGTGGGCGTTAAAAAAGAAGGAAAGTCTGGGGGCGAAGTCGTCCACATTCAGCCCGGCGGCGATGCCCGCTTCCACGTAAGCGAATCCGTCGGCCAGGGTAAAGGTCAGCTCCTGGACGGCGGTGGACCCGGCCTCCCTGATGTGGTAGCCGCTGATGCTGACGGTGTTCCATTTGGGAACGTGTCTGGAGGCATAGGCGAATATGTCGGTGATCAGGCGCATTGAGGGCAGTGGAGGGAATATCCATGATTTTTGGGCGATATACTCCTTCAGTATATCGTTCTGGATGGTGCCGGTCAGCTTTTCCAACGGCACACCCTGCTTTTCCCCGGCGGCGATATACATGCACCAGAGTATGGAAGCCGGAGCGTTGATGGTCATTGAGGTGCTCACTTTATCCAGGGGTATGCCGTCAAAGAGGGTTTCCATGTCCTGCAGGGAGTCGATGGCCACCCCCACGCGGCCCACTTCGCCAAAGGCCCTGGGATGGTCGCTGTCGTAGCCCATAATGGTGGGCATATCAAAGGCCACGCTTAAACCGGTCTGCCCCTTGGTCAGCAGATACTTGTACCTTTCATTGGATTCCTTGGCTGTGGCGAAGCCGGCAAACTGCCGCATGGTCCAAAGCCTGCCCCGGTACATGTTGCCCTGGACCCCCCGGGTGTAGGGGTACTGGCCGGGCATGCCCAGGTCCTTAATATAATCCAGATTTTCAATGTCCTCCGGCGTGTATAAATCGTTTACCGGAAGGGAGGACACGGTTTCAAACACAAAGTCCCGGTCCCGCATTTTTTCTCTGGACTGGATCCATTCTCCTTTGGCCTTGCGAATGTCGTCCGCACTATTGCACACAAAGACACTCTCCTTTCCCGACTCAAAAATAATAATGAAGTCCTTAATACTCTATCCCCCGGCGGGCTTCCACACCGTGGTAAAACGGGTGCTTGACCAGGTCTACCACGCTAACCAGATCCGCCGCCCCGATTACTTTTTCGTGGGCGTACCTTCCGGTGAACACCAATTCTACGTGGGGAGGCCTGCTCTCAATAAGTTTCATCACCTGCTCCAGTGTGATCAGGTTATAGTCCAGTGCAACATTGATTTCGTCCAGTATGATCACATCGTAGCCGCCCCCGGAGACCACCTGCATGGCCCGGGCGATTCCCTCCTGGGCTTTTTGGATGTCTTCCCGGGTGGGATTTTCCTTGCTTACGAAGGTCTCCAGCCCGAACTGCTCAATGTCCAGGCCGGGCATGCATCTGGCCGCGGTTTCGATTTCCCCGTAATTTTTACATCCCTTCATAAACATGATCATGATTACCTTTTGCCCGTGGCCGGTGGCCCTCATGGCCAAGCCAAGGGCGGCGGTGGTTTTGCCCTTGCCGTTGCCGGTGTATACCTGCAGGCATCCCCTTCTCGTACTTTCCACGCAAAGCCTCCTTCCCGGAGTGACCGGTCATGATTCCCTCATCAGTTTTTTTGCAATGACCATGCGCTGGATCTGGTTGGTCCCCTCGTAAATCTGGGTTATTTTGGCGTCCCTCATCATTCTTTCCACCGGGTACTCCTTGCAGTATCCATATCCGCCCATGATCTGCACGGCATTGGTGGTGACCTCCATGGCCGCGTCGGTGGCAAACATCTTGGCCATGGCGGCCTCCTTGGAGTGGGGAAGGCCCATGTCTTTCAGCATTGCCGCCCGGTACACCAACAGTCTGGCGGCGTCTATGCGGGTGGCCATGTCAGCCAGCATAAAGCCCACGGCCTGGTGTTCAATGATGGGCCTGCCGAATTGCACCCTCTGCCGGGAGTATTCCAGAGCCACGTCGAAGGCCCCCTGGGCTATACCCAGTCCCTGGGCGCCGATACCTATTCTGCCTCCGTCCAGCAGGGCCATGGCCACCTTAAAGCCGTCGCCCTCCACGCCCAGCAGGTTCTCCCTGGGCACCATGGCGTTTTCAAAAACAAGCTCGGTGGTGGAGGAGGCGTTCAGTCCCATTTTTTCTTCTGTTTTTCCGATACGGAACCCCGGCGTGCCACTCTCCACCACAAGGCAGGTAATACCCCGGTAACCCTTGGTTCCGGGTTCGGTGCGGACAAAGGTTATATATACGCCGGCGGTCCCGCCGTTGGTAATAAAAATTTTGCTGCCGTTCACTATATAATGGTCGCCTTCCAGTCTGGCGGTGGTGGATAGGCTGGCCGGATCGGAACCGGCTCCTGATTCGGTGAGGGCGAAGGCACCGATTATTTTGCCGGAGGCCATTTGGGGCACGTATTTTTTCTTCTGTTCCCCGGTTCCGAAAAGTAAAATGGGCATGGTTCCCACCGAGGTGTGAACCGCCAGAATTACCCCCGTGGAGGCGCAGGCCCTGGAAATCTCCTCTATGGTGATGATGTACGAGAGGAAATCGCAGCCGGCGCCGCCCCACTCTTCGGGGATGGGCACGCCCATAAGGCCCAGTTCCGACATTTTTTTAATATTTTCCCACGGAAATTCATGGGTTTTATCGTAATGCGCAGCCCTGGGCGCTATTTCGTTCTGCGCCAGCCGGCGGACCGTGTCCTGCATCATTTTATGCTCTTCTGTAAGGTGAACAGGCATTTTGCATCTCTCCTTATAAATTATTTCAGGATTATTCCACTTTTACCATCAGGGCGTCCCCCTGGGCCGCCCCGCTGCATATGGCGGCAATGCCCAATCCGCCGCCCCGCCGGCGCAACTGGTATATCAGTGTCATCAGTATCCTTGCCCCGCTGGCCCCGATGGGGTGTCCGAAGGCCACCGCCCCTCCGTTGACATTGATCCTGTCATGATCTATGCCTGCTATTTTGGCGCTGACCAGAGACACTGCGGCAAAGGCCTCGTTTATTTCGAAAAGGTCGATTTGATTTACCCTCATGTTCATTTTCGATAGCAACCTGTTGATGGAAAGTCCGGGCACGGTGGCTATATACCGGGCCTCCCTTGAGACTGCGGCGTGTCCCAGTATGGTGGCCATGGGCCGCACGCCCAGATTCGCCGCCATCTCCCCGGAGGACACCACCAGGGCCCCGGCCCCATCGTTGACGCCCGGCGCGTTACCCGCCGTTACGGTGTTCTCAGGGTCGAAAATGGGTGGCAGTTTCCTCAGGGCGTCGATGGAGGTGTCCCGGCGGGGACCTTCATCTATGGCCACCATGACGGGACCCCCCTTTTTTTGTGGCACGGGCGCCGGCACTATTTCATCCCTCAACAGTCCCTTGTCCTGGGCCTCAATGGCCCTCAGGTGGCTTCTCAGGGCCCACAGATCCTGTTCCTCCCGGGAGACTCCATATTCCCTGGCCACCGTGCCGCCATGGACAGCCATGTGTTTATTGTGGAAAGCGCACCACAATCCGTCGTGCACCATCAGGTCGGTGAACCGCTCGTCACCCATACGCAGGCCCCACCGGGCCCGGACGAAGTAGGGAGCGTTGCTCATGCTCTCCATGCCGCCGGCCACCATCAGGCCGGCATCCCCCGCCCTTATGGACTGATCCGCCATGATTACGCTGCGCAGCCCGGAAGCGCACACCTTGTTGATGGTTTCGGACGGCACTTCCCATGGCAGCCCGGCCTTTATGGTGGCCTGGCGGGAAGGTATCTGGCCGCAGCCCCCCTGCAGCACCATACCCATAATGACGTTATCGAAGGAAGCGTCAACTATGCCGGCCCTCTTTACGGCCTCTGCAATCACCAGCCCGCCCAGATCGGTGGCCCCGAGGGAGGAAAGACCCCCGCCAAGCCTTCCGAAGGGTGTGCGGGCGGCGCTTAAAATTACTGAACTTCTCAACAAAACCATCTCCCGTTGAATGTATTTTAAGAATTTTATAATTAATTATCAAAGAATCAAATGCAATAAATGTACCAGCGCGCTAAGACTTCCCAGGCCACCAACCGGCAAGGTTTGATATCTGTTTATGTTTACGCTGGTTAACATAGGCTTATTATGTCAATGTTTATATACAAAAAACCGAGGGATACGGGGACCGGAAGACAGGAGACACCCCCGGATCATTTAAGGCCGCCGGCGGCGGCCTCTGAAGATATTCAATTGAACTTCCGGTTCCAATATAGGTAGAAAAGTAAGCCCAGTCCAAAAAAGGCACCCACGAACATAGCCCAGGCCAGGGTTTCCCCCCAGGGCCTGCCCCTTTTGCGGGAGTCCGCCAGCACCCACAGGGCGGATCCCATCATTATGATGATAATGACTGAGTATGCGAAATAGGCCAGAGTGACCTTGTCCAAAATTTCACCGCCCTTCTAAATAATGTCCCATCTCTGGCAGCGGGCGCCCCATCTGCCGATGACCCTGTCCTCTTCGTAAATTTCGGCGATTTCGCAGTTGTTGGGGCAGCTGCTGCACTCAAAGCTGCTGGTCCGGTAGGGCAGTCCGGCAATCTTGAATCCTTTGAAACTGGTGCGGCTTGTTTTTTCAACCTCTTCCCGGGCCAACTGGGCCGCACCGATGGCGCCCATCACAGTGAAGTGCCTGGGGATTATAATGGGGATCTTGAGGGCCCGCTCAAAGGCCGCCTTGATGCCGGCGTTGGCCGCCACACCTCCCTGGAATACCACCGGAGAAAGAATTTCCTTGCCCTTGCCCACATTGTTGAGATAGTTCCTCACCAGCGCCTCGCACAGCCCGTTGATTATATCGCTGAGTTTGTGCCCCATCTGCTGTTTGTGGATCATATCCGACTCGGCGAATACAGTGCAGCGGCCGGCGATGCGGACGGGGGCGGAGGAACTGAGGGCCATTTCTCCGAAATCCGCGATGGGTATGTTCAGCCGGGATGCCTGCTGGTCCAGGAAGGAGCCCGTACCGGCCGCGCAGACGGTGTTCATGGCGAAGTCTGTAACTATGCCGCTGCGCATAATGATTATTTTCGAGTCCTGCCCGCCGATCTCAAGCACTGTCTGCACATCGGGCACATACATGGAGGCGGCCACGGCGTGGGCGGTGATTTCGTTCTTGATCACGTCGGCGCCCACCATCACGCCGGCCAGATACCGGCCGCTTCCGGTGGACCCCGCTCCGGCTATCTCGATGCCTGGGGGCAGAAGGCCCGCCACTTCCGACAGTCCGGCCAGGATTGCCTCCAGGGGCCTTCCCCTGGTCCTGATGTACAGGTCGGCCAGGACCTGCCTGGCCTGGTTAATTACCACTATGTTTGTGCTTACGGATCCGACATCGATTCCCAGGTATGCCATCATTGCGCCAAGACCTTTCTACAAAAAATGGGATTGGGATGCTGACTTTTCAGCCCACTATAGAGCCGAGGTTTCCCGGTTGGCCGGTTTTTCTGCGCATCAGGTCCACGAAGGCCTCCAAGCGGGTGGTCATGCCGGCCTTGCCGGTCTGTTCGTCCAGGAAGAAGGTAAGGACCGGAATGTCGTGCTCCCGGCTGATCCGGTTGAGTATGGTCCTGGCCACTATCTCCGGAATGCAGGTGAACGGCGCCAGCTGAATGACCCCGTCGTACCCGTCCCTGGCGTAAATAACCGTGTGTCCCACCGACTCCTGGCCGTGTCCGCCGATGCAGAGGGGTATGTATGGCATGGCGGCATCCTTGACCGACTGAAGCTCGGCTGTTTCCTTGACAGTGTTGTCCTCGGTCCAGCCGGTGAGGAACATGGACCTGTGCACCTCCACGCCGAGATTGCCCAATGTTTCTTCTATTTCCAGGTTGCTGGCCGGCTCCAGGAGGACGTAAATCTCTCCCACCATGCCCACCTTCAGCACTTTCCGGCGGGGGTCCACGGGCACGTTGCCGATGGCCCGCAGGGCCGCTTCGCCGGCTTCTTTTATTTCATTTATGGTGTAGGCCCTGTCTATCCACTCCAATACCTCCCGGTACACTTTGGTGGTGGTCCCCTTTTCCAACTCCCGGGGCCGCACCCTGTGGGTCATCTTTTCCGCGTCATCGAGGCATTTCAGTTTTTCCCAGCCCCTTTTGATGCATTCCCAGATGGCGCGGTAAGAAAGCCTGCTGGTGTTCAGCCGGTTGACCTTGCGCAAAAAATCTATGGGATGGCTTTTGGGAGCCTCAAAAACAATTATGTCCGCCGGAAAGCCGATGCCGTTCAGAATCTTCTTGTGCAACTGGCCGTACAGCCCTGCCCGGCAGGGTCCCGACCCGCCGCTGGTGACTATTATTTCGGCGCCCATCTGGCAGGTTTCAATATAGGTTCCCATTAATATTTTCAGTGGCAGGCAGGCGAACTCGGGCGAGTGGCGCACTCCGTAATCCAGGGTCCTTTTATTAGGTCTGGGGGGAACGATGACCTCATTGCCCAGGTCGTTCATAAGCATTTTAAAAGTGCGGTAGGACTCCCCCATCCTGGGGAAGGTTACTTTTGGCATCTGCTCCGGTCAGCCTCCTTTTTCCGCTTGACCATGTCGAGGAAAGCTTCAAGCCTTGTGGAAATGCCGGCATCGCCGGTGTGCTCGTCTATGGTTACGCTCATGTACGGTATGCGGGGGTAATCCCTGGATGTTATCTCCATCAGTTTGTCGACCATGGAATCGGGTCCGCAGCCGAAGGCGGTGAGGTGGATTATTCCGTCCACCCTTCCTTCCCTGAAGAGATAATAAGCGGCGTTAAGGGCCAGGTCACTGAATGTCCAGAACATTTTCTTTTCCAGGACATTGGCCCTGGCTATTTTTCCGGGCGGGAGGTTTTCCATGGTGATCACCGTCACGCCCATTTTTTTTAGCTTTTTCACCAGCCCCACGCTTATGAACTGGTCGTGGACCTCGTAGGGGTAGCCCAGTACGGCGAAAACAAGGCCGTTTTTATTCTCGCGCCGGCGGGTTGTTTTTTCGCCTTTTTCGAGTATGGCCATGGCTTCGGGGGGGTGAAGCCCAGCCAGCAAAAGGGACTGGAAACGCCCGGCCATGGCCCTGGCCTTTAAGTAGGCCATTAAAATATTTATTTTTCCTCGGCTAAAAATTTTTCCCATGGCAAGATATGATTTCCATAACGAAAACAACCCCTCGCGGTTGTCCATTTGTATGTCGATGATTGGCGGCATGCCGGTGAGGCCGTGCCGGATCATATCTGGGAGCCCCAGGAATTTGGGGCAATAAATGGTCCTTTTGTTCAGGCAGACCACCCGGGGAATGAAAAGATAATCGACCTTGTCTTTAAGCGAAATAACGTGCCCGAAAAACAGCTTAATGGGGACGCAGGCGTCAGCCAGGGCCTCCCTGACGCCTTCATCAAGCATGCTTTTGGTGGTCTGGCCTGAGGTAACCACCTCAATGCCCAGTTCGGAAAAAAACGTTTGCCACATGGGAAAGTGAACATAATAAAAAAGTGAACTGGGAATACCTACCCGGGCTGTCAAACCATATAAACCTCCTTCGTTACTATGCATATTTTGTCAGGAAAATAATATACCGGCTTATACGGCAGCGTTTATTATTCTATAACAGCCGGAAGAATTCCTCCAAATTAATACAAGGGTTACCAAACATTCAACTGTTTCGATGCCGTATCCCGGGGCGGCTGAGGGAAGGAAATTTGCGGCCGGCGGCGTAGTTTTATTAAAAAGGGACTAGGAGGTTTAACGAAGTTGATTAATTTAGATTCGGCCCATGAGATGGCCCTGGCGAAATTTTCCGGGATTGAAACCGGGGAGGCCGCCAGAAGGGCCGCGGTCCATTACGATCAAGAAAACAGGGTATTTAAAATTCCCTTCCTGGGAAAGGAGTATTCCGTCAGTCATCCCGGCGGCGAGGTGACGGATCCGTGGGGTGTGAGGGCGTCTTTGACAAACAAATTGTGCATTCTGCACTACCTCACCGGCGCCAGTGACGCACCCCCCGCCGGCAGGTATGTGACTTTCAAGGAATTGCCAGGAGGCTCCTTCTACATCGAGCCCTTCAACAACAGGGTTATAAAGCCTTTGGTGTCAATATTCGGGCCGAGGCCCGAAATGCTCGTCAAGGCCGGAGAAAAACTGGGCGGCAGAAAGGCAGGGGTGGGGAACTGGTCGGTGACGGTGGACGTCTTTCCGAAGGTGCCCATAACCTTTGTCATATGGGAGGGAGATGACGAATTCCCCCCATCGGGCAATGTGCTGTTTGACGCCACCGCTAACCTTCATCTGGAAACCGAGGACTATGCCTTGTTGCCGGGGCTGGCGGTGTTCGAGATGAAAAAATTGTCGGAACTGTAGTCCGGGAGGTGGGCCGCCTTGGAACTGCACGAAAAAATGGTGAAATCGGAAACTGTTTACCGGGGCAAAATACTGAACCTCAGGGTGGACCAGGTGGAACTGCCGAACGGAAAAAAAGCGGTCCGGGAGGTGGTGGAGCACGCCGGGGCCGTGGCGGTGGTGCCCATAAATGAAAAAAGGGAAATCATAATGGTTAAGCAGTATCGTTACCCGGCGGGGCGGGTGCTTCTGGAGGTGCCGGCGGGCAAGATTGAAAAGGGGGAGGACCCGGCTTTGTGCGCGGAGCGGGAGCTGTTGGAAGAAACCGGGTACAGGGCCGGGGATATGGTTTTGCTTTACAGTTTCTACACCACTCCGGGCTTTTCGGACGAGAGGATGTATCTTTACCTGGCCCGGGGACTGACCCGGATGGAAAGCAGCCCGGATGAGGACGAATTCATCCGGCTGCACTGCGTCCCCATGGACGCCGCCTTGGAAATGGTGAGCCGGGGGGAGATAATGGACGCCAAGTCCATTATCGGAATACTGGCCTCTGTTGGATGCCGGGACTCAAAAGCCGGATTGAACGGGCCGGAATGAAAAAAGTTGCCGTAGTATGCGCGGGGGATCAGCTATACTGCGCCCTGTCGAAGTAAATTTTCCCCAGCCTCACCCTGGCCGTGGCCGGTCCGGTGATGGAGGACAGTCCGTCCGTTTCGGCGGTGATGGTCCCTATGCGCAGTGAAACCGGCGCCATTTTTAATGCAAACACCTCGGACATCAGATTGCCCCGGGAGCCGGCGTGAACCGCGCCCTTCAAGCTGCCCAGGACGTACACGCTTTCCCCGGAAATCACTTTTGCCCCGGGGTTGACATCTCCCAGGATCACCATGCTATGCAGGGCGGACACCTCCTGGCCGGATCTCAGGGTTCGCATTACCAGCAGCGCCGGGTCGCCGTCCGGGTGGGCCTGCCTCATTGGAATCACCCGGGCTTTACCTTTTTTCTGCGGGCTGGTTTCTTCCGGGCTGCCGGACATGGAGGCCGGGGGCCAGTACACCTCTCGGGAAGGAATCAGGCCGTACTGGCGGCAGATAATCTCAAGTTCGCTGGAATAATGGCGGTTTTCACCGTCAAGGGGGTTATGGACGGTGAATTTTGCGCCCCTGAAAAAGCCCCCGGAGTTTTCCATTTTGGATTTAAGGAGCTTTTTAATCTCATCTAAGTCCCGGTCAGGGTTATAAATTATCACCAGCCCGTTTTTGGTGCCTTTTATTTTGACGGTATCACCGGCCAAGGTTATTCACCACCTTCCAGTATTGGCTCATACTGTATTCCTTATTCTGCCGGGAGACAGGAGTCAGGGGACAGAAGACAGAATGGGCTGGCCGGGATGGGAGTGTCCTGAAAAAGGGAGCTTTTTCTTCAAAAGGAATGCATCAAATTCTGAATTTTGACTTCTGGATTCTGACTTCCAGCCGTCCGCCAGGGCGGCTTTTTTATATTATTCGATTTGACGGCGCAAAATCCTTCCCATTTCGTTCCCAGTCCGTCAAATGTTCAGGGGATTCTGCATAAAATATGCGGCTTTGCGGAAAGCTCAAATTATCAGCTGCAATTATCCGGCCATCAGGCAACCGCACATCCGGGGTTTTTCGGCGGACTTTGCGGCGGACGGATGGATGACGGCAGATTGAAAGGACGGGGATGGTAATTGTCTGAATGGAGGAGGGACCCCATACTGGACAGATGGGTTGTGATAGCCACGGAAAGAGGGAAGAGGCCGAACGACTTCAGGGTGCCTGTCGAGGAGAAAAAAGGGGTTGAATGCCCTCTATGTGAGAATCGTGAATGGGAGACCCCCCCGGAAATACTGGCGTACCGGGAGGCTGGCAGCCGGGAGAACAAGCCGGGCTGGTGGATCAGGGTGGTGCCGAACAAATTCCCCGCCGTGAGGATAGAGGAGTACTCCGGTGTCAGAACTTACGGGCTTTACCGGTCGATGAGCGGGGTGGGGGCCCACGAAGTGGTGGTGGAAACGCCGGAACACGGCAGTGGAATAGAGGACATGAGCCACCACCAGGTGCAGGAGGTGATCCGGGCCTGGAGGGACAGGGCGCTGGATTTGAGGCGGGACCCCAGGTTCAGGTACATACAGATATTTAAGAACTTCGGCAGTACTGCCGGGGCTTCACTGGAGCACCCCCACTCGCAAATAATCGCCACTCCCCAGGTGCCCGGGGAGATAATTAAAAAACTGGACAGCCTGTCCCGGCATGCCGGGGCCACCGGACGTTGCATAATATGTGAAATGATTGAACAGGACCTGCAGGATCAAAACAGGGTTGTGGTTGAGGGCGACAGATTCCTTTCCATCGCGCCGTTTGCCTCCAGGTTCCCCTTTGAGGTCTGGATAATACCCAGGGAACATCAGCCGGACTACGGGAGTGTAAGGGAAGAACAAGTGGCGGACCTGGCCCGGGTGTTGCGGGTTACTTTGAAAAAACTGGCGGTGGCTCTGGGGCGGCCTCCTTACAACATGGTTATAAATACCTCGCCGGTGAACGGAGGGGCTGAAAATACGGAGCGCTTCCACTGGCATCTGGAAATACTGCCCAGACTGACCATAGCGGCGGGGTTTGAACTGGGCACGGGGTTTTACATAAACCCCACCCCTCCGGAGATGGCGGCCGCCGACCTGCGGGAAACGATGGTGCTATACGATGGCGTCTACAGACAAAACTATGAAGAGGTGGGTAAATATGTTTGACCGGTCCCTGAAAATACTTATGGTGGCCTCGGAAGTGGTGCCCTTTGCCAAGACCGGGGGACTGGCGGATGTGGCCGGTTCCCTTCCCAAGGCCCTGGCCACTGTGGGGAACGACGGCCAGGTAAACGACGTGAGGGTGGCCATGCCCCATTATAAAGGGGTGGAAGGAGGGGAATACAGGCTGGATTTCCCCGTGACCTTCGGCGGCAGGACGGAAAGCGCCATTGTCCGGGAGGCCTCCATTGAGGCCCACTATAACGGCAGCCACAAAAAATTGCCGGTTTACTTGATGGACAATCACCACTATTTTTACCGGGACGGCATGTATATGTTTCCCGACGAGGCCGAAAGGTTTACCTTTTTTTGCCGCGCGGTGCTTGAAATGCTCCCCCGCCTGAACTGGCAGCCAGATATCATCCATTGCAACGACTGGCAGACCGGGCCCATTCCCTTTTACATCAAAACCAGGTACCGCCACGATCCTTTTTACTCCAGAATTTCAACGGTTTTCACCATTCACAATCTACAGTACCAGGGGAATTTCCCCAGGGCGGCCTTAAAAACACTGGGAGTGGGAGAAGAATACTTCGTCCCCGAAAAGCTGGAATTTTACGGAACGGTAAGTTATATGAAAATGGGTATCAATTATGCCGACATAATCAACACCGTCAGCAGGACCTACTCCTCGGAGATACAGCGACCAGAGCTGGGGGAGCGCATGGACGGGCTGCTGCGCATGCGTTCCCACGACCTGTACGGTATTGTCAATGGAATCAATTATCATGAATTCAACCCTGGAACCGACCACCGCATCCACCGCAATTACGGCCGTGACAGCCTGGAGAACAAAAAGGAGAACAAATACGCCCTGCAGAAGGAAATGGGACTGCCGGTGAAAGACATCCCGCTTATGTGTGTGGTGTCCAGGCTGGTGGACCAAAAAGGGCTGGATCTGATCTCGGAAATAGCCGAGGAGCTGATGCACCTGGATATACAGCTGGCGGTGCTGGGCAGCGGCGACAGGTATTACGAGGACATGTTCAAAAACCTGAAGGAAAAATACGCCCAGAAAGTGGGGGTTTATATCGGCTACAATTCCATACTGGCCCAGAGGATTTACGCCGGGGCGGATATGTTTTTGATGCCTTCCAGATTCGAGCCCTGCGGTCTGGGCCAGCTCATCGCCATGAGGTACGGCACTGTTCCCATAGTCAGGGCCACCGGGGGACTGGCGGACACTGTCAATGATTACAACCCAGTTACGGGATCGGGCAGCGGTTTTGTCTTTTCCGAATATAGCGCCAGGGCGCTGTATCACACCATCGCCAGGGCGCTGAAGGTATATCGGGAGGATCCGGGGCAGTGGGTCAGGCTGGTGAAAAACTGCATGGATCTTGATTTTTCCTGGGCCAAGTCAGGGGTGGAATATCTTCAGATATACCAGGAGGCCATCCGGAGGCATTTGGAAAGGGCCAGGATCGCCTGAATGTTTCTCCGGAGGCTTCGGGGTAGATGTCAGCCTGCCGGGAAGTACTCCACGATGCGGTTTTCCCATGTTCGCAGGATGATGGCATCGTTTTTCCTTCCAAGCAGGTACGGCGGAAGGACGGGTGTTTTTCCGTAGCCTCCGGGGGTGTTGATGACATAGGTGGGGACCGCCAGTCCGGAGGTGTGCCCGCGCAGGTTCTCCATTATCTCCATGCCCTCGTCCACGGTGGTGATGAAATGGCCCGTACCCTTCACCGGTTTGGCGTGGAATATGTAATACGGCCGGACCCGGATTTTTAAAAGTTCCTGGTTGAGTTTCTTCATTACGTGGGGGCCGTTGTTCACTCCTTTGAGCAGCACCGCCTGGTTGCCCAGCACCACCCCCGCCTCCACCAGCATGTCGCAGGCCCGCTTGCTTTCAGGGGTAATCTCCCGGGGATGGTTAAACTGGGTGTTGATGAAAACCGGCGGATGCTTCTTAAGCACGGAGCATAAATCCTGGGTAATTCTCTGGGGCAGGGTGACAATGGCCCTGGTGCCCAGCCTTTTGATTTCCACATGGCTGATTCTGTCCAATTCCCCAAGAATCCAGCCGATTTTTCCGTCGTTTAAAAGGAGGGCGTCGCCACCGGTAATCAGCACGTCTCTGATTTCCCTGTTTTTGCGGATGTAGTCCAGCGCCTCCACCAGGCTCAGGTGGTCCCGGTGCCGGTCGGCCTCGCCAATATTTCTGCGCCTCTGGCAATGACGGCAGTACGTGGCGCATTTGTTGGTGACGTTGACGATCAGGCGGTCCGGATACCGCCTGGTGATGCAGGGGGCCGGGGAGGTGCACTCCTCGGCCATGGGGTCGGCGTGGCCGCTTTCGTCCATTTCTCCGGCGGAAGGCACCGACTGGGCCATGATCGGGTCATCCGGGTCGCCGGTGTCCATCAGTGACGCGTAGTAGGGGGATATGGCCCAGCGGTAGCGCATTCCCACCCTGCTGATGGCGGCGCAACGGTCCCCCGGCAGTCCGAAAAGCTCGGCCAGGGTGATGGTGTCGTTAATCCTCCGGGACATTTGCCAGCGCCAGTCATTCCACTCTTCCAAGGTGGCGTTGAAACGGGCCAGCATTCTGTTCCTGTTGCGGGCGGCGGATTCCTGCAGATCGAAATCGAATCCGGTTTTTATTGTATCCTTAACCGCAAGGTATTCCGTTGTTTTTTCTTTTAATTCCATAGCCCTTTTAATGGACAAGGCCTTTTTTTCATCTTCTTCCGGGCGCCGTCTTGCAGCGGCGGGACCGGATGCATCACCGGATGCATCAAAGGAAGGCAAAGGAATGTTGGACAGGGTAATGAACATGACAATTTCCCCCTTCAAAGATGTGGCGCGGCCGATTCGCCCCGGAAACAATTAAAAATTCAATAAAATTATGGTATACTTAAACAACAACTTGTGTTAAGCATACAAGTTGCCTATAGAACACTCTACCATACTTTCACAATTTAGACAAGATGGGGCTGTTCTTTTTTCCGGACCCTCAAAAGGCCGGGAGACTGGAGACAAAACGGGAAGGAAGAGGGATATTCTCATCGGTTGAAGTTTAAAAAATATTGACACCCAACGGCGCACCTGTGATAAAATCAAGAAAGAGAAAGTGTGCCTGAGGGTTCCGCGCCCGTCCCGGGCGGGAGGGGGTGGCATGGACCGAGCGGCACAGGCATCTTTGCAGGGCACGCCCGGTTGGGGGATAAAAACCGCCGGAGAATAATGCGGGGCGTGGCCGCAAAGGCGTTACACCGTAAGGGGTAAAAGCCCAGGCGGCAGGTTTCTCATCCTTTGGAGAAACCAGTTATGTCCGGGCTTTTCTGATTTATAACCCGCTGCATTTAATACATTCCTTAGCGGTAAAAAAATCAAGGAATTTTTTCGGAGGCGCAAGAATGATAGACAGGTACACTTTGCCTGAGATGAAAAGGATCTGGTCCCAGGACAACAAGTTCCGCAAGTGGCTGGAGGTCGAAATATACGCTTGCGAGGCCATGGCCGAACTGGGGATGGCGCCGCCGGAGGCGGTGGATAACATAAGGGAAAAGGCCGGCTTTACCGTGGAGAGGGTGGATGAAATTGAAGCGGTGACCAACCACGATGTCATCGCATTTCTCACCTGTGTGGCCGAGCATGTGGGAGAGGACGCCAAGTACATACACATGGGGCTGACCTCCTCGGATGTGCTTGACACCGCCCTGGCGGCGCAGATGAAGGAGGCCGGGGAGCTGATACTGTCCCGGCTCGGGGAGCTTAAGACGGTTCTGCTGGACAGGGCCAAAGAGCACCGGTATACCATTATGATGGGCAGGACCCACGGCATTCACGCGGAACCCGTCACCTTCGGACTGAAAATGCTGCTTTGGATGGAGGAGATAAACCGCTGCGCCGACAGGATGCAGAGGGCGGTGGAGACGGCCGGTGTCGGGAAATTGTCCGGGGCGGTGGGCACCTTCGCCAACATTGACCCCTATGTCGAGTCCTACGTATGCAATAAAATGGGACTCAAATCAGAGCCTGTTTCCACCCAGGTGGTGCAGCGGGACAGGCATGCGGAATTTCTTGCCGCCATAGCGTTGATTGGCTGCTCTCTAGAGAAATTTGCCACGGAAATACGCAGCCTTCAGAGGACAGAGATACTGGAGGTGGAGGAATACTTCGCCAAGGGACAAAAAGGTTCCTCGGCCATGCCCCACAAGCGGAATCCCATCGTGGCCGAAAGGATAGCCGGTATGGCCAGGCTGTTGAGGGGAAACGCCCTGGCCGCCATGGAGAATGTGACCCTTTGGAATGAGAGGGATATTTCCCATTCCTCCGTGGAGAGGGTGATCATTCCGGACAGCACCATAATTATTGACTATATGCTGCATAAATTCACCGTCTTGATGAAAAATCTGCTGGTTTATCCCGGAAACATGAAGAAAAACCTTGAGCGCACCGGCGGCCTGCTTTTCTCCCAGAGGGTTTTGCTGGCCCTGGTGAACAGGGGCATGGCCAGAGAAAGGGCCTACGACCTGGTGCAGAAAAACGCCATGGATGCCTGGCAGAACAGCCGCGATTTTCGCGGCCTGCTGCTGTCGGACCCGGAGGTGATGTCGCTTTTGGGCCGGGATGAAATAGACGGCCTTTTCGATTACGGCTATCATCTGAGGAGGATAGACGATATTTACGGCAGGTTCGGCCTCTGAAACTACCAAGGAAGACTGTGCTCTCCGGTTTGAAAAATCATTCGAGGTGACGCCGGGTGGAAAACAATATTGTCGTAAAGATACCGCAGAACACCGCGCCGGATTATGTGGGCTCGGTGCAGGAACTTTACTTCTCGGGGGAAAACCCGGAATGGATGGTCTGCAAGACCACTCCGGGCGGCTCGGTGTTTGACGTGGGAACCATTTTTTCCATCCCCGGCAGTGACATCTGCAGAACCGCCATCAGGCACAAAATATTTTCCATGCTGGGGACGGCCGGGGAATGGCGGGAAATGGACGGCTATATACGGCGTCGCTTCGGTAACGGCGGGGAATATCCGGACTTCCTCCGCCGGGGGATGCTGGAGGATTTCATGAAGAACGGCGCCCACACCCACCATGTGGGGATGATTGACAAGGAAAGCGGCGAAGTGTTCAGCGGCGCCTTCCCTCCAAACCCCAGCCCCTACGTGCTGATCCGGCGGTACAAGGTGATCAGGCCCGCCAGGGCGAAGTTTTTCGCCAATCACCTCTGGGATTACAGCGGGTACCGCGGTGAGGACAAATACGTCATACCGCTGGAAAATATAGTGCGTTTCGGCACAACCCCCGGATCTTCCATCTATAGAAATTATCTGCGCATGGATGAGAAGGAAAAGCAGTCGTACTTGGAAGAGATGGGGGTTAATGAAGCCCTTTCCCCATGGACTGTGTTTTCAAGGCCGATGGTTGATTTTACCACCAAATACGAGCCCGAGGACAGGAGTTTGAGATTGCAGGAAGCCCTGTACATCAGCGGGGGCAGTGTAGAGTATTTCAAAAACATTATCAGGATGAGCGTTCTGGGCGCCCTGCTGGTGTACCGCTTCTTTGAAAAACTCGGCCTGTCCCTCTGGGACCTGAAATGGGAAATTGCCAGAGACGGGGACAGGCTGGTTTTCGTAGACACCATCGACACCGATTCCATCAGGGTGACCGCCAAAATAGAGTACAAGGGCGGGACATACCACGTCAATTTCAATAAACAGTCGGTGCGGGACTATTATAAAATTATGTGCAAAGAATGGTATGAGGCCGTGCAGTCCGCGAAATCCCTGGCGGCCAAGTCCGGCAGGCCATTTCTGGAGCACCTGGAGGACGGGCGGAATAAGGGGGTCTTTCCCGCAACACCCGAAGTTGACCGGCGTTTTATTTCCATCCAGGAG
>JBBIMW010000018.1:35108-42432 GCA_037444185.1 Peptococcaceae bacterium | reverse complement strand
TCCTGAAAATTTTTTTGGTACTAATTTACTGCAAGTGCATAACTACTGTAATAAAAAAGGTTTTGCGGTATTCTCACGGGACCAGTGCGATTTTAAAAGCTTTTTCGCAGATGGGTATTGAATAATTATAGATGTGTCTGTATAATTATAAATTATTTGCCGGCTGTTGCTGCGGGAAGCCGGGGCGGAGGCCGGCAATGTATTTTCATTGTATGCGGTGCCATTTTACGGCGTGGAGGTCTGGATTGAATATGGCGGACAAAAAATCTATCAGGGCGGGTGTCATCGGCGCCACGGGATATACCGGGGCCGAGCTGGTGCGTATATTGTCCGGTCACCCGGCAGTGCGGCTGGCCGCCCTCACCACCCGGAACTATGCGGGCCTGCCCTACTGGGAGGTATACCCGCACCTTTATAAGCATGCTGAAATGGTGTGCCGGGAGATTGACCCGGAGGGTTTGGCCAAGGAGTGCGACGTGATTTTTACCGCCCTGCCCCACGGCCACTCCATGGCGGTGGCGGCCGGAGTGCGGCGGTGGGGAAAAAGGCTGGTGGACCTGGGAGCCGACTTCCGCTTCAAGGACACGGCCACTTACGAAAATTGGTACAAAGTGGAGCACACAGCGAAGGAGATTAACAGCCTGGCGGTGTACGGGCTGACGGAGATTTACCGGGATGAAATAAGGGAGGCCGGAATTGTGGCCAATCCCGGCTGCTATCCCACCAGCGTTATCCTGGGGCTGGCGCCTCTTCTAAAAAACGGGCTGGTGGACACCGGCGGTATTGTCATCGATTCCAAGTCGGGGGTGTCCGGCGCGGGCCGGGGACTGTCGCTGAATACACATTACTGCGAGGTCAACGAGAATATAAAGGCTTACAATGTCGGGAAACACAGGCATACCCCGGAGATTGAGCAGGAGTTGGGCGCCCTGGCCGGGGAAAAGCTGGTGGTGTCCTTCACACCCCACCTGACCCCAATGAACAGGGGGATACTGAGCACCATGTATGTGGTTCTAAAGGGCGACGGTAATGGTGATGTCGATGAGATTTTTGCCCTGTACAGAGAGTTTTATTCCGGGAGCCCCTTCGTGAGGGTGTTGCCGCCGGGCATGCTGCCCGGCACCAAGTCCGTCAGCGGGTCGAACCACTGCGATATAGGGCTGGCGCCGGACCCCAGGACGGGCCGGATGGTGGTGGTTTCAGCCATCGACAACCTGATCAAAGGGGCCTCCGGCCAAGCGGTGCAAAATATGAATGTAATGTTCGGCCTTCCCGAGGAGACAGGACTGGAAAGGCCGGGGCTGTACCCTTGATTTGGGGGCTGGAGTTTTCAATACATTTTGGTGGAAGGTGTTTTTTGTGAAATTTGAATTTGTTCAGGGGGGGGTTGCCGCGGCGGTCGGCTTTAAGGCTTCCGGGGTGGCCGCCGGGGTAAAGTACGTGGGCAAAAAGGATATTGCGGTGGTTTTTTCCGAATGTGACGCCGCTGCGGCGGGGGTATTCACCGCCAATGTGGTCAAAGCCGCCCCGGTGCTTTTGAATATGGAGAGGTTGAAGTCCGGAAGGGCCAGGGCCCTGGTGGTGAACAGCGGCAACGCCAACGCCTGCACCGGCGGCCGGGGCATGGAGGACGCCAGGGCCATGGCCGGGGAGGCGGCCAGGCTGTTGGGCATAGCGGAAGAGGGCGTACTGGTGGCCTCCACCGGGGTAATTGGCCGGCCCATGCCCATGGAGAGGATTATTCCGGGAATCGGCGCGGCGGTGGCGGCCCTGAGCGAAAAGGGCGGCCGGGAGGCCGCCGAGGCCATAATGACCACGGACACCGAACTCAAGCAGCATGCATTGTGCTTTGATCCGGGCGGCGGGAAGGTGACGGTGGGGGGCATGGCCAAGGGGTCGGGAATGATCCATCCCGACCTGGCCACCATGCTGTGCTTTATTACCACCGACGCGGCGGTGTCACCGGCGTACCTCAAAGACTGTCTGCTGCACGCCGTGGACAGGAGCTTCAACATGATTACCGTGGACGGGGATACCAGCACCAACGATATGGTGTTGATACTGGCCAACGGCTTGGCGGGAGGCCCGGAGATGCGGGGGGGCGACAGGGAAAGCCTGGCTTTCCGGGACGCCCTGACTGAGGTTTGCGCCGTATTGGCCAAGGCGGTGGCCAGGGACGGGGAGGGAGCCACCAAATTCATCGAGGTCCGGGTGGTCAATGCCGCCAGTGAGAGGGACGCCAGGCTGGCGGCCCGGGGAGTGGCCTCGTCCAGCCTGTTCAAGGCGGCGGTTTTCGGCGGGGACGCCAACTGGGGAAGGATAATGTGCGCCGCGGGGTATTCCGGGGCGGATTTCGACCCCCGGTGCGTGGACATATATCTGGGTGAGGTCCAGGTGGCCGGGAGAGGTGAGGCCCTGGACTTCGACGAGGAACTGGCGGCCCGGGTCCTGGCCCGGAGGGACGTGCAGGTGCTGATTGATTTCAGGCGGGGAACGCACGGGGCCACGGCCTGGGGTTGCGACTTGACCTATGAGTATGTGAAAATAAACGGCAGTTACAGAACATAAACTGTGCCCCTGGCATTTATGCGGCGCGGGGGTCTGTGACAGATATGCGGAAAGGCGTGTGAGCCAATTGTCAAGTGCTTTGGACAAAGCTCTGGTTTTGGTGGAGGCCCTGCCATACATCAAAAAGTTTTACGGTAAAACGGTGGTGATCAAATACGGCGGGCACGCCATGATCAATGACGAATTAAAACAGGCGGTGCTCACGGATGTGGTGCTGATGAAGTATGTAGGCATGCACCCCGTGATAGTGCACGGGGGAGGGCCTGAGATTACCGGCATGCTGAAAAGGGTGAACATCAGTTCCAGTTTCGTCGGCGGTCTCCGGGTGACTGACCTGGAGACCATGGAAATAGTGGAGATGGTGTTGGCCGGTAAAATCAACAAGGACATTGTGGCCCGCATAAACAGTTTCGGCGGCCGGGCGGTGGGGCTGTCCGGAAGGGACGCCGATCTGCTGTCGGCTGAAAAAAAGCGGGGCCTGGTGAGAAGAACCGACGGAGTCACGGAGATGGTGGACATAGGCTATGTGGGGGAAATTGCCGGGGTGAACCCGGACATAGTTTCCACACTGATACGGGAGGGCTACATTCCGGTGGTGGCCCCGGTGGCGGCGGGGAGGACGGGGGAGAGCTACAACGTCAACGCGGATACCGCCGCCAGCGCCATGGCGGTGGCCCTTGGGGCCGACAAGCTGATTATACTCACTGATGTAGAGGGTATTCTGGAGGACATAAAGGATCCGGGGAGCCTGATATCCGTTGTGCACAGGGCTGAAGTGCCGGCATTGACGGACCGGGGGATAATCGGCGGGGGCATGATCCCGAAAGTGGAGTGCTGTGTCAGGGCCCTGGAAGGAGGGGTGCGGACCACCCACATACTGGATGGCAGGGTGCCGCACTGTATGCTGCTGGAGATATTTACCGACAAGGGAATAGGCACCATGGTGGTGGAATAGGAATTCAGGAGATGGTATGTGTGAATACCGCTGAAATAATCGAAGCCGGCGACCGCTGGGTGATGAGGACGTACGGCCGTATACCGCTGGCCCTGGTCAGGGGCGAAGGCGCCCGGGTGTGGGATGCCGACGGCCGGGAATACCTGGATTTTGTGGGCGGACTGGCGGTGAACTCCCTGGGTCACTGTCATCCCGCGGTGGTGCAGGCCGTTTCGGAACAGGCCGGCACACTGATGCACGTGTCCAACTTGTATCATATTGAGCCCCAGGTGAAGTTGGCCAGGGTGCTGGCGGAGAATACGTGCGGGGACAAGGTTTTCTTCTGCAACAGCGGCGCCGAGGCCAATGAGGCGGCCATCAAGCTGGCCCGGAAATATGCCAGGATGCGCGGGTATGCGGAAAGGTACGGAATTGTCACTGCGTTGAAGTCCTTTCATGGCCGCACCCTGGCCACCATTGCGGCCACCGGGCAGGCAAAGTACCAGCAGGGATTCGAACCGCTGCCCCAGGGGTTCCGCTATGTGCCGCTAAACGATTTGGAAGCTCTCCGGGAGGCGGTGGGCGCCGCCACCTGCGCGGTAATGCTGGAGCCGATCCAGGGCGAAGGGGGCATAAACGAGGCCGGGCCGGACTACCTGCATGCGGTGAGGGAACTGTGCAGCCGGAGGGACATGCTCTTGATATTTGACGAAGTGCAGTGCGGTTTGGGCAGGACTGGAAAATTCATGGCCTATCAGCACTACGGGGTGGAGCCGGATGTAATTACCCTGGCCAAGGCCCTGGGCGGGGGATTCCCCATCGGCGCCATGGTGGCCGGGGAGGAGGCGGCTTCTGCTTTTGCGCCGGGGGATCACGCCTCCACCTTCGGGGGCAATCCCCTGGCCTGTGCCGCCGGCCTGGCGGTGGTGGAACAGCTGATCAGCCGCGGTGTGGTGGAAAACGCCGCCAGGGTGGGGGAGTATTTCAGAGGGAGGCTTATGGAATTGAAGGAGCGCCACCCCCTCGTGGCGGAGGTGCGGGGCAGGGGGCTGATGCTGGGAATGGAGCTTATGGCGGACGGGCGAGATATTGTGGATGGTTGCCGGCGAAGGGGTCTTTTGATCAACTGCGTGAATAACAATGTGCTGAGGTTCCTGCCCCCGCTGATCATCACCGGGGATGACGTGGACCGGGCGGTTGGCATCCTTGACCAGTCCATAAAGGAAAAATACTGATTCCCCCGGAAGGAGGAAAAAATTGCCCAGGCGAAGCGACATTAATAAAGTGTTGGTCATAGGATCCGGCCCCATTGTCATAGGCCAGGCCGCAGAGTTCGACTACGCGGGGACCCAGGCCTGCAAGGCCCTTTCCGAAGAAGGAGTGGAGGTGGTGCTGGTCAACTCCAACCCGGCCACCATTATGACCGACACCGGCATTGCCCATCAAGTGTATATAGAGCCCCTTACCTGGCAGAGCGTGGCTTCGGTGATGGAAAGGGAACGCCCAGAAGGGCTTTTGCCCACCCTGGGGGGGCAGACCGGGCTGAATTTGGCGGTGGAGCTGGCGGAAAAGGGCGTGCTTGAAAAACACGGCGTTGAACTTCTGGGAACTTCCCTGGAAACGATAAAAAAAGCTGAAGACAGGGAATTGTTCAAGGAGACCATGCTGTCCATCGGGGAGCCGGTGCCTGAGAGCGCCATCGTCACCTCCCTGGAAGAGGCCGGGGAGTTCGTGAATCGCTCGGGCTTCCCGGTAATTGTCCGCCCCGCCTATACCCTGGGGGGCACCGGGGGCGGCATGGCGGAGAACCGGGAACAGCTGGTGAGTATAGTGAGCAGGGGTCTTAAGATGAGTATGATCGGTCAGGTGCTGCTGGAGCGCAGCGTGGCCGGCTGGAAGGAAATAGAGTACGAGGTGATGCGGGACGGCGCGGACAATTGTATCACCGTATGCAACATGGAGAATATAGACCCGGTTGGTGTTCATACCGGTGACAGCATCGTGGTGGCGCCGTCCCAGACTCTGTCCGACAAGGAGTACCAGATGCTGCGCAGTGCTTCCCTGAAGATAATCAGAACCCTGGGGGTTGAGGGGGGCTGTAATGTGCAGTTTGCCCTGGATCCATACAGCTTCAATTATTATGTTATAGAGGTGAACCCCCGGGTCAGCCGTTCCAGCGCCCTGGCCTCCAAAGCCACCGGCTATCCCATAGCCAAGATGGCGGCCAAGATAGCGGTGGGGCTGAACCTGGATGAGATAATAAACCCGGTCACCGGAAAAAGCAGGGCCTGCTTCGAGCCCACCCTGGATTACGTGGTGGTGAAAATACCCCGCTGGCCCTTCGATAAATTCGACAGTGCCGACCGCACCCTGGGAACCCAGATGAAGGCCACCGGTGAGGTCATGGCCATAGACCGTACTTTTGAGGGGGCCCTGATGAAGGCCGTCAGGTCCTTGGAAACGGGGGTGGACGGTCTTGGTCTGAAAGGTTCGGCGGGCTGGAGTGAGATGGATCTGGAGAACAGGCTGGCCAGGGCCGACGATGAGAGGATTTTTGCCGTTGCCGAGGCCTTCAGAAGGTTTTGGGCCATGCGGGAAATATTCCAGTTAACCAGTATAGACTATTTTTTTCTGGAAAAGATAAAGAATATAGTGGTCATGGAGGGGGAATTGAGGGCCCAGGGCTGGCCGGCGACCCCCGAATTATTGAGAAAGGCCAAGGAGATGGGAATATCCGACAGCCAGGTGGCCCGCCTCACCGGCGCCAGCCCTGGAGAGGTGAGATCCCTCCGGAAAAAATATGGAATCACGCCCACATACAAGGTGGTGGACACTTGTTCCGCAGAATTCGAGTCGTCCACACCCTACTATTACTCTTCCTACGAGGAAGAGGACGAGGTGGGAACCACGGGCCGCAAAAAAGTGCTGGTTTTGGGTTCCGGCCCCATCAGGATCGGGCAGGGGATTGAGTTTGACTATTGCTCGGTGCACTCGGTGTGGGGGTTGCAGGCCGAAGGTGTGGAGTCAATAATCCTTAATAACAACCCCGAAACCGTAAGCACGGACTTCGACACTTCAGACAAGCTTTATTTCGAGCCGCTGACGGTGGAAGATGTTTTGAATGTTATTGACAGGGAGAAGCCCCACGGAGTGGTGGTGCAGTTCGGTGGCCAGACCGCCATAAATCTGGCCGGCGATCTGGCCCAAAATGGAGTCGGGATATTGGGCACCCCGGTGGAGTGTATAGACATCGCCGAGGACAGGGAAAAATTCGGCGATTTGCTACGATCTCTGAATATTCCCCAGAGCGAGGGCGGCACCGCCTTCACTCTCCAGGGGGCGCTGGAAATCGCCCGGGGGCTGGGCTACCCGGCGCTGGTGAGACCTTCCTACGTGCTGGGCGGCCGGGCCATGGAGATAGTGCACAGTGACAACGAACTTTTAAAATACATGGAATCAGCAGTCCGGGTGTCCCCGAAGCACCCGGTGCTGATTGACAAATATATCCGGGGCAGGGAGGTGGAGGTGGACGCCGTCGGCGACGGGAAGGACATTTACATTCCGGGCATCATGGAGCACGTCTAGGGGGCCGGCGTTCATTCGGGGGACAGCATCGCCGTCTATCCCCCGCAGTCGTTGAGCGAAAAAGATCTGGAGGCCATAGTGGACTATACCCTGCGAATCGGGAGGGCCCTCAAGGTGTGCGGGCTGATCAACATACAGTTTGTGGTGGCTGAGGATGGAATCTGCGTGCTGGAAGTGAACCCCAGGGCATCCAGGACGGTCCCGGTGCTGAGCAAGGTCACCGGTGTGCCCATGGTT
>JBBIMW010000018.1:0-35082 GCA_037444185.1 Peptococcaceae bacterium | reverse complement strand
GCCACCAGGGCCATGCTGGGCAGAAGCATTGCGTCCATGGGCTACCACAGCGGGCTGGCTCCCCTCCCCCGTCTGGTTACTGTCAAGGCCCCGGTGTTTTCCTTCGACAAGCTGGGCCTGGTGGAAACCTCCCTGGGTCCGGAAATGAAGTCCACCGGCGAGGTGATGGGAATCGACCGGTCGTTTCCGCTGGCCCTATACAAGGCCATGATTTCGTCGGGACTGAAAATAGTGCCCGCCGGATCAGTGCTGGTTTCCCTGGCGGACCGCGATAAGGAAGAGGCCCTGCCCGTTATCGGCCGCTACCGGGAAATGGGGTTCAGGCTTTTTGCCACCAAGGGCACAGCCGAATCTTTGGCCGGGGCGGGCTTCAGTGTGGAGGAGGCGGGGGATCCGGTGGCCATGGTCCGTTCCGGGGCTGTCAGCCTGGTGATAAACACCCCCACCAAAGGCAAAATTCCCGGTAAGCCGGGCTTCAATCTGAGAAGGACGGCTTCGGAATACAGGGTGCCGTGCCTGACTTCACTGGATACCGCCAGGGCACTGGCCTGGGTGCTGGAAAGCTTGGGACGGGGGGAGGAGCCGCATCCGGTGAACATGAATGAATTTGCTGCTGGGGTTTTTATGTAGAAAGGGTGACTGTAATTGCAAAAACTGCCTGACCTGTTGCGCGGCCGGGATCTACTTTCTCTCCACCACTATAAGCCGGAGGAGATCGAGCTGATCCTGGACACCGCCGATATTCTCCGGGATATGCAGAAGAGGGGTGAACCGCACCAGTATTTGAAGGGCAAGACTTTGGGTATGATCTTTCAGAAATCCTCCACCCGGACCAGGGTTTCCTTCGAAGTGGGAATATACCAGCTGGGCGGGTACGGACTGTTTCTAAGCGCATCGGATCTGCAGCTGGGGCGGGGCGAAAGCGTCGCCGACACCGCCAGGGCACTGGCCAGGTACCTGGACGGCATAATGATCAGGACCTATTCCCAGTCGGATGTGGAGGAACTGGCCCTCCACGCGGACATCCCTGTGATTAACGGCCTTACGGATCTGCTGCATCCGTGCCAGGTGCTGGCGGACCTGCAGACCGTCAGGCGGGTGAAGGGAAGGCTGGCCGGGCTGAAGCTGGCCTATGTGGGGGACGGCAACAATGTGGCCCATTCCTTACTTTTCGGCTGCGCCAAAACCGGCGTGAACATCAGCGTGGCCTCCCCCGGCGGCTATAAACCACGGCCCGGGATTGTTTCCGCCGCCCTGGAGGACGCCCGGGAGACAGGCGCCGTCGTACGCATTCTTACAGACCCTGTGGAAGCCGTGGTGGATGCCGATGTGGTGGTCACAGACGTGTGGGCCAGCATGGGCCAGGAGGCTGAATATGAAGAAAGGGCCGTGATTTTTGCCCCCTATCAGGTTAACAGGAATCTAGTAAAATATGCCAAAAAAGACTTCATATTCTTGCACTGCCTGCCCGCCCACCGGGGGGAAGAGGTGACGGCGGAGGTTATAGACGGGCCGCATTCAGCGGTCTGGGACGAGGCGGAAAACAGATTGCACGTGCAAAAGGCTATCATGTCGCTGATAATGTGAGAAGGAGTTGAATGACAAGTGAAAAAAATAGTGCTGGCCTACTCCGGGGGGCTGGACACCTCCATTATTATTCCCTGGCTTAAGGAAAACTACGGCTATGAGGTCATAGCCATGGTGGCGGACCTGGGCCAGGGCGGGGAGCTTGATCCCCTGGAGGCCAAGGCCATTGCCAGCGGTGCCCGGAAAATATATATAGAGGACGTGAAGAGGGAATTCGTAGAGGATTACATATTTCCCACCCTCAGGGCCGGGGCCCTTTACGAGGGCAAATATCTGCTGGGCACCTCCATGGCCCGTCCCCTCATCGCCAAGAAGCTGGTGGAGGTGGCCGGGAAGGAGGGGGCCGAGGCGGTGGCCCACGGGGCCACCGGCAAGGGCAATGACCAGGTTCGCTTCGAGCTGACCGTAAAGGCCCTGAATCCGGACCTGAAAATTGTGGCTCCCTGGAGGGAGTGGGAAATCCGTTCCCGGGAGGACGCCATCGACTATGCCGGTGCCAGGGGTATACCGGTGCCGGTGACAAAGGACCGGCCCTACAGCATGGACCGCAATATATGGCACTTGAGCCACGAGGGAGGGGACCTGGAGGATCCGTCCCTGGAGGCCCCGGACGATGTGCTGCTGCTTACCGTTCCCCCGGAAAAAGCGCCGGACAAGCCCACTTATGTGGAAATAGGCTTTGTATCCGGCATCCCCGTAAATCTGGACGGCCGGGAGACCGACCCGGTGTCCCTGGTGGAAAAACTCAACGCCGTGGGCGGGGCCAACGGCATCGGGATTGTGGACATGGTGGAAAACAGGCTGGTGGGCATGAAGTCCAGGGGGGTGTACGAAACCCCCGGGGGCACCATACTTTGGCTGGCCCACAGGGAGCTGGAGCGCCTCACCCTGGACAGAATAACAATGCAATTCAAGGAGATGGCGGCCGCCAGGTATGCCGGGCTGGTTTACGACGGGGTCTGGTTCTCTCCTCTGCGGGAAGCCCTGGACGCCTTTGTTGACGTCACCCAGAGGACGGTCACCGGCAGGGTCAGGATGAAGTTGTATAAAGGCAACTGCACACCCGCCGGAACCACCTCGCCGTATTCCCTTTACAACAAAGAACTGGCCACCTTCAGCCGGGATGAAATGTACAGCCAGAAGGACGCAGAGGGTTTTATAAATCTGTTCGGCCTGCCGCTCAAGGTCAGGGCCTTGATGGAAAAACAGTCGGGACTCAGGTAGAGGCCGGGCTTTGCATCAGGCTGCATTTTGTTAATAAAACAGACAAACCCGCCTCCGGGCGGGCTATTTTTTCCATAGATTTTTTTCCGCCGTCGATTTAAAAATAAATTGAAATATTTTGTCGGCGTCGGACCTGGCCATGTTTATGAACTGGAGGCCCAGCTTGTTTTTTTTGTTGGTGACCGGAGTCACCCTCCTGATTTGGGATTTGGCCAGGAATTTATAGATGGTTTTTTTGTTCACCGGAAGTTCGAATTTTATCAGCAGAACGGCGTTCTTCTCATATTGGCCGGACACCAGCACCTCCATCCCGCCGGCACTTATATCCAGGGCCATGGCGTTGGTGAAAGCCGGTTCTTCCGCAGTGTCATCCGGGGGCATGGCTATTTCCACGTCCATCAGCACCTTCATCCTGACTGAATTCCGGCGCTGAATCCTTCTGTATCCGCCGGGATGTTCAATCACCAGCAGGGGAATGTTGTCCATGCTGAAGGAGGACACCGGGCCGGTGATCTCCATGACGAAGGAATGCATGGGAATCCTGATGTTGACATTTTCCCCGCGCTTTACTTCCATGGGCACTTGGTTGTGCAGCGGGACGGTTATGTATATGCCCTTGGGGTCTATGTCTTCTATGGAGGATACGAATTCGAGGTGGCCGTTCCCGTTCCGGGTGACGATTGCTTTCTGGCTTTGCTTGACTTTATATCCGAACAACTTCAAGGCTGTTACAGCACCTTTCATGCAACCGTCTTTTTCCCGGGAGGGATCCGGCTGCTCGCTCTTGCAACATTTTTCCTGGGGGCGGCTGGAATACGGAGGCTGCAAACTCTCACAGGCGGGCTTGAAAAAGGTTCTGTCAGCCAATATTATATATTATACACTATTCGATCGGAAATCCCTGGCAGCGATTTTTCATGTCGAATAACAAACCGGCATTAATGCCGGGTGACGGGGGAGCAATTGATATGACCAAGCTTTGGGGTGGCAGGTTCAACAAAAAAACCAGCGGGCTGGTGGACGACTTCCACTCTTCCATACACTTCGACAGCCGGCTGTACCGGTACGACATAGAGGGCAGCAAGGCCCACGCCGAGATGCTGGGCCGGGCCGGCATCATCACCCCGGAGGAGGCCGCCGCCATAGTGGCCGGCCTCGGGGAGGTGCTGTCCGACATTGAGGGTGGCCGGGCTGAATTTTCCGTAGAGGCCGAGGATATCCACATGAATGTGGAGCAGATGCTCACCGAAAAAATCGGCCCGGTGGCCAAAAAGCTCCACACCGCCAGAAGCAGAAACGACCAGGTGGCCCTGGACATGCGCATGTACCTGCGGGAACAGATTGGCGAAATTGTGGGCCTCATCGACGGGCTGAGGGAGGTTCTGGCGGAGATGGCCGAAGGGCACCTCCATACCATCATGCCCGGGTACACTCACCTCCAGCGGGCCCAGCCGGTGACTCTGGCCCATCACCTGATGGCCTACGTGCAGATGTTCGGCAGGGACAGGGAGAGGCTTCTGGACTGCCGCCGCAGGGTCAATGTGATGCCCTTGGGCGCCGGCGCCCTGGCCGGAACCACCTTTCCCCTGGACCCGGAGTATGTGGCCCGAAGGCTGGGTTTTGAGGAATTGGCCCGGAACAGCCTGGACGCTGTCAGCGACAGGGACTTCGCGGTGGAGTTCACCGCTGTGGCGTCGCTGATCATGGTGCACCTGAGCAGATTCTGCGAAGAGATAGTAATTTGGTCCAGCGGGGAGTTTTCCTTTATCGAGCTGGATGATCAGTACAGCACCGGTAGCAGCATGATGCCCCAGAAGAAGAACCCGGATGTGGCGGAGTTGATCCGGGGCAAGGCTGGAAGGGTATTCGGTGATCTGACTACTCTCCTGACCATGCTGAAAGGGCTTCCCCTGGCTTACAACAAGGACATGCAGGAGGACAAGGAGGCGCTGTTCGATGCCCTGGACACCGTCAAAAAGTGTCTTGAGGTGTTCATTCCCATGTTGGCCACTGTCAGGGTGAAGGAAGAAAATATGTTCCGGGCCGCCCGGGGGGGGTTCACCAATGCCACGGACTTGGCGGACTATTTGGTGAGGAAGGGGGCGCCTTTCAGGGAGGCCCACGAGATTGTGGGCAAAACGGTGCTGTATTGCATGGAGGCCGGGAAGTCCCTGGAACAGCTCTCCCTGGAGGAGTTCGGCAGATTCAGCCCTCTGGTGGAGGAGGATGTGTATGAATATATTTCCATACAGCGCTGCGTAGAGGCTAGGAGGACACTGGCCGGGCCCTCCCCGGAGTCGGTGCGGGAAGCCATCCTCCGATCCGGGCTGGGAAAGGGCGGGAAGCCTGAAAAGCTTAACAGAGTCTGAATATTTATTTAATGAATATTTTCTTGACACCAATTGCCGGTTTCTGTATACTGTTAAACATAAAAAAAGCCGCCCTGCCGGGTGGCAGAACTCAGAATAAGTGGATCTTCATTCGATCTGTCCATGAAAAAGGCTGTGAAGGGGAAAAAGTAGCCGTGTGCCAGGCCCCAGAGAGCCGGGTTGGCTGAGAACCGGCGCCGTCACAGGTGAAAGCATCGCCCTGGAGCTGCAGGCTGAAAGGGTTTAATTCCGAATAGGCCGTGCCGGGTTAGACTACCCGTTATCAAAGCTGTGTCCTGATGGGGACACGTTAAGAGGCTTTCCGCCGCGAGGCGGGGGGCAATCAGGGTGGTACCGCGTGAGTGACCTCTCGTCCCTGGCAGTAATAACCGGCTGCCGGGCGGGGGGTTTAACTGTTTATGGCAGACATTGTTTTGCGACTCAAAACCGGAGAGCGGGTGAAGGGGGGAACAGCGCCCGGGTGTGGCCAATGAGGAGGTCCGGCCGGGTGGCAAAAGTCCGGCGGATGGGTTAAACCGGGAAGGAAGGCCCTGGCGGATAAGGCCCGCATATTTAACAAGGGTCTTTTTTATTGATTTTTGGCGAATCTATTAACAAATGAGGTGATGTAATGCGCAGTGATGCAATCAAGAGGGGTGTCGAGAAGGCTCCTCACCGTTCTTTGCTGCGGGCCTTGGGTTTTATAGACCAGGAGCTGGAAAGGCCATTGATCGGGGTGGTGAACTCCTTTAATGAAATAGTGCCCGGTCACATGCACCTGAATGATATTACCGGCGCCGTGAAGGCAGGCGTCAGAATGGCCGGGGGAACCCCGGCGGTGTTTCCGGCCATAGCCGTATGCGACGGCATCGCCATGAACCACAGCGGCATGATGTATTCCCTGCCCAGCAGGGAGCTTATCGCCGATTCCATCGAGGCCATGGCCGAGGCCCATCAATTTGACGGGCTGGTGCTGGTGACCGCCTGTGATAAAGTGGTGCCCGGCATGCTGATGGCGGCGGCCAGAATTGATATTCCGGCCATTGTGGTCAGCGGCGGCCCCATGTTGGCGGGCCGGTTCCGGGGTCAAAGCGTGTCTTTGAGCAATATTTTCGAGGCGGTGGGCAGGGTGAGGGCCGGCAGGATGAGCCCGGAGGATCTCCGTGAGATGGAGGACTCCACCTGCCCCGGCTGCGGATCCTGCGCCGGAATGTTTACCGCCAATTCCATGAATTGCCTTACCGAGGCGATGGGTATGGCCCTGCCGGGCAACGGCACCATTCCGGCGGTTTCCTCCGCCCGGCTGAGGCTGGCCAAGTTGTCCGGGATCAGGGCGGTGGAACTGGTGAGGGAGGACTTGCGTCCCTCCGGGATTTTGACCGGGAGGGCTTTTGAAAATGGTCTGACGGTGGATATGGCCCTGGGCTGTTCCACCAACACAGTGCTGCACCTGCCGGCCATCGCCTACGAGGCCGGCCTGGAAATAAACCTTGACATGATCAACCGGATCAGTGAGAAAACCCCCAATTTGTGCAGGCTGAGCCCCATGGGACCCCATTTTATCCAGGATCTGGACGAGGCGGGCGGCATTCCCGCCGTAATGGCGGAGCTGTCCAAAAAGAATCTGTTGCACCTTGGCCTGCCCACGGTCGCGGGCCGGACGGCGGGGGAGATTATGGACGGCCGGGCGGTACAAAGGCCCGAAGTCATCCGCAGCGTAGAGGATCCGTACAGCCCCAGCGGCGGTATCGCCATACTGCGGGGCAATCTGGCCCCCGGCGGGGCGGTGGTCAAAAAGGCCGGGGTTGACCCGGAAATGCTGGTATACAGCGGTCCGGCCAGGGTGTTCGACTCCGAGGAGGAGGCCGTGGGCGCGCTGAACGGAGGCATGATCAATAAAGGTGATGTGATCGTTATCCGTTACGAGGGACCCAGAGGAGGTCCCGGCATGAGGGAGATGTTGACTCCCACCGCCACGGTGATGGGTATGGGGCTGGACAGGGACGTGGCGCTGATCACCGACGGCAGGTTCTCCGGCGCCACCAGGGGGGCGTCCATCGGGCATGTGTCCCCGGAGGCCGCAGACGGCGGGCCCATTGCCGCAGTCAGGGAAGGGGACATCATCGACATCGACATTCCGGGTAACTCCATCAATGTGAGACTGGGCGTTTCCGAGCTGGAGGCCCGGATGAAGGACTGGAAGCGTCCGGAGCCCAAGGTGAAAAAGGGATACCTGGTCCGCTACGCCGGACTGGTGACATCGGCCAGCACCGGGGCCGTGCTCAAAAAGGATTAAATGTGCGGGGTGACGGAGAGTGAAAAAAAGCGGGGCGCAGGTACTGGTTCAGGGGCTTATGGAACAGGGTGTGGACACCATTTTCGGCTATCCCGGGGGTGCCGTGCTGCCCATCTATGACGCCCTTTACGACGCAAATATAAATCATGTGCTGACCAGGCACGAGCAGGGGGCGGCCCACGCCGCCGACGGGTACGCCAGGGCCTCGGGAAAGCCCGGCGTGTGCCTGGCCACCTCGGGACCCGGGGCCACCAATCTGGTCACCGGCATTGCCAATGCCTATATGGATTCGGTGCCCATGGTGGCCATCACCGGCCAGGTGCCTTCGGCTTTGCTGGGCAGGGACTCTTTCCAGGAGGCTGACATTACCGGCATAACCCTGCCTATAACCAAACACAATTATATTGTCAAGGACGTCAGGGACTTGGCCAGGACTGTCAGGGAGGCCTTCCACATTGCCAGCACCGGCCGTCCGGGCCCGGTGCTGATTGACATCCCCAGGGATATTTCCGGCGGGCAGTTGGAGTACGAGGACCCGGGCCCCATCAATCTGCCGGGATACCGGCCGGTGGTGGAGGCCACCGGTGAACAGCTGAACAAAGCTGCCGCGGCCATTATGGCTTCAGAGCGTCCGCTGATATATGCCGGGGGCGGAGTGGTCAATTCCGGAGCCCACATGGAGCTGAAGCAGCTTGCTGAGCTGCTGGTGGCGCCGGTAACCGTAACCCTGATGGGGCTGGGGGGGTTCCCGGGGGACCATCCCCTCTTTCTGGGCATGCTGGGTATGCACGGCAGCAAGTACGCCAACTACGCGGTGTGCGAAGCGGACCTGGTGATTGCGGTGGGGGCCCGCTTTGACGACCGGGTGGCGGGCAAGTTCGACGAGTTCGCCCCGGGGGCCACCATCATCCACATAGATATAGACCCGGCTGAAATAGGCAAAAATGTCAGGGTGAACATCCCCATCGTGGGGGACGTGAAGGTGGTGCTGCGCCAGCTGCTGCCCAGGCTCGAAGCCAAAATCCCAACGGCCTGGCAGGAAAAAATAGAGTACTGGAAAAGGGAGTATCCCATAAGCTACCAGGAAAACGGCAGTCTCAAGCCCCAGCGGGTGATCAGGGAAATATACAACGTTACCGGAGGCCAGGCCAGGATAACCACCGAGGTGGGACAGCACCAGATGTGGGCGGCCCACTATTACACATACACCCGGCCCAGGTCCTTCATTTCCTCCGGCGGGCTCGGCACCATGGGCTACGGTTTTCCGGCCGCCATCGGAGTGCAGGTGGCCTGCCCGGACGAAGTGGTCTTCGATATAGCCGGGGACGGCAGCATACAGATGAACATACAGGAAATGACCACGGCGGTTAATTATGGGCTGCCGGTGAACGTGGCCGTTTTGAACAACGGCTTCCTGGGCATGGTGAGGCAGTGGCAGGAGCTTTTCTATAACCGCCGCTATTCCCAGACCGAATTGAATAACCCGGACTTCGTAAAGTTGGCCGAGGCGTACGGGGCCGCAGGGATGAGGGTGACCAAGGGGGCGGAGCTCAGGCCCGCCCTGGAGGAGGCCGTGCGGGACAATAGGCCGGTGATGCTGGACTTCATCATTGAGAGGGAGGAGAATGTGCTTCCTATGGTTCCTCCGGGACAGCCCCTGGATAAAATGATCGGATAAATGGAGGTTGGTATAATGCGGCACACCCTAGCGGTCCTGGTGGAAAACAATCCCGGGGTGTTGGCCCGGGTGGCCGGGCTCTTCAGCCGCCGCGGCTTCAACATAGACAGTCTGGCGGTGGGAAGGGCGGAGAGGCCCGATGTCTCCAGAATGACCATTGTGGTGGAAGGGGACGACAGGGTGCTGGAGCAGGTGACCAAGCAGCTTCACAAGCTGGTGGACGTGATAAAAATAAACGATATAACGCCGGAAGAATACGTCGACCGGGAGCTGGTACTAATCAAGGTGAGCTGTGATCCCGCCCGCCGGGGAGAAGTGATGCAGGTGGCCGACGTATTCAGGGCCAGGATCGTGGATCTTGGGCGCAAGACCGTTACTGTGGAATGTACCGGCAACGAGGCCAAGGTCAGCGCCTTTGAGGAATCACTCCGCCCTTACGGGATCAAGGAACTGGTGCGCACCGGCAAAATTGCCATGCTCAGGGGGAACAGGTTCACCGCTTTGGATGACAAGAAGGATGACGATTAGAGCGGTTCAAACTTTATTTATTCTTGAGAATTCATGGGGAGGTTGACTGGCTATGGAAATGACTGTAGCGCAGGCCGTGATCCGCTGCCTGGAACTGGAAGGTGTAGAGGTGATTTTCGGTTACCCCGGCGGTGCCATCCTCCCTGCGTACGATGCTCTGTGCAGATCCGGAAACATAAAGCACGTTTTGGTGCGGCACGAGCAGGGGGCGGTTCACGCGGCGGACGCCTATGCCCGGGCCACCGGCAGGGTGGGGGTGGTGATGGCCACATCAGGACCGGGGGCCACCAATCTGGTCACCGGCATAGCCAACGCTTACATGGATTCAATACCGCTGGTGCTGATAACCGGCCAGGTATCCACCGGACAGGTGGGCACAGACTCCTTTCAGGAAGTGGATATCACAGGAATAACCATGCCCATCACCAAACATAATTATCTGGTTAAGGACCCGAAGAAGGTCCCCTCCGTAATCAAAAGCGCCTTTCACATCGCTTCCACGGGCAGGCCCGGCCCGGTGCTGCTGGATTTGCCCAGGGATGTGGCGATGGAAACCATAGATTTTGAGTATCCAAGGACTATAAAATTGAGGGGATACAAGCCCAATTACAGCGGGCACCGCACAAAGGTGCTGGAGGCCGCAGGGCTGATGATGAAGGCTGAAAGGCCAGTCATTTACGCCGGAGGGGGTATACTGAATGCCAGGGCCACCGGGGAACTGCTGGAGATGGCGGAGATTCTTTCCGCCCCGGTGACCAACACCTTCATGGGCCTGTCCGGTTTTCCGGGGGACCACCCGCTGTTTCTGGGCATGTTGGGGCTGCACGGGACCCGCTACGCCAACCTGGCGGTCACCCACTGCGATCTTTTGATCGCCCTGGGCGCCCGCTTCGACGATCGTGTAACCGGAAAGATAACCGGCTTTGCGCCCCGTGCCGAGGTGATTCATGTGGACATAGACCCGGCGGAAATAGGAAAAAATGTCAGGGTGCATGTGCCCATAGTGGGGGATGTAAGGCAAGTGATGAAAGCCATGCTGGCCCAATTGAAAAAGAAGGACAGATCCCGGTGGCTGGAACAGATAAGGCAGTGGAAAGAACAGTATCCCCTGACCTATGCCAGGGAAGGAGGCCTGAAACCCCAGGCCGTAATTGAAAAGCTGTGCCGTCATACCCGGGGAGACGCGGTGGTGGCCACCGATGTGGGCCAGCACCAGATGTGGGTGGCCCAGTTTTTCCGCTTCAGGCAGCCGGGTACCCTTATTTCCTCCGGCGGACTCGGCACCATGGGCTTCGGGCTGCCGGCGGCGGTGGGCGCCCAGATCGGGCTGCCGGACCGCCTGGTGATTCTGGTTACCGGCGACGGCAGCTTCCAGATGACGGTTCAGGAGTTGGCCACGGCGGTGGACCAGAAATTGCCGCTGAAAATATTCGTGTTGAACAACGGCAGCCTGGGAATGGTCAGACAGCTGCAGGAGTTTTACTGTGACCGCCGGTACATGGCCACCAACTTCAGCTTTGTGCCGGACTTCGCCCGCTTGGCGGGGGCGTACGGTGTGCCGGGCTATACGGTGGAAAACGGTGAGGAGCTGGACCGGCTGCTGCCGGAGGTGCTGTCCAGTCCCGGCATGGTTATTGTCAATTGCATGGTGGATCCGTCGGAGAATGTGTCACCCATGGTGCCGTCCGGCTGCGGCATCGACGAGGCCATAGACTGTTAGAGCCGGTGACGGGCTGGAACATTTAAACAAAGTTTTGCATCAATATTATACGGTATCAAACATGTATAGCCGGATACAGCTTCCTGGAAAGGTGGTGTTTAATTTATTATTATGAGTGACAACAGGGTCTATATTTTTGATACGACACTGAGGGACGGTGAGCAATCCCCCGGAGTAAGTCTGAACGTAGAGGAAAAGGTGCAGATTGCGCGCCAGCTGGCAAGGCTGGGAGTTGACGTGATCGAGGCCGGCTTTCCCGTCGCGTCGCCCGGCGACTTCAGAGCTGTTCAGGCCGTTGCCCGGGAGGTGAGGGGGGTTGTCGTGGCCGGTCTGGCCAGGGCTGAAAAAGCGGACATTGATACGGCCTGGGAGGCTATTCGTGTGGCCGACCAGCCCAGGATTCACACCTTCATCGCCACCTCGGACATACATATGCGGCACAAGCTGAGGATGAGCCGGGACAAGGTGCTGGAGACCGCCGGGGCTGCGGTGAGGTGGGCCAAGGGATATACCTCCGACGTTGAATTTTCCGCAGAGGACGCCTCCCGGTCCGAACTGGATTTTTTGTGCCGGGTGCTGGAGGTGGCCATAGAGGCCGGCGCCACCGTGGTCAATATTCCAGATACGGTGGGTTACGCCACGCCGGCGGAATTTGCCCGTTTCATAAGTGAAATCAGATCCCGGGTGAGAGGTATAGAAGGGGTTGTAATGAGCGTTCACTGTCACGACGACCTGGGGTTGGCGGTGGCCAACTCCCTGGCGGCGGTGGCCTCCGGGGCCAATCAGGTGGAGGGAACCATCAACGGCATTGGCGAAAGGGCGGGCAACGCCTCCCTGGAAGAAGTGGTCATGGCTTTGCACACCCGCCGGGACCAGTTTGACAAAATCACCCGGATTAAGACCGAGGAAATATACAGAACCAGCCGGCTGGTTTCCAATCTCACCGGCATGGTGATACAGCCGAACAAGGCGGTGGTGGGCAAGAACGCCTTCGCCCATGAATCCGGCATTCACCAGGACGGAGTGCTGAAGGAGCGCACCACTTACGAAATTATGAACCCGGTGATGGTGGGACTGAGCCGCAGCAACCTGGTGCTGGGCAAGCACTCCGGGAGGCATGCCTTCCGGGAGAGACTGGAGGAATTGGGCTACATCCTAAGCCCCGCCGAGCTGAACAAGGCCTTTCAGAGCTTTAAGGCCCTGGCGGACAAGAAAAAAGAGATCACTGACCATGACCTGGAAGCCATTGTGGAGGAGGAAATAAGAACCGTGGACCCGGTGTACACCCTTGACTATATTCACATTTCCAGCGGCTCCACGGTGGTTCCGACGGCCACGGTGGGGTTGTTCAGGGGGGAGGACAGGCTGCAGGAGGCGGCCTGCGGCAATGGCCCCGTGGACGCCATCTGCAAGGCCGTGGACAAGGTCACCGGCATAGAATGCAAGCTTACCAGCTGGGAGATCCAGGCTGTCACCTCGGGCACCGACGCCATAGGGGAGGTAACGCTGAAAATCACCCCGGACGGCAAAAGATTTTTTGTGGGCAGGGGAATAAGCACCGACATACTGGAGGCCAGCACCAAGGCGTATGTTAACGCGGTGAACAAATTGATCTGGGAATACGGCGGCGGTAGGAAATAAATGGCGGATCCGGGCCGGGCCTGAATATATATTTTGGCGGGGTGTATGCATATATGGGGATGACCATTACGGAAAAGATACTGGCTGCCCATGCCGGCAGGGACAGGGTGGAACCGGGCGAGCTGATCAATGTGAAGATTGACCTGGCCCTGGGTAACGACATAACCGCCCCCGTGGCCATCAGGGAGTTTGAAAAGATAGGGGTGGACCGGGTGTTTGACCGGGAGCGGGTGGTGCTGGTGCCGGACCACTTTGTGCCCAACAAGGACATCAAGTCGGCGGAACAGTCCAAAATACTGAAGGAGTTCGCCCGGAAGCACGGGCTGACCCACTATTACGAGGTGGGGCGGATGGGTATCGAGCACTGCCTGCTTCCGGAGCAGGGGCTGGTGGGCCCCGGGGATCTGATCATCGGGGCCGACTCCCACACCTGCACTTACGGCGGACTGGGGGCCTTTTCCACCGGGGTGGGCAGCACCGATCTGGCTGCCGCCATGGCCCTGGGCGAAACCTGGCTCAAGGTGCCCGAGTCGATTAAATTTGTTTACTATGGTGAAATGCCGGACTGGGTTTCCGGAAAGGATCTGATACTGTATACCATCGGCAGGATAGGGGTTGACGGCGCGCTGTACATGGCCATGGAATTCACCGGCCCCGCCGTTGAGGGCATGTCCATGGACGGCCGTCTGACCATGGCCAACATGGCGGTGGAGGCCGGGGCCAAGAACGGCATTGTGGCTCCGGACGGGGTCACCCGCCGGTATGTGGAGGGAAGGGCGAAAAGGCCGTATGTTTTTTACGCCAGCGACCCGGACGCCAGATTCGCCCGGGAATATCATTTCGACGTGAGCAAAATGGAGCCCGCCGTGGCCCTGCCCCACCTGCCGGAAAATGTCCGGCCGGTGAGCGAGGTTTTGAATATAACCATCGACCAGGCGGTTATCGGGTCCTGCACCAATGGACGAATGGACGACCTAAGGGAGGCGGCCCGGCTGCTGAAGGGCCGCAGGGTCAACGGCAATGTGCGCCTGATCATTATACCGGGAACCCAGGAGATATACAGGCAGGCAATGCGGGAGGGCCTTTTCGAGATCTTTCTGGACTCCGGCGCGGCCATCAGCACGCCCACCTGCGGTCCTTGCCTGGGAGGGCACATGGGCATACTGGCCGAAGGTGAGAGGTGCATAGCCACCACCAACAGGAATTTTGTGGGGCGCATGGGTCACCCGGGCAGCGAAGTGTACCTGGCCGGCCCGGCTGTGGCGGCGGCTTCGGCTGTAATGGGCCGGATAGCCCATCCCCGGGAGGTGGAATAATGGAGATTAAAGGTAAAATATGGAAATTTGGCAACGATGTTGACACTGACGTGATTATCCCGGCCCGCTATCTGAATACTTCAGACCCCGGGGAGCTGGCGGGGCATTGCATGGAGGACGCGGATCCACTGTTTGCCAAAAAGGTGAGGCCCGGGGACATTATCGTGGCCGGAAAGAATTTCGGTTGCGGCAGCTCCCGGGAACACGCCCCCATCGCCATCAAGGCCGCCGGGGTGTCCTGTGTCATCGCCAGAACCTTCGCCAGGATATTCTATCGCAATGCCTTCAATATAGGTCTTCCCATACTGGAGTCCGCGGAAGCCGCCGGAAAAATACAGGAGGGGGACGAGGTGGCGGTGGATCTGGAAGGTGGCATAATAACAAACATAACCAGGAACGAAACCTACCGGGCCACCCGGGTGCCGCCCTTCATGCAGCAGATAATAGCGGCGGGCGGGCTGATAAACTACGTTGCGGAAAGGATGAAAAAACGTGGGGACACATAAAATAGCGGTACTGCCGGGGGACGGCATAGGCCCCGAAATCACCGAACAGGCCCTTAAAGCTTTAAAGGCGGCGGGGTCGGGATACGGTCACCAATTTAAATTCACCGGGGGGCTGGTGGGAGGCGCCGCTTACGACGCGGTGGGGCATCCACTGCCGAAGGAAACTTTGGACCTGTGCCATTCCAGCGACGCCATTCTGCTCGGGGCCGTGGGGGGCTCCAAGTGGGACGGCCTGCCGGTGCACCTGCGGCCGGAGGCCGGCGCACTTTTACCCCTGCGCAAGGAGCTGGGGCTCTATGCCAATTTAAGGCCGGCCCGGGTTTTCCCGGCTCTGGTGAACGCCTCCACATTGAAACCCGAAGTGGTGTCCGGGCTGGATGTGCTGGTGGTTAGGGAGCTGACCGGAGGCCTGTATTTCGGGCAAAAAAAACGCGAACCCATACCGGGGGGGGGCATCAGGGTCACCGACACACTGGAGTACACCACTGCTGAAATAGAACGTATCGCCCGCATGGCTTTCGAGATGGCCCGCAAGAGGAGGAAGAGACTTACTTCCGTAGACAAGGCCAACGTGCTGGAGAGTTCCCGCCACTGGCGGGAGGTGGTGTCGGAATTGGCCGGGGAATATCCGGATGTGGAGCTGGATCACATGTACGTGGACAATTGCGCCATGCAGCTGGTGAAGAATCCCCGGCAGTTTGATGTTATCGTCACAGAGAATATGTTTGGAGATATACTGAGCGATCAGGCCTCCATGCTCAGCGGCTCCCTGGGAATGTTGGCCTCGGCCAGCATAGGCGGGAAAACGGGCCTTTACGAGCCCAGTCACGGCTCCGCGCCGAAATACGCCGGGATGAACAGGGTCAACCCCATCGCCACGGTGCTGTCCGGGGCCATGCTGCTCAAATTCTCCCTTAATCTTGACCGGGAATCCTCCGCCATAGAGGAGGCCGTCACCCGGGTGCTGGAACAGGGATACCGCACCGCCGACATAATGGAAGAGGGTATGAAGCAGGTCGGCACCGACGAGATGGGGGACCTGATCGCTTCAGAAGTGGACAGAATTGCCGGAGCCCGGAATCCTGAATGAGCGGTGTTCGCGCTTGAAGCCGTTGGCTGTTTGGGCAGCTGCCCTAATTTTTTTCTGAAGGGTGAATTTTATGAGGACTGTGGAAATATATGACACCACCCTGCGGGACGGTGCCCAGGGGGAGGGCATCTCATTTTCAGTGGAGGACAAGTTGAAAATAGCCCTGAAACTGGATAAAATGGGCTTTCATTATATAGAGGGGGGCTGGCCGGGATCCAATCCTAAGGATATGGAGTTCTTCAAAAAAATAGCCGGTTATCCCCTGAAGAATTCCGTTGTCACCGCCTTCGGCAGCACCAGGAGACCCGGCGGCCTTGCCCACGAGGACGCTAATCTCAACAGTATTTTGTCCACCGGTGTCCGGGTGGCCACCCTGGTGGGCAAGACATGGGACTTTCACGTTACCGGCGCCCTGAACACCACCTTGGAAGAAAATCTGGACATGATCCGTGAGTCGGTGGCCTATCTGACGGGCAAGGGATTAACGGTGATATACGATGCGGAGCATTTTTTTGACGGGCTTAAGGCAAACCCGGAGTACGCCCTGGCCACGCTTGCCGCCGCCAATGGCGGCGGCGCCGTGACTTTGGTGCTGTGCGACACCAATGGCGGGTCCCTGCCTGAAGAAATAAGGGCGGCGGTGTCCATGACGGCGCAAAGTCTGGATACACCGCTGGGCATTCACTGTCACAATGACGGCGATCTGGCCGTGGCCAATTCCATCACCGCCGTCCTGACCGGCGCTTCTCAGGTCCAGGGAACCGTCAACGGCTATGGGGAGAGGTGCGGCAACGCCAACCTTTGCTCGGTGATTCCCAACCTGAGCCTCAAGTGCGGGTTGGAGACCATACCCAGGGAGAACCTGGGGAAGTTGACCGGTTTTTCCCGCTACGTCAGCGAGGTGGCCAACATGAATCCCACAGCCGGCCAGCCCTTTGTGGGGGTCAGCGCCTTCGCGCATAAAGGCGGCATTCACGTCAGCGCCATACTCAAGTCGCCCCGTACATATGAGCACATAGAGCCTGAACTGGTGGGCAACCGGCGCAGGGTGCTGGTGTCGGAACTCAGCGGACTTTCCAACCTTTTGTACAAGTGCAGGGAGATGAATCTGGATCTGGAACTGCAAAAGGAGGAACACCGGGAACTGCTGGAGCGCATAAAGGATATGGAAAGGCGGGGCTATCAGTTTGAGGGGGCGGAGGGTACTTTTGAACTTTTGCTCAGGAAATTAAAGGCAGATTACCGTGAACCCTTTAAGCTGGATAATTTGAGGATTATAATAGAAATGGGCGAAGACAAAAAGACCTACACCCAGACCGTGATTAAAATGTCCGTGGGCGATCATGTGGTGCATACCGCGGCGGATGGAAACGGCCCGGTCAACGCCCTGGACAACGCCCTTAGAAAAGCCCTGGACAGGTTTTACCCCAGTATCGGGAACATGCAGTTAACCGATTACAAGGTGAGGGTGCTGGAAGAAAAGGACGGTACCGGCGCCCAGGTCAGGGTGCTCATAGAAACCAGCGACGGAAAGCAATCATGGGGAACCGTGGGTGTGTCGGAAAACATTATCGAGGCCAGCTGGGGGGCGCTGGTGGACAGTATTGCCTATGGCCTGCTAAAAAACGAAACGCATCAACCGGTTCAGGACCAGGAGCAGGGGCAGTGATTCTGGAATTCCGCTCGGTGAAGGTGGGAGAGAGTTGCCGGACTGGCTGAAGTCTCTCAATTTCAATATACTGGACTATTTCAGCCCGACCAGTATAATCGACATAGCCATTGTGGCTTTCGTGCTCTACAGGCTGATGCTGCTGATCAAAGGCACCAGGGCCGTTCAGCTGCTTAAGGGCCTGGCCGTGCTGGTGGTGGCCAATGCCGTCAGCAGCCTCCTGCAGCTTTATACCCTGCAGTGGCTTTTAAAACAGGCCATGACCGCCCTGGTGGTGGCGCTGCCCATAGTATTCCAGCCGGAATTGCGGCGCGCCCTGGAAAAGATAGGTGGCGGGCGCTTCCTGTCCAGGCAGTTCAGCGGTGCGGGAGAGGTGGATTATGACCAGCTGGTGGTGGAAATAGTCCGGGCGGTTAAAAAAATGTCCAAAGAGAAAACAGGGGCCTTGATCGTGCTGGAGAGGGCCACCGGGCTGGAGGAATACGTCGATACCGGCACCAAGGTGGAGGGGCTTTTGTCGGCTGAGCTGCTGCAAAATATTTTTATACCCCGCACCCCCCTCCACGACGGTGCGGTGATCATCAGGGGAGACCGCATACTGGCGGCAGCCTGTGTGCTTCCATTGACCCAGGGGCAAAATGTCAGCAAGTTACTGGGCACCAGGCACAGGGCCGGGGTGGGGATAACGGAGGAATCGGATGCGCTGGCGGTGATTGTTTCCGAAGAGACGGGCAATGTTTCACTGGCGGTGGAGGGCGTGCTGGCCCGGGGTTTGGACGAAAAACTGCTGGCGGACAGACTTCTGGGGGCGCTGAAACCCAAAAAACAGGGCAATGCCGTAACCGCCCTGTGGCAGCGGAGGTGGTGAGGCTTTTGGCAGTGAACTGGCGGAACATGTCGCTGAGGATATTGTCCGTGGCCATGGCCCTTCTTCTCTGGATCTACGCCACCAACGAGCAGAATCCGGTCAATGACCAGATACTGAGCCTTCAAATACAAAGGATCAACCAGCCGCAAGGAATGGAAATCAGTGGCATTCCTCCCAGCGTCAGTGTGAGGGTGCAGGGTCCAAGAACTCAGCTGGCGTCCCTTACCGCCAGCGACTTCCAGGCTGCGGTGGACCTTTCGGGATTGCCCGAGGGAGACAGTTACGTCCCGGTGAAACTGACCCCACCCTCCGGTGTACAGGTGGTGCAGGTGACGCCCAACAAGATCCACGTGGTGGCGGACAGGATGGTGGAAAAGCAAGTTGACGTGGCTGTTTCCTTTAAGGGAAATCCTGCCAGGGGATATGTCACCCAGGATCCCGCAGTGGTTCCGGTGAAGGTTACATTAAAAGGTCCCAGAAGCAAGGTGAGTCCTGTCGAACAGCTAAAAGTGACGGTGGATGTTGAGTCGGCCGACGGAGTGGTGGAGCAGACGGTGCCGGTAAGCTCCGGTGTCGGCGGAGTTATAGTTTCGCCCCAGACTGTCAGGGTCTCCGTGCCGGTGATTCCGCTGCCTTCCAGAACCGTGCCGGTTCGGCCGAGGGTTGCGGGGGAGCCGGCCAAAGATTATGAAATTGCCGGAGTGACGGTCAGTCCTGAAAGTGTGCAGGTGGTGGCGCCGGCCGGGTACCTGGCGCTGATGAACTGGGTGGAAACGGAAAAGGTGGATGTCAGGGGAACGGAAAGCGACGTCAACGTCAAAATAGGTGTCAGCCCACCTCCCGGGGCCGTTGAGGTGAAGCCCGCCGCAGTGGAGGTAACGGTTATTATTAAAAAGGTCCGGAACCAGGGCCAGGGGACGCCCGGGCCGGCACGGTGACAGGCGTGGTTTTGTCTTCTGACGGTGACGCTTCGGCGGAGTGGGGGTGGAGGTCTGTAATAGAGAAAGTGTTTTTTTTAAGCCCGGACTGTTAACCATTGCGGTCCGGGCCTCATATTATGGAGAGAGTTCACCCGGGCTCTAAGGAATCGACACCGGCCGCGCCGTTTCATTCTATAAATTGACACGGGTATTGACTGTAGTTATAATATTCTTGGTTTGCGGGGGGATTACCCGGGTCTGGAGGACATGAGATATGGGCGCCATGTTTGGTACAGATGGTGTGCGCGGGGTGGCCAACAGGGATCTCACCCCTGAACTGGTGATGAAGATAGGGCGCTGCGGGGCTTACGCGTTGACCCGGGGAAAGGCGGGGGCCCGTATTGTCATAGGCCGGGACACCAGGATTTCGGGGGATATGCTGGAAGCGGCCCTGGTGGCCGGGATATGTTCGGCGGGGGCCGATGTTTTCCGGGCCGGGGTGTTGCCTACGCCGGCTGTGGCCTTCCTGACCAGGGAACTGGGAGCCTGCGGGGGGGTTGTCATCTCGGCGTCCCACAATCCGGCTGAGGATAACGGCATCAAGTATTTCGGTCCCGGCGGCTACAAGCTCTCCGACGACGCGGAGGAGGAAATAGAGGCATTGATTGAAGACCCTTCCAGCATCCCGTCTCCCGAGGGGGCCGGTGTGGGGCGGTGTATAAATGTTGACGACGCCGCCGACAGGTATGTCAGTTTTTTAAGGGAATCAGCTCCCCTGGACCTCAGGGGGCTCACCATCGTGGTGGACTGTGCCAACGGAGCGGCCTTTCATGTTGCCCCCAGGCTGCTGGAGGATCTAGGGGCCAGGGTGATACCGATATTCAACCGGCCGGACGGACTGAACATAAACAATGGCTGCGGTTCCACCCATCTGGATGCGTTACGGGGAAAGGTGCTGGAAACAAAGGCGGATATTGGGCTGGCCCACGACGGGGACGCCGACAGGGTGCTGGCCGTGGACGAAAAGGGAGAGATAGTGGACGGCGACCAGATTATGGTGATTTGCGCCCGCCACCTCAAATCCAGGGATGAGTTGGACCGCAACATGGTGGTGACCACAGTGATGAGCAATATGGGACTTCACCTGGCATTGAGGGAAAGCGGCATCGATTTGCTGGAGACCAAAGTGGGGGACCGCTATGTGCTGGAGGAATGTTTGCAGCGCGGAGCCACCTTCGGTGGAGAACAGAGCGGTCACATACTTTTCCTCAAATACAACACCACCGGCGACGGGCTGCTGACAGCCCTTAAGCTGCTTGCCGCTGTAAAGGAACAGGGAAAGCCCCTGTCCGAACTGGCGGCCCAGATGGAAAAACTGCCTCAGATACTGGAAAACATCAGGGTGGAGAACAAACACCGGGTCATGTCCAGCCCGGTGCTTAAAGACACCATCCGCAAGGCGGAGGAGAGTCTGGCGGGGCAGGGCAGGGTACTGGTAAGACCCTCCGGCACCGAGCCCCTGGTACGGGTAATGGCTGAAGGCAGGGACGCAAACACTCTGCGGGGACTGGTGGACGAACTGGTGGCGGTGGTAAAAAAGCTGGCCTGGGAAAAAGGTGTTTATGTCAATCCGGTTGAATAATAGTATATAGGAGATTTTTTATACACTTCGCGATGACGTTCGGACAAACAATTGCGCGGGGGTGATTTATGTCCGTTGTCCCGGCGGCTTAATCAAACAACTGAAAAAAAGCGCCAGAACCCATATGAGAAGTGATATGGGTTGACGAGGAGGGAGTTGATCGAAATTTTCGGCGGGTACTCCCCGGTTGGCCACCAACCGTCAAGGACATCATAAAACCGGCGGGCGACCGCCGGGACAAAAGTGTCCCGGGTGGCGTGATGCATATCCATGCGCTTTTTTGCCGCAGGTGAAGCGTTGCCTGCGGTTATTCTTTTTCAGACAGTTATTTTTCGCCCTGACGGGCATATGTATGGGAGGTTTTACAATGTGCGGCATAGTGGGTTACACCGGTCCCAGGCCCGTCACCCCGGTATTGCTGGACGGCCTGAAGAAGCTGGAGTACAGGGGCTATGATTCATCCGGCCTGGCAGTATTGGAAAACGGGAACATAGAGATTTTCAAAAAACAGGGAAAACTTATCGCCCTTCAAGAACAGATAAGGAACCGTCGCTTTTCGGCCACCGCGGGCATCGGACATACCCGCTGGGCCACCCACGGCAGGCCGTCGGACATCAACGCCCACCCCCATACTGACTGCCAGGGAAGGTTCGCCGTGGTACACAACGGTATTATCGAAAACTACCTGCCACTGAAAGAATGGCTTATTTCCATGGGACACAAATTCCGGTCTGAAACAGACACCGAGGTTCTTCCTCATCTGATAGAGGAGTTTTACGAAGGAGACCTGGTTCAGACGGTGCTGCGGGTCACAAGGAAAATTGAAGGATCCTACGCCATGGTGGTTTTATCCCTCGACGAACCGGGCCGCCTGGTGGCCGTCCGCCAGGACAGTCCCTTGGTGGTGGGCCTGGGGGACGGGGAAAACTTCCTGGCCTCGGATATACCGGCCCTGCTTTGCCATACCCGCAATACGTACATCCTGGAGGACGGCGAGATAGCCGAGCTGACCAGGGACGGGGTGTTCGTGATGGACCAGCGCGGAAGGCCGGCGAAAAAAAGTGTTTTCCACGTAAAATGGGAGGCTTCCCAGGCCGAGAAGGGCGGCTATGACCATTTCATGCTCAAGGAGATCCACGATCAGCCAGGGGCCCTCAAGGACACTCTGAGCGGCCGCGTAGACCCCGCACAGTTAAAAGTGGTATTGAACGAAATAAAAATGACCCCGGAGCGGATCAGGAGCATTAAAAAGATATTCATATCGGCCTGTGGTACTGCTTATCACGCCGGTCTGGTGGGCAAACACGTCATCGAGAAACTGCTCAGGATACCCGTGGAGATAGACATCGCCTCGGAATTCCGCTACCGGGACCCACTGGTGGATGAGGAATCCCTAGTTATTGTGGTGAGCCAGTCCGGTGAAACGGCAGATACTTTAGCCGCCCTGAGGGAGTCCAGGAGGAGGGGCGCCCGGGTGCTGGCGGTGACCAACGTGGTGGACAGCTCCATTGCCCGGGAGGCCGACGACACACTTTACACCTGGGCCGGCCCGGAAATTGCCGTGGCTTCAACCAAGGCCTACACTACCCAGCTGGTGGCCATGTACCTCATCGGACTGTATTTGGCAGACATCCGGGGCACCCTGCCGGAGGAGGAAAGGCGTAAAATAATAGAGGAGATGAGAAAGCTAGGCGACAAGGTCAGGGTGATTTTGGACAACTGCAGCGTCATTGACCGATTCGTCCGGGACTATTCCGGCAGCCAGAACGTCTTCTTCATAGGCCGGGGCCTGGATCACACCGTGGCCATGGAAGGGGCCCTGAAGCTCAAGGAAATATCATACATTCACGCCGAGGCATATGCCGCCGGGGAACTGAAACACGGCACCCTGGCCCTGATTATCAGCGGGGTGCCGGTCATCGCCCTGGCCACCCAGCAGAATGTTTTTGAGAAAATGGTCAGCAACATCAAGGAAGTCAAGGCCCGGGACGCCATTGTCATCGCCCTGGCCATGGATGGTGCGAAGGAGATAGAAAAGGTGGCGGATCACGTGCTGCGCATTCCCAGCACCCACCCGCTGCTGGCTCCGGTGCTGGCCGTGGTGCCCCTGCAGCTTTTGGCCTACCGCATGGCCGTGGCCCGTCGCTGTGACGTGGACCAGCCAAGGAATCTGGCCAAGAGCGTCACCGTGGAATAAGGAATGATGTATTATTTGCGGGTTAAGGCCATGCGGCCTTGTTCATTTTATGCAATAGAATTATAATTATTGCAATATAAGGGCTGGCGGGGTGGTTGGGGGCTTGGTCCTGCAGGAAAAAATACTGCCCAAAATGAAATCCTTTTCTCCGCTGCACAGGCAGTATATTATCGCTGTGCTGAAGGAGATTCTCTGTTATTACGGAAATTCATTGCTGGGATGTGCCGTATTTGGATCCTATGCCCGCGGGGACAACCGGCTGAACTCCGACCTTGATATGCTGATTGTTTTGAAAAAGGCGCCGGGCTTCAGCCTCCGCTTGAAGGAATTCGTTGATAATATTGAAATGGCGCACGAAGGAACGGCCCAGGCGCTTTACGAACAGGAGGATATTTTAATAGAGCTTTCACCATACATATTGACCAGGGAAGAGGCAAAGAAGGTTCACCCGGTGTATTTTGACCTTGTGGAGCATAATTGCGTTGTTTATGATCCTGATGGCATTATCAGCGACATTATCGACTCGGCCGGGAGAATGATGGCGGAATCCGGCGCCCGGAAGGATCGCATCAGTAACTCCTGGGAGTGGTGGACGGGGGAAAGGGGTTTTTTGGGGGGATGTGATCTGTGAGGGTTGATGAACTTTCTGCGGCGTACGTGAAAAAGGCTCAAGTGCGCTTTAAAGCGCTGTTTTTTTACAAAGAGAACGGCGCCTTTTCAGATGTTGTGAGAGAGGCCCAGGAACTGGTCGAGCTTTTGTTGAAGGCCGTACTGAGGGCAATTGGCGTTGAAGTGCCGAAAGTGCATGATGTCGGCAGGGTATTGGAAAAACACCGCCGGCTCCTGCCTCCGGAATTAAGAGACTCTTTGGAGGAGATAAAAACCATATCCAAGAGACTGCGCAAGGAAAGAGAATTAAGCTTTTACGGCGCCGAGGATTTTATTCCCACCGAGGAGTACGGACTGAAGGATGCCGATATGGCCATCAACGACGCCGGATTCATTCTCAAAGTTGTGCAGGAGTCTTTTAAAAAACCTTGAGCGGCCGCTTATACCGGGGGGAGCTTTAAGCCGTCCGGATATTCAATTAGTCCCTGGCGGGCGATTCTGGAGAACAATTGCTTTGCGCAGCGGGTGGAGTATTCACCTTTCATAAAGCGCCGGTTTTGCATGACCAATACATGAAAGGGAATATTCGTGTGGATTCCTTCAATTACAAATTCCTTCAGGCCGTGCTCCATCCTTGAAATGGCGTCTTTCCTGTTTCTGCCCCAGACAATTATTTTGGCGATTAAAGAATCATAAACCCAGGGGACCTCATATCCTGCGTAAACGTGAGAATCCACCCTCGTCCACGGGCCGCCGGGCATGTGAAACCTGTGCACTTTTCCCGGACAGGGAAGCATGGTGACGGGGTTTTCGGCGTTTATTCTGCATTCAATGGCGTGGCCCTTCAGTTCTATGTCGCCCTGACCATACCCCAGGGGTTCCCCCCGGGCGACGCGAATTTGCTCCTCCACCAAGTCAATGCTTGCCACCATTTCGGTTACCGGGTGCTCCACCTGCAAACGGGTGTTCATTTCGATGAAGAAAAAGTTTCCCAGCGAGTCCACCAGGAATTCCACTGTGCCAAGCCCGGCGTAACCAACTTCCTTTGCGATCTTCACCGCTGCCTTGCACAGTTCTTTGCGCTGCCAGAAATTCAATTTGGGGGAGGGCGTTTCCTCGATTAATTTCTGGTTTCTTCTTTGGATGGAGCAGTCCCTCTCCCCCAGGTGTATTACATTGCCGTGGCTGTCGGCCAGAATTTGGATCTCCACATGGCTGCAGTTGGGGATCAGTTTTTCCAGATAAACATTATTGTCTTTAAAATACTTTTTTGCCAGACTGGCCACGTCTTCCACTATAGAAAAAAGGCTTCCGGGGTCGGTGGCGATGGATATGCCCCTTCCGCCGCCCCCGGCCGAAGCCTTGACCAGCAGCGGATACCCTATATTTTGCGCCGCTTTGTATAATTTCTCATTATTGATTTCACAGACCGCCTCAATGCCGGGCAGTACGGGAACCCCCAGCCGGGCTGCCGTGCTCCTGGCCCGGATTTTATCCCCCAGGGTGGCCACCACCTCCGGGGAAGGCCCGATAAATATAAGCCCCGCCTCCCGGCAGGCCCGGGAAAAGCCGGCATTCTCTGAAAGAAAGCCGTAACCCGGGTGGATTGCCTGGGCACCGCTTTTCAGCGCCGCCGAAACGATTTTATCCGTGTCCATGTAGGACAGCTCATCGCCCAGGCAGTATGATTCATCGGCCATAAAAACATGCAGGGAGGCGGAGTCGATTTCGGAGTACACGGCAACCGTCTTTATCCCCAGCTTTTTGCAGGTCCTTATAATGCGTACCGCTATCTCTCCCCTGGTGGCGATTAATATTTTCGAAATCACTTATATATACACTCCCCACAAGTTTTTCAAGGCTCCCGGCCGGTTATGAATCAACATTGCCACAAGCGGTCTTTCAGTTGCGGGTGATAACCGGATGTAACAAAATTAACTGAAAATTTTATATATGTCAATAGGCTAGGGTCCCATGGCGGCAAGTATACATGATCTTTGCAGCTATGCGCGGGATTACCGTAAAAGCGGTTCCACAGCCCGGCACTTGAATAATGACGCGTCACCCCCATGCCGGTCAAGGTGGGGGAGGGATTCAAGATTCCCTCCCCCGGAGCCGGTGAGCGCAACCGGCGTCATGGCAAAAGTGGACGGCGCTTTCAGGGTGTACGGCTTGGCCCGCAGCTTAGTCATTCATTATGTATTGCCCGTTAAGCGGGTATACCTGTTCCCTCCAGACCCTTTCCCGCTGGTCCGGATCCAGCACAGGCCTTTTGAGCATCTTCCGGATCAGAGCCTCCTGGTCCGGCGTGTTGACGAAGTTTGAAAGCAGCGCCAGAGCGTACTGGGCATAGTCGCCCACCATAAATCCGAAAATCTGGTTTAGCAGGTCATCGTTGATTTCGTATAGTTTCGCATTTTCCAGCACCAGCTGGGCGTAGACGATCATGGTGAAGAGCTCGCCCAGCTGCAGCATATAGTCCGTGTTCCGCTGCTGCTCCTGGGTGGGCGGAGCCGTGGCCAGCAATTCGCGGAAAAGATCCGCCAGTTCCGAAAATGCGCTGACGTTGGGCAGTTCAACTCCACTGTATGCCCGGCGGTAGTCCGGGAATCTGACTCCGGCCAGTTTGCCGGTGGTTTGCCGGAATAGATTTGAATCATCCCGGGCGTCGCGGCGTGTTGGGATCTCCGGGTATTCAGCGGGGTTAAAAAAATAGTTGGCCATAAATTTGATTACCAGGGCCATATTGACATGGGTTGTGCCCTCCAGGCGGGGGATCATCCCAATGTCCCTGATGGCCAGCTCAAAATAAGTATCTTGCTCGAAGCCTTTGGCGGCGATGGCGTCCAGCAGCATGTCCACCACCTTCATGCCCTGGGTGGTGACCTTCATTTTCTGGATGGGGTTGAACAGAAGGTAGCGGCGGTCCTCCTCCGATGAGCACCGGAAATAGTCCACGGCCCGCAGTGCGAAAAGCTTCATGGCGGTGATCCTGGCGTAGGATTCGGTGAACAGCTTTTTGATGTGGCTGAAATCGGTGACCTTTTTGCCGTAAAGCACCCTGTTGGCGGCGTGGTTCAGGGCCTCGTAAAAAGCGTGCTGGCATATGCCTGCTGAGGCGAAGCCCAGCTGAAATTTGCCAATGTTGATGGTGGAAAGGGAGTCGTCCCAGGCCCGGGAACCCTCGGACAGTATGTCCTCCCGGCTTACCGGATAGTCCTCGATGGCGAATTCGCCCACATAGGCCGGCCTTACCCCCGAGGTGTTTATCTTTTTTATCAGCCGGTATTTTTCGTGGCGGGGGTCGACTATGAAGAACACAAACTCTCCGCTTTCAGCATGCTTGCCGAAGACCGACACCAGGGCGGCCTCGTTGGCGTTGCCTATGTAGTACTTGCTGCCGGAGCCCAGAAAGGACCCGTCGGACTGTGGGCGGAGGGACAGTTCATTTGAGTACAGGTCGGCGCCGTGGTTCCTTTCAGACATGCCGAAGGCGAAAATCCCCCCCTCCTGCAGCATTTTGGCGGTCTGGCCCTTGACCTTGTCATTGCTGCTCATCCATATGGGCCCCAGGCCGAGAATGCTTACCTGGAAGCAGTATTGGTAGGCCAGTGAATAAAAGGCGGTTATCTCGGTGAATTCACAGATCCTGGACAGGTCAAAGCGGGCGTCCGGCTTGCCGTAGCCGGCCGGCGTGAGCAAAGAGGAGAAAATCTTTTCCTCTTCAATGAACATAAGGAAATCTTCGTACCAGGCGCAGGCCTTGTCGTCCTCCTTGATGCTCTTAAGTCCCTTCTTTTCAAAGAAGTCAATTGTTTTTTGCATAATTTCCCTGCTTTCTGGATCAGGCAAAGGGCACCGGTATTTCTTAGGGTTTAAAAACAGCATCGATTTCCCCCCTACTAAAATTTATCGCCGGCGGTCACCGGCATTTCCCGGTCAAAAAGATACTGAATCGTCCTTCATTAATTAGTTCATCATTCCCGGCACAATTCCTTCCCCGGCGGCCTACCCGCCGCGGAAGCGCGCCAGACGGCGCAAGGCCCGCCGCGGTGGTGGCGGGCAAATATTTTTTTTGCTGTGACAGTTTTGTTACAATTAATTGTTATAAATATATCAGGAGGTGATAAAATGAAAAAAATGATAGCTTTGGTGTTTGCCGGTTTACTCCTGGTGGCCGCGATTCCGGCCCTGGCCGAACCTTCCGGGGAAGCTTCTCCCAAGGCCGTCACCGCCCAGGCAGTGAACGAGTGCAGGATGATGATGAGGGATTGTGTCAAAGCCGGGGAAATGACCAAGGACCAGCTCAAGGCCTGCGTAGAGATGATGAAGACGAATTCATGCAAAGGCGGCATGTGCAAGTAGCCAATGATGGTGCGCCGCCCCGGATGGCATGGGGCCGGATAGGCGGATAAGGAAGCCGGAAAAGTCCGGTTGTTGTGCTGAGGCTTTGGGATGTGTGGTGCGGCTTGTTTTTGAGCTTCTCCCCGCTCCGGAGCCTCGTCTTTCTTTGCAGGATAAATTTTTTAGGGTTAAATTTTTTCATCTTGACATAGTAAGGCTGATTGTATAAAGTGAACCCTGGATCCCCGGGCCATGCGGTCCGGGGTTGCCTGGTTGGGAGAGAGAAAATGTGAAGATACTGGTAGTGGATGATGAAGAAAAAATCCGCAATATAATAAGAATGTATTTTACCAGGGAGGGATTCGCGGTCCACGAGGCCGCCGACGGCAGGGAGGCCATTGATCTGCTGGGCAGGGAGCAGTTTGACCTGATCATTCTTGACATAATGATGCCCCGGGCGGACGGCTGGATGGTCTGCCGGGAGGTGCGGGCCAGGTGCTCCGTCCCCATAATCATGCTGACCGCCCGGGAGGATGAGGCGGATCTGGTGGTGGGCCTGGAGATGGGGGCGGACGATTACGTGATCAAGCCCTTCAGCCCCAGGGAACTGCTGGCCAGGGTAAAGGCGGTGCTGCGCCGTACCGCCGGGAGGGGCGGCGGCAAATCAGCCGCAGGCAGTGTCGTGGAAATAAATCTGGAAACCAGGAGCGTCACTGTTTTTGGCCGGCCGGTGTCTTTGACGGTGAAGGAATTCGATCTGCTTTACCTTTTCAGCAGGCGCCCGGGCAGGGTATTCTCCAGGGACGACCTGCTGCAGGGGGTGTGGGGTTACGATTACCATGGGGATATCCGTACCGTGGATACCCATGTCAATAGACTGAGGGACAAGCTGAGGGACGCCGGCTGTCCTGAAATAATCCGCACCGTGTGGGGTCTGGGTTATAAATTTGAGGTGGAGAAATGAATTTCTTTAAAAGGAGCATCGCGGCCAAACTCTGGCTGGCCATGGTGATACTGGTGCTGGTGGTCACCTGGAGCACCGGCGCGGCCCAGTCCAATATTATTAAAAGAATTTACTATGAGCGGCAGATAGAAAACATTTTACGGCAGGCGGGCGATATTTCCAGGGTGGTGGGCACAGGGGAAAATGTGCGGGAGAAAATAAGGCTGATTTCCCAGATGGCTCACGCCAATATTATGCTGGTGGACCGGGAGGGATACATTGAAGAGTGCCACGGTATGGGCATGATTATGAGTCACCGGCGGGGAGGGCCGGACAGGATAAACGTGGTGGGGCATCACGGCGACTTGATTTCCGGGGGGGACATGGGCAGGATACTGTCGGGGGAAACTGTTTTCAAACGGGGCGTAAGCGGGGTTGTTAACGAGGAAGTGCTGTCCGTGGCCGTGCCGGTAACTATGTCCGGGGTGGTTACCGGCGCGGTGATAGTGAGTCATTCCGTGGCCGCCATAGAGGGACAGATGTACGAGTACCAGAGGGTTATCGTGAATGTGGGCATGGGAGGAATAATACTGGCCACTTTTTTGAGCCTCCTTTTTTCCCGTTCACTGTCCGGGCCGCTGATTCAGATGAACAGAGTGGCCCGGGGCCTGGCGCGGGGAGACTTTTCAAAGAAGGTGGAAGTCGGGTCCGAAGATGAGATAGGGGTTCTGGCGGAATCCCTCAACACCCTGTCAGGTAATTTGCAGGAGAAGATAGCGGCCCTGGAGAGACTGGACCAGACCCGGAAGGATTTTGTGGCCGGTGTGTCCCATGAGCTCAGGACCCCCCTGACCATCATCCAGGGCTATGCGGAGGCCCTTCAGGACGGTGTGGCGGAAGGCGAGGAAGAACGGCGGCAGTGCGTCCGGGGGATTGTGGAGGAAGCCGGCAGACTCAGGAGGATTGTCAACGACCTGCTGGATTTGAGAAGGATTGAATCGGGACAGGAAAGCATTGAGCTTTCTGTATTCGACCCCGCGCCGGTGATGTCCCGGACCGCGAAGAAAATCAGGCCGGTGGCCGAGGGAAAGAATATCGGCCTGGTGGTGGACATCCCCGGCAAACTTCCGATGGCGCTGTCCAACCCGGACCGCCTGGACCAAGTATTGCTGAATCTGCTGGAAAACGCCGTCAGGTACACACCCGCGGGAGGAAAGGTGACCGTAAGGGCGTTTTACCGAGACAAAGCGGTCAGGGTCACGGTTACCGACAGCGGTCCCGGAATTTCCGCCGGCGACATGGAATTTATCTGGGAAAAATTTTATAAAGCCGACAAATCCAGGTCAAGGTCCCATGGGGCCGGCACCGGACTGGGCCTGGCCATAGTCAGGCGCCTGGTGGAAAAAATGGGTGGCAATGTCGGGGTGGAAAGCACCCCCGGCAAGGGGTCAACCTTTTTTTTCAGCCTGAGGGCGGATCCCCATGCCGATTGCGGCGGCACCGGCAAGGGATGAAAATAACAGCGCGATCCTTTTCGCAGCGCCCAGGTTTTTCGCGGTTTTTTTGTTTTTTTTGCAGGAATAAAAGGATGGAAAAAAGAATTGATTTAGCAGTCATATTATTCCACATGGACAGTGTCCGCGTGCCAGGGGGGGTTGCATGTCAAAAGTGAATTACAAATTGCTTTTCGATTCCTCGTCGCTGCCTGCCTGTGTAATCCGGGGAGATTTTCTGCACTTGGTCAACCCCGCCATGGTAAAGATTTCAGGCTTTACTGAAAGAGAATTGCTGAGCATGCCCTTTGGAGAACTGGTTCACCCGGAGGACCGGGGCCTGGTGGTAAAGGGTGCTTCTCATGTGCTGGAACACATGTCCTCAGGAGAAAGCCTGTTCAGGAGTGTCACCCGGCAGGGCAGGGTGATTCACGTGCGGGGTGTTTTTTCCCTCGTTGAATACGACGGCGGGCTGGCGGTTCTGGCGCAGTTGGTGGACATGACGAAGCAGCGGCAGATTGAGGACGAGCTTCGTGAATCCGAGGAGAAATACCGGCTGTTGATGGATAACATAGAAGACGGCTATTACGAGACCGACCTGGCCGGCAACCTCATTCAGTGCAACGGCGCCATGGCCAGTATATACGGCGTGCCGGACCGGGAGCCGTTCCGGGGCACGGGCTACCGTGATTATGTGGATGAAGAGCACGTCGGCCTGGTCTACAGCACCTTCAACAAGGTATTCAGGACCGGCGAGCCGGAAAAGGGCCTGGTGCTGGTTATTACAGCAAGGGACGGGCTTAAAAAAACACTCGAGCTGTCGGTTTCCCTGGCCAGGGACGGAAAAGGGAGGCCCGCCGGGTTCAGAGGCATCGTCAGAGACATCACCGGCCGCAAGCAAATGGAGGAAAGGCTCATGTATATGAGTCTGCACGATTCCCTCACCGGTCTTTACAATCGGGCCTATTTCGAGGAAGAGATGCGCCGCCTGGAGAAGGGGCGCAGCGGCCAGGTGGGAATAATAGTGTGCGATGTGGACGGGCTCAAGCTGGTCAACGACGCCAAGGGGCACGATGCCGGGGACGAACTCCTGGCGGCCGCCGCCAATGTGATCAAGGATTCTTTTCGCGGTTCCGACATGGTGTCCCGGATTGGCGGAGATGAATTCGCCATTTTGCTGCCCGGCTGCGACAGGGACAGTGTGGAAAAGGCCTGCCAGAGAATACGCGGCGCCATCGCCAGCTACAATGAGTCCAACCGGGGGCCGTTTTTGAGCATTTCCATCGGGTTCGCAGTGGCTGACATGTCGTCGTGCCTTGGAAACACATTCAAGGAAGCCGACAACAACATGTACAGGGAAAAGCTGCACCGCAGCCAAAGCAACCGCAGCGCAGTGGTGCGGACCCTGATGAAGACTCTGGAGATGAGGGACTTTGCCACCGACGGGCATGCCCACCGCATGCAGGCATTGGTGACTGGACTGGCCAAGGCCGTTGGGCTGACCTGCAACATCACCGATCTGTGCCTCCTGGCCAGGTTTCACGATGTCGGCAAGGTGGGCATACCGGACAGTATTCTGTTGAAGCCCGGTCCCCTTACCCCCGAAGAGACAATGGAAATGAGGCGGCACAGTGAGATAGGGCACCTGATAGCCGCCGCCCCCCCGGACCTGGCCCCCATTGCCGACTGGATACTGAAGCATCACGAGTGGTGGGACGGCCGGGGTTATCCCCTGGGCCTGAAAGGTGAGGAGATTCCCCTGGAGTGCCGTATGCTGGCCATCGCCGACGCCTATGACGCCATGACCAATGACCGGCCGCACCGGAAAGCCCTTTCCCACCGGGAGGCGGTGGCGGAGCTGACAAGGTGCGCCGGCACCCAGTTCGACCCCGTACTGGTGCCGGTTTTCATCCGGATGCTGGAGGAGGGTGGCGACATTGACAATGAAATCCCTTTTGGACATTGACCGGTTCACCGATATGGCCGGGGCCATAGTGGATGATATACCAGAAAAGTTTTGCCGGGATTTGAACGGGGGCTTCAATGTTGTGGAAGCGGCCAAAAAAGACGGGGAATACTTGATTATGGGCGAATATATAACTGATGACATAATGGGATCGACAATCATGATTTATTACGGCTCCTTCGTCGAACTGCTGGGTGGAGCCGATGCCGGGATCTGGGAGAAGGAGCTGAGGGAGACCATATTGCACGAACTGCGCCATCACGTGGAGATCATGGCCGGAGTGGACTACCTGACCGCAGAGGAGATGGCGGAGCTTATTCAGTCGTCCAGAATGTCCAGCTCGAAGTGAAAGTGCAGCAGCAAAAGGGCCATCAGTAGTTTGACGCCGGCCCTGACCGGGCCTCTCCGCCCCGCCCCGCAGTTTCCGGCAATGCGGATAAAATCCAGTAAAAACATCAGCCCGAAGATCAGGCCCCCCAGAGCGCAGATTACGGATATGACGGCTTCCATAAAAGCACACCCCCCTTATCAATGTATATGTCGCCGCCGAGGGAAAAACAACCTGGGCGACCTTAAGGGGGGCAAGCTTTTGAGGCTTATTATTTAACCACCGTCACCGGCACCTTCACGCCGTGCAGCACCTTGTAGGTGACGCTGCCCAGCACAGTGCCCAGAATAGGGTTCAGTCCCCGGCTGCCCATAACCACCTTGTCCACACCTTTGTCCCGGGCATAGTCGACGATTACGTTTCCTGGATCACCGGTCAGTATTTCTGTGTTTACTTTTACTCCGGCCCCGTCGAAAATTTTCTTCACTTTCTCCAGATCCATCTTTGCGGCCTCCAGGCATGTCCTCATCACTTGCTGATTATCGACGTAAATCTCGGCGTAAACCGCCCCGATGAAATTGCAGGCCACGGTAAGCAGGGTTACTTCCACCGACGGATGGTTGAGGGTCATTTTCAAAACATACTGGGCAGCCCTCAGGGAATTGTCGGATCCGTCAACGGGCACCAATACTTTCATCATTCAAGCCTCCTTTAACATTTCTGTAAATATTAACACTATAATATCATCAAATCTTAAACAGTTCCTTAAAATTTTCTTAATAGACCTCCGCGCCGGCTGCGCCGGCGCCGTCAAAAAAGATGAGAGCATCCCGGCTGCCGATTTCCGGTGGGTTTTTAAAAGAACCACTGGCAAATGGTGTCCCGGCGGTAATATAATCTATGTGGAGGTGCGGCAGGGTGAAGGTGCATAGAGCGTGGATAGGGGACCGTTTTCATGAAAGGAGTGCCGCTGATGAAAAAAGTGCTGGGACTGGTGGTGTCGGAGAGAAGGATGGGTAACAGCGAGTTGCTGGTGAAGGAGATCATGGGCAGTGTGCCGGAGCCCTGCCGCAGGGAGATGATCCGTCTCACTGAAATGAGAATAGAATACTGCAGGGCTTGTTACCGCTGTCTGACACCCGGAACTTCCTGTGTTAAAAATGACGATTTCAACTTTGTGATGAACAAGATTATGGAGGTCGACGGGCTGGTCATAGGGCTGCCGGTGTATTTCCTCGGCCCCCACGGGTGTTTTAAAATGCTTCTGGACCGCATGCTGGGGGCGGCCCATTACGCAGAACGCACCAGGGAAAAGCCCTGTATCGTGGTTATGCCCTTCGGCATGCCGGGCTGGGAAGGGTACACCAGGGCCGCCGCCCTGGTACTGCCGAGGATGTTGGAAATGAAACTGGCTGGTTTCTGGCAGGTACACGCCACACTGCCCGGGGAGGGAGTAACTGTTCCGGAATATTTGGAGCATGCCAGGAAGCTGGGACGGGGGATGTTTACCGGGGGCGGGTTTGCCACCGGGTCCCGGGAATGTCCGCAGTGCGGCGGAGATCTGTTCCGGCTGCTCCCGGACGGGTGGATTGAATGCCCCCTCTGTTCCGCCCGGGGGATATTGAAAGAGGGTGGAGTGCCGGAGTTCTCCGGCGGCGGCCACTGCCGTTTTTCCACAGAGGCTCTGCGGGAACACTTCCAGGTGTGGCTGGTGGAGATGAAGGAAAAGTACCTTGGGGAGAGGGATAGGCTGAAAGAAGCCCAGAAGCCATACCGGGGAAGCAATTGGTGGATTCGGGCGCAGCCTGGGGAGGATGACTGACTTTCCCCCAAGTATTTGGCGGGAAAAAGGGCAGCCGGGCGGTGACCCGGCTAAAGGCGAATTCCTATGCTGATGTCTTCCTTATCTCTTCCAGCAGGCCATTATACATTTCTCCGATGGCCCTGCCGACTGCCCGGTACTTGTTTTCACCGGGGCCGGCCTCGGGATACCCCAGCGGGTTGCTCTCAAGGTAGGTAATCAACAGTTCTTTGGCTATAACTTCCGGGGTCTGGTGCTCAATTTCAGTTTCTATGTCGACTTCATATCCGTATTCATCATCATCTTCATCATCATCTTCATCATCATCTTCATCATCATCTTCATCA
>JBBIMW010000017.1:0-42773 GCA_037444185.1 Peptococcaceae bacterium | reverse complement strand
CCCGAGGACGACCCGCGCAACCCGGCCACCATCGCCGACAACGTGGGGGACAATGTGGGCGACACCGCCGGCATGGGCGCAGACTTGTTCGAGTCCTACGCCGCCACCACCATCGCCGCCATGATCCTGGGCAACAGCCTTTTCGGCATCAAGGGCGCCCTTTTCCCCATGGTGGTGGGCGCCATCGGCATAGTGGCCTCCATCATCGGCACCTTCTTTGTGCGCACCAGCGAGGACGGCAGTCCCCAGGCGGCCCTCAACGTGGGCCTGTGGTCCACCAATATAATGACCGCCATCGGTGTGTACTTCCTGGCCACCTGGACTTTCCCCGGCCAGCTGGGCCTCGGCATCACCCTGGCCACCGTGGCCGGCCTGGTGGTCAACGTGGCCATAGGAGCCCTCACGGAATACTACACCTCCAATGCCAAGAAGCCCACCCTGAAGATAGCCGAGGCGTCCAAGACCGGCCCGGCCACCAATGTTATCCAGGGTCTGGCCGTTGGCCTGGAGAGTGTGTTTATCCCCATGCTGGTCTTCGCCCTGGCCATCTGGTTTGCCTTCTGGACCGCCAGCTGGGAGAGCGCCCAGTTCGCCATCTTCGGCATCGCCATGGCGGCCATGGGCATGCTTTCCACCGCCGGCATAGTGGTGGCCATGGACTCCTTCGGCCCGGTGGCCGACAACGCCGGCGGCATAGCCGAAATGGCCGAGCTGCCCAAGGAAGTGCGTGAAAAGACGGACAAGCTGGATGCCGTGGGCAACACCACCGCCGCCATCGCCAAGGGCTTCGCCATCGGGTCCGCGGCCCTGACCGCCCTGGCGCTGTTCCAGGCCTTTATCGACGAGGTTGTCAGAAGCGAAACCTTAAGGGCGGCCGGAGTCGTTACCAAGGTCACCGAGCATGGCAGGGAGGTTTGGACCATGGTGGTCAACCTGAACGATCCCATGGTCATCATCGGTATATTCATCGGTGCCGCAGTGCCCTTTTTGGTGGCCGCCCTCACCATGCGGGCCGTGGGTGAGGCTGCGTACGGCATGGTGAACGAAGTGCGCCGCCAGTTCCGCGAGATACCCGGCATCATGGAGGGTACCGGCAAGCCCGACTACGCCCGCTGTGTAAGCATCGCCACCGGCGCCGCCATCAACAAGATGATTGCCCCCGGCTTGCTGGCCGTGGGTGTGCCCCTGATCGTGGGCTTCGGCCTCGGCGCCAAGTCCCTGGCCGGGTTCCTGTCCGGCATGACCGCCACCGGTGTTCTGCTGGCGCTTTTCCTGGCCAATGCCGGCGGCGCCTGGGACAACGCCAAGAAGTGGATTGAAGCCGGAAACCTGGGCGGCAAGAAGATCGACGGCCAACCCAACCCCATTCACCAGGCCGCCGTCATCGGCGACACCGTGGGGGACCCCTGCAAGGACACCTCCGGTCCCGCCATGAACCCGCTGATTAAGGTGGCCGGCACCATCTCCTTGATCATCGGGCCGATTCTGGTCAAGTGATTTGAAAGACAACCTTTGACAGATAAGGCGGGGAACGCTTTTAAGGGCGCCCCGCCTTTTTAATCAAATGAATGCATTAAATTCTTTCATAAAGCACCCCGGCCCGGGTGAGGGAGGACCCCCGCTTGATGGCATTTTCCCCGAAGCGGTTGCGGATCCGGTCACAGGCCCGGGCCACCCGCCGCAGTTTGGCCCCCCGGCCGAAGACGTCGCACTGCCAGTGGGTGTTTTTCACCAGTCCGGACAGGGACAGCCCCACCATCCTCACCGGGCGTCCGGTCCAGTGCCGGTCCAGGAGCAGCATCCCGGCCCCGTAGAGGTCCTCGGGCAGGTCGGTGTATTCCTTCAGGGTTCTGGACCGGCCCAGCCGGTTGAAATGATTGTCCTTGATGGTCAGGGTCACCACCTTGCCAATGTATTCGCCCCGGCGGGCCCGCCTGGCCACCATGTCGCTCAGCTCCAGAATGACCGCGGCTATCTCGTCCCGGCGGTAAAAGTCCCGGGGCAGCGTAATCTGGCGCCCCACGCTCCTGGCTTTGTTCAGGGAGTCTGGGTTCACCGGGCTGTGGTCAACCCCGTTGGCCGACCACCACATTGCCTCCCCCATGACGCCGAAGCGCTTTTTCAGTACTTCCACCGGAAATCCGGCCAGATCTCCGATGGTGTGAATATTGAGGTAGCGCAGGTGGTGCCCGTAGCGGGGGCCGACGCCGAACAGTTTCCGCACCGGAAGGGGCCACAGCCTGGCCGGCACGTCTTCCGCCATCAGGACCGTCAGGCCGTCAGGCTTTTGCATTTCTGCGGCCATCTTGGCCAGCAGTTTGTTGGGGCCTATGCCGACGCTGCACAGCACCCCCACTTCCCGCAGGATGCGGTCCTTGAGGAGGCGGGCGGCGGATGCCGGATTGCCCAGGAGGCGGTGGCAGCCGGTGATGTCCATGAAGGCCTCGTCTATGGAGAATGGTTCCACCAGCGGGGTGAAGTCCTTCATGATTCTCAGTATCCTGCTGGAAAAGTGCATGTAGAGATGGTGCCGGGGCGGGACGAATATGCCGTCCGGGCAGGCCCGGCGGGCATCCCGGACGGCCATGCCGGTTTTGACGCCACGTCCCTTGGCCTCGTAGGAGGCGGCCAGGACTATGCCATGCCTTCTTTCCTCGCTCCCCCCCACGATTACGGGGCGGTTCCGCAAGGAGGGGTCCAGGGCCTGGTGTACGCTGGCAAAAAAAGAATTCATGTCGGCCAGCATGATTGTTCTTTCCATATTCCCACCATTCAGAACAAATGTTTGTGCTTTATATTATAGAAGTGAACTGACGTTCGGTCAATACCCCGGGGGACGCCGCCCTCTAGTTTTTTGCCAGGTGATACACCACCGCCCCCAGGACGGCGGTGAAAAGAAGTCCGGTGGTCACCAGGGCCCTGGCGAGGAGGGCGGCGGACCTTTCGGCCCTGGCAACCCTGGCCTCAAGCCTTTCCATACGCTGACCGGCCGGGTCCACCATATTTTTTTTAATGGAGGAGGCCAGCGAAATTACTTCTTCCTCGATTTTTTTCGCCTGGGCGATCATGGTTTCACATCCGTCCCGGCCTGATTGACGGCTTCTTTGATGGCGGCCAGCAGCAGCAGGGGGGTGGCTTGCACGGCCTCCTCCAGGCGATCCATCCGGGCCTTTATTTCTCTGAATTCCTGCTGGTCCCTGCCGTGCAGTTCAGCCAGCAGCCCGGCCAGTTTTTTGTTTTCATTGATTACCGGTTCCACCAGCTTGGCCCGGACTCCCTTCACTATATCGTTCATCAGACTCTGCATGGCTTCGTCCTGTTCTCCCCCCGCCAGCGTCCTGCTCATGGGCCTCCCTCCTCCGGTCGGATTTTACAGTTCATCCAGGGATTTTTTCAGCATGGACATGAAGTCCGCTGCCTGTCTGCGGTGGCTTTGCTGGGTTATGCGGTCCACGGCCCGGGCAATGTCCTCCACCATTTGCAGTTTTATCTCTCCTCCGGTGCGGGTGCTTACCTCCCTGATTATTCTGCGCAGCCTCTCGTCAAGCTGTCTGGCGTTGTCCATCCGGATCCCCCGTTCCTTTAAAAAATAAGGTTTTTGATTCTGTCCATTTCCTTCAGGTAGTGTCCGGCCGCCTGCCGGGCCCCTTCGGAGATCCTTCGCCCCCTTTGGGGGTCCGGGGCCGATATGCTTTCCAGACAAGCCTTTATTTCCCCTATGGCCGAGGCCGTCTTCCGTGCCCCTATTTCCCCAATTTTTTTGCGTACTCTCCGCATCAGTCTGTCAAAGCCGTCATCCCCGCCGCGCAGGGCGTTGAGGGCCGAAATGGCGTAAACCTGGGGATAGGGTATTATCTCTTTGGTCCCGGCATTGCTTCCCAGTCTCTGGCGGATGTGGAGAGAAACCTTTTCCCTGTCGGCATCCGAAACCGTGTCCGCAAAATTGATTACGTAGATGACCGGTGTTTCCGGTGGCGGTGTCCCGGTGATGTCCGCCTGTCCGGTGGCGCCTCCGGCCAGGATGTGCTTGGCGTGCAGGAAAATCAGCGCCATGTCGCCCGAGGCCAGAATTTTCAAGGCCCGGTCCAGGTGCCTCTGGTGCATGGAATCGATCCCCGGGGTGTCGATGAAATCGGCCGGGGCGAGATTGGGGGACGGGTGGCTGATGGTTACGCAATCCACCAGGTGGGATCCCGGGGGGGAAATGGCCTTGTAAAACTCCAGCCGCTGGCAGTCGTCGTCCAGATGAAACCGTGAGCTGTCCCGGTGCCCCAGGGTAAAGCGGATGGCGGCGGGAACGGAAGGGGATCCGGGATCCGTCCTGCGGGAGAAAAGGGGAACCCGGAGGAGCCGTTCCTGTTTTTTGCCGTGGGCGGCAACCATTTCCCGGGGGTGGCATATTTCGTCCAGCAAGGCTGCCAGCTGTGACAGGGACATGCTTTTATGCAGGCCGTCCTGGCAAACCTGGCATTGACTTATTAGATCCCTCAGCAAAGGACTGTCCAGAATTTGCGTGACGGCCAGCATTTCCCGGCGGTCCGGAACGCAATTTCCATTCCGGCGGCCCAGAGGATAAAACTCGGCTCTGAAAAGGTATTCCACCGTGGCTGTTTTTTGACTGCCCCAGCCCAGTTTCACGGCACAGGAAGTGGTGGCCCTGTCTTCTGCGGGCAGGAGGGTTTCCCCCAGTAAAGCGTTAAGAAAGGTGGTCTTTCCGGTGGAGAAGGGGCCGGCCACTAATACGCGGCACTTTTCGGCCAGCCTGCTATAAGCCTCTTTAAAGACAATGCTGTCTATGTGCCCGGCCAGGTCCCTGTTTCCTTCCATTTCCCTGATCAGCGAGGCCAGGGACTCTCCCCGGCGGACATCCGACCGCCTGGAAACCATCGCCGCCGGCGCCGCCGGCTTTGTCAGCCGCCCGGTGTTGGACCGGATCATGCTCACCATGCTGCCGTAAATCAAAGGGAGATCCCTGACGGCCTGCCGTCCCGAATTGATCATTCCGGCCTGCTCAAAGGCTTCCCAAAATTTGATCAGAAAGCCTTCGTCCTCCTCCAGCATGGCGGCCCGGTTCACCAAGCCGGGAAGTTGCTTGTCCTTCCGCAAAAGTCCGGCTTCAATTTTCCGGACGGCGGACTCCATGGATCTGACCTGCAATAACAAGGACAAAAGCCCGGTGCTGGCCGGGTCCCTGGTATTTATGGCATGGACTTCCGCTTGGCCGGGAAAAAGGTTTCTCAGGGCCTGGCCCGTATCGGCGATGGAGGTCCCGTCTATCAGCCCCAGGTTGGCGTTGATCCAGAAGGTTATCCAGCCCCTGAAGCCGGAGGCGGCCAGCCCGGCCAGAAACCGGTGGGTTTCGGCGTCTATTCCCCGCTGGTGAAATATGAAGACAACACCGTCGGCCCCGGCCAGGGAGTCCTTAATCAGCCCGTCGGTGCGGGGACTGAGGCCCGTCCCCGGGGTGTCCACCAGGGTGCACCAGCGGAGTATGCCGGCGGGCAGGTGAACCTCCGCCCTGTCCGGCGGCCGCGTGGTTTTTCTGTTTTTCAACGCTTCCCTTATATGGCTGCCGGGCAGTGGTATTGATTTTCCTCTGATGTTGAGATAGACGAAAGGACTGTCGGAGCATTTGAAATAAACCGGAAACATGGTGGAGGGGGAGGCGTCGTCGGGACATACCCGCTGTTCCAGCAGGCTGTTGACCAGGGTGGACTTCCCGGAGTTGACCGGGCCGGCCACAAGATAAAGCGGCTTTTCCCCCTCCGGCTCCATCCCGCAGAGCTCCCTGACCCTGTTGAGGTATTCGGCGACGGTATCCAAAGGAAACACCCGCTTTATATAGACTCCTTGGTGGAATATATTATCAGCGGGGCCTTTTTATGACTCCGTTATTTTTTTTCGAGCACCTCCAGGGCGTGCCTGGCCCGGCGGTCATTATGCATCACTCCGGCCAGAAACCGCTTCAGGCAGTCCGCCGCCTCCGGAGACATGCCGGCGGGCCTGTGCAGGTGCTTGAGAAGAAGGACCACGGATTTGAGGTTTTCCATCAGTCCGCTATCCGGCGACGGCGACATCTCCAGGGCCCGTATCTTTAAAAAACAGGCCTCTATTATCTGGGGGATGTTTTTGGATTTGTGCTTCTCCAGAAAGGCGTGGAGCTGATATGTTTCGGGCGTCAAAGGATCCCCTCCCGGCTTTTTGAATATCTAACTCCACATTCGACACAGTATGCCAATTCCCTTCCCGGCAACCATATTTTAGCGGATTTTCATAAGCTTTGTCCCGGGCCGGGATCCGAGGGCGGCGCTGTCACAGCACACCGCCCAGAGCCAGCAATATATCCAGCATTATCAGCAGCACTATGGCCAGCTCCAGTATGGTGGACTGCTGGGTGGCCACTTCATTGCTGAGCATGGAATAGTTTTGCTGGATAATCGTTATTTTTCTTTCGATGCTTTCGGCCCAGGCCCTGGTTCTGAATATGTTGAGGGCCGCGCCGTACACCCTGGCGTAAAACACGTCCTCGGTGAGCTTGATGGAGTTTTGAATGCGCTCGGTAATCTCGCTTATATCAATGACCAGTTCCATCAGGCAGTTCATTATTTTGCGGTAATGCCCCCGGCGGCGGTAGCGGGCTATGGTTTCGCTTTCCTCCAGGGCGGCGTACATTTTGTCCATTTCCCTGGACAGAAGGCTGTCGTAGTAGCGCAGCTCCAGCAGCTGAGAGTTGGCGAATTCCAGAAGGTCCGGTATGTCGGCGCTGCCCGAGGCGTCGTAAACCAGGGCCGAGTCCCAGGTAATCACCGCCAAATCGTCTTTACCGTAAGAAAAGGAGTTGGCCAGCACCTCCCGCCTGAACTGATCGCTCAGGGGCTCGGTCTCGGCCAGCAGCAAAGGCGCGGGGTCCCAGCCGGGCTCCCAGTTGTGGAAAAAGTATATACTGTATTCCTCCACGAACCCCGTTTTTTCGGGTTTGATCATGGCCTCTCCCAGGGTTCTGCAGACCTCCTCCAGCCTCTGCTCCAAAAGGGGCTCGATCCCCTCGTCGTTGTTAAGGTGCACCGCCAGCCCGTGAATTTGTCCGTAGCTGTAATCCGGGGGTATTGAAATGCGCATGACCACGCTGATCACGCCCAGATCGTAAATGCGGGCGAAATAATTGACGCTGTGCGGCCTGCCGTTCAATTCCCGGACTTCCTCCCCCAGTTCCACCAGCACCGGGGGGTTGGCTATGTGTATCGATTTGGGCTTAATCCGGGAGGGCTTCATTCTGGAGGTGGGTTTTATCTGAGAAAGCAGTTTTTCCACCATGTCCAGCTTTATTTCGCCGGCCACATCGTATATCCGGTACAGGTGAATATAATTTTGCATAATTATCACCATTGTATTTTTTGAGTATTTTAGCAAAAAAATCAATGGCATGTCAAAAGCCGGCGCTCAACCGTCTTTGGCAGTGGCCCCGGCAGCCGTGCCAAGCCGCCGGCGCCTTTAGGGAACCCCCGGCTTGCCTGCGGCACTAAAAGGTTTCAAAATGTTTGATAATTTTTACTTGACAGATAACCAGTATGTCCCTGAAAATAGTTATAATAAAGAACAATTGTTTACTATAATGAACGGCATAGCGCGTCCGGGGGTGAGGGCCGTGTAATTTTTTCAACTGGTCCTTTGTATAAAAAATTGACCGGCATTTTTGATCTGGAAGCTGTTTCAGATCCAAAGGAGGGTTTTCATGAATTACGTAATAATCGGCAACGGCGCCGCTGCGGTGGGGGCGGTGGAGTCAATCAGAAAAGTCGATAAAAATGGGGCTGTTACCGTCATCAGCGGTGAAAAGGAGCGCACGTACTCCCGCCCGCTGATCGCCCACCTGGTGGCGGGCGAGGTGGATGAAGGAAGAATGCCGTACCGGCCGGCGGATTTTTATCAGAGCATGAAGGTTCAAACGCGGCTCGGGCAAAGGGTGACGGGGGTCAATTTCAAGGAGCAGGCAGTCATTTTGAGTGACGGCGGGGAAGTGCCCTATGACTGCCTGCTCCTTGCCACCGGCTCGAAGGCGGTTTTCCCCCCAGTCCCCGGCCGGGATTTGCAGGGTGTCACGGCATTTCAGACCCTGGCCGAAGCCAGGTCCATCATGGAAATGCTGCGGGCCGGAAAGAAAAGGGCCGTGGTCGTCGGCGCCGGCCTGATTGGCCTGAGGGCGGCGTATGGCCTGCAGAAGGGCGGCGCCGGGGTGACGGTGATCGAATTTTTGCCCCGGGTGTTGAGCCGGGTTCTCGACGCCGGGGGATCGGCGCTGGTGGAGTCGGTACTTAAAAAGGGAGGCTTGAATATTTTAACCGGACGGTCGGTAAGGGAGATCAGGGGCAGCGGGGGGCATGTGGCCGGCGTGACCCTTGACGATGGGGAAGATCTGCCCTGCGACATGGTGATCATGGCCACCGGGGTGGCACCCGACCTGGAGCTGGCCGGAGGCTTGAAAACCAACCGGGGCATTGTGGTCAACCGCTATTTTCAAACCAGCTACAGCAATGTGTACGCCGCCGGTGACGTGGCCGAGACCTTCGATATTCCCGGCGGGTCCCCGGGGGTGAACGCCAACTGGCCCAACGCCCACCAGCAGGGGCGCATCGCCGGACTGAACATGGCCGGGACACCCGTGCCGTATAAAGGGTCCCTGGGGATGAACTCGGTTTCTTTCTATGGAGCGCCGGTGATCTCCCTCGGGGTCTTCGACCCCGAAGCCAGGCCCGAAAAGGGCTATGAGGTGAAAATCAGAAAGAATCCGGACGCCGGAATATACCAGAAGCTGGTTTTCAAAGACAACCTCCTGAGGGGCGCTATATTCATCGGTGACCTGGGTTATTGCGGGGCCGTGAAGGATCTGATCGAAGGCCGGATGCCGGTGGGGATCATCAAGGATTCAATTCTGGAGGAACGGTATCAGTTTTACGGATTCCTGCGTGAAAAGCGCCGGGAAAAACTGGAGGGCAGTCAGGTGCGCTGGCCGGAGACTTATAGCATGACCCGGAAGTACCAGAAGAGTTTCAACGAGGAAACCTGGACCGAGCGCGAGCGGGATGAACGGCCCTGGTAGTTTGCTTGGAAGTTTGGAAAGGAGATGATTTTATGACCCGTCATCCGACCGAGGAGAGGCCCATCTGTTTAAACGCCCTGGTCAACCTTACCGACCGGTCCGTGGAATACATCGTGACGCCGCCCGAAATACTCAGGAAGTTCGTAGGCGGCCGGGGATTGAACATGTATTATCTTTATAAGCACCTGAAACCCGGCTGTGACCCTCTCTCCCCCGACAATGTGCTGATTATCGGGAACGGGCTCCTCACCGGCATGCTGGTGCCCAACAGCGGCCGCCACAATGTAACCTGCAAGTCCCCCGAGAGCGGCATCATCGGGGATGCCAACATAGGCGGCTTTTTCGGGCCGGAAATGCGCTTCGCCGGCATTGACCGGCTGATCATCCTGGGGCGGGCCGTTTCGCCGGTTTACCTTTACATTGAAGGCGGGAGCATAGAGATCCGGGACGCCTCGCCGTACTGGGGGCTGACCTGCAGCGACACCCAGGTTAAGATGAAGTATGATCTGGGGTCCGATGTGGAGATTGAATGCATCGGGCCGGCGGGTGAAAATATGGTGCGTTATGCCGCCACCCGCTACGGCTTGAAAAACGCCGCCGGCCGCTGCGGAACCGGGGCGGTTTGGGGATCAAAGAACCTGAAGGCGGTGGTGGCGCGGGGTAACGGTGGCCTGCCCGTGGCCGATCCCGGGGGGATGCTGGCCAAGTACATGGAGTTGCGGGATTATTTGAAAAAATCCAAAGTGATTGGAGTCATGGGCCGGGTGGGCACCCCGCTTCTCTACGATGTGAGCAACTACCTGGGCGCCATCCGCACCCACAACAGCCAGCAGACGGTATTTTTCGACACCCTGAACGCCGAAGAAGTGCACAAGTATGTGGATAAAATGCTTTCCTGCTACGGCTGTGTGGTCCACTGCCGCCACCGCAACCGGCTGGGCGGGGAAGGCCCGGAGTATACGACGGAGGTTCTGGTGGGGGCCAACATCGGCGTGGCGGACACCGGCCAAATGATTGACCTTAACAACTTGCTCAATGATCTGGGCCTTGACGTTTCCTCTACAGGCACCTATATAGCCTGGGCCGTGGAGCTGTTTGAGAAGGGCTACCTTGACGAAAAGACGGTGGGATACAGACTGCGCTTCGGCGATTATCCGCTGATGCGCCGGCTCATCAGCGACATAGCCTACCGGCGGGGATTCGGCGACATGCTGGCCGAAGGCAGCCGCCTGGTGGAGAAATTCGGCGCTGAAACCGCCGGCTTCCTCATCGCCGTCAAAGGCCTGCCGCAGTCCGACCCCCATGACGTGCGCTACTTGAAGGGCTTTGCCCTGGGCATAGCCACTTCATCCCGGGGGGCGGACCACCTGCGCAGCCGGCCCACCCTGGAAATATTGGATCTGCCGTCGGAAGTGAGACGGGATATTTACGGCGTTCCCATCGACCCCAATCCGATGTCCTATAACTCGAAGGGCCGCCTGGTGTATTTCCACGAGAACATATACGCGGCCATCGACTGCCTGGGTATATGCAAATTTATTTGTCACGGATTCAACAGTCCGCGCAATCTGAAATACACCCATTTCCGGGAGCTGGTGAAACTGGCCTACGGGCTGGATTTCAGCGAGAAGGAACTGGAGGAGGCGGGCAGGCGGGTGATTGACCTGGAGCGGCTGATCAACCACAGGGAAAAGGGTATCAGCAGGAAGGACGACACCCTGCCGGCCCGCTATTTCGACGAACCGATGCCCAGTGCCAGGGCAAAGGGCAGCCATATTGACAGGCAAGGGTTTGAGGGGATGCTGGACGACTACTACGCGCTGCGCGGCTGGGACGGCGACGGCATGCTGCCGGCCGGCCGGGTGGCGGAGCTGGACTCCCTGCGGGACCTGTCATAATGTATGCCTTAGTGAGGAGGTTTTAGATATGCCCAGACAAAAACAAATATACGCCCGGCCCTTCTTGTGCGCCGGCTGCCGGATTTGTGCCAACGCCTGCGCCTTGGTGCACCGGGGTGAGGTCAACCCCCGGCTGGGAGCAATCAGGATCAGGCAGAATCTCGTCGAACGGTATGAGTTTCAGGAGATATGCCGTCACTGTGGGGATCCGCCGTGCCTGGACGCCTGCATGACAGGCTGCATAAGCAAGGATCCCCCGACCGGACTGGTCATTCAGGACCAGACCCGCTGCGTCGGCTGCTGGATGTGCCTGATGGTCTGCCCGTATGGCGCTGTCAGCCGGGACGTTACCCGGGAGGTGGCCATCAAGTGCGACCGCTGCGCCGGCAGAAAGGCTCCCGCCTGCGTCGAGGCCTGCCCAACCGGGGCGCTGGTCCTGGAGGCCAGGGAGGACGCCGGGGAAGAGCCCTTCTTTACCGAGCCCGTGGTGGTCATTTAAGGTGGGTTGGCCAAAATGAGCATTCAGATAAAATTTATGCCGCTAATTGCTTCAGCGGCCGGTGTGGGCCTGATACAACTGGAACCGGTTTGCCGGACGGTGGGTGAGGTGCTGGATGAATTGACCCGGCTGTATCCGGCCCTGGAGGCCGAATTGTTCGATGAGGAGGGCAAGCTGGATTATCTGTACCAGATTTTTTTAAACGGGGAAAGGCTGGAATGGTCCCTGGCCCGGGACGAACCGGTGAAGGACGGCGACCAGCTGACTGTTTTTGCCGTGCTGGGCGGCGGTTGACATGGATCGTTCCGGGAATAATACCTGTCCGGGCGGGTATGTTAATCCCAGAAAAAGCCGGGGGTGAACAAAGTGGCCAGGGAGGAAAGGGAAATCTACAATCTGGAGGAAGGCGGCGGGCAGGAGGAGGGGGGGGATTTGGCGCCGGAGGAGGAAGAAATGGAAAATCATGTGATGTATCACAATTTTTACGGTTATTGATGATCAGGTCAGGGAGGGCGGGAATTTTTTTTGTGACAGGTGGAAGAATACAGGAGGTGGTATTAAAAACAGGACGGAGGGTGAATCCATAATGAAATTCGGTATGCGGGAAGCTGTGGAAATGTATGAAGCGCTGAGGGATACGGCCTGCATCATCGACCATTTTTCGGACTACATCAACCACTGCCAGGATCTGTCCCTCAGGCAGATTCTGGAGAACCAGCAGCGCCGCATGGTGGAAGATTACCAGCACAAGGCCGGCGTGATGCAGGGGCACGGAATGGACATTTCCAATATTCCAAGGTTCCAGTCCACTGTATCGCTGCAGCAGGGCGGGCCGGCGCCGGGCATGGCCGGAATCCACGGAGCCGTTGGCATGGCCGGTGTGCAGGGGGCCGCCGGGCCCGGCGGCATGCAAGGCGCCCAGGGTTTAAGCGGCATGCCCGGGGGCGGCAACATACAGTTCGGCATGCAGTCCGGCCTGCAGTCCGGACAACTGCAGGCGCAGCAGCAAGCTGCCTTCAGAATTATGAACGACCGCACCATCGCCCGGGGGGCCCTGCTGTTTCACAAGGGTGGCGCCACCAGGGCCACCGCGGCGGCGCTGGAAAGCGCCGATCCGCACCTGCGCAGCCTGGCGGCCAATTCGGCCAGGAATTGCATGGATATGGCCCACGAGATATTCAGATATATGGAACAGAGGGGTTTTTACCAGACGCCTGAAATGCCGAGACATGCCCCGGGGGGCCAGGCGTACCCGGGCATGCAGCAGCAGGGGTACCAGGCCGGCGCCCAGGGGCATGTGCCGGGACAGCATTAACGTTTTCCGGTCTTGAATCGGCTCCGGGCAGTGGCGCCACCCAGGCGGCTTGGGGGTCCGTGCCCAGGTAAGGCAAAGTTAACAGCAAGGCCCGGCCTTGCTGTTAACTTTTGGGACAATGGCTTTTGGCATTGTCCATGCCGTAATGGACCCTTCCGTATCCTATGCATCTTTACATTATCAATGCAGTTATGCAGTCCACTTTGGCGGCGGTGGTATTTTAATTATCTGGTTGTTTCCGTGGAGATCCTTATTTCGCAAGGATCTCTTCGTTGAGGAGGGCCGCCGGCCGCCGCCTGTTGCCGGGCACGGTTTTTGCGTGGGATTTCTCGATATGCGGTAGATAATTTCATTGTTTGTGGCGTCAATCGGATTAACATGGAGGTTTGTATTGCAGGGAGGCAAAAAATTATACGGGGAGTGAATGAAGTGAATTTTGAGCTTACCGAAGAACTGCAGGACATAAAAAAAGTCGCCCGGGACTTTGCCCTGAAGGAAATAGCCCCGACGGTGGACCAGGATGACAAGGCCCACCGGTTTCGCCGGGATCTGGTTAAGAAAATGGGGGAACTGGGCTTTTTCGGCTGTGTCATTCCCGAGGAATACGGCGGCAATGACATGGGTTTCCTGGCCATCACCCTGATTGCCGAGGAGATAGCCAGGGTGCACAGTTCCATGAGGCTGCCCTTCAACATGAACGCCCTGGGTCCCGCCCGGACAATATTGAAGTTCGGCAGTGAGGATCTGAAGAGAAAATACATCCCCGGCCTGGTGGAGGCAGACTTGCTGGGAGCTTTCGCCATCACCGAGCCCGATGCCGGATCCGATGTGGCCGCAATGAAGACCAGGGCCGTTCCCGACGGCGATCATTACGTGGTCAACGGCAGCAAAATGTGGATATCCAACGCCCCGGTGGCCGATGTGGCCCTGCTGTACGCCGTCACCGACCCCGGCAAGGGGCCCAGGGGCATTTCCGCCTTCGTGCTGGACTGTAAGTCTCCGGGGGTGACCGTGGAGCCCATTACCGAGAAGTTGGGCACCTGGTCCGCCCCGGTGGGGTCCATGACCTTTGAGAACCTTCGTGTGCCCAGGGAAAATCTTTTGGGAAAAGAAGGGGACGGATTTAAGATATGTATGAGCCAGCTGGACGACACCCGCCTGGGCTGCGCCGCCGGAGCCCTGGGAGTGGCCCAGGCCTGCATCGACGCCGCGCTGCAGTATGCCAACGAGAGGCAGCAGTTTGGCCAGCCCATTGGCAAATTCCAGATGATCCAGGATATGATCGCCCAAATGGTGGTGGACGCAGAGGCCGCCAGGCTGCTGGTTTACCGGGCGGCCACACTGAAGGACAAGGGTGCGCCCAACACTCTGGAGACCTCCATGGGCAAATACTTCGCTGCCGAGGCGTGTAACAAATGCGCCGATTATGCCATTAAGATTTACGGCTCCTATGGCTATTCCGAGGAGTATCCCATCGCCAGGTATTACCGGGACGCCAAATCGTATCAAATTGTGGAGGGTACCAGCAATATCCAGAAGATGATAATTTCCAACGATGCCCTGGGATACCGCAAGGCCAACAGGTAAAAAGGGCGGGATTGGGAGCAGGGGAGGATATAAATGAGGAAAATTTATGAAGAGCTGGCCCGGAAAAGAGAGCAAATCAAGGCCATGGGGGGTGAAAAGGCGGTGGCCGGGCAGAAGAAGGCCGGCAAGTGGACCGCCAGGGAGAGGATCGAGTATTTCTTTGATTCCGGCACCTTCACCGAGATCGGCATGTTTGTCAAACACCGCATTACTGCCTTCGGCATGGCCGACAAGGACGTGCCGGCCGAAGGGGTGGTGGTGGGGTACGGCAAGGTCAACGGCCGCATGGTGATGGCCGCCGCAGAGGACTACACCGCCATGGCCGGAACCTTCGGCGAATACCACGGCAAGAAGTTTGCCCAGGCCATAGACATGGCCAAGGAGATGGGCATACCCTTCGTGGGAATGAACGACTCCGGAGGTGCCCGGCTCCAGGAGGGTATGGACACCCTGGAGGCTTACGCCTGGCTTTTCCGGTCCCAGAATCTGGCTTCGGGCATCATTCCGCAGATAGCGCTGCTGATGGGCCCCTGCCTGGGCGGGCAGGCCTATCATCCGGTGATGCAGGACTTTGTCTTCCAGTGCCGGAAAACCGGCTTCATGGGTATTGCCGGCCCGGCCTTTGTAAAGACCCAGCTGGGTATAGACATCGACCTGGAAACCCTCTGCGGCATTGAGGCCCATGCCGTCAAGTCCGGTTGCACCCATGTGGTGGTGGAGGATGACCGGGACTGCCTGGACAAGACCAAGGAACTGCTTGCCTTCCTGCCCCAGAACAATGGCGAAAAGCCTGCCCGGATCGACACCGGCGACGCCGCCGGCCGCCCGGTGCCGGAACTGGACGGGCTGGTTCCCGAACACAGCCTGATGCCGTACGACATGCACGAGATAATTCACCGTATCGTGGACAGCGGATATTTTTTTGAGATCATGCCGGACTTCGCCAAAAACGTAATCATAGGCTTCGCCCGCTTCAGCGGCCGGGTCACCGGTGTGGTGGCCAGTCAGCCCAACTGGATGGGCGGTGTGATTGACTGCAACGCCGCCGACAAGGTGGCCAGGTTTGTCAGGTTCTGCGATTTGTTCAATATTCCTCTGGTCAACATACACGACACCCCGGCCTTTATGATTGGCCCCTTCGAGGAGTGGAAGGGCATATTAAGGCATGGTGCCAAAATGCTGTACGCGTACATTGACGCCACCGTGCCCAAGGTGACGGTCATCATCCGCAAGTCCTTTGCCGGGGCCTACCTGGGCATGTGCTGCAAGGACACCGGAGCCGACATGGTGTTCGCCTGGCCTGAGGCCACGGTGACCATCGTTGGGGCCGAAACCGCCGCCAGCGTTATTTTCGCCAAGGAGATAAAAAGCGCCGGGAATCCGGAGGAGGTAAAGGCCAAGAGGATTCAGGAATACCGGGATCTATATGAGAACCCGTACCGGGCGGCCGAGCGGGGTTACATCGACGAGGTGATTATGCCCCACGAGACCAGGCAGAGGATTTGCGCGGCCCTGGATTTGCTGGAAAACAAGTCGGTGGCCAGGCCCTGGAGGAAGTATTCCAACATCAATCTGTAATTAAGGAGAGGAGGACCGGGGATGAACGTCACCGCCCCCATGGTGGGGAAACTGGTTTCGCTGAGTGTGGAGGTGGGCGGCCGGGTCAGGAAAAACGACGTGGTGGCCACCGTTGAATCTATGAAGATGTATGTTAGAATATATGCCCCGGCCGACGGTGCGGTAAAGGAGATAAAGGCCGCCCCCGGCGATTTGGTTAATCCGGAGTCTGTGCTGATGGTGTTGGAGTGAAATTACTTTTACTCTTCTTGGCTCATGCTGCATTCCTTATTCTGCCGGGAGTCAGAAGACAGAAGGCAGAATAGGTTGGCCGGGATGGGAGGGTCATGAAAATTACCCTGAAAATTACCAGGCCAATGACGGAGGGTAAATAACTTAGGTAACCGGCACCTAAGTTGTAAGTTGCATGGTCGACGGCCGCCCACCGCCCTCGAATGCCGCTCTCCCGAAAGGGAGCTTTTTCTTAAAAGGAATGCATCAAATTCTGAATTCTGCCCTGGAAATTACTCATACTGAGTGGATTATTCTGCCGGAATTCAGAATCCAGAATTCAGAATGGGCAGGCCGGGATGAATGTATTTTCATCCTCTGATGGTGCCGCCCGAGGCGGCGTGAAGGTCTGACTACTGACTGCTGAATACGGACTACTGCCCCCAGCCGCCCGCCAGGGCGGCTTTTTACTGTTGCCCGATTTGCAGCTTGTTTGATTTCCGGACGATGGTGGACTGATCCACCTTGAGGGCCCTGGCGGCCTTGTATGTGCTGCCGTATTGTTTCAGGGCGTTGATAATGAGCTGTTTTTCCACCTGCCGGACGGCTTCCTTCAGGGGCAGGATGCCCCTGACGCTGATTTCCGGCGACTGCCTGGCCTGATCCCTGAAAAGATACGGGGAGACGTCCCCGGCTTCAATTGTCCGGCCCGGTACGGTGACCATCAGCCTTTCGATGATGTTCTCCAGCTCCCTGACATTGCCCGGCCAGTCGTATTGCATTAGGGCGTCGTACACCTCCGGGGCGAAGTTCTTTTCAATTTGATAGGCCTTGCTGAATTTTTGTTTGAAGTTGTAAACCAGGGGAATGATGTCTTCCTTCCGTTCCCTCAGGGGAGGTATGCGCAGTGGTACCACGTTGAGGCGGAAGTAGAGGTCTTCTCTGAATTTTCCTTCCCGGACCAGCTCCTCCAGATCCCTGTTGGTGGCGGCGATTATCCTTGCGTTTATGGGTCTTGGCCTGGTGCCGCCGACCCGCATGATCTCCCGTTCCTGAAGGGCCCTGAGAAGCTTTACCTGAAAATCCCTGGTCAAATCCCCTATTTCGTCAAGGAACAGTGTGCCGTTGTTGGCCAATTCGAACATGCCGGTTTTACCCTCGCGGTTGGCCCCGGTGAAGGCCCCCTTTTCATAACCGAAAAGTTCCGATTCCAACAGGTCTGCGGGGATGGCGCCGCAGTTGACGGCCATGAAGGGGCCGTCCTTTCTCGTGCTGTTGGAGTGGATGATGGCGGCCACCACTTCCTTGCCGACACCGGATTCTCCCAGCAGCAGCACCGTGGAGTCCACCTGGGACAGCCTCAGCGCCATTTTCAGCAACTCCTGCATCCCCGGGGAGCTGAATACCAGTCCCTTCTGGCTGAACTGCTTTTGCCGCAGCTGGTTCAATTCCTCCTGGTACCTTTCGCTGAGCTCCTTGCTCTGGTCCAGCTCCTGCCTGAGGCGGTTCAGTTCGGTCAGATCCCGGACGTTCACCACCACCCGGAATATTTCTCCCCCGGCATTTTTAACCGGGCTGGCGGTAATTAGCAGGTGATTGCCCGAGGGGGTCTCCTCCGCCCGGGTGATGGAGGCCCCCCTTTTTACGACGGCTTCCACCACATCCCGCAGTTTTTTCCCCTGCAATTCCAGGGGGGGGTGGCCGGCGACTCTTTTGTAGGCTCTGTTGGACTTGATTATGGCGCCCCGGCGGTCGGTGATCAGTATCCCGTCGTAAGATGACTCTATAATGCACTCCAATTCGTTGTTCAGCTGCTTGACCGAGCTCAGCTCCCCGGAGATGAACTCAATTTCCGAGATGTCCTGGAACACCCCTACGGCCCCCACGATTTCACCGTTCTCAATGATGGGGCTGCGGTTGGTGATATAGGTATGGCTGCCGCTGGAGTAACTCACGGTGAATTTGTAATGCCTTTGTGTTTTCCCGTCTTTTAGCACATTCAGCAGGTCCTGGGGTATGACCACCTCCGACAGGTGCCTGCCCAGGGCCTGGGATTTGGCGCGGCGGGTGATTTTCTCCGCCGCGCTGTTGAATATGGCTATTTTCCCATCCCGGTCCACCACGATGATGCCGTTGTGGGCAGAGTCCAGTATGGTGTCCACCTGCTGCAGCAATTCCACGGCCCGGTTGAACAGCTCCGGGATCACCAGGCTTTTGTCCAGTATGCCGGCGATCCGGTTTTCCCCGTCCACCACTGGAAAAACGGTGCCCGGCAGGGTCAGGGAGTCCGCCAGGGGGAAGTCCACGGACAGTACCGCCACGTTCCTGTCCATTATTTCCCCCACGTTCACCCGGCCTTTAAAAGCTTCGGGGCCTGCGGACAGCAGGTGGTTTCCGGTGATTATGCCGCATATCGCACCCTGGTGGTCCAGCACCGGGACACCCTTGACCCGCGCTTCGTTCATCAGGCGCCAGGCGTCGTCGATGGGCCGGTCCGCGGTTATGGAAACTGTTGTTCCGGTCATAAGTTTGCCTGTCAGCACGTATATCCCGCCCTTTCCTTAGTTCTTGATTCTCCGCGGCCCGCCGAATTCCTTTGTAAAAACGCTGTGAGCTTTATTTGTGGCGGATTGATGCTGTCTGCTCCATGGGGCGCAGTACTTACGGGAGATCCAGGAAACGATTGCCCGGTCCGGGAAGGGGTCCGGGCCGGGTTTGTCGAAATAATCTATTGAACTTCGCCGCCCGGAGGCGGCGCCATCAATTCGTCAGGAACCGGAATCAATAACTTAATAACTTAGTTAACCGGTACCAAAGGGGGCTGTGGTTGCGGTGGACGAGGAGATCAAGTCTCTGTACCGGAAGTTGGAGGCGGTCCAGCTCCTGAACCGGGAACTGGAGGCCATCATCGAGAGTTCCTCCGACGGCATTTTCGTTGCCGACGGCGATGGTGTGGTGCTGAGGGTGAACAAGGCCTACGAGCAGATTACGGGCTACAGCGCCCAGCGCCTGATCGGCAAATCCATGCACCAGCTGATAGCCGAGGGGCTGTTTGAGAGGTCCGTCACCCTGGAGGCAATTTACCACAAAAAGCCCTATACCTTGGAGCGCAATGGTATTTCCGGCAATACCCTGCTGGTTACCGGCCGGCCCATACTGGACGAGCGGGGTGAAGTGTTCCGGGTGGTGGCCACGGTGCGGGACTTTAACGAGCTGAACCGTCTGCGTCACGAGGTGCAGTACCAGCGGGCCCTGGCCCAGCACTTCGCCGCCGAGCTGAACATCCAAAGGGTGCGGGGCAATAGTGAAAAAATGGTGGCCAAGTCCCCGGCTATGAGTCAGGTGGTGGAAATCGCCGGCCGGGTGGCCCAGTTTAACACCACGGTGCTGCTGATGGGCGAGTCCGGAGTGGGCAAGGAGGTGGTGGCGCGATTTATTCACGACCATAGCCCCCGTTTTGAGAGGCCTTTTATCAAGGTGAACTGTGCCGCCATACCGGAAACGCTTCTGGAGACCGAACTGTTCGGATACGCCCCGGGCGCCTTTACCGGGGCCACCAGGGAAGGAAAGCCCGGCCTGTTCGAGTTGGCCCACCGGGGAAGCGTACTTTTGGACGAGATCGCCGAACTGCCCTTGAACCTGCAGGCCAAGCTGCTGCGGGTTCTTCAGGAGCCGGAGATAACCAGGGTGGGGGAGGCCAGGCCCAGGCGCATAGACGTGAGGGTAATCGCCGCCACCAACAAAAATCTGTCCGCCGAAGTGGAAAAGGGCAGGTTCCGCAGCGACCTGTTCTTCCGCCTGAATGTGGTGCCTATAAATATACCTTCGCTGAGGGACCGGCCGGAGGACATTATTCCCCTGCTGGCCCTTTTTTCCCAGAGGCTGCAGGAAAAATACGGCACCAACAAAGTTTTCACCGCCGAGGTGCTGAATTGGTTTCTGGGGTACCATTGGCCGGGTAATGTCCGGGAGCTGGAGAACATGGTGGAGCGGCTTTTTGTCGTGGTTCCGGGCAAGGAAATCGATATGAGCTATGTGGAAACATTCCGGAATAAAACAGATAATCCCCTTCACCCGGGGGTCGCTGTGCATAATCTGATGCCCCTCAGGGAGGCTGTGCGGGAGGTGGAGCGGCAGCTGGTGGAAAAGGCTCTGTCGGTTTACGGCAGTTCGTATAAAGCTGCTGAGATTCTGAAGGTGGACCCTTCCACCATTATAAGGAAGAAGAACCAGCTAAGCAAGATTCCCCGGAATGAAAAGGGAGGGGGGGGAGGGATGGAAGAAGAAGAAGCGGAAGAAAAAAGGAAGTAAAAAGGAAGGGATAATGGGAGGAGGAAGTTGAAACCCGGACCGGGAAAAAGATCCGCATGCTGCAGCCGGGCATATACTGCTGCATATTTGCAGCAAGCAAACATGGATCTTCAGGATGGATCTGCCGGTATTGCGGAGGATGTTGCCGGCTGCTTCTTTTGGCATTTTTATTGCAATGTACATTGCATTATGGGAGCTGGTTACTTTGCCGGCCGATCCGGCCGGTATGCGGAGGGGGTATGAAACCTTAGCATATCTGTGTTGTTGGCGGCGACTGATGCGGGTGCGCCGTTCGGTTGGTGCTGAAAATCTGCAGTGCGGCATTAATTCAGAAAATTAACAAGATTGACAATGGGGGCCTCTTTCAGAAATGCACGAATGACACAGAACAGAAAGGCAATTTAAGTTCAGGGGGGAGTTTCAATGAGAAGAAAAAGTGTTTTTCTGGTAATGGTGGCTGTTGTTATGGCAATGGCTCTGGCGGCGGGATGCGGCGGCGGCCAGAAGCAGTCCGGGCAGCCCGCGAAGCCCGCGGAGCAGGTCAAGGCCAGGGATCTCAATCTGGCCACCGGGACCACCACCGGGGTGTACTATGTTTTAGGCAACGGCATGGCACAGGTGTGGAACTCCAAGGTGCCCGGCGTCCGGGCCACGGCCCAGGTCACCGAGGCCAGTGTGCAGAATATGAACCTGCTTCAGAAAAAAGAAGCCGACATCGGATTCAGCATGAACCAGGTGGTGGGCAACGCCTACCAGGGCAAGGACAAATTCAAGGACAGAGCCAACAAGGACCTGAGGGTGATGACGGGGCTGTATCCCAATGTGGTGCAGATAGTGGTGCCCGCCAAGGCCAATGTTAAGTCCGTAAAGGATCTGGAAGGCAAGAAGTTCGTGCCCGGGGCCGCCGGAAGCGGCACCGAGGTCAGCTGCCGAGAGATTTTCGCACTGTACGGCATTGATTACATGAACAAGAAAAATCTCAAGGCCGACTTTGTCGGTTTCACCGAGGCGGTGGAGTTGATCAAGAACGGGCAGACCGAGGGGGCCTTCATCTCGGCTGGTGTGCCCAATTCGGCCATCATGGACCTGAGCAATTCCACCAGCGTCAAGCTTGTTTCCCTGGAGAAGGACATGATTGACAAAATCTGCAAGGAAATGCCCTGGTACTATCCAACGGTGATCAAAGCCAACACCTACAAGGGGCAGACCGAGGACATACATACGGTGGCCCAGTCCAACCTGCTGGTGACCCGGGCGGACCTGCCGGATGACCTGATCTATCAGCTTACCAAGGCCATTTATGAAAACCACAATGATTTGGTCAGCGCCCACAGCGCCGCCAAGGACATCACCAAGGACAGCGCCCTCAAGGGGCTGATGGGGGTGCCGGTGCACCCGGGGGCCGCCAAATATTTCAAAGAAATCGGCCTGACGGTGCCCGCCCATTAAAAGAGGACTAAAACACCCCTCCCGGAAAGCCCCGGAGGGGTGTTTTCAAAAAATCAGGCAAACTGGTATTATGAACATGTTTGTTCATGCCGGGTTGTTGGGGGTGTGAAGAATTGACCGAAGACAGGAGAGGCGCCGACGCGGCCCCGGCTGACCAGGTCGACGAAAAGGAAATTGAAAAAATAGTAGGCAAGTACGATAAGGAATCCACTTTCAGGAAGTATATCCCGGGGACCGTCTGGGGGATTGTCACTTCGGTGGTGGCCATAGGACTGTCCCTTTTCCAGGTGTGGGCGGCCACCGTTGGGGCGCTGCCGGCCATTGAACTGAGGGCCGTCCACCTGTCCGTCATCATGATGCTTATTTTCCTTATGTATCCCGCCCGGGCCGGGGCGCCCAGGGATCGGCCCACCGTATTGGACATAATGATGGTGGCGGCCAGCGCCATGACGGGCATTTATATAATGGTGCGCTACGATGCCTTCGCCTTCAGCGGCGGGTTCGCCAACAACACAGACTATGCCCTGGGTGTTTTGACCATGCTTTTGGTGCTGGAGGCCGGCAGGCGCAGCATAGGGCCCTTTTTGCCGGTGCTGGGCGTCATATTTTTGGCCTATGCATATTTTGGGAATTATATTCCGGGAACCTTCGGGCATCCGGGCTATTCCCCGGAACGCATTATCGAGCTGATGTACCTTTCCACCTCCGGGCTGTACGGGGTGGCCATCGGGGTTTCCGCCACCTACATTTTTCTATTTATTTTATTCGGGGCCTTCCTGGGGGAAAGCGGCATGGCCACATTTATCAACCGCATTTCCATGGCCATGGCGGGACATTCTCCCGGCGGTCCGGCCAAGGTCTCGGTTTTCGCCAGCGGCCTGATGGGGACAATAAACGGCAGCGCCGTGGCCAACGTGGCCACCACCGGGGCCTTTACCATACCGCTGATGAAAAGTGTGGGCTACCGTCCGCACTTTGCCGGCGCCGTTGAGGCGGTGGCCTCCACCGGGGGTCAGATCGTGCCGCCGGTGATGGGGGCGGCGGCCTTCATTATGGCAGAGATTTTGAATGTTTCCTACGCCACCGTCATGCTGTCGGCCCTGCTGCCGGCCCTGCTTTACTACCTTGCCTGCTATGTGGGGGTGCACCTGGAGGCAATCAAGACCGGCCTGCGGGGCATGCCCCGGGACCAGCTGCCCAGGGCCAAAGAGGTGATGAAGGAGCGGGGGCACTTGGCGCTGCCCCTAGTGGTGATTATTTATTTCCTGGTGGCCGGCTATACCCCCACCTTCTCCGCCGTGGCCGGGATAGCGGCCACCATTTTGGCCAGCATGATGCGCAAGAGCACCCGCATGTCCTGGCGGGGCCTGCTGTCGGCCCTGGACGCCGGCGCCAAGGGGGCGGTGACGGTGGCCATCGCCTGCGGCGTGGTGGGATTCATAGTGGGCGTGACCTCCCTGACCAGCTTCGGCATAAAACTGGGAGACATCATCATAGGCATGGCCGGCGGGAGTATGATGCTCACCCTGCTCCTTTCCGCCGTCACTTGCATTATACTGGGCATGGGCATGCCCACCACGGCGGTGTATATCGTGGCCGCCACCATGGCGGCGCCGGCGCTGATCAAGATAGGGGTCCTTCCCATCGCCGCCCATCTGTTCGCCTTTTATTTCGGCAATATATCCAACATCACCCCGCCGGTGGCCCTGGCGGCCTTTACCGGCGCCGGCATAGCCGGGGCCAACCCCAATCAGGTGGGCTGGACCGCGGTGCGGCTGGGTGCGGCCGCCTTCATAGTGCCCTTTATGTTTGTTTACGCACCGGAGCTTTTAATGCAAAGGGGCACGCCCGTTGAGATTATATGGGCATCCGTGACGGCCATTATCGGCGTGGTGGCCCTGGGGGCGGCGGGGGCAGGGTTTTTGCTGACCTTTGCCACCCGTCCGGAGCGGGTATTGCTGCTGGTGGGGGCGCTGTGCCTGATAAAGCCGGGGATAGTCACCGACATCGCCGGGTTCGGCAGCCTGGCCATAGTGCTGTTGCTGCAGAGTCGCCGTGTGCGGCCGCCATTGCCCGGAAAGACATATTAAATTAAAATGTTTTTTGCCACAGTGTTTTTGGGGAGGGGACACCTTGTCTGACAGCGCAAGAGGAAACAAGCTCATGACTCTGAAGGAGGCCATCGGCACGCATGTTAAAAGCGGCTCCAGCATCACCTTCGGCGGATTTATCGGGCGGGACTGCCTGGCGGCGGTGCATGAGATTATCCGGCAGGGGATCCGGGACCTGGCGGTGATCGACGACAGCAAGACCGACGTGATGGACCTTTTGGTGGGCGCCGGCTGTGTCAGGCGCTGGGAGGGCGCCTATCTGGGCTACGGGGCCATCGGCCTGGCCAACAATATCAGGCGGGCGGTGGAAAAGGGGATGCCTTTCCCCCTGGAGGTGGAGGACTGGTCCAACGCGGCGGTGAGCATGCGCTTCCTGGCCGGTGGCCTCAACGTGCCCTTCATGGCCGTCAGGTCCATGTTGGGGTCTGATATTATGAAATACAATTCAAGGGTTAAAGTGATGGAAGACCCGTATGGCGGCCCCCCGGTGGCGCTGGTTCCGGCGGCCCGGCCCGATGTGGCCGTAATTCACGCGCAAAGGGCCGATGTGATGGGAAACGGCCAGGTCTGGGGATTTACAGGTAATGACGAGAACAAGGCCAGGGCGGCCGGGCGCGTCATACTCACCTGTGAGGAGCTGGTGCCCACAGAGCAAATCCGCCGCCGGGGCAATATGACACTGATTCCATTTTACTGTGTGGACGCCGTGGTGCACGTTCCCTACGGGTGTTATCCCCAGTCGTGCTACGGCTATTACGCCTACGATGTGCTTTTCTGCGGGGATTACCACGAAAAGACCAAAACCCGGGAAGGTTTTCTGGAATGGCTGGACCACTATGTGCACGGATGCAAGGACCACATGGAATACTGCGCCAGGGTGGGCTGGGACAGGCTGATGTCCCTGGCCCGCCTGGAAAGACAGTTCAACCGGATATAGAGGGGGCGCACGCATGAAAGGATCGAGCCTGCCCATCAAGGGAAAAAACTACACCGCCTCGGAGCTTATGGCCATCACCAGCTGCAAGGAGTTTAAAGACTGGGAAGTGGCCTTTGTGGGAATAGGCATACCGCTTATCGCAGGTATACTGGCCAAGCGTTTTCACGCTCCCAACCTCAGCATAGTGTACGAATCCGGGTGTATAGGGCCGGAAAAGCTGAGGGTGGACTTCAACGTGGGGGATTCATCGGCCGCCGACGGCGCCCTGTGCCTTACCTCGGAATGGCACGTATTCGGTGATCTGCAGCGGGGGTTCTACGACATCGGGGTGCTGGGCGGGGCCCAGCTGGACAAATACGGCAATCTCAACACCACCGCCATATTCGGGGAGGGGGACTACCGCCGTCCTGCGGTGAGGCTGCCGGGCAGCGGCGGGGGCAACGACATAGGGTCATCGGTGGGCCGGGTGGTGATAATGATGGGGCTGGAGAAGAACCGCTTCGTTGAAAAAGTGGATTTTATCACCACCCCCGGCCACCTGGACGGTTCCCCTGGGGCCAGGGAGCGGGCCGGGCTGCTGGGTGGAGGTCCTGTGGCCGTGGTGACCAGCAAGGGCGTTTTCCGCTTTCATCCGGAAACCAGGGAGATGTATCTGGACACCATATACCCCGGGGTGGAGGTTGAAGAAATAAAAGAAAGCGTGGGCTGGGACCTCATGGTGGCCGATGACCTCAAGCTGGCCCCGGACCCCGCCGGGGAAGAGCTGGCGGCCCTGAGGGCCGCCGACCCGTGCAATCTGATCATGGGCGGCGCCGGATCCAGAAAAAAACTGTCGGGCCTGGAGGAGTTCGTGCATTTGACATTGAAGTATGCCGGGAGATAGAATTAATCTGTTAAAAGCTGTAACTGCCGAAAGGAAAATAAAATGCTGTACGTAAGTACCAGGGGCGGGGGGGGGGCCGTCGGGTCCGCCGGGGCCATAAAGGCGGGCATCGCTCCGGATGGAGGGCTTTTTGTCCCGGATTCCCCCGTGCGCGTAGATGCGGGGCTGCTGGAAAAAATGAAGGGGATGGACTACTGCGGCAGGGCCGCCGCAATAATGGGACTTTATCTGACGGATTTCACCACTGGTGAAATAATGCGGTGCGTTCTTGAGGCATACAATGACCGGTCCTTTGCCCGCCCTGAGATAGCCCCGCTGATGGAATTGTCCGGCGGCACATATATTCTGGAGCTGTGGCACGGGCCCACCAGCGCCTTCAAGGACATGGCCCTGCAGGTAATGCCCCGCCTCCTGCCCCTGGCGGCGGCCAAAAAGGGGGAAAATGACGAAACAGTCATTCTGGCGGCCACCTCCGGGGACACCGGCAAGGCGGCCCTGGAGGGATTCAGGGACGTGCCGGGCACAAGGATCATTGTTTTTTTTCCTGATCAGGGGGTCAGCCAGGTGCAGCGGCTGCAGATGGTTACCCAGGAGGGCGGCAATGTGGGGGTGGCGGCGGTCCGGGGCAATTTTGACGATGCCCAGAGAGGGGTTAAGGCTATCTTCACCGACCGGGCCATGAAGCGGCGGCTGGAGGAAAAAGGATTCAGGCTATCTTCGGCCAACTCCATCAATTGGGGGCGGCTGGCGCCCCAAATAGTTTACTACTTCAGCGCCTATCTGGATCTGCTGAACCGGGGCGCCCTGTCCATGGGGGATCCGGTGAATTTTGTGGTGCCCACCGGCAATTTCGGCAACATACTGGCCGGCTACTACGCCCGGGAGGCGGGCCTGCCGGTGAACAGGCTTATCTGCGCCGCCAATGAAAACAATGTGCTGACCGGATTTGTCGGAACCGGGGTGTACGACCGCAACCGCCGGTTTTACAAGACCATATCCCCGTCCATGGATATTCTTGTTTCCAGCAACCTGGAAAGACTTTTATTTCACCTGTCGGGGGGTGACGCTGGGGCCGTCGGAATCTGGATGGGGGAATTGGAGTCCTCAGGCAGGTACGACGTGGGGACGGACATGCTGGAAAAAATCCGGGCGCTGTTCTGGTCGGATTACGCCGATGATCGGGAAACCTACGGGACCATCAAGGAAATATTCGACAGGTACGGCTATCTGATCGACACCCACACGGCGGTGGGCGTTAACGTCTGCCAAAAGCACCGGGAACAGACCGGCGACGGAACCCCCGCCGTGATACTGTCCACCGCCAGCCCATACAAGTTTAGCGGCAGCGTGGTCAGGGCGCTGCTCGGAGAACGGGCGGCGTCCGGCAGGCACGAGTTTGAGCTGCTGGAAATGCTGTCCCGGATAAGCGGCACAGAGATACCGGGAAATCTTGCGGATTTGGACAAAAAACCGGTGCTGCACGGCCTGGTGCTGGAAAAGGAGGCCATGGCGGCGGCGGTGCTGGACATGCTGTTTCGACATAATTATTGTTGAACCATGGCCGGATAATTTATATAATACTTTTAACAATAAAAAAAGCCGCTCTGCCGGGCGGCAGAAATCAGAACTAAAATTGTAGGCCACGAAGGCTTATGTCCCCGTTTTGGAAAGGGGTATGAACTTTGTGGCTTTTTCCTTTTTCAGCCACTAGGGGGTGAAATCAATTTGCTTGTGGTATTAGGAAATTATGCTTTCATAAGTCTTGTGGATTTAACTTAATTTTATTCTGGATTCTGGCTCCTGGATTCTGGATTCCAGTTGCCTGAAGGGCTAATTTGTTCTGGGGGTGGGACGCAGTTTGAATAATTAACAGTCAATAGTGTTGTGGCAAGGCATTAATTGGCAAGGAAAGGAAAATCGTTATGTCGTTGCTGAAAAGAATTACAGTATTCCTCCTGGCGTTGGCCCTCCTGGCGCAGGCCGGCTGCGGCGATCGTAAGGACGGCCAGAAAGCGGCGCCGGACAAGCAGCCGGGCGGCGCCGGAATAATCTACACCGTGGCCGACACCACCGGGGATTGGGGGTTCCCCTCCCCCTACGCCCATTATTCCCGGGGGCCGGGCTACATAAGAATGAGCCTTTTATTCGACACCCTGGTTTGGAAGGACGACAAGGGCTATGTGCCGGCCCTGGCCAAGGGCTGGGAATATAATAAGGATGAAAATTCCTACCTGTTCAGTCTGCAGGAGAACGCAACCTGGCATGACGGAAGGAAATTCACCGCCGGGGACGTTGTGTTCACCGTCAATTACACCAGGGAGCACCCCTATCAGTGGGCGGACACCGGAATGGTCAAAAAGGCCGAGGCCCTGGGCGATCACGTGGTGAAGCTCTACCTGGACAGGCCCTACGCCTCATTTTTGGAATATGTCGGCGGCACGCTGCCGATACTGCCGGAGCACATCTGGAAAGATGTAAAGTCGCCGCAGCAGTTTCAGCAAAGGGAGGCACTGATTGGGACCGGCCCCTTCACCCTGGCGGACTATAATAAAGAGCAGGGAACATACATGTACAAGGCATTCAGTGGCTACTACCAGGGCAGGCCCAAGGTGGAGGAATTGAGATTTGTCAAGATGGGCGGGGAAGTGATGGCCGCGGCGCTAAGGCAGAAGCAGGTCGGCGCCGTCCAGGCGCCTCCGGAACTGGTAAGGGAGCTGGAGAAGGAAGGATTCAAAGTGCTGGTGGGCAGGCATGACTGGGTGGCCAAGCTGATGATCAACCACCAGAAGGACCCCTTCAACAGGAAGGAATTTCGTCAGGCCCTGGCGCACTCCATTGACCGCCGGGCCTTGGTGGAGACATGCCTAAGGGGGCATGGCCTGGCCGGTAACCCTGGCTTTTTGCCCCCCGACAGCCCGTGGTACAACCCCGCCCAGGAAAACAGGTACCCGCACAGCCCGGAAAAGGCGGTGGAATTGCTGAAAGGGCTTGGATACGAGAAGAAAGGTGATTATTTCGAGAAGGGCGGCCGGGTGCTGGAGCTGGAGCTGCTCATCAGCGGCCGGGGGATAGGTGTGCAGGGTTCCCCCGGGGAGCGTGAGGGGGAGATGATTAAAGGGCAGCTGGAAAAGGTCGGCATCAAGGTCAACCTTCGCGCATTGGAAGCCAAGACCCTGGACAGCCGGGTGGGGGAGTGGAAATTTGACCTGGCCTTGAGCGGTCACGGGGGAATGGGGGGAGACCCCGAAATGTTGAACAGGAATATTCTGGGCAAGGGTTTCAATAGTGCCAGGTACCAGGGGAATGAGGGTTTGAACACTGCCCTGAAGCAGCAGCAGGCGGCCATGGACAAAGACAGGCGATTGGAGCTGGTGAAAAAAATTCAGGAAATATACGCCGAGGAAATCCCCGCACTGCCGCTTTATTACCCCACCTGGTATTGGGCCCATGACGGCCGGGTGAATTTGTTTTACACCTTCCAGGGAGTGGCCAGCGGAGTGCCCATCCCGTTGAACAAGATGTCCTTTGTCAAATAAGGGCGCATTTCCGGCAGGCCTTGCTGTTTTCAATTGCGCTTAAGGAGATTCCGGACCGTTGGACAAAAAGAACATTGCGCTGAACTATTTTCTGGCCCTGCTGGTGATACTGTCTTTGAACTTCATACTGCCCCGCCTTATGCCGGGCGACCCGCTGCAGGCCATATACGGTGACGAGGCCGTGATCGCCATGACCCCGGAGCTGCAGGCCGACATTATCCGGCGATTCTCATTGGACCAGTCCCCGGGCGAGCAGTTCCTTGCCTATGGGCTGGCGTTGGCCCGGGGGGATCTGGGGCACTCTTATTATTACAATTCCCCGGTGATGGAAATTATTCTGGGGAGGCTTCCCTGGACGCTACTGCTGGTGGGGCTGGCGGTGATTATTTCCACCCTCGCCGGCCTTGTCCTGGGAATAGAGTCGGGCTACAGGCGAGGCGGGGCGGCGGACCACCTGCTGCTGGCCGGAATGATGATGCTGAGCGGGTTTCCAGACTTTTTCGCGGGCATTATGCTGCTTCTCCTGTTCGGGGTCACACTGGGTCTGGCGCCTTTGGCCGGCGGTATGACCCCCTACGCAGCCGGAAACGGGATGGAGAAGCTGCTGGACATTGTGGGTCACCTGGCTTTGCCCCTGGCTTCGCTGACTTTGGTGAGGTTGGGGGGGGCCTACCTCCTGGCCAGGAACACCATGGTCATCTCCCTGGGGGAGCCCTTTATAAAAACGGCCAGGGCCAAGGGGTGCACCGAAGCCGCCGTAAGGTACCGCCACGCGGGCAGGAACTCTCTTTTACCGGTGGCTACGGCGGCGGGGCTGCAGCTGCCCCATCTGATTTCCGGTGCTTTGTTCGTCGAAATAGTGTTTTCCTATCCCGGCATGGGGACGCTGTTGTACCACTCCCTGATTACAAGGGATTATCCGCTTCTTCAGGGAATATTGCTGCTGACCACCATAACTGTTCTGGCGGTCAGCCTTTCGGTGGACATTTTTTACCGCAAAATTGACCCGAGGGTTTCATATGCACGTTAATTACTGGCGGGAAATAAACCGCAGCGGCTTCGGCCGGGCCGGGCTGGCACTGCTTTTTATCATCACGGCCCTTGCCGCCGTGGCGCCACTGCTGGTCAGGCACAGTCCCGGTGACTACACCGGCCATATATTCCACCCGCCCTCGGCGCTGTTCTGGCTGGGCACCAACGATGTGGGCCAGGACATATGGGCGCACCTTCTATACGGGGCCCGCACTTCCCTGGCGGTGGCCTTCGGCGTGTCGGTTCTGTCGGTGTCACTCAGCGTGCTGGCGGGGGGACTGGCGGCGCTGTGCGGGGGAAGGGCCGACCGCCTGATAATGAGAATGGTGGATGTGCTGATCATCATCCCTCCGGTAATTGTGATCATACTGGCGGCGGCTTACCTGAGGCCGGATCTGCTGCTGCTGATTGCTCTGCTGGCCGCCATTATGTGGCCCGGCGGGGCCAGGGTGGTCCGGGCCCAGGCTTTATCACTGAAGGGAAGGATGCATGTGGAGGCTGCCGGAACCTTCGGGGCCGGGCGGTTTTATCTGCTGCGGCGCCATATAATACCGGACATGGGCCCGGTGCTGGCGGCGGTGTTGATACAAAACGCCCGCCGGGCCGTGTTCATGGAGGCCGGACTATCTTTCCTTGGCGTGTCGGACCCGTCTGTTTGCAGCTGGGGCAAGATGATGCAGCACGCCCTGAAGTTTTCCTACCTGGAGGTGTGGAAATGGTGGCTTCTGCCGGCCGGAGCGGCCCTGTCCCTGACCATGGCGGGGCTGATGTACACGGGCTACGCCCTGGAGTCGGCTTTGAATCCGAGAATTAAAAGAGAGGCCGGAAATGTTAAGGATTGAGGGGCTGAGAGTCGCTTATGGCGGCATGGATGTGATTAGCGGTCTGGATTTGACCCTGGGAAGGGGAGAGGCCCTTTCAGTCATAGGCGAATCGGGGGCGGGCAAGACAACCCTCGGCTTAAGCGTGGTGGGCCTGGTGGAGGGCCGCTGCTCCGGGAAAATAATGATAAAGGACATGAACATTCTGGAAGCGCCTGGAGAGGTGCGCCGGAAATTGCGCGGAAAGACGGTGGCCATGGTTTTTCAGAATGTTGAAAACTCCCTGCACCCCCTTTATACCGTGAGAGACCAGGTGGCGGAGTCAATCATGGCGCATGGCGAAAAAAGCAGGGGTGCGGCTTTGGCCCGGGCTGTGGAGATCCTGGGCGCCACGGGCCTGCCGGACCGGTGGGCGGGGGCCTATCCCCATCAGCTGAGCGGAGGACAGAAGCAAAGGGCCCTCATTGCCCTGGCCCTGGCCAACGACCCGGAGGTGGTGATACTGGACGAGCCCACGGCCTCACTGGATGTTGCCACAAAGCGGGAAATCATATCGCTGATTAAGGGTTTGACCGGGGATAAAACAACCATTATGATAACCCATGATATTTCCACCGCGGCAAGTTTCAGCGGCAGGCTGGCTGTGATGTACGCGGGGGGAATTGTGGAGGAGGGCCTTGCGGGTGATGTGCTCGCCTCTCCCCGCCACCCGTATACCAGGGGACTGCTCAGGTCTTACCCGGACATGTTTACCACCAAGGATTTGCAGGGCATACCGGGGAGGGCGGCCCCGGGAGTTCCGGGCTGTCCCTTTCATCCCAGGTGTACCCAGAGAATAGCCGTCTGTGAAAAAGAAAAACCGGTACCCGCAGTGTCCGGAGGACGCCTGCTGGCCTGCCACCGGGGAGGCATAGCGCCTTTGCTGGTGGTGGAAGGTTTGTCCAAGAGATTTGATTCCGTCAGGGCGGTGGACGGGGTGAACCTGACTCTTTACGAGGGAGAAACTTTGGCCCTGGTGGGAGAAAGCGGGTCGGGAAAAACCACCCTGGCCAAATTGATAATGGGAATACACAGGGCGGATTCGGGTGCCGTAACGCTGGAGGGGGAAAGGCTGGCGGATGTGCGCAGGGCGGGATTCCACCGGAGGGTGCAGATGATTTTTCAGAATCCCGGTGAATCCATCAGTCATAGAATGAATGTGCTGGAGGCGGTGCGGGAGCCCCTGGACATACAGGGCGTCGGGGACGCAAAGGAAAGAACGTCCATCGTCAAAAAAGCGCTGAATGAAGTTGAATTGTCCGGTGATGAGGATTTTTTGAGAAAACATCCGCACCTTTTGAGCGGCGGGGAGGCCCAGAGGGTGGCCATAGCCAGGGCGCTGGTGCTGAACCCCAAGGTTCTCATAGCCGACGAGCCCACCTCGGCCCTGGATGCCAGTGTGCAGGCGAAAATACTGAGACTTCTGTTAAGCTTGCAGGAAGCCAGAGGGCTGGCCATTATTTTGATTACCCACGATATCGCCCTTGCCAGGAAAGTAAGCGACAGAATGGCGGTGATGCTGGAGGGCAGGATCGTCGAGGAAGGTTTGACCAGTGCGGTGATAAACAGCCCCGGACACCAATATACTAAAAGTTTGGTCGGAACCAGCTCAGAATAGCGCATTTCGTATTCCTTGCCCTGTCAGGAGGCAGGACAAAACAGTTTAGGAAAATAATTAAGGAGGGGTAATTATGTGTATGGAAAAAACACCCTGGGAAAAAACAGTGGAATTTCACGGTCATTCCTGTCCCGGACTGGCGGTGGGGTACAGGGTGGCCCTGACAGCCCTGGGGGGGCTGGGGGAAATGCGGTCCCCTGATGAAGAGCTGGTGGCGGTGGTGGAGAACGATGCCTGCGGCGTGGACGCCATAATGCTGCTGACGGGCTGCACTTTGGGGAAAGGAAATCTTCTGTACAGGGATCACGGCAAGCAGGTTTATACCTTCGGCAGCCGGAGCAGCAACCGGGCCTTGAGAATATCTGTCAGCGGAGAGATATGGCATAATCAGGGTCCCGACCTTGCTGAACTGAGAAAGAAGGTCTTTGGTGGAAGCGCCACCGGGGAGGAGAAAAAAGAATTCCACTTCCACCAGGACCAGAGAACAAAATATATACTGGATCTGCCGGAAGAAGATTTTTGCCGGGTGGAAAAGATTGATTTCGAGTTTCCCGGCAAGGCAAGAATTTTCAACTCGGTCCGGTGCTCCGGCTGCGGTGAGTACGTCATGGAAGCCCGGGCCAGACTGAAAGACGGCCAGACTGTCTGCATTCCATGCGCCGATGATTACAGCAGGGGCTGGTAGAAGTTGAAAATTGCTCATTTTGCAATCCTTGAGGCTGTTGAAAAAGTCCATCTGCTGCGTTGCGGCGGCGGCTTTTTCGCTCCAACGTACCACCAAGTACGTCTCCGCTCAAACCCTTGCTGCGCCTTACATCTGGAGCTTTTTGAACAGCCTCCGGCTGTACCCGGCTATACACACTCTCCCTTATTCTGTCGGAATACAGGGAAATAAGGAATGCAGTATAATTCACACTCTTTCAATAATGGTGGCGTTGGCCATGCCGAAACCTTCGCACATTGTCTGAAGGCCGTACCTGCCGCCGGTACGCTCGAGATAGTTCAGCATGTCGGTCATAATTCTGGCCCCGCTGGCCCCCAGGGGGTGGCCCATGGCTATGGCCCCTCCCTGGGGGTTCAGCCTGGCCGGATCGCCCTCCAGGTCGTGCAGCCAGGCCATCGGCACCGGGGCAAAGGCTTCGTTTACCTCATATACGTCAATATCGGCCATGGTGAGCCCGGCCTTTTCAAGGGCCATTCTGGTGGCCGGGATGGGGCCGGTCAGCATCAGCACCGGGTCGTCCCCGACGACGGACCGGGCCGCGATTCTGGCCCGGGGCTTGAGTCCCAGCCGGAGGGCCGCTTTTTCCGACATCATCAGTATTGCCGCGGCCCCGTCGCTGATCTGGCTGGAGTTGCCTGCCGTGATTTTGCCGTCGGGCCTGAAGGCGGGTTTGAGGCCTGCCAGGGCCTCCATGGAAGTGGCGGGCCTTATGCCTTCGTCCTCCTCAAGCAGCCCGGCGCCGCCCTCCGGCAGGGTTATTTCCACCGGCACCGTCTGCTTTTTGAAAAATCCCGCCTCCCTGGCCTTTGCCGCCTTGCGGTGGCTTTCCAGCGAGAATATGTCCAGCTCCTCTCTGGAAAAGCCCCATTTGTCCGCCACCAGTTCCGCCGATATGCCCTGGGAGACAATGCTGTATTGCTGAATTATCCTCGGATTGAAGGAGGCGCCGCCCATGGAGGACCCCAGGGGAACCCTGGTCATGCACTCCACTCCCGCTGCGATAACCACATCCATGTCCCCGGCCATGATGGCCTGGGAGGCGAAATGCACCGATTGCTGGCTGGATCCGCACTGGCGGTCTATGGTGACCGCCGGGATGCGGGTGGGGAAACCGGCCGCCAGGACTGCCTGCCGGCCCACACACATGGACTGCTCGCCCACTTGGGAAACGCAGCCCATAATCACGTCTTCCACGATTTCCGGGCTGATTCCGGCCCTCTTTACCACCTCGGCCAAAACCAGGGCGGCGAGATCGTCGGGCCTGGTTCCGGAAAGGGATCCCCTTCTTTTTCCCACCGGTGTTCTTACCGCTTCCACTATCAAGGCCTCACGCAAATAAATCCCCCCTGCTGCATAATTATGGCTGAATGGCATTTGATTTTCAGACGATATTTTTGCCATTAAAATAATAATATGGCAACTATGGTCCGGCTGTCAATGTCAACAATTCGAAGCTGCATGGGGGGCGCATTTCTTTCCGCCGCCTGGGAATAATATGAGGAGACAGTAGACAGGAGACAGGAGATGCAATGTTTTCATTCAATACCGTCTCGGCCGCGCCGGAGATTCCCGGAAGAATTTCCAGGCTGAAGGAAATAGCCTATAATTTTTGGTTCAGCTGGAACGATCCGGCCCAGGAACTGTTTTCCCGGATTGACCGGCGCTTGTGGGAGGAGGTTTGCCACAACCCGGTAAAGTTTCTTCTGAAAGTAAGCGCCGGAAGTCTGGAAAGGGCCGCTGACGACAAGGAATATATTAATCTGTACAGCCGGGTTGCAGACAGCTACGACCGCTACATGACCTCCGAAACCTGGTTCAGCCGGCGTTTCCCCGGCGGCGGCCGTTTGGTGGCTTATTTTTCAGCGGAATTCGGGCTCCATGAGTCCCACCCCATATATTCCGGGGGCTTGGGGCTGCTGGCCGGTGATCACTGCAAGTCGGCCAGCGATCTTGGCGTGCCGCTGGTGGCCGTGGGGCTTTTGTACAGACAGGGGTATTTTACCCAGAGAATAAACAGGGATGGCTGGCAGGAAGCCTGTTACCCCCGCCAGAACTGTCACGAACTGCCGATGAAGCCGGTGCTGGGGGAGGACGGACAGGAACTGACGGTGCCGGTGGACCTTCCGGGCAGGAGGGTGGGCGTCAGAATTTGGAAAGTCCAGGTGGGAAGGGTGCCCCTTTACTTGCTGGACACTGATTTGCCCGGAAACAGCAGGGAAGACAGGGCCATCACCGCCCAGCTCTACGGGGGCAGCAGGGATGTAAGGATATGCCAGGAGATAGTGCTGGGCATAGGGGGAGTCAGGGCCCTCAGGGCCATGGGGATATACCCCGGCGCCTGGCACATCAACGAGGGGCATGCGGCGTTTCTTTGCTTGGAGCGGATCAGGGAAAAGGTGGACAGCGGAATCAGGACCAGCGTGGCGGTGGAGGCGGTAAAGTCCAACACACTGTTTACCACCCACACCCCGGTGCCGGCCGGGCATGACCTGTTCAGCGCCGAAATGGTGGACCATTATCTAGGTCAGTATTATCAGTATATGGGAATGAGCCGGGATGAGTTTTTCCGCCTGGGATGGGACGAGGAACACCAAGCCTTCAATATGACGGTGCTGGCCTTAAATCTGTCCGACTTCAAAAACGGGGTCAGCAAACTGCACGCCCGTGTTTCACGGCAGATGTTCTGCAGACTGTACGGTTGCATCCAGGAGGAGGAGGTGCCCATATCACATGTGACCAACGGGGTGCATACCGAGACCTGGATGTCTCCCGGGATAAAGAGATTGATGGAAAAGTACGTCGGCCCCGACTGGAACAAAAATCTGCACGACCCGGCCATGTGGGAGGCGGTGGACGGTATTCCGGACGGGGAGCTGTGGCTGACTCACCTGCAGCTGAAAGAAGAATTGATTGACTTTGTCAGGGAAAACCTGAAGGCCCAGAGAATAAGGAATTACGAGCCGGGGGTCAGGGTGGCCGAGGTTAACGGATATTTGAGCCCCGATGCGCTGATCATCGGTTTTGCCCGGAGGTTCGCCACATATAAGAGGGCCTCCCTCCTTTTCAGGGATTTGGACCGTTTGGCCGGCTTGGTCAACGACCCCCGGCGGCCGGTGCGGATAGTTTTCGCCGGAAAGGCCCACCCGGCCGACGGGCCGGGCCAGGAAATGATCAAGAGGGTGTTCGAGATTTCCAATCTGGACCCTTTCAGGGGCAAGGTCATTTTTCTGGAGAACTACGATATTAATGCGGCCCGGTATCTGATTAGAGGAGTGGATGTGTGGCTGAACAGCCCCCGCAGGCCCCAGGAGGCCAGCGGCACCAGCGGCATGAAAGCCGCCGTCAACGGAGTGGTCAATCTCAGTGTGCTTGACGGCTGGTGGCCGGAGGCCTACAATGGCAAAAACGGGTTCGCTGTGGGCGATGAAAGGGAGTATCCGGCGGAGGAGCTGCAGGACCGGGACGATGGTCTTTCACTGTACAGCGTACTGGAAAACGAGGTTATTCCCCTATTTTTCGCCCCCGACCGGTGGGCCGCTTACATGAAGAATTCAATAAAAACTGTGGGCCCGCAGTTCAGCAGCCACCGCATGGTCAGACAGTACACGGAGAATTTGTATGCCTCCGCCGTTGAAAGAGGTATTTATTTCAGGCGGGACAATTGTGCGGTGGCGGAGAAGCTGAAGTCCTTCAAGGATTTTATAAGGGAAAACTGGCACCAGGTGGCGGTGGGAGAGGTGTTGAACGGAGGAGGACGGGTGAAAAAGGCCGGGGAGAATATGCTGGTCGATTCCACGGTGCGGCTGGGATCCATATGGCACCACGATGTAAGCGTGGAAATCGTATACGGCGGGGTGGAGGGGGAAGCCTTGAGGGACATCAGGACAGCCCCCATGACCTTGGTGGACCGGATGGGAGAGGGGGTTTATCTCTACCGGGGCAATTTTACCCTGCCCCAGGGGGCCATCGGCTATACCGTAAGGGTGAGGCCGTCCAGCCGGGATTTTGCCCACCGGTTCGATCTGCCGCTGGTGGCCTGGGCGGGAGTCAACTGACCTGGAAGAACTCAGGCCGCCGGCAATGGCTCCAGTCGCCCGAAGGGCGAATTTGTTCATGTATAGGAAACTATGCTTGCATTATTACTTGTGGACGAGTTTTCTATGCTATTCTGGATTCTGACTCCTGGATTCTGGATTCCAGTCGCCCGAAGGGCGAATTTGTTCTTTAGTTGGTTACAAAACCTGGCTGTTTTTCGTCTATAATATATAACATCGGAAGAAAGATTGAAAAACTGGAGGACGGTCAATTTGATTGGGATATTTTCTGCTTTTTGTTGTCCTGGGGGACGCGCCCTGAGGCGTGGCGGCCTTATCATTCCGGTTGTATTGGTCGCAATGGTGTTCCTGGTCTCTCCGGGGTGGTGCGGCGAAGATCCGGTTCTGAAGGTCCAGCCCGGCTTGGCCGGCGTTTTCAAAGTTTCCCGGCCGGTGCCGGTGAAGGTTGAAATAGAGAATGGCGGAATAGGTATAAGCGGCCAGGTGACAGTTATCCCCTCTGATCCGGGAGGCAATCAGGAACGTCACCTGCCGCTGTATGCCAGGGAGGTTATGGTGCCGGCCGGGGGAAAGGCCTCCCTGCTGTTGGTGGTGCCCGGCGAACTGGCGGCCACTTCACCCTGGGTACAGCTGTCGGCCGGGGACAGGGTTCTGGCCGGGGCCAGGCTGTACGGCACTGCTGTGGCCGGCGGGCCGGTGGTATTCTTTCTCGGGGAAAAAATGGCGGACAGCGGCCTGCTTCCGTGGCTGGAAAAGGTGTACGGCGGACAGGCGACGGCGAAATACATCCCGCCGGGGGAAATACCGGACAGCTCTCTTTTGCTGGGGCCGGCGGACATTATTCTGGCGGACCGGGAATCCGCCGGCGCTTTGGGACCGGGCCAGGTGTCTGCGCTGAAGGAATGGGTCCGGCTGGGGGGCAGGCTGGTATTTTCGGGCGGGACGGGATCCATGGAGGCGGGCCCTTTTTCGGATATTATCCCCGGAGGGGGCTCCAAAGAGGGTGGGCCGGTTTTACGGTCGCCCCTGGGTAAAGGGGAGGTGGTTTTTTTTAGGTCCGGCCTGGGGGACTTAAAAGACTCCGGGGATAAAGCTCCGGAATTCATGGTTTTTTTTCCGGTGGAGGGCCGGCCGCTGGCGGATGGGGAGCATGAAGACAAATTTGTCATGAGCGACATTGCTTCTTATTTTCCTGTGGTCAATACACCCGGCGTGTCGATGATGGCTTTACTGTGGACGATATATGCGGCGGCGGTGGGTCCCGGACTGTACCTGCTCCTCCGGCGGCTGAACCGCAGGGACCTGGCCTGGGCGCTGGTTCCAGCGGCGGCGGCGCTGGCCGCCCTGGCGCTGTACGCCATATCCCCGGTGAGCCGCCTGCAGCCGTATGTTGCGAATACTGTATCTGTGATGGACATTGTGGACAAAAAACTTGCCGAAGTAAGGGCATCCAGCGCCTTTATGCTGCCCCGGGGGGGTGACCTGGAGGTGGCGGGCAGGGGGCTGGTTCTGTTGGAGCCGGTGAACACATACCGGGGGAGGGACCGGTCAGTGCTGGTTTACAGTGGACTGGAGCAATCCCGGGTTATTTTCGGGGACGTTGAGTACGGGGCCATGCGGCAGGTGTATTTTTACGGGATAGATACCGGCGCCGGCAGTATTGATGGCGGTGTGTTTTTCCTGGAAGACCGGCTGGTGGGGGAGATCATCAACAACACCCCCTTTGACCTGAGGGACTGCCGGCTGGTGTCGGGTAAAAGATCCATCGGCCTGGGTGAAATAGCCTCCGGAGGAACCAAAAAAATTGAGGCGATGATTATGACCGGGGCCGGGGAGCCACATGGTGTCGTGCCGCAGCAGGCGGGCCCTTTGGAGAGTAGGATGGCGGGCCACCTGTCAAAGACGGGGGGGAGTCCCGGTGAACTGATTTTCCTTGGTTTTTGCGACAGACCCACAGAACAGTTCAGTGTTGTTCGTCCCGCCGGCCGGGGGCAAATCAGCGGGCTGACGATGGTCAGGCAGAGAATAGATCTCGGCTTCCCGGGCGGATCCTTCCGCCTGCCCCCGGGATTCATCAAGAGCACGGTCAGCAGTCAAAAGGTCATTTATGACCTGCCCGGAACCCTCAATACGGCGGATTTTACCGTGACCGCCATTGAAGTGCCGCCGCTTCCACCCGGGCATACTGTGGAGATTTACCGGGCCGACACTAATGTCTGGGAGCAGCTGGATCCCGGAGGCGGGAGGTTTGTCGGCGGGGAGGCGTTGAAATACCTTTCCGGGCAAGGGAAAATAGAGTTGAGGCTGTTTGCTCCGATGGAAAAAACAGAAGGGTTTTTCAGCGGCATAGCAGTGGAGGGGGTGGTGGGCCGGTGATTTCGGCAAAGGGCTTGATAAAAAGATTTGGCCAGACGGTGGCCCTGGACGGGCTGAGCTTGGAAGTGGAGGGAGGGTCTGTGTTTGGTCTCATCGGTCCCAATGGCGCCGGAAAGACCACGGCACTGTCCATTCTGGCCACCCTTCAGCCGCCCGACGGCGGCGCCGCCCTGGTGGGCGGCCGGGACGTGGCGGGCGATACGGCCGGGGTGCGCGGGCTGATGGGTTATATGCCGGACTTCTTCGGAGTCTATGATGGTCTTACGGTGTACGAATACCTTGATTTTTTTGCCGGGGCCTACCGCCTGCCCGGGGCGGGGAGGGGGAGGCTGATCGGTGAACTGCTGGAATTGGTCAATCTGGGCGGAAAAAAAGATTCTTACGTGGACCTTCTGTCCAGGGGGATGAAACAGCGGCTGGCCCTGGCCAGGTGCCTGGTGCATGACCCCGGGGTGCTGATACTGGACGAGCCCGCTTCCGGCCTGGATCCCGGGGCCAGGGCGGAAATGAAGGAGATCGTAAGGCAGCTTGGGAGGATGGGTAAAACCGTGCTCATTAGCTCCCATATATTGCCAGAGCTGGCCGAAATCTGTCACCGGGTGGCCATTATGGAGAATGGCCGGGTGACGGTTTCCGGCACTGTTGACGAAGTGACCGCCGCCTCCTCCGGGGCCAGGCTGATTTTCATAGAGATCCTGGAGGACGCCGGGGGTCTGGCGGGGATACTGGGGCAAAGGCGGGGCGTTTGCCTGGCCGGCTCCGGAGGCCGGTGGATAAAGTTATTTTTCAGTGGAAGCAAGGAGGAGCAGGGAATGCTGCTAAGGGATATAATGGCCGGTGGATACACCGTCACCCAGTTTCACGAGGTGCGCAGGAACCTTGAGGAGGCCTATATGGCGGTGACCGGGGAGGGGGATGGCCGTGTTCAGTAACCCCGTACTGCAAAAGGAAATGCGTCAGAGGTTCAGGACATTCAGGACGCCGCTGGCTATCTCCCTTTACCTGCTGATCATTGGCGGTCTTTACCTGGGTTATCTCTATCTGCGCTGGCACGACATGCCCGGATATTACCAGCCCGGCCGGGGCAGGGATCTTTTTCTCACTCTTTCCATGGTTCAGCTGATAATGCTGGCCTTCGTCACCCCGGGCCTTACCTCCGGCGCCATCAGCGCCGAAAGGGAGAGGCAGACATTGAATGTACTGCTGGTGACCAAGCTCACCCCCATGGAAATAGTGGCGGGGAAGATGATCTCCTCCTGCTCTTTCATGCTGCTGCTGCTGCTGTCCACCCTGCCCCTGTACAGCATAATTATAATCTACGGTGGATTTTCGCCGGGTCAGATGATGGGGGGGTTAGGCTTCTATCTGATCACAGTCCTTCTCTTCGGTTCCGTGGGCATGGCCTGCTCGGCATTTTTTCAGAAGACCGGCTCCTCCACCGTGGCGGCATACGGCATAGTCTGCACCATTATGGCCGGCACCGCCCTCTTGGCGGGATTTATTTATGAGGTCGGCAGGGTTCCGGGGCCCGGGCCGGACCGGATACCGCTGGCTGTCCAGTTGCTGCTGGACCTCAATCCAGTTTTGGTGATGCTGCGCATACTGGGTGAAAATGCCGGCATAGGCCAGGGCAGGGACCTGGCGCTGCCGTACTGGGGGATATATACCGTCTTTTGCCTACTGGCCTCGGCGGCGCTGCTGGCCTGGAGCGCCGCCAGGCTCAGGCCCTCCGCCACGAGGGCGGGAATAACCTGGAGACAGTGAGGGGACATTTCGCATTTCTTCCCGGCCAGCCCCATTCTGTCTCCCGACTCCTGTATTTCAGTCGCCCGAAGGGGTGGATGGTGTGCCTGGTTAATTTGCAGTGTATGATTTTCTTGCATAGCTAAGGCGCATCTCTTCCGAATTAAACCTGCCCGCCCAAGCCCGGAGCAACTGCCGGAAGAAGAACTGTCCCCTGCTGAACGTGGCGGGGGATTAATTTTTTGCTTATATTCTGTCATTAGTACAATAATTGCATGTTGTCTGGGTGAGTGTTGCAAAGTCCTGCTGCGTCTTGAAACCTGGGCTTTTTGCACAGCTTCTGACGACGAAAAAGATCATATGCAGAGGGGTTAAAAAATGAGATACGCTGAGACAGGGTATGATTTGGAAATCGATTTATCCCGGGGAAACATTGAGAGGGTGGAAACCGACCCTGGATTGACCGGACTTCATCTCGGCGGTCAGGGTACCGGCGCCAAGATAATATGGGACAGGGTTGCTCCCGAAGTGGAGCCCTTTTTCCCCGAAAATCTGCTGATATTCAGTTCCGGCCTTTTAAATGGCACACCTGTTGTCGGTGCCAACCGTACCGCTGTAAATACCATTTCTCCCCAGACAAATTTATTGGGCCATTCGTTGATGGGGGGTTTTTTCGGGCCGGAACTGAAGTACGCCGGCTACGACAAAATAGTCATTCGCGGCAAGTCCCCTGAACCGGTTTATTTGTGGATCAACAATGAAAAAGTGGAAATACGCGATGCCTCTCATCTTAAGGGGAAAGGCGCCACGGAAACTGCGGCCCTCATAAAAAAGGAGCTGAATGAGCCCAGGGCCCAGGTGGCCGCCATCGGCCTTGCCGGTGAAAACAGGGTCTATTATGCTTTTGTCAATCAAAAAGGGGACCACTTGACCAACAAAAAGGGGACCACCCCT
>JBBIMW010000016.1:0-43211 GCA_037444185.1 Peptococcaceae bacterium | reverse complement strand
CCCATCCTTAAAATTGAGCGGCTTCTGGATAGTTTCTGACTTTGCCGTAACCCTGATGTTTATTGTTTATTTTTTTGAGGATATTCTCGACAACTATACCTGCGGATTTATCTTCTACGAGCACTTCAAAATGCAACACCCTCACCTCTTATCCAGATAATCACTATACCAGAGACTGCCCAGCTGTATTCCCTCTTCAATAAAACTTTTAACTATCTTATCGTCACTTGCGCGTCTTATGCTTGAAAAACCATCCTGTTGTTTCTCCAAGATCCATACTTCTTCAGGGCTCAAAGCATCAACAAAATATGGGCTATGGGTTGTAATAAAAACTTGGGACTTGCTTTTTCTATCATTAGCGTGCTGTCTGAATTCATTTGCCAATGTTTCCAAAAGCTTGTGGTAAAGACCATTTTCAGGTTCCTCAATGCATATAAAAGAACGTTGCAGCGGTTCTTCAATCAGCAACATATAGGCAAAGAGCTTAAGAGTGCCATCTGACATCTTCTGGGCATAGAATGGTTCTTTAAATCCTTTATCATTAAATTGCAGCAGCAATCTGCCATCATCCGTTTTTTTTGTGGATATGTTGCTTATGCCTGGTATCTTGCTGGCGATCTTATTAAGTATTTCCCTGAATTGTTCAGGGTTTTCCCTTTCCATATATTGTACTACGTTACCAAGATTATCACCGCGTATGTTCAGGTGCTTTTGCGGTCCAGCCATGGGAAGGCTCCGGGCAGCGTTGGGGTCGAAATAACTAAGATACCATCCCTCCAGAAAACTGCGAAATGCGGCAATTCTTGGATGCTCCTTTAATACTCCGTAGGTGGCTATGCCAAGGTGCCTGGCATCGGTAAGCTCCACAGAAACCTTTTCCGATTCTTCCTCACCATAACTGGTTCCTTTCCATGCAACGCCTTTTCCATTTTCCAGGTTGAGGAACGAAAAAGGTTGTCCCTTTGACATTCCCTTCCTTCGTTGACGAAGCCTTTCAGATTTAACATATGGGCGATCAGATTCATCAATATCTATTTCCAATTCATATGTTATTGGTCTTTCGTTTGGGGACTCCCTGTAGTAAATCTCAAATCGAATGGGTTCATTGGATCCCATGGAAATTATTTTTTTAAAGCCACCTCTTTGTTTTAAGTCACAGGCTTCCTCCACTCCCGCCTTCAAGCAATCGGAAAGAAAGCCGAATGCATCAAAAAGAGTGCTTTTACCCACACCGTTTTTCCCAATTACAACTACAAGGCGGGTTAATTTGGACCCGCCCCTGTCGTTCCATAACTTGCCTAGTTTAATATCCTTCAATACCCCGAAGTTTTGAACCTTGAATCCTTCTAACATCCCCATTGACTCACCCCTAATAATTACAATACCGGAGTAATTTTGAAACAACGCTTTTGCTGTAATATTCTGTTTTTAATAGTATGTCCTTAATTTAATTATTTTCAAAATCAAATTTTTTTATATTCGGCATTGTCGATGAGCGGGGGCGACTTATCCGCCGCCTTAGATCCGGATATGTTTATGTCCCGCCTGCGGCGGGAGAAGGGACCCGTATTTGGAACCTGATTAAAAAAGTGGTTCCCAAGGGGCCTGTTTCCACATTGATGGCCGCATTATGTCTGGTGGCGATGCCGTAGCACACGGCCAGCCCCAGTCCGGTGCCGTGATCCTTGGTGGTAAAGAAGGGGGTGCCTATTTTGTTCAGCAAATCCGGTCTGATGCCTCCGCCCTGGTCTTTTATGGAAAGGACCACTTCGTCACCTTCGATGAAGGTTTTTATGGTCATGGTTCCCCCGTTATCCATGGCTTCCAGGCCGTTGCGGACGATGTTGAGAATAAGCTGGCGGATTTCTTTCTCGTTCAGCAGTAAATCGGGAACAATCCCGGTTTCTTTGATGATGTCCATGTTTGAATTGACGGCATCGGCCGTCAGCAACGGGAAGATGGCATTCAAAATATCGTTCAGGTTCTGGTTTTCAAGTTCGACGGGGGTGTTTTTGGCCAAGGAAAGAAAGTTTGTGATGATTGAATTGGCCCTGTCCAGTTCCTCAATCATCAGATCGAAAAATTCCCTGTCCTTCAGATATTCCTTTTTTTCGCCCAGCATTTGGAGAAATCCCCTTACCGTGGTCATCGGGTTGCGTACCTCGTGACCGATGCTGGCAGCCATTTCACCCACCAGGTTAAGCCTTTCCAGCCGGGCCATTTCCTGTTCCATCTCAAGCTTTTCGGTGATGTCCCGGATATATACTATTACCCCCTTGGTCTGCCCCGTGGTCAAGTCCACAAAGGGGTAGCAGTAGAGGTCCAGCCACCCGGCCGTTTCACCGTTCTCCCCCTTTTTCGGCATCACCGCCCTGGCTGTTTTGCCTTCCCTGAGGGCCGCAAGGGCGGGGCAGCCGGGGCAAATATCTTCGTAGCCATGATACGCCCGGTAACATTTCTTCCCCACCAGGGGTATGGCATGGAGGTTGGCCTGTTCCGCCACGGAATTGGTCTTAATGATGTTGAAATCCTTGTCGATAACAGAAAGGCTGTCCTGTATGCTTTCAAAAACGCTGGACAGAAAACGCTCGCTTTCCCGCAGGGCTTTTTCGGCCTGCCTGCGATCTGAAATGTTCCGCACCGTACCCAGATAATTTCCGTCCGGCAGGACGGTGGCATTGATTTCAGCCGGTATGAACCGGCCGTCTTTTGACTTCAGGGTGACTTCGGAGTACAGAAATCCATGCTTGACCAGCCTGTCGAGAAGTGGCATGTCAAATATTTTGAATGGGATCATGTCAGGAATGCCCATCTGGAGCAGTTCTTCCCTTTCGTAGCCCAACAGCTGGCAGGTGGCGGGGTTTATTTCGACGTATCGCTTATCCTGGGAAGCGATAAAAACGGCGTCCCGGGAATATTCCACCAAGCGCCGGTATCGCTCCTGGCTTTCCAGCATCGCCTTTTCGGCCCTCTTGCGCACTATGGCGGCGGCCACCACCCTGGCGAACATTTCTACTATGCCGCTTTCCTTGAGCTGTCCGTCGGCGGGCATGATTATCACTATGTTGCCCAGCGTCTCTTCTCCGTGAATCAGGTTGACGCAGTATATATCGCCGAAGTACAATGTTTTTTCAATCTGCTTGCACATCTGGCGGGGAATTTGTCCGCCGGACAGGCTGTGTATGCCGTCTATTTTAGCCACTATGCCGGATTTGTGCCGTTTCCTCAGCTGTGGGCCGACACGCCACCGCCGGCCCACCGGATTGAATCCCAAAAGTTTTTTTGTCTTTTGTGCGAGATCCTCCGGCCCCGCCATGGCCTCCGTGACGGCGTGCCCCAGGGACATATCCCAGGAATTAACCAGCGTGGCCGTGGCGCCGGTGAGTTCCAGCAACTGGTCGGCAATCAGCTGATAGTCCACCGCTGCGAAAGGGAATTCAATGCATCTGGCGGTTGAGTCCGACAATAACTCCAGCATCCTGCTCCTGTTGCGGAGGATTGCTTCTGTTTGTCTGAGCCGACTGATCTCACCGGTGACCTTCGGTGTTTCACGCGGTCGATCCCTTGATTTGTTCCTGGCTATCATTACATCACCTGGTTTTGGGTTGCGAATTGAAGGGGAGCCACCGGTCAATCCGCCGACACCCTGTATATTTTACCACAAAATACATTGCAGCGGGAAGATAAAGTGAGGCCGGCTTCACTCCGCGCCCGCCCGGGCGCTTTTGGCTGGACTTTTTCTAACGCCCCGGTATAATATTATTAGTTTTTTACCGGCGTGGGGTGTGCAAATATGGTGGTGGGCATTTTGACCCTTGAGCTGTTCATGGCCGGCTCTTCGTCGCTGAAATGCAAGCGCAGGATACTGAAAAGCCTCCTGGATAAAACCAAATCCCGTTTCAACGTGGCCGTGGCCGAAGTGGACAAACAAGACCAGTGGCGGAATTCCACTGTGGGGGTGGCCTGCGTCACCAACGATGCCTCCCATGCCCACCGGATCATGTCTTCAGTTGTAAAATTCGTTGAGCACACAGGCACAGTGGAGATAGTGAGGGTGCGGACGGAGCTGTACTAGGATGCTATTGAAAAAGCCCATCTGCTGCGTTGTGGCGGCGGCTTTTTCGCTCCAACGCACCACCAAGTACTCCTCCGCTCAAACCCCAAAACAGCTCATGCTGTATTCCTTGTTCAGTCGGGAGACAGGAGATGGAAGACAGAAGACAGAATGGACTGGCCGGGATGGGAGTGTCCCGAAAATTACCAAGCCAATGACGGAGGGTATAGCTTAGGTATAAGTTACATGGCCGACGGCCGTCCACCGCCTTCGAATGCCGCGTCCATGCGGCTCTCGAGCTTTTTGGCCGCATCCCGCGTCCAAATCGCCGTCCGTGGCGGCCAATCGCAGGAGAAGGAATGCATCAAATTTTGGATTCTGACTACTGAATTCCAGCCGACCGTCAGGGCGGTTTATTTATTTTTTGTCCGGCCCGGGGCCGTTGCCTTTCAGATCGGCGATAAGCATGCCCGCCAGGATCAGTACGCACCCGGCCAGTTGCCGGGTGGACAGAACTTCCCCGGCCAGCATATAGGCCCCCAGTCCGGCAAACACCGGCTCCGTGGTGAAAATTATGGCCGTGTGGGTGGGAGAGGTGAATTTCTGCGCTTTGTTCTGGATCAGGAAAGCCAGGGAGGTTGCGGGCACCGCAGTAATCAGCAGGGCCGTCCATACAGGCCCGGTTATGGTTTTGGGCGGCGATTCCAGAAATATTCCGAATATGAGGCTGACGGCGGAAACCACCCCTATCTGGATGATGGTCAGGTAAACGGGGTCCAGCCGGGAGGCGAATCTGCCCACCGCCAGTATATGCCCGGCAAAGCATATGGCGCAGAAAAAAACCAGCAGGTCACCGTGATTGAATGTTAACAAAGGGCTTAAAGAGAGAAGGGCCAAGCCCGCCGCCGCGCTCAGCGCCCCTGCGGCCAAGTGCGCCGAGGGCGCCCGCCTGAGGGAAGCGGCTATGAAAAGAGGCACCAGCACCACCGAGAGGCCGGTGATGAATCCGGCGTTGGCCGCCCCCGTATATTGCAGTCCCACCGTCTGAAAGGCGTAGCCCCCGAACAGGAAAATGCCGATGAATATGCCTGCCCGGATTTCCGTCATTTTTATGTCAATTAATTTTTTGAAATATATGGCGCAGAGAAAAAGGAAGGCCACGGCAAACCTCAAGGCCAGAAAATAAAAAGGTTTGATGTCGGCCAGGGCGTCCTTTACCACTACAAAGGTGGTGCCCCAAATGAAGGCCACTGTCAGGAGGGCCAGATCGGCCCGGCGTTGTTGTGATCTGCCGGCGGGCGCACCGCTTTGCATTGACCGCCCTCCATTTCAAGTCCCCTTTGCCACAAAAACCTTAAACATTTTCTCACAGGCCCTTTTTAGTGTCAAGTTTTCCCTGAATGGCGGCTCAAAAATAATATGCGTTGCGCTATAATTCAGCAGGATTTTTCAAGTTGAAATAGAAAAACTTATCCTGTTGCATTATTGGACGCTTCAAGTTGTCAAAGGAGGGTTTGTTTTTGAAGAAGCTGCTCAAACTGTTCCTGGTGGGCCTGGTGGTGACGTCCCTGGCTGTGGCCGCGGCTGGCTGCGGCGGGGAAAAGAAGCAGGAGCCGGCCGGGAAAAAGGATCAGCCGGCGGCGCCCCCGGCCAAGAAAAAGGTCGTGCTGGCGTCGGATACGGCGTATGCTCCCTTTGAGTCCCAGGATCCCAAGACAGGAAAATACGTGGGGTTCGACATCGATCTGGTGAATGCCGTCGCCGAGGTGGCCAATCTGGAGATTGAGATCCGCAGCATGAACTTCGACGGTATTATCCCGGCCCTGGAAACCGCCAGCGTGGACGGCGCCATTTCGGCCATGACCATCACCGACAAGCGCAAGGAAAAGGTTAATTTCTCGGTGCCTTATTACCTGTCGGGCCAGAGTATCGCTGTCCGGGCCGACAACGACAAGATCAAGGGATGGGACGACCTGAAGGGCAGGAAGCTGGGTGTGCAGATTTCCACCACCGGGGCCGACGAGGCCCGGAAGATACCCAATGCCAAGGTTACAGATTACAACACCATCAATGAAGCTTTCATGGCGCTGAAAAGCGGCGCCGTGGAGGCGGTGGTCAATGATTACCCGGTGAATGCATACTTTGCAAAACAAAATAAGGACAAGGACGTAAAGCTCGTGGGCGATCTTAAAACCAGCGAGCACTACGGAATAGCCTTCCCCAAGAAGAACACCGAACTGCTGGAAACCTTCAACAAGGCGTTGAAGACCCTTAAAGAAAACGGTAAGTACGCTGAGATCTATAAAAAGTGGTTTGGTGCCGATCCTCCGGCATATCTGCCCGGGGAGCCGAAATAACTGCGCCAGGATTAATCCAATAGTCACACATGGGAATATGCGTAACACTGCCGGATAGTGTTACGCATATTTAATGTTTGTACATTTTTGAGGTGATTGTGTGGAAGTTGTAAAACAGACCTTTCATATTCTGCTCATCGGCGCCGGCGTGACACTGCAGATTACTGTAATCTCGGTGGCCATCGGCTGTGTACTGGGTCTGGCGGTGGGTCTCGCCAGGCTGTCCGGGATCAGGATGCTCAGGCTGGCGGCCACGGCCTACGTGGACTTCTTCCGGGGTACCCCTTTGCTGGTGCAGATTTTTATTGTTTATTACGGGCTGCCATATCTGTTCAAGGAGATTCAGGCTTATTTGATGGCAAACTTTGATATGCCGCAGATTTTGACCACGTACGCCCTGCCGGTGTTCCTGGCGGCTGTCATTGCGTGCAGTCTGAACAGTGCCGCCTATATAGCCGAGATATTCAGGGCGGGCGTGCAGTCCATCGAAAAGGGCCAGATGGAGGCGGCCAGGTCTCTGGGGATGACCTCAAGCCAGGCCATGCGATTCGTTATACTCCCCCAGGCCGTCAAGCGGGTAATCCCTCCCCTGGGAAATGAATTCATCGCCATGCTGAAGGATACGTCCCTATTGTCGGTGATCGGATTTGAAGAGCTGACCCGGAAGGGCCAGCTGATAGTGGGCCAGACCTACGTGGCCTTTCCGGTGTGGCTTACGGTGGCCTTTCTGTATCTGGCCATGACCTTCTGCTTCAGCCGGCTGGTGGACTATGCCGAAAGGAGGCTTAAGACCGGTGATTAGGGTCGAAAATCTGCACAAGAGTTTCGGCAAGCTGAAGGTTTTGAATGGAATAGACTGCCGGGTGGCGCCCCGGGAGGTGGTGGTGGTCATCGGCCCCTCAGGTTCCGGAAAGAGCACCTTCCTTCGGTGCATCAACCTTCTGGAAAAGCCCACCCTGGGGCAGATATACATCGACGGGGTATCCCTCCTTGATCCTAGCACCGATATCAATGCCATAAGGGCGGAGGTGGGGATGGTTTTCCAGCGATTCAACCTGTTTCCCCACAAAACGGCGCTGGAGAATGTTTCCCTGGCGCCCATGCAGGTGCGCAACCTGTCCAGGCAGGAGGCCGGGGACTTGGCCGGCAGCCTGTTAAAAAAGGTGGGTTTAATCGACAAGGCCGGCGTTTATCCAGATCAGCTTTCCGGGGGACAGCAGCAACGGGTGGCCATAGCCAGGGCCCTGGCCATGAAGCCGAAGGTGATGCTCTTTGATGAGCCCACCTCCGCCCTGGACCCGGAAATGGTGGGCGAAGTGCTGGCCGTAATGAAGGACCTGGCCAGGGAGGGCATGACCATGGTGGTGGTCACTCACGAAATGGGCTTCGCCAGGGAAGTGGGGGACAGGGTTATTTTTATGGATGAAGGTTTGATGGTGGAGGAGGGCACCCCCGAAAAAATATTCCAGGAGCCCGAAAACAACAGGCTTAAGGCTTTCCTGAGCAAAATACTGTAAAAATACTGTCCGGAACCCTTATCCTGCTTCATTCTGCGGCCGGATCCATAATCTCTATAAACAGAGCCGCCAACTGCGGGTCGAAGCGGGTTCTCGAGCAGCGCTGTATCTCCCTGAGGGCTTCGTGATGATTCATGGGCCTTCTGTACGGCCTGCCGGAAGTGATAACGTCGAAGGACTCCGCTATTGAGAATATACGGCAGACAAGGGGTATTTCCCGGCCAGCCAGCCCCATGGGATAACCGTCGCCGTTCCACCACTCGTGGTGGTGAAGAATGTAATTGGCAATATGGGACAGCTCCGGAATGCAGCAGGCCGTTCTGAACCCGATCTCGCTGTGCTGCTTTACTTCCTCCCATTCTTTTTTATTTAATTGTCCGGGCTTGAACAGCAGATCTCCGGAGACTCCCACCTTGCCGATATCGTGGAAACGGGCCAGGAGTTCCAGGCGTTTTATTTCTTCACAGGGAAGGCCCGCCTCCTGACCCAGCCTCTTTGCATATTTAAATACATTCCGGGCGTGGCCGGCGTCCATAAAATCCCTTTGGTCCATTGATTTCACGAACCAGTTGAATATTTTTTTTGTTGCGTCGGCCTTGGCCTGCAGTTTCTGCCGGTACATGTCGTTGTCGGCCCGCCGGTACAGATCGTGGCAGGTCAGGTCTTTTGTAATATCGCCGGTGGCTTTTCCAACGGACAGGCTGATGGGTACGTCGGTTCCCTCAGTGTTATAGCGGACAACGGACTGCTGGATCCTTTCACACATGCCCAGGGCCGATTCTTCCCCGGTTTTCGGCAGGATTACGGCGAACTCATCTCCCCCTACCCTGGCCACCACATCGGATCCCCGGAAGGGATCCTTCAATGCCCGGGCAACGGATTTGAGCAGTTCATCCCCCCTTTTGTGTCCCAGGGTGTCGTTTACCAGTTTGAGCCCGTCGACATCGCAGCAGATGACGGTTATCGGCGAGAACCTGCCGTTATTGAGACGCTCCATTTCCTCTTCGAAATAAACACGGTTGTACAGGCCGGTTATAATATCGTGCATGCTTAGGTATCTCAGTCTTTCCTCGGTCCTCTGGCGATGGGTGACGTCCCGGACGATGCCCCTGAATCCGGCCGGACTGCCGTTTTCGTCCCTGGCCAGCGAAATGGAGGCCTCAAGAATCTTTTTGGCGCCTTCCCCCCCCGTATTTCCAACAGGAATCCCTTTTCCGGCCTGCCGGTGCTGAAAACCCTGTTATACGTCCTGAAAACGGCTTCAGCGCTTTCCCTGTCCGTGTAGTCACGGTAATTCATGCCTATTATCGAGTTCCTGTCGGCGACGCTATATATTCTTGCCATGGAATCATTGCAGTAAACAAGGTTTCCGGCCAAGTCAACTTCATAATATCCGTCCTCAATGGCCTCCAGGGACATGCGGCACTGCAAGTCCCCCGGCAGCCGCCGCCCGGCCGAAAACCGTTCGTGCTGCCGGATTTCCGTCAGCGCCACAATACTGCCGCAGAATCTGCCTTCAAGCACCAAGGGGGTGCTGGAGGCCCGCAGGTACACCTGGTTTCCTTCCCGGGTCCTTATGGTTTTTTCAAAACCGGTGTTCTCCGGGCTTGAATCAACAGGGCAGCTGTTGTTACATCTGCCCTCCAAGTCGCCGAACACTTCATAGCATTTTTTTGTTTTTACCGCTTCACCCGCTGGCCATCCCGTAATATGTTCCGCCCTTTTGTTCATGAACAGTATATTTTTGTGTGAATCCCTTATGTATACCAGCTCGCACTCACAGTCAACAATTTTTCCGGCCAACATACCGCTTAGCATGGCCGCCCCACTTTCCAATAAATTCATGTCTATCTTATTTGACATCTGTATATGAAATCCTTTATTGACATGGTGTATTATTTCTACAAAAAATTCTTTTTTTCGGTTATTTTTTTCAAAACAACCGAAAATGGCAAAAAAATTTTTTTGAGAAGGTAAAGAAAGGGTTCCTGGCGAAAAAGACTACAATAAGAGACTGCAATGAATAAGCCAAAGTTCGGAGGAGTGCCAATTGTCGGAAGCAATTGAATACCTTAACCCGATCTTCGTTGATGCCCACAACCTGCCCGACGCCTGGTTTCAGCTGCAGAAAAAAATATGGGAAATCGACGCTTATGAATATCCCGTGGAATGGGGAAGTTATCCAGGGCAGCTGAGAAGGGAATTTGACTTTGTCTGCTGCAGGATAAGGCACCCCGGTGTGAGGCCGCTGTGCGACGATATACCGCCGGGACTCAACATCGCGCCCCCCACCACCATCGACAGGATAGAGGAGTACTTCCAGACATATATCCTTGCCCCCGGAAAAGAGGAAAACCAGAAGTACACATACGGCGAGCGTATTTGCATACAGGTGGATCATCTGGTCAAAAGTTTTAAAGACCACGGTTTCGGTCACGTCAAATCGTGCATTGAAATAGCCCGCCCCGAGGACTTGGTGGACGGGAAGTCTCAGCCCTGCCTCAGGCTGATTGACACTAAAATCAGAAAGGACAGAATTGCCAATGTTTATAGGCTACACTTCATTGTGTACTTCAGGGTCTGGGACCTTTGGGGGGGGTTTCCGGAGAACCTTGGTGGATTGCAGCTGTTGAAGGAATGGCTGGTGGGGCAAATAGGCCCCAACCCCAAGGACGGCCTGCCTTTGGAAGACGGGGAGATGATAGTGATGTCCAAAAGCCTGAATGTGAGGGAGCACATTTTCGAGCTCTCCAAAGCCAGGGTTTACAGCAAATAGTTTGACCGGCCTGTTATAGCCCCTGATGGTATACAGACGGAACTTTCCCAGCAGTCCTCCGGTCTACCAGTTCCAGGTGCCGTCCTTATTCCATCTGGTGGGCAATGGTTTTACTATTTTTGCCTTTTCTAAAATATAACTGCTCAGGGACCTATACTGCTGCACAAAATATCCCCTTTCCCGGCTTGTTTCATCGGCCCGGTACTGCATAACCCGGGCTTCCGCCATCGGATAAGGCTTAAGTTTTTTTGCGTCTATCTCCTTGGGGAGTTTTGACTGTGACATCAGGCCGTCAATGTATGGCGGGGCGTAATAAACCTTTTTCTCCGGGTCGGCGTAAACTACGGCGTGGCCGGGGGCCTCCAGCTTTACGGTGTAAACGGAACCGAAAACGGATATAAAAATTATCAGCCCAATGAATATTGCGATTATATCCTTTTTTATGGACATTTCAATCCCCCGCAGATACGATCAGGCATACCGGGCAACTCAGTTTCGATTAGAAAATATTATAACTTCATTTGAGAACTTCTGACAACTAACTGTGAATATTTTCATGATTTATGGTATTGTAAATGCCTAATACAAAATGTTTCGCTACCGAAAATAAAAAGCCTGCGCCCGGCAAGCTTTAGTTTTTGTGTGCTGTAGAATTCCTTATGAAGGCTGATACAACCTTCTTTCCGGTGATTCTGGTAGTTCTGGCCATAAAACGCTTGCCTGCACCTCTGCAAACCCAACGTCTCCCTGTGGGACGGGCTGGCCGATTAGTTTTAATGTCTTTATGTGGTCAACAATGGTTTATTGGACTTGGATTCACATATAATAAGAAGGGCGGAAGCAAATCCCAATTTGTATAAAACACTGAAACTGTTGATTGGTGCGGGCGAGAGGACTTGAACCTCCACGGGGGTGAACCCACCGGATCCTAAGTCCGGCGCGTCTGCCGTTCCGCCACGCCCGCTTTTCCGGATGCCGCATTCATAATGTTAGCATGGAATAATATAAGCGTCAAGATAGGTGCAAGTTGACATAATACATTAACCAACAGGTTAAAAAACAGCACCGGGATAACCGGCGCTGTTTTTGGTGAGCCATGCTGGACTCGAACCAGCGACACCCTGATTAAAAGTCAGGTGCTCTACCGACTGAGCTAATGGCTCACATTGTTCAAGCCGTGCTTGGCGGCAAATATTTCTGGCTGGGGCGGCTGGATTCGAACCAACGAAATGCCGATTCCAAAGACCGGTGCCTTACCGCTTGGCTACGCCCCACTATTGTTGGGGTGGATGATGGGACTTGAACCCACGACCCCCAGAGCCACAATCTGGTACTCTAACCACCTGAGCTACATCCACCATGGCCGACCTGAACCCGGAGCCGGCCGGGACTGTGTTGTCCGCCGCCAGCAAAGTTTATAATAACAAAACGGAATATAAAAGTCAATATCCATTTGGCAGGTAAATTTATCCATAATACTTTCAGGGCCGGATGCCGCGCTGATTTTATGGTCAAATGGCGGCCGGGCTTAATATATTATTGTGAAAGATCTTTCCGAGGTGGGATCTGTGATGCTTTCCCCCAGTCTGGAGGACTACCTGGAGGAAATATACCGGTTTTCTTTAAGTCACGATGTGGTCAGGGTCAGCGACATCGCCGTCTGTCTTGATGTGTCTCTTCCTTCTGTTTCCGGCGCCGTCAGAAAGTTGGGCAGGAAGGAGTATTTGACATACAAAAAATACAAGGAAGTGGTGTTGACTGAAAAGGGGCGCCGCCTGGGGAGGTTTCTGGTGGAGAGGAACAGAATTCTTCAGGATTTTCTGCGCATGATTCTTTCGGACTGCGATATTCCGGCGGAGGCCGAGGCCATGGAGCACTATCTTACCCTGCCGTCCATCAGGTCTATAGAAAAGCTGGTCAATTTCATGTCCAGCCATCAGGAATGTTATGATAAACTTGTAATTTACTGCCTTGGGGCGGAAAAGGAAGCGACCAAGCCGGCGGGGGAGTCCGACTGATTTTAGCGGCGGCGCTGACAGCTGCCGGATTTGGCTTCAATCAGTTTTTGCAGGCGGATGTCTTCGTTCCTGTCCACCAAAAGCAATACCGGCCTGCACAATTCAGTTATCCTGGAGCTGATTCTGTAGTCAAGGTAATCACCCGCCACAAGGTATTCAAGGTTTGATGTTATTACGGTGGGGAGGTTGTTGTTGAGGCGGTGGTTCAATATTGAGTATATTTTGCTTTTTGTCCAGTCCGAATAGCTGTGCGCGCCCAAGTCGTCCATTATTAGTACGGCCACTTCCCTGGCCCGGTCCAGAATTTCCTTTTCATTGTAGCCGCTGCTCTGATCCCAGGAATGCTTTATTTCTTCCAGGTAGTCCGGAACCACCACGAAAAGTACCTCCACGCCCTCTTTAATCAGTCCGTTGGCTATGCTGCACGCGAGGTGGGTCTTCCCGGAGCCCACCCCGCCAAAAATATATAGCCCTCCGGGGTCCTTGCCGCCAATACATTCTTTGACAAATGATCTGCAAGCCTCCAGGGCCCTGACGGCGATTTCATGGTGGGTCCTTTCATTAAGGGGATCCTTTTTGGCTTTGGAGTAGTAATTCAGGTGAAAGTTGTCAAAACTTTTTTTTCTCAGCCCCTCCGTAATATGGGAAGATTTGGTCAGATTGTTTATTTTGATCCTCCTTGCGCAACCGCAAACACCGGCTGTGCTGTGGTCTATCACGACAATTCCCCGGTCGCCGCACTTGGGGCAAGATGGCCTGCTCATTTAAAACCCTCCGGATTATTAATATTTCCTTGTTCTACGGAAAAAGGCTTTTTCCTTTATAATAAAAAGGCCGCCCTGGCGGGCGGCTGGAACCCAGAATTCAGCAGTCAGAATCCAGAATTTAATGCGTTACTTCTGCTTTTATCCACATCGAAGCGCAGTCCCCCTTCGGCTCCCCGCAGCACCGCCACATCCCCCGCTGATATTTCGCCCTTTACCATCATGCGGCTGAAGGGGGTCTCCACCTCCTGCTGGATCAGCCTTTTCAGCGGACGGGCCCCGTATGCCGGTTCGTAACCTTTGTTGGCCAGGTAATTCAGTGCCTGATCATTCCATTCCAGCTTGATTCCGGCTCCGGTGCTGATGCGCTCGGCCAGCCTCTCCAGCAGCAGGCCGGCGATTTGCCTCACCTGCAACTGGTTTAAGGCGTGGAAGATCACTATTTCGTCCACCCGGTTGAGAAACTCCGGCCGGAAGTTTTGGCGCAGCAATCCCAGCACCCCGGCTTTCATTTTTTCGAAGTCCCCTCCCCGCTCCTGGAGGGCCAGTATTTCGTGGCTGCCCAGGTTTGAGGTCATGATCACCACTGTGTTCTGGAAGTTTACGGTGCGCCCCTGGCCGTCGGTGAGGCGCCCGTCGTCCAGTAGCTGCAGGAGGACATTAAAAACATCCGGGTGGGCCTTTTCAATTTCATCCAGCAGGATAACCGAGTACGGCTTGCGCCTCACCGCTTCGGTAAGTTGGCCGCCCTCCTCGAAACCCACGTAGCCGGGGGGGGCACCGACGAGACGGGCCACTGTGTGCTTCTCCATATACTCGGACATGTCCAGGCGGGTCATGTTCCTCTCGTTGTTAAACAGGGCCTGGGCCAGGGCCCGGGCCAGCTCGGTTTTGCCTACACCGGTGGGGCCCAGGAAGATGAAGCTGCCGATGGGCCGGTTCGGGTCCTTGATTCCCGTCCGGGCGCGCAATACGGCGTCGGCCACAGCCCTCACCGCCTCGTCCTGGCCGATGACGCGCCTGTGCAGTTCCTTATCCAGGTGAATCAGTTTTTCTTTTTCGCCCTCCATCAGCTTGCTCACCGGAATGCCGGTCCACCGGCTGACCACCCGGGCGATGTCCTCTTCGTCCACTTCTTCTTTCAGCAGCATGGTGTGTTTCTGTTTGCTGGCCAGCAGGTCTTCCTCGGCCTTAAGGCGCCGCTCCAGGTCGTTCAGGCGGCCGTATTTCAGCTCCGCCAGCCGGTTAAGGTCGTAGTCGCGCTCAGCCCTCTCTATTTCCTGGCGAGTGTCTTCGATCTCCTTTTTCAGCTGCCGAACCCTGCCGATGGCCTGCTTTTCAGCCTGCCACTGGGCCTTCATGGCGTCGGCCTCGCTCTTCAGCTGGGCCAGCTGCTCCCCGGTTCTTTTCAGGCGATCCCGGGATGCCTGGTCCTTTTCTTTTTTCAGCGCCGCTTCTTCAATTTCCAGCTGCATGATGCGCCGGGTTATTTCATCCAGATCCGTGGGCATGCTGTCTATTTCCGTGCGTAATCGGGCCGCCGCCTCGTCCATCAGGTCCACGGCCTTATCCGGCAAAAAGCGGTCGGAAATATAGCGGTCGGACAGAGTGGCCGCCGCCACCAGGGCACCGTCCTGTATTCTTACGCCGTGGTGCACTTCGTAGCGGTCCTTCAGCCCCCTCAATATGGATATGGCGTCCTCCACCGAAGGCGGGCTAACTATCACCGGCTGGAAGCGCCGCTCCAGTGCGGCGTCCTTTTCCACATGCTTGCGGTATTCGTCCAGGGTGGTGGCCCCAATGGTGCGCAGCTCTCCCCTGGCCAGCATGGGCTTCAGTATGTTTCCGGCGTCCACGGCCCCTTCGGCCGCCCCGGCCCCCACCACGGTGTGCAGCTCGTCGATGAAAAGTATTATTCTGCCTTGGGACTGTTGCACTTCCTTAAGTACGGCCTTCAGCCTCTCCTCGAATTCTCCCCGGTATTTGGCCCCGGCCACCAGGGATCCCATGTCCAGGGCGAAGATTCGCTTGTCCTTCAGTCCCTCGGGGATGTCCCTGGCCACGATGCGCCGGGCCAGGCCCTCCACTATGGCCGTTTTTCCCACGCCGGGCTCCCCGATGAGAACCGGGTTGTTTTTGGTGCGCCGGGAGAGTATTTCCATCACCCTGCGAATTTCGTTGTCCCTGCCGATCACCGGGTCCAGGACGCCCTCCAGGGCCAGTTTGGTCAGATCCCGGCCGTAGCGGTCCAGGGCTTCGTATGTCTCTTCTGGATTTTCCCCGGTTACCCTCTGGTTCCCCCTCACCGACCGCAAAGAGCTGAGCAGTGAGTCCCTGGTCAGTCCTGACTGCCGCAGCGCCTCCCTGGTTTCCGGTTCGCCCTCCTCCAAAAGGGACATTAGCAGGTGCTCCACGCTGATATATTCGTCCTTCATTCCCCGGGCTTCTTTTTCAGCCCTGCCGAGAACCCTGGCCAGCCCGGCGCCCAGGTGCAGCGAACCTTCATAGCCGGTGACCGAGGGTATTTTTTTAAGCAGTTTTTCCACTCTGCCTGAAAGATTCCGGGGATCGGCCCCGGCGTGGTCCAGCAGGCGGGGAACCAGCCCCCTTTCCTGTTCCAGCAGTGCTTTCAGCAGGTGTTTTCCAGAAACCTCCTGGTGGTGTCTCTGGGCGGCAAGCTGCTGGGCAGTGGCCAGGGCTTCTCTGGATTTTTGCGTATAGCGGTTAGTGTCCATATAATTGTCCCGGGCCAATCCCCCGGGGTTTACCTCCTTTTTATTTTTTCCAGTTCATCCTGGAGTCCTTCAATGCGATCCAGTAAATCCAGTATTATGGCGGCTCCGCAAAGATTCACGCCCAGGTTTTTGCGCAGGCGCAGAATCTTTTGAATCCTTTCCGCCTGCCGGGCGGGCAGCCGCCCCAGCCGGTATTCCACAATCCCCAGGTCGGCCAGCAGCTGGGCTGTGTCCGGATGTATCCCGAGACTGTCCGTGTCCACCCAGATTTCTTCCTCAGCCGTGGACAGGGGGTGGCGATATATTTGAAGGTAAAACTTTTTCACAACCATCACACCCCTTTTTTGATCTCGGCCAGCCGGCGGTACAGCTGTTCCTCTTCCGCCGTCAGGTGATCCGGTATGTCTATTTTTATTTTTACGTACTGGTCGCCCCGGCCTTCCCGGGCGGACATTCCCTTGCCCCGCAGGCGCAGGCGCTGCCCGCTGCGGGTGCCGGCGGGGACCTTCATATTTACCGGCCCGTCCAGGGTGGGCACGGTGACTTGGTCTCCCAGTACGGCTTGGTGCGGAAGCAGAGTGATCTCGGTTTCCAGATCCCTTTCTTTTACGCTTAACACCGGATGAGGGATAAGTCTCACCTTGAGATAGAGATCGCCCCGGGGGCCGCCGTTCAGGCCCTCGCCGCCCTGGCCCCTCAGCCTGATGCGGCTTCCTTCCTGCACCCCCGGCGGTATTTTCACCGCCAGTGTTTTAACGGTTCCATATGTTCCAGCTCCGCCGCAGCGGCCGCAAAGTGCGTTTTCGCCGTATCCGGCTCCGCCGCACTCCGGGCATACTTCACGGCTGGATATTTGAAGATTTTTTTCCCCGCCCCGGTATGCCTCCTCCAGGGTCAGTTTGAGATCGCTTTCCACATTCCGGCCGGGCGCCGGGCCGCGCCGGGCCGCGCGGCCGGTACGGCGGCCGAATGTGGCGTCCCCTCCGAAAATGGCCTCGAAAAAGTCGCTGAAGCCACTGGTCCCGGTGCCTGTATAAAAGTGAAACCCTTCCATGTCCGGTGGCGGCCGGAAGTCCTGTCCCGCCCGCCAGCTGCCTCCGAGCCGGTCGTACTTGGCCCTTTTTTCAGGGTCGCTTAAGACTTCATAAGCTTCATTTATCTGCTTGAATTTTTCCTCGGCGGCCTCTTTGTCCTTTTCTGTATGCAGGTCCGGGTGCCACTGCCGGGCCAGCTTGCGGAAAGCCGTCTTTATTTCCTTTTCCGTGGCTTGGCGGGACACACCGAGTATTTCGTAGTAATCCTGAAAAGTTACACCCATTTATGATTTCACCTGCCCTTCGGCTGCCCTGACCAGGGCGGGGCGCGGAAGATCCCCGCCGAACCGGCAACCCCGGCCGGCCTCTTCCGCCACGTGTCCCGGCGGGCAGCTGTTGCTCTGCCGCCTTCCCGCCCTCATAGAAGATCGGGATATCACTTTTCCTCGAATTCAGCGTCCACCACGTCGTCCTTACCGGGCCGGGGGCCGCCCCGGTCGCCACCGGCCTGCTGGCCGCCGCAGGCGCCTCCGCCGCAGCCTTCTCCACCCTGCTGCCGGTAGGCGGCCTGGGCCAGGGAGTGGGCCGCCTGCTGCAGATCGTCCTTCAGTATGCGGATGCGGTCAATGGGGGCATTTTCCTTGAGGGCTGCCTTCAGATCCCCCAACAACTGGTCAATGCGGGCTTTTTCATGCACCGGCAACTTGTCCCCCAGATCCTTTATCTGCCGGTCCACTTGGTAGGCCAGGGAGTCCGCTTCGTTGCGGTCCTCCACCTCCTGTTTGCGCCGCTTGTCTTCGGCCGCGTTGGCCCCGGCCTCCCGGACCATGCGGTCAATTTCCGATTTGTCCAGGCTGGTGGATCCGGTGATGGTGATGGTCTGTTCCTTTCCCGTACCCTGGTCCCTGGCGCTGACCTTGAGTATGCCGTTGGCGTCGATGTCGAAGGTGACCTCGATTTGGGGCACGCCCCTGGGGGCCATGGGGATGCCGTCCAGCTTGAACTGCCCCAGGGACCGGTTGTCCCGGGCCATTTCCCGCTCGCCCTGCAGCACGTGGATGTCCACCGCCGGCTGGTTGTCCTCAGCGGTGGAGAACACCTGGCTTCGCCGCACCGGAATGGTGGTGTTCCTTTCTATAATTTTGGATGTGATTCCTCCCAGGGTCTCAACGCCCAGGGACAGGGGCGTCACGTCCAGCAGCAGCACATCCTTCACTTCACCGGCCAGCACGCCTCCCTGGATGGCCGCGCCCACCGCCACCACCTCGTCCGGATTGACTCCCTGGTGGGGCTCCTTCCCTCCGGTCAGCTGGCGCACCAGACCCTGCACCGCCGGTATGCGGGTGGAGCCGCCCACCAGAATCACTTCGTCGATATCTCTTTCAGTCAGCTTGGCGTCGGCCAGGGCGGACAGCACCGGACCCCGGCAGCGCTCCACCAGGTGGTGGGTGAGGTCGTCGAATTTGGCTCTGGTCAGCTTCATTTCCAGGTGTTTGGGGCCGGATGCGTCGGCTGTGATAAAGGGCAGGCTGAGCTGGGTTTCCATGGTGGTGGAGAGCTCCATCTTGGCCTTTTCCGCCGCTTCGGTCAGCCGCTGCAGGGCTTGTTTGTCGCCGCGCAAATCGATGCCGTAATCTCTTTTAAATTCTTCGGCCATCCAGTCCACCACGGCCTTGTCGAAATTGTCCCCTCCCAGATGGGTGTCACCGTTGGTGGATTTGACCTCGAACACTCCGTCCCCCACCTCCAGTATGGAGACGTCGAAGGTGCCTCCACCCAGGTCGAACACCAGTATGGTCTGGTTGGCCTTTTTATCCAGCCCGTAGGCTAGGGCGGCCGCCGTGGGCTCGTTGATTATGCGCAGCACATTCAGGCCCGCTATTTTGCCGGCGTCCTTGGTGGATTGCCTCTGGGTGTCGTTGAAATATGCCGGCACGGTGATCACCGCATCGGTGATCTTTTCGCCCAGGTATTTGGATGCGTCGTCCACCAGCTTGCGTATCACCATGGCCGAGATTTCCTCCGGCGCGTACAGTTTGCCGCGTATGTCGAAGCGGACCGCGTCGTTGGCGCCGGGCACCACTTTGTAGGGCACCAGCTTGCGCTCCTCGGCCACTTCCGGATAGCGGCGCCCAATGAACCGCTTCACCGAATACAGAGTATTTTCCGGATTTAGAACCGACTGGCGCCTGGCCACCTGGCCCACCAGCCTCTCCCCATCCTGCTTGAAGGCCACCACCGAGGGGGTGGTGCGGGAGCCTTCGGCATTGATGATCACCGTGGGCTTGCCGCCCTCCATTACCGCCACCACCGAGTTGGTGGTTCCAAGGTCAATTCCTACGGTTTTAGACATTTTTATGCCTCCTTATTAATGAGCATTGCATCCGCCCATTGTTTTAGCAATATTATTAATCCCGCCGTAAGCCCGTATGCCCGCCGCCAATCCGCAGATCCTCTTTTTGTATGATACGCCGGCTTGCTTAAGTGACCATTGCCGAAACATTAACAATTCCTTAAAAATCCCGACTGAATAGCACGGTTTTTACAGGCCGCCGACACCTCCTTAGGGCCAGGGTTGCATCCCATCTGACCTTATCTGACCTTAATGTACAATAAAAAGTTTTTCCTGTCAACAGCATTTTAAGCCATTCCGGAATAAAAGAAGTGGTGACAGAAGGAGTTTGACCAAAAGGTGGAGAAATCTTATTTATCAACAAATAATTTATTATATGTCTGATAAACAAATATATTGTAAAAGCATGAGGTTTATTTATTGTTGCTTCTATTTGTTTGTTTCGATAAAATATTGGAAAGGTGTGCTGGGTGATTGTCATTAAAAGCTAAGATATATCTTTCCATCATATATTTGACGGGATTGTCATTGGTTTTACTTGCCTGGATCAATATTGAGAAAAGCCTGTTGCTATTCGTTTTTTTATGGATTTTAATAGCGCTGCCCTTTGAAATAAAGCCCATTCACCTGGCTGACAATGTGAAGTTTGCACTTTCCTTTGCCATACACATTGCATTAATAATTATTTACGGATTTTGGTTCGCCATAATTGTTGCAGCCGCAATAACGGCAATTGCTGATCTGGTGGAAAAAAGAGGACCGGTAAAGCTGCTCTTTAATGTTAATCAGTTTGTAATATCAATATACATAGCAGGGGTTTTGTTTTATTATTTCAAAAGGTCAGCTGATGCTTTTGCGTTGCCTTATGACATATTTGCCTTTGTCGCTGCTTCAATAACATATGCTCTGTTTAATATGGTGCTGGTGGCAACAGTTGTTGCTCTTAGCGAAAGGATAAGTTTGCTGCATGAGTTAAAGCGGGATCTAAAGATGGTGGTTTTGTACTATACGGCTTTGGCCCCATTAAGCATGCTTATGGTCATTCTGTACAATGTTAATCCGTTAACCATGTTATTGATAGTACCTACTTTTGTATTCGTGCATATCAGTTATAACAACTATGCTTTATTGAAAACAGAAACCAGGAAAACATTGGAATCGCTGGCTGATTTTGTAGACCGGCGTGACCATTCCACTGCGGAGCACTCAAAAAGAGTTGCAATTTTTTCAAGGGCAATTGCAGAGGAATTGTCAATAGATGATGAAGTTAAAGAATTAATAGAACTTGCCGGAAGGGTCCACGATCTTGGAAAGATTTCTGTCAGCGATAACATTTTGTTCAAACCGGATGTTCTGACCGCTGAAGAAATGAAGATAATCAACCTGCACCCCGATGTGGCTTATAATATATTAAAATCACTGCAAATGTACGCAACCGGATCTGTTATTGTAAGGGAGCATCACGAAAGGTTCGACGGCCGGGGGTACCCGCGGGGACTGAAGTGTAATGATATTCACATCGGCGCCAGGATAATCGCCGTGGCCGACGCCTTTGACGCCATGACATCGGACAGGCCCTACAGAAAGGCCATGGGCGCGGATGAAGCAGTAAGGGAACTGGAGGAAAATTCGGGTGCACAGTTTGATCCGGAAGTGGTGCAAGCTTTTTTGAGTGCTTTGAGACAGAAAAAAATTCAATTGGAGGTAAAGTAGATGTTTCTTGCCACTGTGGTGTTGCTGGCGGTGGCGGTTGCCCTCGCCAGGGGCGGCAAATGGAGCAATTTGCTGGGATTCAAGCTTGGCGGGCCGTGGCTGGTGATTATCGCCCTCGGTTTGCAGTTGATTATTTTTAACCCTGTGTGGGACAGGCATGTAAAAGACAGTGTTTTGACAAATGTTTTGTATGTATTGTCTTTTGTGCTGTTAGTCGCCTTTATTATAGTCAATATTAAGGTCGCCGGCCTTAGGGTGCTGGGACTGGGGGCGCTGGCAAACGGCGTGGCTATTATCGCGAACGGAGGTTACATGCCGTCCAGTCCGGATGCTCTTAAGAGGATATTGCCTGAAGAGACAATAACTCAACTGACAGGTGGTTCCGCGTCTTATAATGTCGTACTGATAACGGATGAAACAAGATTAAAGTTTTTGTGCGATATATTCTATATACCATTTATCAATGTTTACAGCATCGGGGACATTCTGATCGCTTCAGGCGCTTTTCTGACAATACAGCAAATAATGCTGCGCCATAAGAGAATAAATGTTTTATAAAATAATGGTGATGAAAGGGGGGTAATTATATGCTGCGTTGGGCGACTCTGGTTCCGTATTCGCTTCTTGTGGTACTGATGGCTGTCCTGGTGGGCGGTGCCGGAAGGAAATGGTAGGAATCTCGGTGGTATAAATTAAAGAAAGTTAAATAATCAATAATCAATTGAAAAGCAGGCGCAAAAAAGCCTGTTTTTTTTTGCGTTCGCTACTGTTTTATTTCGTCAAATCTATCCAATTAAGATATTATATTTTATAATGTATAGAAGAAAATAATGGCTGCCGGGGGAGACGTGTTTAAATCGGCGGCGGCGCATGGAAATTTACGGGGAGGTCATTTTTTGAAAAAAATCATTTCTTCCGCTTTGGCGGTTTTTCTTGTCATCGCACTGGCCGGCTGCGGCGGCGGCAAGGCCGGGGATAACGCGGGGAAGCCAAAAGCCTCCCAGATAATACGCTACAATGTTTGCACGGAGCCGCAAACACTAGACCCCGCCCTGGCCACCGGTATGCCCGAGGGCACCATACTGGCCAGCATGTTTGAAGGGCTGGTGCGGTACGGCGCCGGCAACCAGATTCAGCCCGGCATTGCCAGGGAGTGGAAGGTGTCTTCGGACGGTCTGGTGTACACCTTCAAGCTGAGGGAGGCCCTGTGGAGCAACGGCGATCCGGTGACGGCGGAGGATTTTGTGTATTCCTGGCTGAGGCTGCTCAAGCCGGATACGGCGGCGGAGTACGCATATCAGCTGTTTTATGTAAAGGGGGCCGAAGAGTACAACAGCGGCAAGGGCAAGGCGGAGGATGTGGCCGTCAGGGCCCTGGACGGTCTGACCCTGGAGGCCACCCTTAAGTCGCCGGCGCCGCAGTTTCTGGGGTTAACGGCCTTTCCGGCCCTGTTCCCGGTGAACCCGAAGGTGGACAGGGAGGCCGGGGACTGGGCGAGGAATATGGAAAAATACATTGTAAACGGACCTTTCAGGCCGGTAAAGTGGCAGCACAACCAGAAAATAGATCTGGTCAAAAACGACAAATACTGGGACGCCGGGAACGTCAAACTGGACAAGCTGGAAATATATCTGATCGACAATATCGACACCGGCTATAACATGTACCAGGCCGGACAGCTTGACTTCCAGGACGAGGTGCCCACCCAGGAGTTGGCCCGGCTGAAAGAAAAGGGCCATCTGAAAATTTTCCCGGACGCATCGGTTTATTTCTACCGGTTTAACGTAACCAGAAAGCCCTTCAACGATCCAAGGGTGCGCAAAGCCTTCGCCATGTCCATCAGCCGCCGGGAAATAGTGGACAAGGTAACCCTGGCCGGCCAGGCTCCCGCTTACGCCTTTGTGCCCTACGGGCTGCCGGACGCCGCCGGGGGGGACTTCCGCCTAAATGGAGGGAACCAGTTCTTCAGTGAAGATCCGGCCGGGGCGAGAAGGCTTCTGGCGGAGGCGGGGTACCCTGGCGGAAGGGGGTTTCCCAAGGTGAGTATACTTACCAACGCTCACGCCGGGCACCAGAAAGTGGCCCAGGCGATACAGCATATGTGGAAGCAGAACCTGGGGGTGGAGGTGGGGATCAAAGTACAGGAGTGGAAAGTCTATCTGGATTCCCAGGACAACCTTAATTATGACATTTTCCGGTCCGGCTGGGGCCCGGACTATCTGGACCCCATGTCCTTCATCGATATGTTCGTGACCGGGGGAGGCAATAACGACACCGGCTGGTCCAGCCGGGAGTATGACGACCTGGTGGCCAGGGCCAATTCCTCCGGGGATCAGAAGGTGCGCATGGAGGCCATGCGCCGGGCGGAGAAAATCCTGATGGACGAAATGCCTGTGATGCCCATATATTTCTATACCAATCCGAATCTTATCAGGGATAATATAAAGGGAGTGATTGTCCCTCCCTTCGGCATTTACGCTGATTTTAAGAATGCATACGTCGAATAGATCAGGTGAATGCAGGCATACGGGCCTGTCCCCAAGCCCGTATGCCTTTTCTTCGACATGGAGGCGCAAAAATGGCAAGGTTCGTATTAAGACGAATAGTCACTATGATCCTGGCCCTCTGGCTGATTATCACCCTGACCTTTGTGATAATGCATTCAGTTCCCGGGGGCCCCTTTTCCTCTGAAAGAAAGGCTCCCCCGGCGGTGCTGGAAAACCTCAACGCCCGTTATCAACTGAACGACCCCTACTGGAAGCAATACGTCGATTACTTTTCGAACATCGCCAGGGGGGACCTGGGCCCATCCTTTAAATACGACCGCACGGTAAATGAGATCATCAGTGAAGGTTTTCCTGTTTCCGCCGCCCTTGGGGCCGTGGCGTTGTCCTTTTCTCTGGGTGCCGGAATTTTATTGGGGACATTGGCGGCCTGGAAGCACAAAAGCTGGCTGGATTATTCGGCTATGCTCCTGGCCGCTTTGGGTTTTTCTGTGCCGGGATTTATTTTGGGCGGCCTGTTGATGTACGTGTTCGCCTACGAATTGATGTGGCTGCCCCCGGCCATGTGGGGCGGCTGGCGGCATGTGGTGATGCCGGCCCTGGCCCTGTCGGCCCTTCCCATGGCCTATATAGCCCGCCTGATGCGGTCCGGCCTGCTGGAAGTGCTGCGGCAGGAATATATCAGTACCGCCCGGGCCAAGGGATTGTCCTACGGATATATTCTGGTGCACCACGCCTTCAAAAACGCTCTCCTGCCCGTGATAACCATCCTGGGCCCCTTGGCGGCCGCCGTATTCACCGGCAGTTTTGCGGTGGAGTCTATTTTTGCCGTTCCCGGGCTTGGGCGGTATTTCGTGGTCAGCGTGATGAACAGGGATTACACATTGATACTGGGCCTTACGGTTTTCTACTCGGCTTTTCTTTTGGTGATGAACTTCATTGTGGATTTGTTTTACTTTTTGCTGGATCCCAGGATAAGGCCGGCCGGTGACGGGGGTGGATAAAGCATGGAACTTTCCAAAGAGGATTTTCAGCCGCTGCGGGGCCGGGGCCTTCCCGTGGAGGAAGCGCCCCCGGCGCCGGAAAGTTACTGGGGGGGTGTTTGGCGGCGGTTCAGATCCAACCGCCAGGCCGTCCTCGGGACGGCGGTGATTGCCTTCATGGTGGTTCTTTCTTTGGTGGGGCCTTATTTGAGCGGATATACCTATTACCGGCAGGATCTGGAGCTAATCAACCACCCCCCGGGAGCTCTTTACTGGTTTGGTTCGGATGCTTTGGGCAGGGATATATTCACCAGGATATGCTACGGAGCCCGTATTTCGCTGGGTATAGGTTTTTTGACCGGTGTCTTAAGCCTGGTGATCGGTGTATTGTACGGTGGTATCAGCGGCTACGCCGGAGGGTGGGTGGACGAGGCGATGATGCGGGCGGTGGAGGTATTAAACAGTATACCCTTCCTTTTGTATGTCATTTTGCTGATGGTGCTTTTGGAGCCCGGCATTACGGCCGTACTGACGGCCTTGGGGGCGGTGTTCTGGCTGAACATGGCCAGGATCGTCAGGGGCCAAGTGCTGGCCCTGAAGGAGCAGGAATTTATTCTGAGCGCCAGGTTGCTGGGGGCGGGTACTTGGCGCATACTGTTCAGGCACTTGATGCCAAACAGTATGGGTCCGGTCATTGTAACCATGACCCTGATTGTTCCCGAGGCCATTTTTACTGAGGCCTGGCTGAGCTTTCTGGGCCTCGGGGTCAGCGCCCCCATGGCCAGTTGGGGCGTGCTGGCCAGTGAAGGCATGGAGGGCCTGAGAAGCTATCCGTGGCAGCTTTTTTTCCCAGCCTTTTTCATCAGCCTTACCGTGCTGGCCTTTAATATGCTGGGTGAAGGACTGCGGGATGTGCTGGATCCCCGCCTCCGCCATTAGGAGGCTGCTGAAAAAGCCCATCTGTGCGGCGGCGGCTGTTCCTGGAAGGGGTGAGGAATGGAGCCTTTGGTGCTGATAGAAGACCTGCATGTAGAATTTGCAACGCCAGGCGGGGTGGTGAAGGCGTTGCGCGGGGTAAACCTTGCCGTGCACTCCGGCGAGGCCCTGGCCCTGATGGGGGAGAACGGCTGCGGCAAAAGCGTCACCGCCCGGGCCATGGTGAAACTCCTTCCTTCGCCTTCCGGCGGGATAACCGGTGGAAGGATCCGCTTTGAAGGAGAAAATATTGCGGCCAAAAGTGACAAGGAACTGCAGAAAATATTGGGCAGAGACATCGGGTTCGTTTTCCAGGACCCCATGAGCTCCCTCAATCCCACCATGAAGGTGGGTGCCCAGGTGGCCGAGGTGTTGAAATGGCACGGCCGGGGAGATATTAAAAGAATCCGGGAGAGAGTGCTGGAGCTGTTTGGATCTTTGGGAATAACCAGTCCCGGCCTGAGGTTTGAGCAGTACCCCCATCAGATCAGCGGGGGCCTGCGGCAAAGGGTGATGCTGGCCATGGCCCTGGCGTGCGGCCCAAAGCTGCTGGTGGCCGACGAGCCCACCGCCGCCGTGGATGTGACCGTCCGGGCCAGGATTATGAAGCTGCTGAAGGACCTGCAGGAAAAAACCGCCATGGCCATTTTATTGATTACCCACGATCTGGACCTGGTGGCGGACCTTGCCCGGCGGATGGCGGTGATGTATGCCGGAAAAATCGTTGAGTCCGGCCCCGCCGGGGAAATAGTCAAAAATCCGCTGCATCCCTACACCAGGGGGCTTCTGGCATCCCTGCCGGAGCTGGCGGCCTCCCCGGGGAAAAGGCTGACGGAAATCCCGGGGCGGCCGCCGTCCCTGCTGAACCAGCCGCCGGGGTGCCTGTTCCGGCCCCGCTGCTCCGAAGCTGTGAATATTTGCGCGAGAATTGAGCCGCCGGAGATGGAGGCAGGGAAGGGAAGGACGGTTTGTTGCTGGGCCGCCCACCCTGCGGCGGCTGAATACCGCCCGGAAAGGACTGTGTCCGGTGGGTGAAGACATATTGCTGGTGGTAAAAAAAATGAGCAAATACTTCCGACGGGGAAGGAAGCAGGTGCTGAAAGCCGTGGACGGCATTGACCTGGAGATTTCAAGGGGGGAGACCCTGGGGCTTTTGGGGGAGAGCGGCTGCGGAAAAAGCACCACGGCCAGGGTCATTATGGGGCTGTATAGGCCCACCTCCGGGGAGGTGTTGTTGGAGGGAGTAAGTGTACATAATTGCGGTAAGGCGGAAAGACGTGCACTTTATAGGAAGATGCAGATTATTTTTCAGGACCCCTACGCTTCCCTCAACCCCCGGATGACGGCGGGGGAAGCCGTCGGGGAGCCCCTTGGGATACACGGACTTTGCCGGGGCGGGGAAAAAAGGGAAAGGGTCCACCATCTTTTAGGCATGGTGGGGCTGGACAGCCGCTTTGAAGGATGTTTTCCGCACCAGTTAAGCGGCGGGCAAAGGCAGAGGGTGGCCATTGCCAGGGCTTTGTCCCTAAGCCCCCGCTTTATCGTCTGCGATGAGCCGGTGAGTGCCCTGGACCTCAGCACCCGGGCGCAGATACTGAATTTGCTGGCTGATTTGCGGCGCTGGCTGGGGATAACCATTCTTTTCATATCTCATGATCTTTCCGCTGTCAGGCATATAAGCCACCGGGTGGCGGTAATGTATATGGGGAGGCTGGTGGAATTGGGGCCGTGCCGGGAACTGTACGATTCACCGGCCCATCCCTATACCCAGGCCCTCGTCCCGGCGGCGCCCCTGGCGGATCCTGGGGCGGATGAGGCCGGCCCCGCCAACCCCCCGGCCGGCTGCGCTTTTTATCACCGTTGCCCCCGGCGGGCGAAAATCTGCCATGAAGCGGACCCGGCCTTTGAAAGCTTGGGAGGGGGCCGTTATGTAGCCTGTCACGGAGTTCGCAACTTTTGATAAAGGAAAAATTATGTCGGTAAAGAAAATGTTTTTTAGGGTGATTGTTTTCTTGTCTTACATGAAAAAATATCTGTCCCACTGGAGGTCATAATCACTTGAAATCAAAAAGCGCCATGTCTGAAAGGCTGGACGAATTATTCCGTCCCCGGTCCATTGCGGTGGTGGGGGCTTCCGCCACTCCAAACACATTCGGGAACCTGTTTGTGGATTATCTGATCAAGGCGGGGTACAAAGGTGTTTTATATCCGGTGAATCCCAAGAGCAGCGAAATATTGGGGCTGAAAGCCTATCCGTCCCTTGGGGACATTCCCGGGGATGTGGACTACGTCATTTCGTGCGTGGGGGCGGCGAATGTGCCGGAAATGATTCGTCAGTGCCCGGCGAAGAACGTCAGGGGGGTACACCTTTTCACCGCCAGGATGAGTGAAACCGGAGATAAAAAAGGCCGCGAGCTCGAACAGGAGATAGCCCGGGAGGCCGAAAGGCTGGGTATACTTCTGCTGGGCCCCAACTGCATGGGACTGTACCGGCCCGGGGAAGGAATTTCATACGCCTACGACCTGCCGGAAAGGCCGGGGAAAGTTGGGGGCATATTCCAGAGCGGGGGAATATCCATCAATTTTATCCGCTACGCCGGGGTGAGGGGGGTGACCTTCAGCAAGGTCATCTCCTACGGCAACGCCGCAGGCATAAATGAATCGGACCTGCTGGAATACCTGGTCCGGGATGAAGAAACCGCCGTTATTGCCATATACATCGAGGGAGTCGGGGACGGCCGCAGGTTTTTCAAAACATTGAGGGAGGCCGCGGCGGTCAAGCCGGTGATAGTATTGAAGGGCGGAAAAACCGGGGCGGGGACCAGGAGCACATTTTCCCACACGGCATCCCTGGCCGGATCCTTCAGGGCGTGGGAAGTCATGTTCCGGCAGTGCAATGCGGTTCAGGCTTCGGACATGGATGAGTTTGTCGATTTGACCGTGGCCTTTAACTTTCTGCCGGAAATAAACGGAAAGCGGGTCGGGGTCATAGGCGGCAGCGGGGGGAAAGTGGTGCTGTCGGCCGATGAGTGCGAGCAGGCCGGCCTGGATGTGGTGGCCATGCCGGAAGATGTAAGGGCGTTTATCAGGGAAAAGGCGCCGGGGCTGACAAACTGGCTGGGTAACCCGGTTGATTTTTCAATACTGGGGGGTACCAGCCTGACGCCTATGGATATGATGCAGATTATGGCCAAAAGCGGCGGGTTTGACTTCCTGATCTGCAATGTCACCGAGGAAGCCCCCTTTGATGAGTATTTGTGGACCATGCTGATAGAATTCGAAGTTCGCGAATACTTGAAAATCAAATCCGCCGGGTTCAAACCCCTGGTGGCCACCATCGCCAACCCGGGGCTGGGAATGGCGAACACCGGGGAATGGCGGTGGAAAGCCCTGCTGGAGAGGCGTCAGCTGCTGGCGTCTGAAGGAATGGCGGTCTTTTCGTCGGTGAAAAGCGCCGCCACGGCTTTGAGCAAAATGGCGGGATACTACTTCAAAAGGAAAAAAGGTAACGGGGGAGGCGCGGAATGAAAAATAATGCTATAGACCGGCTGCTGAAAGGTGGGGGCCGGATTATGCTGAACGAGGTTGAGGCCAAAGAAGTGCTGAAGGAGGCGGGGATCCCGGTTAATGAAACATACACCGCCTCATCCAGGGAAGAGGCTGTTTCACTTGGCGTAAGGCTGGGATTTCCCGTGGTCCTTAAAATTGTATCCCGGGAGCTGACGCACAAAACCGATGTGGGAGGGGTCCGGCTCAACCTGGCCGAACCGCGTCAGGTTGAAGACGCCTATGACGGGATCATCGCCGCCGTCCGGGAAAAACATCCCCGGGCCGTCATAGATGGCGTGTCGGTGCAGAGGATGGCCCATGGAGGGACCGAGGTTATTATGGGCATGACCAAGGATCCTCAGTTCGGGCCCATGCTGATGTTCGGGCTGGGGGGAGTTCTGGTGGAGGTTTTGAAAGACGTTTCCTTCAGAATGGTTCCGCTTGCAGAGGCGGACGCCAGGGACATGATTGCCGAAATCAAGGGTTACCCGCTGCTAAAGGGATTCCGGGGCAGGCCGGCGGTCAGCGAGGACACCCTGGCCGAGGTTTTGCTCAGTTTTTCCAGTTTTATCGAAAGGCACCCGGAGATAGAGGAAGTGGACATCAACCCGCTTTTGGCCGCAGAAGACAGTGTATTGGCCGTTGACGCCCGTATGGTGCTCAGCCGGGAGCCGTGACCGGTTCCGCGCATCGCCCAGGGCTGTTTGAAAAAGCCAGCCGGCGTGCGTTGGAGCGGAAAAGCCGCCGCAGCAGCGGGACGGATGGGCTTTTTCAGCGGCCTACCACTATGTCCGGCAGAAATGTGGCTATTCCGGGGAAGGCCACCAATATTCCCAGGCACATTATCAGGGCGAAAAGAAAAGGCCATATTCCCTTGTAAATCACTTCCAGTGGTATATCCGGCGCCACCCCCTTGATAATATAAACATTCATGCCCACCGGCGGGGTGATAACCCCCATGGCCACCGTCATAACAATTATCACCCCGAACCATACCGGGTCGTAGCCCAGGGTGTTGACGACAACGGGGTAGAATATGGGTATGGTCAGCAGCACCAGCGCCAGCGCATCGATGAAACAGCCCAGCAGCAGGTATATTAAAAGTATTACAGCCATGACGGCATAGGGCGGCAGGGGCAACAGCCCGGCCCACCCGGCCACCTCAAAGGGTATGCGGCTTATGGCCATCAGGCGGCCGAAAATCATCGCCCCGGCAATTAAGAGCATGATCATGGCGGTGGTGCGGGTGGTGTCCAGCAGCGACTTGCTGAAACCCTCCCAGGAAAGGCGCCTTTTTAAAAGGGCCACTCCCAGCACCCCCGCCGCCCCCACCGCCCCAGCCTCCGTGGGAGTGAACCAGCCGGCAAAAAGTCCCCCCATGGATATGGAAAAGACAATAAAAATTTCTCCCAGCCCACCCCGCAGGGCTTCCATCCTCTCCCTCCAGGTGGCCCTGGGGCCGGCGGGACCCAGGGCCGGATTGCGTGAGACCACAATATATATTGCCGCCATGTACAGCAGCATGAGCAGAATCCCCGGCAAAATCCCGGCCAGGAACAACTTTCCCACCGACTGCTCCGTGGCCGTGCCGTATATGATGAATATCACGCTGGGGGGAATCAGTACCCCCAGCACTCCTCCCGCGGCAACGCTGGCTGTCGCCAGGGAGGGATCGTATTTGTATTTTCTCATCTCCGGCAGCGCGATGGCGCCGATGGTGGCGGCGGTTGCCGTGTTTGAGCCGCATATGGCCCCGAATGCGCCGCACGCCGCCTGGGTGGCTATGGCCAGACCCCCGGGGCGGTGCCCGATAAGCCTGTATGCGAAAATGTACAATCTGGCGCCCATTCCGGAGTAAAAGGACAGGAATCCCATCCAGACGAACATGGCGATGACGCTTAAGGAGTATGAGGAAAAAATTGAGAATATCTCCTTGGTTACCATTTTGAAGGCCGCCGACGGCGAGGTGAGATAACTGAAGCCAAGGAACCCCACCAGGGCCAAGGCGTAGGCAATAGGCACCCTTAGTAGCAACAGGGCGAAAAAGGCCATTATGCTGATAAAACCCACCGTCGATGCAGTCATTTTCCGCCCGCCGCCCTCATCGCAGATTCCACCGCCCGGACCAGCAAAACCAGGCAAAGCGCCGCCAGGCCGAAGGCCACCAGATAGATAAAGGGATATAAGGGAATCTGGCTGGTGGCTGCCACCACTCCCCTGGACGCCATGCTGCCGGCATAGGCTGCCATCTGCCATGAGCAGAGGCCCCAGAAAGCAACGGCCGCCAGGTTCACAGCGGTGTCAACGGCCGCCTGGCGCCTTTTGGGCAGCCGGTCGACCACAAACCCCACCGCTATGTGGCCGTTCTGTACCGCACAGTATGCCAGCGCCAAGCTGATCATCACCGCCGTGGACAGCGTCACGTAATCGTAAGTCCCCAGCACCGGCCGCTTGAATAAAGCTCGGAAAAGCACGTTGGTTACCACCAGAATCATTATGGCCACCAGGCATAAGCCGGCTATCCTGTCCATAATCCGGCCAAGCCCGGCGGCCAGGCCGTTCAGTCGGTTCAATTACGGGCTACCTCCAAACAGTTTGGTTATTATTTGTATTCTTTATTGTATTTTTCAGCCAGTTCCATGACCGTATCCAGGGCCTGCCGGCCGGGGAGCCCCTTTTGTCCGGCGCTGGTTACAAATTCATCCTGAATGGGTTTTACAAGCCGGATCCACTGGGCCGTTTCCCCTTCGGGAAGGCTTATCACCTTTATTCCCTTTTGCTCCACCGCCCATTTCAGAGCCGAGTCGTTTTGCTTGTCCCACAAGCCCATGGCCACTTCCTCAAAATGTTTTTTATTCACCTCTTCAATGGCCTTCCGCACATCCGGGGGCAGGGAGTTCCACTTGTCGAGATTCATGGTGATAAAGAAAAGATTATTGTAAAGGAATGGCGTCCGGGTAAGGTACTGGGTGACCTCGGCATGCTTCCAGCCCTGCAGCACCTCGATGGGAGAAAGATTTCCCTTTACCACGCCCTTGGACAAAGCCTCGTAGGCCTCGGACTGGGGCATGGCCACCGGGTTGGCCCCCAGTGCCTTCAGGGTTTTTGCGCTCAGCCCCGTGGCTCTGATTTCCATCCCCTGCAGGTCCTTAAGTCCGCGCACGGGAACCTTGGTGAAAAGATCCCCGGGGCCGGTGGAAAACACCATCATAAGTTTTGTGTCCTGCACTTCTTTGGGGTTTAACCGGGTTATCCCCTCCCAGGCGACTTTGCTGGCTACTTTGGAATTGTTGTATGTTATTCCGGGCAGCTCAAAGGCCTCCAATAGCGGAAAGCGGCCCCGGGTATACGAAAAACAGGACAGCCCTATATCGGCTATGCCTCCGGCGACTCCGTCATAAATATCGTTGGCCTTAATCAGCGTTTCGCCGGGATAGCTGGTTATTTTGACCCGCCCGCCGGTGGACTCTTCCACCGCCTTTGCCCAGGGTTTGACCAGTTGTGTTTCAGCCGGGTGGGTGGCCGGAAAAAAATGAGCCAGCTTAAGTTCAACAGCGGTTTGTTTCCTGCCCTGCTCCGGCGGCGGCGTTGAGGAGCACCCGGCCAGCCCGGCCGCCATTAATGCCACGCCCAGCAATAACAACACTCCACACATCGATTTTTTCAAAACTGTCCATCCTCCCTTAAAAATGTTTAAAATAAAAAAACTCCCCGCAGGAGTATCAAGAAGATTGGCCCCAAGCGCCGCAGCCCCCCTGTATACGGGATTGTGCCCGCATCCTCCGGGTAATGCCGGCGGCGAAGCGTCGACTTTTACTACCATCCTACAGTACTACCCTAAAAATAGCTCACACTGAGTGGCTTATTCTGCCGGAATTCAGAATCCAGAATCCAGAATCCAGAATGGGTAAGCCGGCATGAATGCATTTTCATGATTCGTGGTGCCGCCTGCGGCATGGGCAACTACCCTGTAAATAGCTTGTGTTGCATCCCTTGAAGTTCTTTTCGGCGCCGTGCAGATATTTCCTTCCCGCAGCAATATCTTTTTTCAAATTTTTGCGCCGCGGGGCCTTCACCGTTATTCCGGGGCCTCCACTACATCCTCCGTCCATATTATATCGGTTCTGGATTCCTCGGGAGCGGTCACCGAAATTTCGGTGTCCTCTTCATGCAGGTACCGCAGGTCCAGGTATTCCACCATGGCTCTGATGGTGGTGCGCAGCGGTTTTTCACCGTCCAGGGCGTTCAGCACGGCCTCCACTTCCTCCGGCGCCTGCCAGCCGTAGGCCCGGGTGTAGTGTCCGGCGATGGTGTGCAAGAGCCTTCGCACGTCAAATGAAGAGAGGTTATCCAGAAAAAGGTTGTCCCTCAGGAATTGCCCGAATACTTCCCTGACCGTGGGGATATGCTGGTGCAATCCTTTGGCCGCCAGTTTGTCGGGAATGGCTTCATAATCGCTGCGCTTTTCTTTCAGAAGCAGCTCCGACCAGAGGCTGGAAGAAGACGAAAAAACGGTGCAGGTGGATGTCAGGCCGAAGGCCTTTGACATGAATCGTGCGGCATTCAGGTAGGCCGTGGCCCTGGCTCCCACCCCCAAGTGCATTACCTGCTCGAACTCGTCAAAAAGAATGACCCAGCCGGCGTATCCCCGGGCCCTGATCAAATAGGACAATAAACGGAAATAATCAAAAATATGATCTTTTTGCAGAAATTTTGGTATATTCAGTGTAGATCCGGTGTTTATCCGGTGGATGGACTTCAGCAGGGAGCCGGGAATTAAATCTCCTGAAAGGTCGCTGTACAACTGATACCGGTTCCAGGGGTCCGTTGACTGGCAGTAATTTTTCAAAACGGCGGCTATTTTGGGGTGCAATTGGCGTGAAACAAATTTGATCACTTCTTCGGTCTCCTCATTGCCGCCCCCTCCCGGCGACAGGAGAGGCAGTATTCCCGGCTGCGCGAAGCCCGGCAAATAAAGGGCCGACACTGCGTTCCGGTACACCCGGTCCAGCCGGCTAAAGGGTATTTCCTTGCTTAAAGGCACGAAGCTGACGGCAAAATTCATTTTTTCGGCCAGGTCGAAAATTATGTTTAAAAAATGGGTTTTGCCGTTGCCGAAATTGCCCTTCAGCACCAGGCTTTGCACTGCGCCGTCGCTCCGGACGCGGATCAGTTCCCGGTTTACCCGCTCGATGGCCGCTTCCCTGCCGTAGGAAAAGATGGCACTGAGTTTTCTGGACGACACCCCGGACCGGAGGAGTTCGATGACCTGCTGTGAGTTAAAGCTGTCCACCATTTACACCACCGTTTCAATGTTCATTTACGTCGCCGTGGCCGAAACGTGCCCTGGCCAGGGCGACGACCACCCGGCGCAGGGGGGACACAATGCCTGCCGCCTGGAGTTCCCGGGCCGGATCGAAATAAATTTCCGCCCCGCTTCCGAAGTAACTGTCCATTTTGTTGCTCAGCTCCAGGCATTTCTCCCGGTCGAAATACTCCCCTATCAGCACGTCCTGATTCACCATGTCGGCGAAAAGGTTGGCCCGGGAACCGGACACCTCATTTTGAATGCGCATCCACAGGGCCTCATAAGATTTCAAGCCCGCCTTCTCATCGTGGATTATTTCAGGCCGGGCGGAAAAAACGAAAAACACCCCTTCAAACCCGGAGAAATCATCTATCAGCTGACGAAGGCTTTCGTATACTTCGTTGCGGGCCGCCCGGCCGTATCTTGCCCGGCCGTTTTCATCATTCTCCAGCAGTGTTTCCAGTCCGTCCACGGCTATATAGACGCCGCGGTGCCCGCAGCACCTGGACAAGTGGGCAAGGGATCCCAGCATGTGGCGGGCGTTGAATTTGTCTATGCGGGTAAAAATATGCAGCTTGCGCAGGTCTTTGGCCGGTACGGCCCGGCCCTGCAACCACTGCACCAGGCAGTTCTTCTGCTCACCTTCCAGCGGGCGGGAGCCCAGGTGGTCGGCGCACAGCTGGGTAAAGGCCGTGGCCAGATGGTGGTGTATTTTGCGGCTGTGGTGCAAAGCCTCCAGCTGCTCGTGTATGTCCCGGCGCAAGGATTCTTCAGCCCGGCCGTGACTTACCGCATGGTTGAAAAAAGCCCCCTGCTGCTGTGGTAATTCACCGGTTTCCGCCCGGTAGCCCAACTTTTCCGCCAGGCTGGAACTGTACGTCCGGACCAGTTTTTCAATGTCCATGGTTTCCAGCACGGCCTGATAGATGGTGTTGAACTGGTGCAGCTTCACCGACCGGGCATCTATAAAAACGTCGATATAGTTCAAAAGCCTGGCTTTGCGCCGCAGCAGCAAAAGGGCGTGGGTCTTGCCGGAACCGGGCTTGCCCAGCAGAAATTTCACCTTGCTGCCCCCGGCTGAAATGAAATCCTCCAGATAGCGGGAAGTCCAAAAGGCGGAAATGTCGTAGCGCAGGGTGACGGTAAGGGCCTCCAGGGCGTCCGGACTGCCCGGCGGCTGGCCCGCCATCAGATTTTCCAGAACCGGAGCCTTGTTCGTTTCTCTATCCAATGTCAGCCCTCCCGGTAGAATTTGATTACACCGTAGCGCTGCGGCCGTCCCTGGGCGTCGGGCACCACCACCGCTTTGCTCCTGTTACGGACATTGCCCAGGTACAGCTTGCGCCCATCGGGGGCGTGCATATGATCATCCCGCAGCAGGCGGTGCAGATCGAAGGCGAACCTCTGCAGGGTGTATTCCTGCCGGTGCTGGGGTAGGGGGGTTAAAAGCTGGTAAACATCTTTTAAAAGCACTTCCTGTTCATTCAGGCGCAGGTTCTTGTCCACCATGAATTTATTAAGCAGCAAGTCATAGGCCCTGGCCAGGGATTGTATGAACCTTTTGCCGTCGAAGCTGCCGGCGTTTATTCTTTTAATCATTTTTTTCAAATATTGCGCTAGCGTCCCGGGCCTCAGCCAGCGAACGGTCTTGTCGTCCAACTGGACAGCCCCCTTGTCCGGAAGGACCTTTACCACAAAGGGAAATACTTCATAAACCGGAAAATCGGCCTCCACGGCCAAACCCTCTTCTTCCAGAGCGGCCATGAATTCCGGATGAAAGCTTTCCTCCAGGTAGGACTTTATGTCAAAGGCGGGGGTCGATTTAAGCAAATCCGCAGTGAAGGCCGCCTGTTTGTCCAGCAGTTCACTGTACCGGCTCAAGGCCTGCTGCATCAGTTCCAGGTTGCCATCGCCGGTGCCCGTTCTGAACCTCTGCAGGGCTGCCGTCAGATTTTTGTGGGTGTCTTCCAGGCCCTTGATGCTGTCCAGCAGTTCCCGGTCGATAAATTGTTCCAGTGTAATTCTGTCCATAATTAACCGCCCCCCGTTTTTCAACCCGTTGCTGTTATTTATTATTAGTTTCTATCTATTCAACTAATTTCCCTTTTATTGTCTGTAAAATTGACAAGAGAAATATTTCTTATAGCAAATCCCTGGCATCAACTGTAAAATTACACGCCGGGTGATGGGTGCAGCGGGCCGCCAGGCTGCGGTAAGTCGTCAAAGCCTGCAGCAGGTGGCCCCGGGGGCAGGTGATGCCTGCGGCGGCCAGGTATTCGTCCAAAATTTCCCAGGGCAGACGGGCGGCTTCAAAGTCACAGCCACGGTAGCCGGTGCAGCCCCAGAAAACTCCACCGCGGCCTGGCCGTGCGGTAAGGGGTTTGCCGCAGCGGGGACACCGGCAATTGATTTCCAGGTAAGATTGCAGGCCGGTGTATACTTTGCCGGTAAATCTCCGCTCCCGCAAATCCATAGCCAAAAGCGACATGCACAGCCGCGTCACCCTTTCTCCGGCCAGCCGTACAATGGCTTTGGCGGTCCGGCCGTCCGCCGGGCCTGGACAGCCATACCAGAAAATATTCCGGTCAATGGCGGTGCAGGGGTGAGTCAGGCTGTTTTTTACAACCGCCCTGGGCTGCAAAGCTTTTGGCAGCATGGAGGGCCTGCCGGCCCTTATGGAAATGGAGGCGCCTTTTCCCATGGCTCTAATTAAAGTGGCGGCGGAGGTCCGGTCCAGTGATCCGGCACTGTGCGGCCAGTCCAGCTGCACCTCGGCCGCTTCCGAAATGTCTTTTTGCCATGCCTCGAGGGCCGGCCAGCAACTGTCGAACCGTTGCGCCGAAGCCTTTGGGCCATCCCACCGGTCAGGCAGCCGCCCGTCCATTAATTGTCCGACCTCCATTGCCAGGCCGTGACGGTCAATGTGGCTGAACAAACCGGCCAAAGTTGATCTGTCGGACAGACGGCCGGCAAAAAAACGGCGGTGGGCCAGCACCAGCAGCTTTCCCCTGGCCCGGGTGACGGCAACATTGATTAGTCGGTCTGCGGAATTGTTTTTCCGGGAGGTCAGTATCCCTCCGGGGGCCTTCTGCCAAAAGGCATCCACCAGATCAAGGATGACGGCGTCCTTTTCCGCCCCCTGGAAGCGGTGTATCGTGGCTGCAAACACGTCTTTTCCGTTAAGTCCTTCGCCCCCGCCCAAAATGTCTGTTCTGAGTGCATTCAGCAATCGCGCCTGGGCTGCGTAGGGGGTGAGAATGCCCACGGACAATTTTTCTTTTGCGGCGGCCGAAGCCAGGAAAAGGGAAAGCGTGGCCGTCAGTATATTGAAGCGGGAATTGCCTTCTTTGAGGCAAAAGGCGGGAATATCCGAAACATCAACCAGGGCCAGCGGGTGCCCCGGCAGGGGCGCCGAGTCGGCTATGTGGCGCCTCTGCCGGGTTTGCGGCGCGTCCTGCAGCAGACCGGAATAAAAATTTTGGTTTACATAATTGGAAATGGCCGGGTGCATTCTCCTCTGGGTGCAAAGCAGCACCAGTCCGGGGTTGAAACCCTTTTTCACCGCGTCGGTGATGCCGTTGAAGCTGTATATATCGTTTTTCAGCCACCTTTGCGCAGCCCCGGCGGTGGACATGGCCACCGGCGCCAGTTGCATGAAGTCACCTATGATAACCATTTTCCGCCGGGCCAGGGAGGCGGCGAAGACCACCTGGGGGATAAAAGCCATGCTGGCTTCGTCCAGCAGCACCACGTCAAAAAGGCCGCCGTGCACCGATCCGTCCGTGGCTGCCTTGGACAATGTGCAGCCCAGTATAGAAGCTTCCTGGGCGATTTCCATCTCAGCGTTTTTAAAGCGCAGGCGAACTTGCCTGAGCTCTTCTTCCACCGCCAGTAATTGATGACCTACCCGCCGGCCCTTGGAAATCAGAACTATCAGCCGGGATTTCTCCGCCTCCAGGCCTTTGCGCAGGTGTAAGTCCTCCGGGTAACGGAAGGCGGCCAGGTTTGAAGCCAGCAGCAGGCTGGATCTCATTGCCGGCAGGCGGGGGTGACCGTGCCTGACGATCTCCCCGGGGGGGAGACTTGATGCGCCCAGGCGGTCCGCAATCCTCAGCATGGCTTCGTCCACTGCTACGTTGGCGTGGGCCAGCACCAGCACCCGCATCTTTTGCCTATAAAAAAAAGCCGCCAAGCACGCTAAAGTCTCGGTCTTGCCGGTGCCGGGAGGCCCCCAAATGAAGCTCAGTGTATTATTTTTTACAAGGGCCGGTACACCCTCCGCATCCTGACAGTTCTCCGGGGGCCGGCAGAGGAATTCCATTTTCCCACCGTCAACGGGGCGCAGCGCTTCCCCGGCCATTTCAATACTGCGGGTAGGCAACTCCAGCAGCCTTTCCTTCAGGGATTGGAGCAGGTGCCAGGGTTCGCTGAACAGAAGCGCCTGTCCGGGTGCTTCTCCGATATTGTCGGCCAGGTGCAAAGTGATCTCGGAACCGTGCACAGACACCACTTCACCCCGGGTTTCCCGGCCCCCCCCGGTCACCCTCACCGGGGTGCTGTCCGGCATGAAAAATTCGGTCTCACTTATAAAAATATAATAAAAGCCCTTCTCATCCCGGCCCAGCAAAGAGCCGTCCACCAATCTGTGCGGCCGCCCCCCCTGTTCCTGCTGGATGCGTGTCTCTTCATCCAGGGCAAGGCAGAACTCCTCAATTTGCTGGTCAAATTGCTGGTCGAAGGGCATCGTCACCATACCAGTCCCCGGTGTGCAATATTATGTCATGTATAAACGGATGTTCCAATGCTGTACAAGTTAATTTTACTATAATCCCGATAAAAAGAATATAGCTTAATAGTCGAATGCCTCCCCGGGGGCGTCCAGTACGGAGGTGTCCCCGTCCGCCATGATCCCGGCCGTTGTCAATATTTCCGGAACGATGTTGCGGACGTAGTAGCGGGCGGCCTCCACCTTTCCTTTGTAGAAGGCATAGTCGGGGTGTTCCCTGTCTGTTGCGGCAAGTTTGGCCGAGGCCAGCAGCGCCTGATCCATAATCAGTGCGCCGCAGTACAGTTTGGAGGTGCTGTGCAGTATACGGGTGGCATAAAGGGGCAGCATGTCGAACCTTTGCTCCATGTAAAAAGCCATGGCCGTTTTCTGCATCTGCCTGTATGCGTTGCGGGCTTCGGACAGCAATGCGTATTCCTTTTCAAATTCCGGTGTTTCCTTGATGGCCTCTATGTTTTGCTTCAGCTCCGCCATCCAGGCCGTGAAGACCTCGCCGTTTTTCATCGTCCACTTGCGGGCTATCAGGTCCATAGCCTGAATGTAGTTGGTGCCCTCCCATATGGAGTATATTTTGCTGTCCCGGGCGGCCTGGGCCACCGGGTATTCCTCGGTGAATCCGTAACCGCCGTATACTTGTATGGCGTCAGCCACCAGCGACCACACCATGTCTGAGGGATAGGCCTTAATCAGCGGTATGTTTACCTCTATGGCGGCCGAGGCATGGGCCTTCCTGGTTTCATCCGGGTCATGGTGCATGACGTCTGAGAGAAATGCGGTTTTGAAAATCATCGCCCGCATGGCTTCTATGTGGGACTTCATGTGCATCAGCATCCGCCGCACATCGGTGTGCTTGATTATCTGCACACGGTCTCCTTTGGGATTGGTCAGGGGTCTTCCCTGTATCCTGTCCCGGGCGTACCGGGCGGCGTTGTAATACGAAGCGGAGGCGCCTGCCAGGGACATCAGCCCGGTTTCAAAACGGGCACCGTTCATCATCTGGAACATTTGGGCCATGCCTTCTCCCCGGCCCTTTTCGTCGGGAGGGTTGCCCAGCAGCCAGCCGTAACAGTCGTTGTTGTCGCCGAAGCTAAGCATGCAGGTGGCCGATCCCTTGAGCCCCAGTTTGTGCTCCACCGCCACCGTGGTCACATCGTTGGGTCCGGTTATTCTGCCGTCTTCATCCACCCTGTGCTTGGGCACCACAAAAAGCGAAATGCCCTTTGTACCGGGGGCGGCCCCGTCAATGCGGGCCAGCAGCAAGTGTATAATATTTTCCGTAAGGTTGTGGTCGCCGGCTGTTATAAAGCACTTTGCGCCCTTTATCCTGTAAAGTCCCGGAGTGCCGGTGGGGATTGCCCTGGTGGTAATGTCGCCCACGTCGGAACCGGCGTTTGGCTCGGTGAGGCACATGGTGCCCGCCCAAGCACCCTCTATCATTTTATTCAGAAATAGTTTCTTCGTATAGTTGTTTCCGAAGGTCTGGATAAGCCTGGCGGAACCGGTGCAGGCCCCGACGTAGGGGACGAATGCCGGGTTGGCGGCGGAAAGCATTTCATAAACCGCCGTCAGGATAATCTCCGGCAGCGCGGCGCCGCCCTCGGGATCCAGGTTGCTGGATCCCCATCCGTTTTCCTGAACAAAATCATAGGCTTTTTTAAAGGATTCAGGCAGGATCACCACTCCGTCCGCAAGCCTGGCAGGGTTCCTGTCCCCCTCTTCGTTTGTGGGCGCCACAACATCCCGGCTCATTTTAAATGCCTGGTCCAGTATCATTTCAATGTCGTCAAAGCTGTAGGAATCGGCGAAAACATCGTAGGACAGAACCTGTTCCAGGGGCAGCCATTCTTTCAGAATAAATTTGTGGTCGCGGGTGTTGAATAGAAAATTGGCAGCCATCACTACACTTCCTTAATTAAAGATTTTATATAATTAGCCTAATATTGAATGAGCATTCAGTCAATACATAAAATTGAAATATCCCTTTTATTTTTTTCATAAAGGAAAAACAAGGAAGGCTATGGTATGATTGGATTAAAGGTTTCTCTGGAGGAAGGGGGATATAATGCATCGGGGAGAGTGTTGGAATGACCACTTATGAAAGAATTGCCGGAGGCATTGCCGGGGTGGCCATTGGCGACGCCCTTAGGTTCCGGTGGAATTTAAAGACCGCCGGGAGCCGCATGACCGTCCGGTGCTTTTGTGATTTTATCTTGATTAAAGGGGTCGGTCCGATTGTTTAAATACGAGTCGCGGTATTGGCGGAACGTGGGGTTGGTTTCAATAGTTTTTATAGTGTTATTGCTTTTTCCAGCCATATATGCCAATGCGAAACAACAGGAGGAATATAAAGAAATCTATGTTACAGGAAGGGTTACGGCTATTCTCGGTGAAGAACAGGCCAAGAATCTGATGGATGTCATGAACAACAGTTTTATAAGGCAAACTGTGGAGGTCAGACTGGAAGATCCTCCTTTCAAGGGACAAACAAGAACCATAGTTCACAATGCCTGTCTTGACAACCCCCTCCAGGGTCCATACCTGCGGGTGGGTGACAAAGTTGTGGTTTATTGCACTGCAACTATGGATGGCAAATTAAGCCAAGCTTATATTGATGGCCTGGAGCGAAAGGGCACAGTGTACTTTCTCGTGGCGGTCTTTGTGCTGGTATTGATTGTGATCGGGAGGACCCGCGGGATCGCCGCCCTTTTAAGCTTGACGGCCATGGCCCTTCTAATATGGTACTGGCTGCTGCCCTCCATGCTCAAGGGGTTGAATCCCTTGGGGGGAAGTGTCGTTGTCTGCCTTCTGGTAAGTGTTTTCAGTATACCGCTGATATGCGGATTTAACCTTAAATCCCTCTGTGCCGTAATCGGCACCCAATCCGGAGTGGCGCTGGCCGGACTGCTCGCCTATTATACCGGCAAGCAGTCGCAAATCGTGGGAATAGAGTTTGAATATGCCAATTTCCTGGTTGCTCTGACTGACAAATCAATTCAGCTGGATTTACAGGGCATATTCTTTGCCGGAGTATTAATAGGTACTTTGGGTGCGGTTATGGATACCAGTGTTTCAGTGGCCTCGGCCGTTCAGGAATTTATCAGGTTAAATCCCGGAATTTCCCCGGTCAGGCTCTGGCGCGCAGGTATGAATGTGGGAAAAGATGCTATGAGCACGATGTGCAGCACCCTGATACTGGCGTATACCGGTAGTGCAATTCCTTTATTGCTTTTGTTGATGGCCCATGGAGTGCCCTTTGTGAAAATTTTTAATTCAGACATGGTTGTCGCTGAAATAATCCGGTCCCTGGCCGGCTCCATTGGGCTTAGCCTTTGCATTCCGATAACTGTATTGACGGCCTTGATACTGAACAAACACATAAAGCCGAACCGGAAAAGAGTCGAACCCGAGCCGGGTACCGGACGAAAGAATTACTGAGCTATTTACCATTTTTAGCCGATTGGAATTCTTTGGTACCGATTAACTAAGTTATTAAGTATTAGTTTGGAAGCCATACTTTGTAAAAATAGGGCCGTTGATGTTTTAAAATGGATGGCAGGCCCGGCAGTCGGCACCGGTGTTCTATCCACCCGCCCGAAGTATATTATCGCAGTATTGGCGTCCCGGCCGTCACGGTTGAACATTCCGGCGTTATATTTAACAACCGGCACCGGTAATACGGGGTGCTACGGGAAAATAACTTAATAACTTAGTTAACCGGTACCGTGCTTTCCCAGGTACCCGGCAAGCAGGGCTGGCACTGGTGGTTGTGGGTCTTCGTTTCTCCC
>JBBIMW010000015.1:28825-53538 GCA_037444185.1 Peptococcaceae bacterium | reverse complement strand
CCAGGTTGAACAGGTTTCTGGTCTGTTCAAACAGTTCCAGTTCAATGAGGTCTTTATTTTCAATAAGGAAGTCCAGTGCCCGGTAGAAATGGTGCAGTTGTAATTCGCCAAAGGAAGGCCGGTATATTTCATTTACCCACTCGTTAACGGCGCGCTTTGACAGTGGGTAGGAAATGCGGTTTAGAACCATGGCATATACCGCTTCGGTAAGGGGGGCGCTGATTCCGGTTCTGGCCAGGAGTTTTTCCAGGATTAAATTCAGTCCCATCTTCTCCCAAATACTTCTGAAGATCAGGTCTGTGCCCCATTTGCCTGGACCCATTTCTTCTTGGAGAACTTGGCCAGGCTTTCGATCAGGCGGTCAAGGTTGCCCGACTGCATGTCTTCGATGCGCCCCAGATGGCACTATTATTATAACATGTCCTGTTACCCAATAAATGTTAAATTTATCCACATGGCACTACGTTTTTGGGGTTTTTCAAAACCACCCCTTGATTTTATTCGCTTCCAGGGTTCAATGCGGCTCATAATGGCCTTTTGCTGTCAAACTCGAGTCAAACTCGAGTTTGAATGAACGTGTTTGTTTACATAAGATGTCTTATCGGAACAATTATTATAAATAAAAAAAGACGACTACTTTTTCGTGCTTTTCTCTAAGGCGGTGGTTTCGTTTTTTTCGGAGGCTGCTGATTTCTTCCTGCCGTTCTTCCCGTATTTGAAGATATCCTTTGAATAAAGAATGTCCGCCAGGTCAATGGAATTAAAATCTGCCAACTCCAGGCATTTTGCGCAATTGTCACAAGCCTTGCCGGGGTCGATATCGCATACGAAGCACTCGCAACAGTTGTCGCAGACCCTGTCCTCGTCAAGGATGCACTTTTTGGATATTCCCTTAAGCTTCTCTGGATCTATTTTTACCATTTCTGTCATCCTAAATAAATTTTAGACTAAACCGAAGTAGCTTAAATATAAGAAGCTCACTAATTATTTTATTCTATCTCTATTGGAAAATCATTAATTTGTCCTTTAAATGACGGAACATTGTCCTGAAAAGGATATTTTGTTTGCCAAATGGTATGTAGGTATTTTTTAATAATATTTATAAAATTCACACATTATTTATAAAACTAAATATTTCATTCGCAGTTGGCCTGTTTAATAAAATAATCAAAGAGTTGTGCGGTGGTAATCTGGGCCAGGTAGAACAGTTCTTTCCCAGCCCGGATAAAATTGGTACTGCCGCATTCCGATACATCATCATAATATTGCTGGGATATGTTGGCATTGCCGTGAATTAACTCATCCAAGCATCTAAAATTTTTATAAATGCCGCATTTGTCAATCTTGAATTCTGTTTTGTTGCGCATGGCCCATAATTCAAATTTACCATGTCCGTTGAAGGCAATTCCCATGGCGTGATGCGGGACGCACATATCCTGCACTATATGGGCGGCGGCTCCGAGAAAAAACATGGAGTCCTGCGGATTTCCCCTTTTCCAGTTGTATAGTGCAGCATTGAAATGGTTCACGCCTTCGGTGACGGCGGAAATCCAGGGTATCAGCCCCTTTCCGCTTCCAGGCCGGTAATAGTGGGCCAAGTATTTCCAGCCGCTGTCAGCCCAAATATTGCCGAGGTCTATGTATGTTTTATATTGTTTAATGATTCTGAAAGTGTTGAGCCTACCGTCGTTTTTTAATATGTCAGCCGCCTGATGGTTTAGAAACAGGTGTGTCCCCCCTCCCCTGTCGATTAATTTTTGTATTGGCGTACCTGCTGAAAGCAGTATTTTAAACGCCGGCCAAATGTGTTTTTCACATATGCTCAAAGTTGTGCTACCCCCTTTTGAAATAGGAATATTTTTTGTAATAAAAAATATTCCTATACACAAAAAGGAAGCCTGGGCCGGTTTGCAGGCTTCTTTCAGGGTGCGGAAGTAATAACGGAATTATTGGGATGCTCTGGAGGTCATTTTGTTCATTATTAAGTTGGCCGATACGTTTATAATCAGAATCAAAATAATTAGAACTGTGGCTGTACCATACGCATTTTTAAAGGAAATCCCCTCGGAGGCCAGGGTGTAGAGGTGGATGGAAAGGGCCCTGGCCGGATCCATAATTGATGTGGGCAGGTTCAATGAACTGCCTGCGGTCAGCAAAACCGCGGCGGTTTCCCCCACCGCCCTGCCGATGCCCAGGATTATTCCGGTTACTATGCCGGGCAGGGCGGCCGGAATAACAATTCTGTACACGGTCTGCCATTTGGTGGCCCCAAGGGCCAGGCTGCCTTCCCGGTAAGTTTGGGGTACGCTTTTTATGGCCTCTTCGGTAGTTCTGATTATGGTGGGCAGTATCATTATGGCCATGGTCAGGCCGCCGGAAAGTATAGACCAGCGGAAGCCCATGAAAATGACCAGGAAGGCAAAGCCGAACAGGCCGAAGATAATGGATGGTATGCCCGCCAATGTTTCCACGGCGTAGCGGATGATGCCCACCAAGCGGCCTTTTTTGGTGTATTCGGTGAGGTGGATGGCCGCCAGTATTCCCACCGGGGCTGCGAACAATAGCGAGACGGCGATCAAATAAATGGTGCCGATTATTGAAGGAAATATGCCGCCTTCCCTTCCCATATCCTCGGGGTAAGTGGTCAGAAATTCCCATGTCACCACCCCGAATCCTTCCCTCAGTATGTGGAAAAGTATGGCCATGAGGCTGCCGATGGTTAACAGCACTGATATAATCAGGAATATCTTGATTATTGTTTCTTCGGCTTTGACGGCGTTTGTCTTCATAATCAATCACTCACCTTTTTGGGGATCAGTGCCACCAGGCCGTTTAGCAAAATTATGAATACGAACAGAATTATTCCGGTGGCGAATAAGGCCTTGGCGTGATCGCCGGCGGCATATCCCATTTCTATGGCTATGTTGGCGGTCAGGGTTCTTACGGGCTCCAGTATGGAATTGGGCGCCACGGCCACATTGCCCGTAACCAGCAAGATGGCCATGGTTTCGCCTATGGCCCTGCCCATTCCCAGCACCACTGCGGTTATGATGCCTGATCTGGCGGTGGGAAGGATCACTTTTTTAATGGTTTGCCAGTGCGTGGCGCCCAGGGCAAAGGACCCTTCCTTGAATTCCCTGGGCACGGCCCTGATGGAGTCCTCGGAAATATTTATTATGGTGGGCAGGATCATAATGGCCAGCACCACCGAACCTGCCAGAACGCTGAGTCCCGCTCCCCCGAAAAGTTCTCTGATCAGTGGCACCAGCACCACCAGTCCGTAAAAACCGTAGACAACGGACGGTATTCCCGCCAGCAGTTCGATGGCCGGTCTGATGACCATGGTCAGCCTTCTCGGGGCCATTTCCGCAAGAAATATGGCGCATCCTATGCCCAGGGGCACTCCCAGCACCAGGGATCCCAATGTTACGTATATGGACCCGATGATCATGGGTAAAAGGCCGAATACGGAGTCCTCCGGGTACCAATGGCTGCCCGTGATGAAATGCAGCAGGCCGTATTTGCTTATTACCGGCAATCCCTCTATAAAAATAAACACAAATATCAGCAAAACAATAAAAATTGCCGCCACAGCGCTTAAAAACAGCACCTTTTCAACTGATTTTTCCAGATATTTTCTCATTTAATGTCATCCTTTGCATATTTAAAACGGACATAAAATGTAATGTTATCTGTTTTGTCCGGAAATCCTGCCGATTACGGTTAATATGCTGTTAACCGTATGTTAATTATGTATTAATAAGGAGACCTGTGAAAGCATAATTTCCCATACTATGCCAAAAAAACCGGCTTAGCCGGTTTTTTGGCAGGGATATGTTTCTATATCACTTTGATGTAGTTTTTACCCACTATCTCCTGGCCGGCGGGGCTCAGCACAAAGTCTATGAAGGCCTTCACTTCACCTGCGGGTTCGCCTTTGGTCAGGTACAGGAAGGGCCTGCTGATTTTATAGGCTCCGCTCCTTATATTTTCTACGGTGGGTTCTACGTTGTCAACCTTTATGCCTTTAACGTCGGAGCTCAGAAAGCCGATGGAGACATAGCCGATGGCCTTTTCGTCGCCGCCCACGGTGCTTCTTATGGCGCCGTTGGAGGCCTGGGTAATAGCCTTGCTGGCAATCTTTTCGTCACCCATGACCATTTCTTCAAAGGCGCCCCGGGTACCGGAACCGGCTTCACGGGTGACAACGCTGATGGGGGAGTCTTTTCCGCCCACTTCTTTCCAGTTGGTGATTTTACCGCTGAATATCCCCTTTACCTGTTCCATGGTCAGGTTGGTAATGGCGGTGTTTTTGGGGTTTACCACGATGGCGATGCCGTCCAGCGCAACCCTGATTTCTTTCAGTCCAAGGTTCTTTTCAGAGTCCTTTAATTTGCGGGAGCTGGCGCCGATCTGGGCGATGCCGTCGGCGGCGGCCTTAACGCCCTGGGAAGACCCGCCGCCCTGGACGTTGATGGTGACATTGAGGTTTTTCTGGCTGTATGCCTTTGCCAGTTCGTCCGAAAGTGGTTGCACTGATGTTGACCCGGCAACGGTTATGGTGGTTTTGGCGCCGCCGCCCTTGGGACCATCTTCCTTTTTCTCCGTTTTTCCGCCGCAGCCCGTCAAGGCAACCGCCATCGCCATGATCAGGGACAACAGAACTGCCAATTTTGATCTGAGCAATTATTTCCTCTCCTTTTCGCCAGTCTGGTATAATGCCTGATAAATATAATGTTCAACAAAAATCTGTTTATCACCTCTCTTGACAATATCAAATTATTTTAAAAATCCATTATCACCAGGATATATATTATCTGTTAACAGACAAATAAGCCCTGGTTAATAAAATGGTCATTTGTGTTTAAATTTATGTTAAAATGGCGCTCCCCCGGGGGAGCGCCATTTTGGAAATCAATGCAATGATAAAATAATTTTTCAGTTCTGGACGGCGGCTTCCTTTTTCTTCTTCAGAAATTCCGGGGCGACCTGGGGAAAAAGTGCCACCGAAATCACATCTTCGGGCCTCTGTATATATTCCCCGCCCAGTTCCCTGGCCCTTGGCAGCTCCGGTTGGATGAGGTCGGCCGGCCGGCAGGTGACGGGCTCCTCGTCGCCGATGATTTTCCTGCGCACTTCTTCGTTTACCGGAGCCGGCGGCCTGCCGTAAAATCCCCGCATGTAATTTTTAACCTCATCGGTGGCGAACATGTAGCGGGAGCCCACTATGACATTGATGGCCGCCTGGGTGCCCACTATCTGGCTGGAGGGAGTCACCAGGGGCGGAAAACCGAAGTCCTCCCTCACCCTGGGCACTTCGGCCAGCACCTGGGGCAGTTTGTCCAGGGCGTTCTGCTCTTTGAGCTGGTTGACAAAATTCGAAATCATACCGCCGGGCACCTGATAAAGCAGAACATTGGTGTCCACGGTGCTGGATGAGCTGTCGAACTGGGAGTAGTTCTTGCGGACTTCTTTGAAGTATCCGGCTATGTGGTTGAGCTTGGTGATGTCCAGCCCTGTTTCATAGGGGCTGTTTTCCAGGGATGCCACCATGGTTTCGGTGGCCGGCTGGGAGGTCTGCAGTGCCATGCTGGAAATGGCGCAGTCAATGACATCCACCCCTGCCTCTATGGCCTTCAGATAGGACATGGCGGCCATTCCGCTGGTGTAGTGGGAGTGGAGCTGCACCGGGATGTCCAGCCTTTCTTTCCAGCCCTTGATAATTTCATGGGATATGTACGGCGACAGTATGCCGGCCATGTCCTTCAGGCATATCGAGTCGGCTCCCAGCTGCTGCAGTTCCTGGGCGGTTTTCATGTAAAAATCATAGTCGTGCACCGGGCTGATGGTATAAACCACGGTGGCCTGGACATGCCCTCCCTCCCTTTTAGTAGTAAGAATGGCCCTTTCCATGTTTCTGACGTCGTTTAGAGCGTCGAAAATTCTGAATATGTCCATGCCGTTGAGGACGCTGTATTTGATGAATTCGTCCAGCACGTCGTCGGCGTAATGCTTGTAGCCCACCACGTTCTGACCCCTCAGAAGCATTTGCAGCCTGGTGTTTTTAAAATGTTTTTTCATTACTTTGAGACGATCCCACGGGTCTTCATCCAGAAAACGCATGCAGGAGTCAAAGGTGGCCCCTCCCCACACCTCCACCGAATGGAAACCCATATTGTCGATTTCTTCGATAATTGGCACCATGTCGGCCGTTTTCATCCTGGTGGCCAGAAGCGACTGGTGACTGTCCCTCAGCGTGGTGTCGGTAATGCCTACGTGTCTTTTTTTCATGTATCATCCATTCCTTTCTTTGAATTTTAAAGAATACAATATACATGAGTTGTTTTAAAAACAGGGCTTCCCCCAACGAGAAACCCTGTTTCCGGCGTATCTGTTATAAGTCAACTATTTTCAAGAGGTTGCGGACTGAACTGACTGATTTGGCAATCTGGACCTTTTCATCATCGGTGAGGTCCACCTCAATTATTTTCTCCACGCCTTCACCGCCGATTATGGCGGGCACGCCGAAATACATGTCCTTCTCACCATACTCTCCCTGCAGGTAGGCGGCCACCGGCAGTATCCTCTTTTTGTCTTTCAGTATGGCTTCGGCCATCTGTATCACCGAGGCTCCCGGGGCGTAGTATGCGCTTCCTGTCTTCAGGTAATTGACTATTTCAGCGCCGCCCTTCCGGGTGCGCTCAACGATGGCCGCCAGTCTTTCTGCCGGTATCAGTTTTTCAACGGGTATTCCACCGGCGTAGCTGTATCTCACCAGGGGCACCATGTCGTCGCCGTGGCCACCCAGCACAAAGGCGCTTACGTCTTCGAAGGATATCCCCAGCTCCAGGGCGATGAAGGTGCGGAACCTGGCGGAATCCAATACTCCGGCCATGCCCAGCACCCGGCCGGGGGGGAATCCGGAAGCCTTTAACGCTACGTGGGCCATTATGTCCAGGGGATTGGTGACCACGATCATATACGCCTTGGGTGAGTATTTCGCGGCTTGTTCGGCGCAGGAGGCCACAATCCTGGCGTTGGTGGACAGCAGGTCATCCCTGCTCATTCCCGGCTTTCTGGCAATACCTGCGGTAATTATTATCAGGTCGGAATCACTGGTTTCCTCATAGCTGTTTGTGCCGACAATATTGCAGTCGAAACCCTCTATGGGAGCGGCCTCCATCAGGTCCAGGGCCTTCCCCTGGGGAATGCCTTCGGCCACGTCGATCAGCACTATGTCTCCAAGCTCCTTGGCTGCGGCCCAGTGGGCACAAGTGGCGCCTACGTTTCCTGCTCCAACAATGGTGATCTTCTTCCTCTTCATTTTAAACCTCCTAAAAAATGGTATTATTTGCATGGGATGCAGAACAAGCCGTTTATAATGGTATGTTGCCGTGTTTTTTCCGTGGCCCTTCGTCTTTTTTGCCGGCCAGCATGGACAGTGTGCCAAGGATTGTGTTTCTGGTGTCCCTGGGATCAATGACATCGTCCACGTATCCCCGGGCGCAGGCTATGTAGGGGTTGGCGAACTTTTCCCGGTATTCCCACGTCAGCCTGGCCATGGTTCCGGCCTTGTCTTCAGCGCCGGCAATCTCGTTCCTGTGTATGATGTTCACAGCCCCCTCGGGCCCCATTACGGCTATCTCGGCTGTGGGCCAGGCAAAAACATTGTCCGCCCTGAGGCTGCTGCTGCACATGGCCAGGTATGCTCCGCCGTACGCCTTTCTCAATATGATGGTGACCTTGGGCACCGTTGCCTCGGAATAGGCGTACAGCATCTTCGCCCCGTGCCGGATGATGCCTCCGTACTCCTGGCCCGTGCCCGGCAGGAAGCCCGGCACATCCATGAAGGTGATCAGCGGTATGTTGAAGCAGTCGCAGAATCTGACAAATCTGGATATTTTATCCGAGGCGTTGATATCGAGGCAGCCCGCCAGATAGTCAGGCTGATTGGCTATGATGCCAACAGCCTGACCGTTCATCCTGGAGAACCCCACCACGGCGTTCCGGGCGTAATAGGGCTGCACTTCAAGGAATTCCCCTCCATCCACCACTAGGTGGATTATTTTTTTGACATCGTAGGACAGGTGAGGGCTATCCGGAATAATATTCAGCAGTTCGTCCCGGTTTCCCGCAGGGTTCTTCGGGGCGGCCGCCGGCGGTTTTTCAAGATAGTTTGAAGGGAGGTAGCCCACCAGACGGCGGATCAATATCATGCAGTCCTCTTCGTTTTCAGCCGCGAAGTGGGCCACCCCGCTGGTCTGGTTGTGGGTCATGGCGCCCCCCAGCACCTCCATGCTGACCTCCTCGCCGGTGACGGCTTTGATCACCTGGGGACCCGTGATGAACATCTGGCTGGTGTTCTTCACCATGATGACAAAGTCGGTCAGGGCCGGGGAATATACCGCCCCTCCGGCGCAGGGCCCCATAATCACCGACAGCTGCGGAATAACCCCGGAAGCCCGGGTATTTCTGAAAAATATTTCCCCGTAACCGTTGAGGGCGTCAACCCCTTCCTGAATCCTGGCCCCGCCGGAGTCGTTCAGTCCGATTACCGGCGCCCCCACCTTCACGGCTGAATCCAGAACCCGGCAAATTTTTGCGGCGTGGACCCTGCCCAAAGACCCGCCGGCCACCGTAAAGTCCTGGACGTATGCGAAAACCGTGCGGCCGTCAATTTTTCCGTGGCCTGCGACCACTCCTTCTCCGGGATTTTTTAGGTTGTCGATGTCCTCGTCGCCGGCGAAGGTCACCAGCTCGGTGAAAGTGCCGGCGTCAAAAAGCATGTCTATGCGCTCCCGGGCAGATTTTTTCCCGGCCTCGTGCTGTTTTTCGATTCTTTTCGGCCCGCCGCCGGAGACCACCCGGGACCTCAACCTGTTCAGCCTGTCAAGCTTTTGCTGGATGCTCATTACCACCCCTCCCGTTATTTCCGCTCACAGATTTCAACCAGGGTTCCGAAGGTGGACTTGGGGTGCAGGAAGGCAATCATGGCCCCCCCTGCGCCCCGGCGGGGTTTTTCGTCTATTAGACGCACCCCGCTGTTTTTCAATTCCGCCAGTTTTTCCTCCACACTGTCCACCCGGAAGGCTATATGCTGTATCCCCTCGCCGTTTTTTTCAATAAATCTGGCGATGGGGCCGTCAGGGGAGGTGGACTCCAGCAGTTCCACCTCGCTGTCGCCGGTGGGAAGAAAGGCCACCCTCACCTTTTGATCGGGCACTTCCTCGATTTCTGTGACCTTTATTCCCAGGGCACCTTCGTAAAATCTGATGGCCTCGTCCAGGTCCCTGACCGCGATGCCTATGTGGTCAATTTTCCTTACCATGCAATTTACCTCCTCGGTGGCCCTGTCACCTGATCAGTTTTTCTTTTATAAACTCCACTATGGTCCCGGTGGGCGTTCCCGGGCCGAAGACCTCGGCTATTCCGGCCTCCTTGAGCCGGGGAATGTCCTCGTCCGGTATCACTCCCCCCCCCAATACCAGAATATCCCCAGCGTTGCTGTTTTCTAAACCCTGCACCACCGGCGGGAAGAGGTGCAGATGAGCCCCCGAGAGGCTGCTCAAGGCCACCACCTTCACGTCCTCCTGGAGGGCGGTCTGTACTATCTGGTCCGGGGTCTGGCGCAGTCCGGTGTATATGACTTCCATCCCCGCATTACGAAAGGCCTGGGCGATTACCTTGGCCCCCCTGTCGTGGCCGTCCAGCCCCGGTTTGGCCACCAATACCCTGATTGGTTTATCGCTCATGGCAGATCCCCCCGCTTAAAAAACTATTTGCTGTTTGTATTCGCCGAACACTTCCCGCAAAGTGTCGCAAATTTCTCCCAGGGTGGCATAATTCTTAACCGCCCCTATGAAGTGCGGCATTATGTTTTCGCTTCCCCTGGCGGCGGCGGCCAGATCGTCGAGAATATTCCGCACCCGGAGGTTATCCCTCCCGGACCGGAGTTTTTTCAGCTTCTCCAGTTGGCGTTGGGCCACGGCCGGGTCTACCCTGAGCAACCCCTCGGGCTTTCCGGTGTCCAGAATAAATTTATTAACGCCTATGACCGTCTTTTTGCCGCTCTCGATGTCCATCTGATAGAGGTAGGCACTGTCCTTTATCTCCCTCTGCATGTACTCTATGGCTTCCGGGGCGCCGCCCATGGAGTCTATTTTTTCGATATATTGCCTGGCCCTTTCTTCTATTTCGTCGGTCAGCCTCTCGATCATATACGACCCGCCCAGGGGATCCACGGCATCGGCCACCCCCGTTTCATAGCCGATTACCTGCTGGGTGCGCAGGGCGATGAGCACGGAGTCCTCGTTGGGCAGGGCCAGGGCTTCGTCCCTGGAGTTGGTGTGCAGGGACTGGGTTCCCCCCAGTACCGCGCTGAGGGCTTGGAAGGCCACCCTCATTATATTCACGTCGGGCTGCTGGGCAGTCAGAGTGCAGCCGGCGGTCTGGGTGTGGAAGCGGAGCATCATTGAGCGGGGGTTCCTGGCCCCGAACCTTTCCTTCATTATTTTGGCCCAAAGCCTTCGGGCCGCCCTGTACTTGGCTATCTCCTCAAGAAAATTGAGGTGGGCGTTAAAAAAGAAAGAAAGCCTGGGGGCAAAGTCGTCCACGTTCAGTCCGGCATCGATGGCAGCCTTTACGTAGGCTATGCCGTCCGCCAAAGTGAAGGCCACTTCCTGGACCGCAGTGGATCCGGCCTCTCTGATATGATATCCGCTGATGCTGATGGTGTTCCAGTTGGGGATATTCTTTGCGCAGTATGCGAAGATGTCAGTGATCAGCCTCATGGAGGGGCCCGGTGGAAAAATATAGGTCCCCCTGGCTATGTATTCCTTTAGAATGTCGTTCTGTATGGTGCCGTTCAGCCTTTCCGGGGTCACGCCCTGCTTTTCGGCCACGGCTATGTACATGGCCAGCAATATGGCGGCCGGAGAGTTGATGGTCATGGAGGTGCTGACTTTGTCCAGGGGGATGCCGTCAAAAAGGGTCTCCATGTCGATAATGGAGTCTATGGCAACCCCCACTTTGCCCACCTCTCCGGCAGACATTTGGTGGTCGGAATCGTAACCTATCTGGGTGGGCAGGTCGAAGGCCACCGACAGGCCGGTCTGCCCCTGTTCCAGCAGATATCTGAAACGCCGGTTGGTTTCCTCGGCTGTGCCGAACCCGGCATACTGCCTCATGGTCCACAGCCTGCCCCGGTACATGTTTGGCTGCACTCCCCTGGTGAAGGGATATTCGCCGGGCAGGCTCGAATCAATGTTTTCGGTGTTCAGTTCCGCCGGAGTATATACCGTTTCGATGTTTATCCCAGAGTCGGTGGTGAACTCCCGCTGTCTCTCCGGCCGCTTTTTCACCTGTTCGTCCTGCTTTTTCTGCCAGGCCGCTTTTTTTTCTTTGTACCTGTCTATTTTGTCCTTGTCAAACAAAATTTCCCCCCCCTTACTTAAAGCCCCATTCTATCCTTGATCAGAGCCGGGACTTCAAATGGAAGCGTGGCCACCGCCGCTCCGGCCTCCTTCAGCGCCGTTACCTTGCCTTCGAAGGTGCCCCTGCCGCGCTCTATAATGGCCCCGGCGTGCCCCATCCTTTTGCCGGGAGGCGCGCTCTTTCCGGCTATGTAGGCCACCACTGGCTTGGTCATTTTTTTAATAAACAGAGAGGCTTCCTCTTCCTGGTTTCCCCCAATTTCGCCCACCAGTACCACTGCTTTGGTTTCCTGGTCTTTCTCGAATCTTTGCAATACGTCTACGAAGGACAGCCCCACCACCCGGTCGCCCCCAAGTCCCACCACCGTTGACTGGCCGATGCCGCCGACGGTTAGGTTGCCCACTATTTCGTACGTGAGGGTTCCGCTGCGGGCCACCACGCCCACCGGGCCGGGCACAAAAAACTGGTTTGGGGGTATACCTATTTTACATTTGCCCGACGAAACGACACCAAAGGTGTTCGGTCCTATAACCGTGGCGCCCTTGAGTCTGGCCAACCTGATTATTTCCATCTCGTCGTGCAATGGAATGTGCTCGGTGATAATCACCAGCACCTTGACGCCGGCCTCTATGGCCTCAAATGCGGCGTCTTTGGCCAAGGGGGCTGGAATGAACAGACAGGAGGCGTCAACCCTATGGTCCTCCATGGCGGCAAAAACGGTGTCGTAAATCTTAACCCCGTCCACCTCCAGGCCGCCCTTTCCCGGCGATATGCCGCCCACGATTTTGGTGCCGTAGGCCAGCATCTGACGCATATGGAACCTCCCCTGGTTTCCGGTGGCTCCCTGAACAATCACATTTGTATTTTGGTCAATTATTATCGCCATTAATACACCTCATCCTTTCCTCTGCCCCTGCTCACTGCTGCCCTGCCAGTTCCACGGCCTTGGCCGCCGCTTCGTGCATCATTTTGTATGCCTCGAACCCATTCTCCTGCAGTATTTTGACTCCAATTTCCTCGTTGGTGCCCACCAGGCGGATAACCACGGGAACCGGTATTTCCCTTTCGTTTTTTACCTTTATCAGGGCGTTGGCAACATCGTCGCAGCGGGTGATGCCGCCGAATATATTGATCAGTATCACCTTCGGGTTGGTGGACAGAAGTATTTCCAGCGCCTTGGCGGTGGCTTCCATGCCGGTTCCGCCGCCGGCGTCCAGGAAGTTGGACGGACTGCCTCCATAGTGCTGTATGATATCCAGTGTGCCCATGGTGATTCCTGCGCCGTTGGCCATTACCGCAATATTGCCTTCCAGCTGTACATATGACAACCCCAGGGCGTGGGCTTTCTGTTCCGCTTCGGTTCTCTCCTCAACCCGGGGCAGCCCCTGCTGCCTGAAAAGGCCATCATCGTCTATGGTCACCTTGGCGTCGGCGGCGATCAGCCTGTCGCCGCTTATTACCAGGGGGTTTATCTCCACCAGTTCGGCGTCCTTTTCCCTGAAGATTCTGTATAATAAGGGCAACATGTTTTGCATTTCCCTGGCCAGGGGGCCGGTGAGGCCCAGCCGCCTGGTTATCTCCCTGGCCGCGTAAGGCTGGAGGCCGAGAAATACATCGATGTGATATTTTATTATTTCTTCGTCCGGCACTTCTTCAATGTCCATCCCGCCGCTGGAGGAGGCGATAATCACCGGTTTTTTGGCGGACCCGTCCACGGTGACGGCAAGATAAAACTCCCGTTCAATATTGATTTTTTCTTCCACCAGAACGGACTCCACGGTCAGTCCCTGGATGGAGCCGCCCAGTATTCTGGCCGCCGCCACGCCGGCTTCTTCGGGGGTCGAGGCGAACAGTATGCCCCCTCCCTTCCCCCTTTTGCCGGACAGTATCTGTGATTTGATCACCACTTCCGAACCTATTTCCGAGGCCGCAGACGAGGCATCGCCGGGAGTGGCGGCCATTTTGCCGCGGGGAACGGATATGCCGTAACTGGACAAAAGGTTTTTCCCCATGTATTCGTAAAGCTTCAATACAACCTCTCCTTTTTGGGATACTATTTATTTGATCGCGTATATCTTGAGTCCCTCTTCGTACAGGTCGCCGCCCAGGGTGTCGTTGGTCACTATGACGGGGAAGTTTTCCACGTAAAGCTCATGTATCGCCTCCGGCCCCAGTTCTGGGTAAGCCACCACCCGGCAGCTTTTTATGCTCTTGGAAATAAGGGCGGCCGCTCCGCCCACGGCTGCGAAGTACACTGATTTATGCTGCTTGATGGCCTTGATCACTTCCTGGGACCTTTTGCCCTTGCCGATCATTCCCTTCAGTCCCAGGGCAATGAGTTTGGGAGTGTATGAGTCCATCCTGCCCGATGTGGTGGGGCCGGCGGACCCGATGATCTGACCCGGCTTGGCCGGGGAAGGACCCACGTAGTATATCACCTGTCCCTTTATGTCGATGGGCAGGGGCTTGCCTTGGTCCAGCAGTTCAACCATCTTTTTGTGTGCGGCGTCCCTGCCGGTAAATAGAACCCCGTTAAGGAGAACCTTCTGTCCTATCCGGAGGTTTTCCACGGTTTCGTCGCTTAAGGGGGTGGTCAGTTTTATTTGTGTCTGGGGCAATTTGAACGCACCTCCACATTCGAATATAGTATCAGAGAACGGCTTCCTTGTGCCTGGCGGCGTGGCAGTTGATGTTCACCGCCACCGGCAGGCTGGCAATGTGGCAGGGATAGAGCTCTACATGCACAGCCAGGGCCGTGGTTCTTCCCCCAAGGCCCTGAGGGCCGATGCCCAGGGAGTTTATATCCGTGAACAGTTCCTTTTCCAGGGCTGCTATGTCGGGTAGCGGGCTCGGGTGTCCCAGTTCCCGCAAAAGGGCCTCCTTTGCCAGAAGTGCGCATTTTTCAAAGGTTCCGCCTATTCCCACCCCCACCACAATGGGAGGACAGGGGTTGGGGCCGGCAGATTTCACGGTGTCGATGACAAATTTTTTTATTCCCTCAATCCCTTCGGCGGGTTTCAGCATTTTTATGGCGCTCATGTTTTCACTGCCTCCACCCTTTGGGCTGACGGTTATTTTCAGACTGTCCCCGGGGACTATTCTGGTGTGTATCACAGCGGGGGTGTTGTCCCCGGTGTTGACCCTGTTCAGCGGGTGGCCGACGATGGATTTGCGCAGATACCCTTCGGCATATCCTTTGCGGACCCCGTCGTTGACTGCGTCACTCAGGTTTCCCCCCTCTATCCAGACCTCTTGCCCCACATCCAGAAAAACTACGGCGGAACCGGTGTCCTGGCACATGGGAACCTGGTCCTGGGCGGCAATTTCAGCGTTTAAAAGCAACTGCGTGAGAATATCCTTTCCGGTCAGCGATGACTCTTCCTCCCGGCCTTTCCCGAAGGCCTTCAATACGTCGTCGCCCAGGTAGTAATTGGCCTCTATGCATAAACGGGCCACTGTCTCGGTGATTTCTTTCGTGTGTATTGTTTTTATTTTGCACACCCCCGGACTGTGTATTATTTAAGAAGTAAACCGCTGCAAAAAACGTGCCTGCACCCGCAGCTTGTCCGTGCGGCCTATTTCATAACGGATACTTGCCTCCACGCTATTTAAAATCTCTAAAAATAGCAATGGTACTCCATTCGATTATAAGACCTGGAAATACAACAACTGAAACCCTTTTGCATTAAGGGATTGCAATGTGGACAATTGTGGACAATTGTATTCCAATTTATAGAAGCAATCCGGCTTTTATAATTTTACCAATTGATCCAGTAGGCTGTTGAAACAGTCCCCCGGCTTTATCCGGCCCGGCATGTCCGGTGCCGTCAAAACAGGTTTCATGGCACTATCCTAATTGTCCGAATGGATTTTCTTTATTTTATTGTAAAGTGTGGCCAGGGAAATATTCAGGGACTGGGCGGCTTTCCTTTTTCCCTCCACTGTATTGCCGAATTTGAGGATGGCTTTTCTTATTAGCATTTGCTCCATCTGATCAATGGGAATTATGTCCAGGTCCTTTTCCGTGCTGTTTTTAAACTGGCTGACGTGTTGGAGAAGGTTCCTTTTGGTGATTACCTCGTCGTCAGCGGTTACCATCACCCTTTCAATAACATTTTCCAACTCCCGCACATTGCCCGGCCAGTTGTAGCTGAAGAGCGCCTCTTCGGCGTCCTTGGAAAGGCCCTTCACCTTTTTCCCCAGTTTTCTGTTCAGCTTGATGATCAGGTTGTTGCATAAAAGGGGCAGATCCTCCTTGTGGCTTCTCAGGGGGGGGATGGTGATTTCAACTACGTTGAGACGGTAATACAGATCCTCCCGGAATCTTCCCTGTCTGATCAGCTCCCTGAGGTTCCGGTTGGTGGCAGCTATAACCCTTACGTCCACCTTTATGGTCTGGTTGCCGCCTACCTTTTCGAACTCCATCTCCTGCAGCACCCGGAGGAGTTTTCCCTGTAAGTTGAGGCTCATGTCGCCTATTTCGTCCAGGAATATGGTTCCCCCGTTGGCCAGCTCGAATTTGCCTATTTTTGATTTGACGGCCCCTGTGAAGGCGCCCTTGGTGTATCCGAAAAACTCGCTCTCCAGCAGGTTTTCTGGAATAGCGGCACAGTTCACTTTGATGAAGGGCTTTTCACGGCGGGGGCTGGCATGATGTATGGCGTGGGCGAACAGCTCTTTGCCGGTGCCGCTTTCCCCCAGAAGAAGAACTGTGGAATTGGACCTGGCAGACCGTTCGGCCACCTGGATGCTTTTTTTAATCTCATTGCTGGTGCCCAGTATGTCTTTGAATGTGTATTTGCTGGTGGTGATCTGTCCCAGTTTTTCGTACAGGTTTTCTATCAGGGATGTAGATTTGCGAAGCTCTTCCATCAGCTTCATCACGTCGGTGAGATGCTGGAACACCACCACCCCTCCGATCATACCCCCGTCCACATAAATCGGGGCGGCGTTGGATATGACCTCTGAGTTGCTTCCTCCCACCCTTATCCTGTGCCCGAAAATGTTTTTGCCGGTTCTGAGCACCGTGGCCAGGGCGCCTTCCGGGGAAACCAGAAATATGTTCTTTCCTATTCTTTCATGCTCCGGTATGCCGGTAATCCTGGTGAAGGCGGGGTTGACGTATTTGATTACGCCGTCGGTGTCGGCCACCTCTATGGCTTCATGGACCGAATTGAGTATTATGGTCAGCTCGCTTTGAATTTTTTTGAACTCAAGCAATTTTTCCTTTTCCTTCAAAAGGGAAGCAATCAGATTCACCGCACCGGCCTCCACCAGGGAGGTGCCGGGCTTTATCAGGCGGAGGATTTCTTCTTTTGTATTCTCGGCCCCCCGGGTCAATATGACCACGTCAATTACGCCGTCACCGGCCAGGTCGGCCAGCCGGCGCGGCCGCCTCCCCCGCTCCGCCGCGAAGGAGGCGTTATCTTCGCAGTATGGTCCGGACACCTCGACTTCTGGAACGGCCCGGATCATTTTGTACATCGACCGTCCCTCTTCTCCGGAACCCACAATGGCCACTTTGATTTTCGACATATCTTCTTCACCTTTTTAAAAATACTTCGACCATATCAAGCCCATTCCTTCTAAAAAATATAAAATATTTATTTTTTTACGAACAGGTGTTTTGCTTTATTTGGTTTTGTGTTATAATGCTGCTTAGAAAATGGAAAGGCTGGTGTTTTTGTGGGAGATCAGCTGACACAGAGGGAGGCGGCCATTGTTGATTTTATCAGAAAGAACGTCCGTTCCAAAGGGTATCCGCCATCCGTAAGGGAAATAGGCGCCGCCGTTGGTTTGAAGTCCAGTTCCACAGTGCACGGTTATCTGAAGAGACTTGAAGACAAGGGGTACATTCGCCGTGACCCCACCAAGCCCAGGGCCGTGGAGTTGGTGGGAGACCCGGTCAGGGGCGGCGACGGCGGGATAGGGGAGATAAGCGTGGTTCCAGTCCTTGGCCGGGTCGCTGCCGGTCTGCCCATTCTGGCAGATGAAAATCGCGAGTACTCCCTTCCCTTGCCGGCCTCCTTTTTTGGTGAAGGAGAATTCTTTATGCTGAAAGTGCGCGGTGACAGCATGATAGAGGCCGGCATTCACGAAGGTGATCTGGTGGTTGTCAGAAGGCAGCACAACGCCAGTAACGGCGATATAGTGGTGTCCATGATTGAGGACGAGGCCACCGTAAAAAGGTTCTTCAAGGAAAACAACCACGTCAGACTGAAGCCCGAAAACAGGTCCATGAACTCCATCATTGCCGTGGATGTGTCGATTTTGGGCAAAGTGGTGGGACTGCTGCGGAGGTACTGACGGTTTTGCCGCGGGGAAAGCCGGGTGGACTTTTTTAGTTGCCTCCGAGTTCTTTGAACAACTGAGGGCCCAATATCTCGGTCATCTTTTTTTCCAGGCCCCTAAGCGCCCATTTCCACTCCTCCCTCTCCTCCGGCGTTTGAAAGTGTATTTTAACCTTGCCGGATTCCATAAGCACCTTCATGTCCCGGTCGTTGATTATTCTGGCCTGTTCCCTCTCCCACCCGGTGACTTCCGCCATGATTTCCTCCAGTTGCTTCCGGATGTCCGGCGGCAGCTCCGTCCAGAATTTTTTGTCCGCCATCACCACGTAGCCTAAAAATCCGTGGTTGCTTACCGTCAGGTAGGGCTGGCTTTCGTAGAATTTGTGGGTGACTATATTGGACAAGGTGTTCTCATGCCCGTCCACCATATGGGAGGAAAGGGCTTGATAAACCTCGTTGAACCTTATTTGAACCGGTGTGGCCCCCAGGAGCCTGAATTGTTCTTCCAGTATGACGCTGTTGATCATAACACGGAAGGTGAGGTCGTTGAAATCGGACGGGTGCACCATGGGCCTCACCCGGTTGGAAATTTGTTTGAAACCGTTGTCCCAAAATGCCAGCGGGTATATGCCACCGTTTTCCAGGTCTCCGTATAGTGTCTTGCCAAGGTTTCCCTTCATAATCCTTTGTATATCATCTGTTGTTTCAAAGATATAAGGCATATCGAAGACCTGCCAGCGGGGAAACAGATCCCCCAGTTTCGATGTGGAAGGAGCTATTATATGCACCGCGCCGCTGCTCAGGGCCTTTATTTCCTCGCCGTCGGCATAAAGGGTGGAGTTGGGAAATACCTGCACTTCAACCCTGCCGCCGGTTCTTTTCTCCGCCAGCTCGGCGAACTTTTTGGCCGCCAGGCCTTTGGGAGTGTCTTCCGCCACCACGTGGGAAAACTTGATCACTATTTTTTCTCCGGGCCTGACCTGTTCCAGGTCCACCCTTTTTTCCCGGCAGCCGGACCCCATAGACAGGGCCAGGAGTATAACCGAAAGCCCGAGCATCTGTTTGAAGTGCATTTCGCCCATTCCCCCGTGTGACAGAAGACATGTTAGATAATCTTATATCTTTTCATCGGCCGGCCCACCGAGCCATACTGCAGGTCCACCTTGACCCTGTTTATTTCATCCAGATACTCCAGGTACCTTCTGGCCGTCACCCTGGCCAGGCCCAACCCCTCGGCCACCTCCTCGGCGGACAGAGGGTTTTTGGATTTTATCATGTACAGCATCACCTGTTTCATGGTCAGATCGTTCAGCCCCTTCGGCACCTCCCCCACTTCGCCGCAGTCCGGCGACGCCGGAGGGGGACCGGCTTTCAGGCGGTCGATCTCGTCCTGGCTCAGGGGCTTGAGGGTCTTAAGTTTGGTCCGCATTGACGCGTATGATTCCAGGGCCATCTTAAGCCTGTTCAATTCAAAGGGCTTTAATATATAATCCACGGCTCCGTACCGGAAGGCACCCTCGATGGTTTCCACATCCTGGGCGGCGGTAACCAGTATGGCGTCCGTCGGCGCCTGGATTCTTCGAATCTCCTGAAGCATTGTAAGTCCGTCCCGGTCCGGCAGGTACACGTCGATCAAGGCCAGATCCGGCTTGAGGGATATTATTTTTGCCAGTCCCTCTCCGGCGTTACCGGCTATTTCCACAACCCTGAATCCCGGCACCGAGTTGACGAATTTGCAGTTCACCCCTGCCACCATGGGGTCGTCTTCGATTATAATCACTTTTATCTCATTCAAACCGGACACCTCTCCGGAACGGCATGGTATGGTATGGTGACGGTAAATTCAGTGCATTCTCCCGGCGGGGAATGGACGGTTATGGTTCCGCCCGCCGCAGCCACGTGTTCCTTTACGATGTACAGGCCCAGGCCGTGGCCCTGTTCTTCCTTTGTGCTGAATCCGTTTTCAAAAATCATGTCCGACAGTTCTTCGGGTATGCCCGGCCCGGAGTCGCGGACGATTATTTTAAGGCAGCCGCCGCGGTCGGAGATGTAAAAATACAGTTTTTTATCGGCACCATCACTTCTTTTCAGCGCCTCCAGGGCATTTTCCAGCATATTGCCGATAATCACCACCAGCGCGTTGCTGTCAACTTTATCGGGGAGACCGGACAGGCTTGATTTTTTATCTATGACCATGCTCACCTTAAGTTCCTTGGCCCTGCCGTATTTACCCATCAACAGGCCGGCCACGCCGGCGTTTTTTATTCTCCTGGCAAGGAAAGCGGTGATGTTCTGCTGTTCCTCCGTCACATTAAATATGTATTCGGTGGCTTCGTGGTACTGTTTCAGCTGGATCAGTCCGGCAATGGTGTGCAGCCTGTTCAGGTGCTCGTGATTTTGCACCCTCAGGGCGTCTACAAAGGCTTTGACCCCGGTGAGTTCCTCCGCCAGCCGATGAATCTCGGTACGGTCCCGGAAGGTGGCCACCGCTCCCACCACCTGCCCGTTAACCCGTACCGGCACGCGGTTGCTGATGATCACGGTGTTTCTAATTAGCCTTTCCTGATTGTACTCAGGCTCCCCTCTTTTCAGCACCCTGGGCAGGTGGGTTTCCTTCAGCACATCCTTTATGTATTTGCCCACCATTTCTTCATCCGGAATTCCCAGTATCCTCCCGGCGGCCTGATTGGCTATGGTAATTCTGCTGTCCCTGTCAATGGCGATGATGCCTTCTCCGATGGCCTGGAGGATGGCGGTCCTTTCCTCCAGCAGGCGGGCTATCTCCTCGGGTTCCATTCTGAACATGGCCTCCTTTATTTTCCCGGCCAGGTATATGGAACCAATGAAACCCAGGGATGGGCAGAGTATAAGAATAAGAAATATTTCCAGTCGCAGGGACTTGATTATGCCAGTGAAGGTGGGGGTCAATATGCCCACCACCACGACCCCCACCTGCCGGTTGCCTTCGTCCGTCTTGACTGGCACAAAGGCCCTTACCGACGGACCCAGTACCCCCTCGGCGTGGGAGGTGTATTCTCTGTCATTCAGCGCCGGAAGAAGGTCATCCCCGGAGAAGGGCCGCCCTATCCGGTCGGCCAGGGGGTGGGAGTACCTGATTCCCTCCATGTTGACAACCACGATGTACTCAACCCCGGTGGCCACCCTGGTTTTCTCGGCCACGGGCTGTATTTTCGTCCAGCCCCCGCCGACTTCGATATTTTCCTGTATAACAGACATCTGGGCCAGGGTCCTGGCAATGGCCAAAGCTCTCTTGCCCATCTCGTCCTTCATGTTCTGGGCGACCTTTTTCACCATCACGGAACCGCCCACAAGTATGACCAGAAAGACAGAACAGAATGACAGAATGACTATTTTTGTGCTTAACTTAAAATTCATGCTTTTTCTTATCATTGTTTTAAATATTCTATTTTTGGGGCTGGAATACCTCCCTGTTTAGCACATTCTTGACGCCGTCCGGATCACTCTCCTATATCGCCCTTATGCCCTCCAGCCACAGGGCGGCGTTAATTGCCGCCAGTCTTGTGTAATGCCGGGAAAGCCCTCCCTGCAGGTAGACTGCGTATGGTTCCCGCATGGGCGCGTCGGCGCTGAGTTCCAGCGACGCCCCCTGGACGAAGGTACCCGCAGCCATGATTATTTTGTTTTCATATCCCGGCATATCCCCGGGCAAGGGGTCGGCGCCCGAATCCACCGGAGATGCCGACTGAATACCTTTGCAAAATTTTATAACATTACTTTCGGAACCCAGCACTATGGCCTGGATAATATCTGACCTGGGCTCGCTGTATGAAGGAACCGTTTTGTAGCCCAGCCTTTCAAAGAGCCTGGCGGTGAATACCGCGCCGTGAAGGGCCTCGGCCACGCAGCGGGGGGCCATGTACAGCCCTTGGTAAAGTAATCTGATGTTGTCCGGGGAGGGACCTATTTCGGAACCCACTCCCGGAGCCGTCCACCTTGCGGCGGCCAGTTCGACAAGGCGTTTTTTCCCGGCCACGTATCCCCCGGAAGGGGCGAGGCCGCCGCCGGGGTTCTTGATTAGTGAACCGGCCGCCAGGTCGGCGCCGGCTTCCGTCGGCTCCAGCACCTCGACGAATTCCCCGTAGCAGTTGTCCACAAAGACAATCAGGTCCCCTTTACATTCCCGTAGAAACTCTATCAGTCCGGCGATGGTGTCGATGTTGCAGGGCGGCCTCAGGGAATATCCCCTGGACCTCTGTAAGTAGACCATCCTGGTGCGTTCCCCCACGGCCCTTTTTATGCCATCCAGGTCGAAGCCGCCGTCCTCCAGGAGATCCACCTGTCTGTATGCTATTCCCAAATCAGCCAGGGAACCCGGAAGGCGGCCCCGGATGCCGATCATTTTCACTAGGGTGTCGTAAGGCTCACCCTGCACCGAGAGCAGTTCGTCGCCCGGTCGCAGCACACCGAACAGGCACAGGGCTATGGCGTGGGTGCCGCTTATAATCTGGCTTCTTACCAGGGCGGATTCTGTCCCGAAGATGCCGGCATATATTTCCTCCAGCTTGTCCCGGGCGGTGTCGTTGTAACCGTAGCCCGTGGCTCCCTTCAGATGGTGATCGCCCACTCCGGCCCTGATAAATTCCCCCAGCACTTTTTTGTGATGGGCGTAAGCCTTCTTTTCAATCTCCCGGCTTATTTCCCGGATCTCCCCGTCCACTTCAGCGGCCAGTTTGTCCAACAGATCTGCGGTGATAATTGATAACACCTCTATTCACAAGTCCTCCCAGGCTTTGAGCAGGTCCTCCCTGTTTATGGTCATCAGGTCTTCCCTGGTAATATCTTTTTTGCCGATCAATCTTACCGCCTGTCTGCGCATCGACCGCTCGATGACGTTTCTCACCAGGCGGGCGTTGCCGTTGTGCTGGTGTTTTTTTGACTTCATATCTATTATCAGCCTCAGCTCGTCCCTGGCCGGTGCGGATATTATGTACTGCCGCTTTTTCAGCATCATGGCGGCGATGTCCAGGAGCTCGGCGGTGGTGTAGTCGGGAAATGCCAGGTGGATGGGAAACCTGGACCTCAGCCCGGGGTTGGTCTCCAGGAACCAGTCCATTTCGTCGGTGTAGCCGGCCAGGATCAGTACCAGGCTGTCCCTGCCGTCCTCCATTCCCTTGCATAGACAGTCAATGGCCTCCTTGCCGAAATCCTTCTCCCCGCCCCTGGCCAGAGAGTATGCCTCATCAATAAAAAGTACACCGCCCTGGGCTTTTTTAATTTGTTCCCTGGTTTTTTGGGCGGTGTGCCCGATGTATTCCCCCACCAAGTCGGCCCTTTCTATTTCAAGCACATGGCCCCTTTGAAGGACCCCCATTTCCCTGAAAAGCCTGCCGATGATTCTGGCCACGGTTGTTTTTCCGGTTCCCGGGTTGCCTTTGAAGATCATGTGCAGTACGGTGTTCTCAATGGCCAGATCCTCTTTTTGCCTTTTCTTCTGAATCTCCACGAAGGCGTATATTTCTTCGATCAGTAGTTTAATTTTTTCCAGTCCCACCAGGGAGTTCAGTTCATGGAATATTTCTTCGACACTCTGGCCTTTTTTGCGCTCGTCGCCGGCCCTGGGAGGCTGCAGGGGTCTTTTGTGCTCGGGAAAACAGCCTTTTTGAGGCGGTGCGGATGAAGGTCTGTGCCGTATGTTAAATTTCAAGCAAAACACTTCCCCCCGTTAGCCTATAAATATTTATACGCACGGGAGGGTGCGGGTTTGACTCCGGGAATTCCCGTTTTTTGAACGTCGTATGTCCGGCTTTAAAAAAGAAAAGTCTCCCGACAGAGAGACCATTCTTTGTGATGGATGTTCCTTCAAACCGGTTTTGTTTCGGAAAAGGATGTATTGACTGGCCTCAAGGGGCTTACGGTGGATATGGCGTGCTTGTACACCATCATTTGTTTGCCGTCGCTTTCCAGAATCACCGTAAAGTTATCGAATCCCCTGACCATTCCCTTTAACTGAAAGCCGTTGACCAGGAATATGGTGACGGGAATGTTTTCTTTTCTCACCTGGTTTAAAAATGCGTCCTGCAGGTTTATCTGTGTTTTTGTCATAATGGTCCCTCCATTGGTATTTTTTTCTACTATTGCTTAATTACTTCTTCGACACTGCTTTGAATACTCCTTCTGCGGAGCCGGCAATTTCTCCAGACACTCCATCCACCCCCAAAAGCCCCACATCCAGCCATTTTATCCTGCCGTCCCTGCGGAACCAGGTGAGCTGGCGCTTGGCGAAGCGCCTGGTGTGTTTTTTAATCATATCCACCGCCCGGTCCAGGGTTGTTTCCCCCTTCAGGTAATGTATTATTTCCTTGTAGCCAAGCCCCTGCATTGAGGCGAGGCCCGGGGAGTATCCCGCCGCCAGGAGTCCCCTGACTTCTTCCACCAGCCCCCGGGTCATCATTTTATCCACTCTTTTTTCTATCCTGGAATACAGTTCCTTTCTGTCCATGGTCAGCCCGTATATCAGCAGGTCGAATTGGGGATCCTCTTCCTTCCCGGCTCCGGCGGACAGTGTTTTACCGGTCAGATAAAAAACCTCCAGGGCCCTGACCACCCTTTTAACATCATTTTCGTGAAGCCTGGCGGCGGTCTGCGGGTCTATTTCCATAAGCTTCCCGTGCAGGGCGGTCCTGCCCAGGACCGCGCACTCCCCCATCAGCCTTTCCCTCAGGTGGCGGTCTGTTCCCGCCTCGGTGAAGCTATATCCGTCGATCACCGCCTTGATGTACAGTCCGGTGCCCCCCACCAGTATGGGCAGCCTCCCCCGTTGCCGGATTCCCTGAAAGACGGTTTTGACCGAACGGCTGTACAGGGCGGCATTATATTCTTCATCGGGATTCACCACGTCAATCATGTGGTGCGGTACCAGGCCCATATCTTCCCGGTCCGGCTTTGCGGTGCCTATGTCCATCTTTCGGTATATCAGCATGGAATCGGCGGATACAATTTCCCCCCCGA